>CP070705.1:1112540-1117549 GCA_020349965.1 Caldifarciminota bacterium | reverse complement strand
AAACCTATGATTCTGGATACATCGTCGTCGGAGGAACGCGGTCATTCAGCTCAGGTGAAGATGATGTGTACGTCATTAAAACAGATGTAGATGGCGGAATCATCTGGTTTGAAACGTACGGAGGCATCGGTTCTGATTACGCCTCTTCAGTCCACGAGACTGCAGACAGCGGGTACATTGTGGCAGGCAGTACTATGTCATCTGGACCAGGTTTGTCTAATGTATATCTCCTCAAGATTGATGCAGACGGCGATACCGCCTGGACGAGAACATACGGACAAGCAGGTTATCTCGCAGTCGGCTTTTCCGTTGACCAGACGACTGATGGAGGCTATGTAATTGCCGGATGCATCACCTCTGGACCAGGGCAGACTTATGGCTACATAGTAAGGACAGACACAGCGGGCAATGCCCTCTGGATTGAGCAATATGGTGGTGGAGGCGATTATGATTGGCTTATGTCTATCCAACAGACCAAAGACGGAGGATACATCGCTGCAGGATTCACAGACTCACAGGGTGCCGGCAGCTTGGACGCCTGGCTTGTGCGGACCGACGTTGACGGTGATACCGTATGGACACAAACCTATGGCGGGGTAGATGATGATGCGGGCTATTCAGTTCAGCAGACTTCTGATGACGGATACATAATCACCGGAGTGACCGATTCATTTGGCGCGATTCTGGGGGATGTTTGGATCATAAGGACCGAACCTGATGCACCGGGCATCAAAGAAAAAGAGATCATAACGATGAAGTGCTGGGATAGTGGCCCCACAATCTTCGCCGGACCTTTGTTCCTGCCCAAAGATAAGACATGCAGGGCATTTGACATCACCGGAAGAGTTGTTGACCCTTATGGATTACGATCCGGCATTTATTTCATCGAAGTAGATGGGCAAATACAGAAGAAAGTTATAAAAGTAAGATAGAGATCGCTGTAATCGCGGTGCTATCACTATCATCGGCACAACATAGAGACATCAGTTAAAGGAGGAGTTATGATGGGGTACCGTTTTGTGATTGTCATCACGTTAATCGCCTGTGTGTCATCTAGCGCTAATGCTGCCGGGTTAACTGTACGATTCGGCGGCGGTATGCTTTATGATGAACGCCCTCCAGATGGAACATTAGGAGGCGGCCAACTTGCGCTGGAAATCCGAATGAACAGACTTCCCCTTGCATTTCAAGCCGCGAGTGAATACTGGTCCAAAGGCAGCCTGGAATATCCCTATGAAATAGAAAGCTACACAGCTGCGAAAGTGCTGCTCGTCGGATATGTCGGGAAAATGCTGTCCTTTTTATATACAAGACCGGTAGACATAAAGACCGCATACGTGTATTTAGGGGGTGGCGCTGGGATGATCCGTGTTCCGAAGATTGACCGACCCAATGAAAGAGAAACCGGTCTAGCCTTTGACGCAATATTCGGTGCTAATATCAGATTAATCTGGAAGCTGGGCATCTTCGCCGAAGGCAAATATCTTTACAGCACCAAAACCAGCAACGACGTAAAAGTGATCGACTTCAGTGACTTTGGCTTCTTGGTCGGTTTATCGCTGAATTTCGACATCTAGCACAGATCAAGGATTCTTCATCGTAATGATCATGCCAACCATTATTAGGTGTGGAGGACTGCCCCAATGCGTAGGCTATCACTCTAACTCAGAGTAGTGTTTCTGATACCAATTCCATAAGGTCTGTATGAACATTTCCTTTTTATCGACCGCATCGCTGAAAGTAATTACGGCTTTCAGATTTGTAAGGTCTCTTAAGAATTGAGCCGTTTTTGTGAAGATCGACTTGTTACCTGTATTCAATAGCTCAACTACCTGGTAGAAATTCCGCTGCATGGGAACATTAGCGATGTTCGCAAAGAAAAAATCGATGGCCCACGGTTCCTCGTTTACCATCGGTTGATAACTGAGATGAAATGCAGCTTCCGCGCCACCTTTTGCAGCAGTTATTATTGCTGCCGTCAATTTAAGCCCGTCCGCGTTAATTTCCTCAAGAGCGATCTTGTTGAGGCTGGCCAAGCACTCACGTTCAACCCATTGTGCATCCTGCTGCTTTAGTTTTGCTTCTAAGATTTCGAATGATCGGACACCGCCGATCAAACCCAAAGCATTTGCTGCTGCTTGCCGCGTCGATTCCTCTTTTCCGTGAAAGAGTTCTCTTTCGATCTTATTGAGGGATTTGTGCGCCTTTAAATGGCCGAGCGCACGCAGCGTGACTTCTTTAAAATCCCTCTCTGCCCACTGATCAGGGTAGGGCCACTCGAGAAGTTCAATGAGAAACGGAACTGCCCGGGGTTCCCCAATATCACCGAGCGCTTCAACGAGAACGAACCGCCCCCAGTCGTATCGCCCGTCATTTAGATCTTCTCTGATCGCCGCAATGAGTTCAAAGACTGCAGGCTTACCTATGCTGGTCAGGCATGCTTTCAGCTCTTCATATAAAAAATCGCACCCCGGATCTCTTGTGTAATCTATGACGAGCAGTGCCGTTTCTTTGTCACCAATGTTCGCCAGTGACTTCAGAGTGGCGCCAATGAGATCACGCCCCGGTATCCATTTCCAATCGCGGTCATTGGCGAAGAATTCTGTAAGGCAGCGCGTCAGTGCTTCTCTGACTCTTGGCTCATTAACGCTTCCGAGGGCACTAATTGCGTAGTATCGTTCCCATAATCTGCCTTTTTCAGTAGAACGCAAAAGTACTTTGACAGCCTTCTTTGTCCCAATTCTCGCCAGACTGTTTGCCGCTGCCTGAGCAGCATTTGACAGATAATACTGCATTTCAATGTCGCTTTCATCTCCAAAATAATCATCTCCTGCATTATGGATTACCTTCTTGAGGAAACCTATGTAGCGGGCATCTTTGAACGCGCCCACTGCGACAGCAAGCTCCATGGACAGCATTCTCTCCCCAGAATAGTGCATCATCTCGTCGAGTGTCTGCGGTTCATTTGTCTGCGTGAGAGCGTGCACTGCTACTTGTCTGGCCCTGACATCAGCAGAACGTTCAAGTATTGCAAGCAGCATTGGTATTTCTCTTTCCGGATCCGTATTCCTCGTCCAATCAACCTTCCTCAGACAAAACGGACATACGCCTCGCGCAGCGGCGCACGAACCGCAGATCTGCATATTACAGCACGGTGTCATGCCACCGCACTGGCCACAATGGCCAATCGCTGTCAAGCCGATATGACCGCCGAGTTCAAGGCAGATCGCACCCAAATACTGAGTTATTTCTTCGTCCGTTATTCGACGTATCTGCTCGCGGTACACATTCGCATAAGGTCGCCCGCAGGCCAGAAGAATGAACATCGTGAATATGGGGTATTTTAGCATCTTCAAAGTCTCACCTCTAATAGGTATATACACATTCAAAACCGATTTATTCCGCGGACTTTGCTACGTAGTGACTCTCGACTTAATCTAAAACAAGTCGCATACCCGACATTAGTACGTTGCGTTCTTGATGTATAAGATGGCGCGTTCCAGCTGGGTATCCCTGCCCTCAAGTAAAGCCTTTCTGTCCAAACTCACGACAATATCCGGGATGACACCATGCCCTTCAAGCACTGTGCCGTCAGGCGTCAGGGACTGTGCAACCAGGTACATAAATGAAGCGCCGTTCGGCAATTTCTTTACGTCAGACGGGCCGACCGATCCAGAACTCCTTTCGCCGATGACGGTCGCACGTCCGATCGACTGAATGCATCCGGAAAACCGCTCGCTGGCCGATCCATTCATCACATCGATCATTACAACCACCGGCCCATCGTAAGTCTTGCCACTCGGCTTAACCACTACTTCCTCTGTTCCTTCTCTGTGTTTGAAAACCGAGAAAAGCGTCTCTTTCTGAAGGAGCCTCGAGACAATAGCTTCTCCTATCTCGTGCATACCTCCCGGGTTCCCCCTGATATCAATGATAAGACCGCGCATATCAGCCATAGAATCAATTACCTCGTTGAAGCGCTCATCAACCGGCGGCGCGAAGACGCTGAAGCTGACATAGCCGATGTTGTCGTCAATTAGCCTGCTCTGAAAGTCCACATAGAACGGTGGTAGGGATTCATCTATGACTGTCTTTCCGGTCCTCTCTTTCCTGATCATTGTGGCTTCGTGAACAGCATTGGATTCATCTCGAAACGTCATTGAAGTCTCGGTTCCGGCATCACCGAAAAAACGGCCGCATATATTATCAGCAACGTTAGATACCCTCTTACGTTCACTGTCGATCGGGAGGGCTCTAGATTTAACTTCATCAATGATCTTTTCAACCGCGATACCGTCAATACTTTCCACACTGTATCCAGGTCTAATACCTACCTCGGCAGCGGGAAAATCTTGCACAACAGATTTAACGATAGCCTTATTGTCCAGCATACGGATATCCAGCCCGATACTCCCTTCGGAAATCAGCGGCGAACCACCGGCAGCCATTTTTTGTATATTAAAAACGGCATAATGGGATAGTTTCAGTTCAGCGAGCATCTTGTTCGCTATTTCTATGAAACCATTATCATCCTTCACGTTTGCCACAAGATCGTAGTATCTATCGTGAATTTCGTTCCAGTCAAGTCCGCCAAAGGTTGAATCGTAATGGTGTTCATTAACGGTCTGCCAGACTGTATCATAACTCGCAATCCATACGTTCACATCATCCGGCCCCTGAGCCGACACAGTAGACACAAAAAAGATGATGCCTATCATACAGAGTAACAGCGAAATATCATGTACCATCACTTACTCCTTTCGTTATGTAGTGATATATGGAAAACTACGAAATTTCTCTCCTGATGACTATATTCAGTCATCGGTTGCCTGTCAATAGACCTTCCTCTATTTACGTTATGGCTTTTTGTATTTCATAGTATCTTGACCATCTTACCGGGAATAGATATTATAGAATATTCTCGTCATAAAACCAGTGGGTTTTGTATACTTCGCTGGATTTGATATTTTTTAACAAATAAAGATATATTTACATGAAAGGAGAGCAAT
>CP070705.1:1042290-1112440 GCA_020349965.1 Caldifarciminota bacterium | reverse complement strand
TATATCCCATCGATATCTGATCACGCACCTCAAGGCTGTCCCGGTCAAAGACAACAATGGTCGCGAGCGCAACAAATGCGGTGTAGCGTCCGTCCTCATTGATCTTCACAACCCTCGGGAATCCTAAACCTGTGGCCTCGTAATCGATCAAAGGTTCCGATGTATCGGCATCGAATAAGAGCAGGTGCGCATCCATTCCAGGTGGCGAGGCTATGCAAGCGATCGTCGAACCATCATCAGATACGACAAATGGCCCGTAAGACCCAGGAACATACCCCGGGAAACTCGCGGTCCAGTCAGGCGTACCCGTTCCCGGACCTGTCCATTTGTGTATTATCGCACCGGCATCGTCATTGTCAACAGCAGCCAGGGTAAAGGAATAATCCCCCGCGTCGGCGTAGAATTCAGTGCCGCCATATCCCCACTCCGGCGTACCGCCGCCCATTAGAGCGAACAACTCAGCCTCCTGCGGAGGGTTTAAATACGTTCCCGCAAATACATATCCATCAACTGTATTGGCGGTGCTATGGTATATTGCATCTGTAAGGTTATACGTCCACACAACGGCCGGATCGTCCGTCATCCCGTAGCTGCTGTAGGCAGGCAGTCCTGGTTCACGCACGATTATCGGCCCATTCTCGGTATCGCGTAAGAAGATCGCATCATAAGCTGTTTTGGATACACTCTCCATACCATGTGCAAACAGGCATGCGAAGACGATTAAACACACAATCCATACATTACTCAACCTCAGGTTCATCTGTTCCTCCCTTATTATACTGAGATCAGCTTTGCGAAAAACTAAACTAAAGCGACGTTAAAATGCCTACCATCCATAATACCGATTCTACACCCTATTATATCCTCCTAAATGTTCGAGTCAATGCTTTTCAAGTAAATAACCAAAGACAATACAAGTTGATGGCTTTTTTCTACTTTCTCTTAAGAATGAGATTCATCGTCGTGAAATCAAAAGTGACGCTATAGGGCCGGAAGAATCCGTGTGATACTATGCCTCCTATTTCATACCCGAATCTCTCCCCAAAATCCGGAGTGGCGCCGAAGAAGCCGATGACATTCTCCTCGCGGGCGCTGCCAAGAGTTACTTCGTCCAATGTGGCCGTCTTGACTGTGACTTTTCCGCCGCCGCCAATACCTTCACCCGATTCCTCAGGCAGTTTTATGTTTGCACGCTCAACGGTCTTCTCTGTGCCTATGAAACCACCACCGGCCAAGCCGGTATCAACGAAGAATAGCATCGGTTCACTTTTGTTGACGGTTCCCCATGCTACTATTATATGGTCACCGGACATCCAGAACGGCACGACAATATTATCGGTCGATCTCAACTCTTCCCTCGTTCGCCGCATGTTCTCAGGTGTTTTCTTTTGCAGAATCAATTGACCGCCAGGATAATCAAGAGCGAATATAAAATGATACAAGAAGACAGTACCGATCACACCTTTTATTGGTTTGTCCATCATTGCGGCGATGCCTCGCGGACTATTATTTATGTGGACGGGTACATTCTTCACCGAGAAAGCGCCAATTCTGACTTCATCGACCGCGCCATGGAATGTGCTATCCTGGAGGCCGCCGGCATATGTTGCCAACCGCCCGCCGAATTTTTTTGCGCCGACAGCACTGGCGAATTCGGAATCAATTATGAGTTCCCAGCCGCCCGTATCGATCAGGAACAGAGCCTCTTCGTTTCCATTGATGCGCAACTTCACAATAGGCAGGGGGTCGGTCTGCACAAATTCAATCGCAGTCATGTCGACATCACTCTCGATGTTGTACGGGATCTTTCTGCCCAAGTACCTCAGTTTGTCAGCCATAGGTATCCTGCCGATTTCACGGAACAATGGTTCTGCCTTCTCAAAATTGTCGCGACGATAATAGGATTCAGCCAGCAGCTCCTTGGGTACGGTATCTTTGGGACTCAGCCGAATGGCACTCTCCAGCCATTTGTCTGCTCTCCTGAAATCATTCTCGTAAAGGCTTATCTTACCCAATGCCAAGATCGCGTCATAATGGTCAAACGTCGTGGCCACTATCTTCGAATACAAAGCCTTTGCTTCGGTGAATTTTCCTTTCTTGAAAATTGCATTTGCTTCATTCACCATATCATCCTGTCCTGATGAGTCGTCAGCATAGTTCATACTGACTACTATGAGCAATGAAAAAAGCATTGTGAGAAGTCTATACATCGATGCTCTCCTTTGCTGTCAGTTGTCTCCTTCGCTAACTTGCATTAATTTGTCAAATAGGATTTTATATAGAATTTTGACAACTGAATGAGTTAAAAGGTTTGGTGCAAAATGCGCTTTACCGACAATGGATTTGCGAACAGGCAAATGTCCCACGCATTAGAAGGCTTCAAATAGGCGCCTCGCCTGCGCAGGCAGAAAGACCTTGTCAGCCTTTAATGAATACACAGTCAAGCCCTCGAGCGAAACCGTATCCTTCTCGATAATCATGATGTTCTTGAAAAATGGGAAAGTTGCTCTCTTCCGATCTCGTTCCACAACGAGTTGCCCCATGCTCTTATGAACACCGGAAGTATCGAACGTGACCGCCGCACCGTCGAAGAGATGTCTTGCATCAACGAAAAGCCTGTCAGTGACTTCATCGAGTTCAAAACCGAGTCCTTCTGCACAAAGGCGTGCAATTTGCGTGTTGTCGATAACCTTGGGCGACCGCTCAAGGCCGTGACTGAACATCGGCACATCGTTACCCGTATGACCGAATGTCGTCCAACCGACACCTGCGCGCCTGCTCAATATGGGACCGATGATTTCATTGAGATAGCCGTTCGCGGTATCCCTGAGCGTACCCTCGATCGATTTCAACTCCTCTGAGGTCAGGTCATCGATACCGCAGTGACGTTCTATTATTTCCTTAATTCTCTCAGTATCGATACCGCCACCCTCAGTTTTCAACTTCATAGCAATACCGTCGGCAGTCAAATCGGTTCTCTTGATCACGTCCAACATTTTTTCCGGTCTGAACGATAAGTAATCGATACCGCTATCGCCCATTGCCAGACCACCGCAATCATGGTCGGGAAAGACCAGCACGAGTGTCCGCCCGGTCGGCTGCGATTTCGCAAAATCCACCGCGACCTTGACCGCATTGTCGAATACGAGGTAATCGGTCACTACCCCCACCAGGTCATTGTCGTGTGATGCCCAATCGACCTGGCTGGCCTCGACTAAGAGGAAGAACCCGTCCGGGTCCTTGCCGAGAATTTCAATGGCTTTTCTCGTCATCTCGGCAAGTGAAGGCTGCGCCGGACCAAACAGCCGACGATCGATGTCATGGACCATGTGGCGAGCGGCAAACATGCCCCACACTTTCTCTTTATCGGAAGTCAAGCGGAGTAATTCATCCTCTGTTGTGATCACTTCATATCCGCGTGACAGCAAGACTTCATAGAGATTCTCACCGTCCCGGCGTGTTCCTTTTTGAGCACTACCCGGAATCATTGAGTCGGACTCGATCAGGTAGGAAAAACCACCGCCGAAAACGACGTCGGCGCCCTGATATACCATCTGCTCCATTATAATTCCGGTGTCATCGCGTGAATGCCAGTGGCTCGCAAAGGCTGCCGGAGTCGCATGGCTCATGTAGCATGTTGCCACTAACCCGACCGCTTTTCCGGCAAGGCGCGCGCCCTCCAGCACCGTTGCAGCCGGACGCCATTGATCTCCAGCAGCAATCTTCTGCCGTACCGGTATAATGATTTCATCGGGCAGTATGGAAAGACACTTTGTCCTATCTGAATCCTCCCACGTTTTATAACCGGTCGCGAACGCGGTCGCCGCGGCAGCCGACCCAGTGATCGCCGAGTTGGCGGAAAAGGTACGCACCATACTCACCTCCATTGAATCCTGTGTGAGCGGTGCGTCCTTATACCAGCGCGCCGCGGTCATGTGTGCAAAACCGCACCCATCCGGCACGAGTACTATGACATTACGAAAGGTTTCCGCCTCATCCCGCGCAATGTATTGCTTTGTGCAGGATACCAAAACAGTGGCCAATAACAGCACTATAAGAGACAACCCCATGTCTTGCTCCTTCATTCTTGGACCATCGTCCTTATTACTTTAACGACAATCCCTGATGCTGTTGGATCGATGCACCGCACAAATTCAGTAGTAACACCATCAGGTTCTATCACTTTTTCGTATGGCGTATCCTTATAATCCCAATTCAAAGTTTCACCGGCGATCAGCCTTGCCAGAACCGTCTGCATACTGTCAAGCAACCAGGGGCAAATCTTATCTTTGTCCTCCGGGTAGAGGAATTTCTGATCTTTCCTATAACTCTTTTCGCCATCTCCTCTGTACATCCAGGCGCATATTCCTTCTCTGATTAGGTCGGGATAGATTATCTCGTTGCCATCCTTCTGGAGCTGACCACCCTTCCCTTCGAATATCTCTATCTCGATCTTATATCTCTTTCCGGGAACAGGCATAAACTTTTTAACTTTTGCAGTAATGTTAATCTATCTTACTATCTCTATTTTCCGCGATATGTTTTCACCCCGCGCTTCCATTCGGATGAAGTAATTTCCCGAAGGCAAGTTCACTGTCTTGATCAATGCACGCGTTCCTGCGTTGACTTTCTCATTTAGTAATCTCTGAACGTGTCGACCTGCCGCGTCGTAAATGGAAATGCGCACTACGCCGGGCTCGCCCACACTGTACAGCAACCGAATGGCATTACGACTCGGGCTCATAACCTGCAGGTCAATACCCTTTGTGTTCAATCGGACAAATGTTTCGTCCTCTTTGATGGCGATCTGGTTCAGATCGAACTCGAAGAATGACCTTCCGTGGGTCGCCGCCCTCAATATGCGTGTCCCGTTGTGCAACACGAGATCATCTACCGCGCTGAAAGGAAGCCCCGTACCGAGCGGCTGCCAGGTCGAACCAACATCAATCGTGTAGTATACACCGTAATCGGTACCAATGTACAGCACCGAGGTGTTCTGCGGATCTATCACGATCACATTGATCGGAACCTCAGGCAGATTCGATGAGATATCGGTCCAATTCGCACCGTAATTCGTCGTCCGGAACACATGCGGCTGGTATGAATCGTAGCGGTATCCTGAGAAAGTCACGTAGGCAATGGCTCCGTCCGTCGGATCGACTACGACGCGCGTGACCCAGCGGTCGGGCAATCCCGAGTTTATGCTCATCCATTCCGTGCCGCCGTTCGTTGTCACCCAGACATTGGCATCATCCGTCCCTAGGTATATTACATCACTATCGGTCTTGGATACGGCGATCGTCGTTATCGTTCCGTAAGTCAGGTTGCCCGAACCCGGCCCGTTGGTGAGCTCGCCGCTGATCGCATTCCAGAATCCGGCACCGTCCGTCGTTTTGTACAATCGATTGGCACCGTAATAGAGAACGAGATGGTTATTAGGATCCATGATCACCGGGGTCGACCAGTTCGTGCGGTCACCAGGGTTGATGCCATTTGTTGCCGGAGTGAAATTGTTTCCGCCGTTGGTGGACTTCGCAAGGTTCCCCCACTGGTATTCCGCATAGATGATATTCGCATTCGTGTAATCCACGATGCAATAAAATCCATCACCGCCGTAGATCATTTCCCAGTCGTTCAAATTTCCGGTCATCGTCCGCAAGGTCCCGTTATCCTGGGTTCCACCGTACGTACGTTGAGGATTGAGCTCGTCTATGGTTGCGGCATAGAATTGGGTAATGGGCAGATTGTATGACTTTGTCCATACCGAACCTCCGTTGTTGGAGTAATACACTCCGCCATCATTGCCATCAACGATATGATTCATGTTGGTCATGTCGAATTCGAGTGCGTGATGGTCCACATGCTGTATGCCTGACACGTCGGACCAGGAACTCCCCCCGTTCGTCGTGCGGTAGAGCGGCACGCCCAGGACGAATACGATATCAGGATTTTCCGGATGGACGCGGATCTGGCCGAAATACCATCCGAAGCTCGAGTACAGGTATGATGAAGGCTGGCCGCTCGTCTGACCCCACGAGTTGCCGCCATCGGTCGTTTTGAAGACCGCTTCGAAATAGCCTATGGAATCAGCATAAATGGCGTAAAGAATATTCGGCACGCTCGGACAAATCGCAATACCTATTCGGCCAACATTGACGCCGGACGGTAACCCGTTTGTCAATTCGCTCCAGGTCGTTCCCATATCCGTGCTACGATAGATACCGGATGTTATCCCACCGGCTTTTCTGCGTGTCGGCGAACGCAGTCGCTCCCACATCGCGGCATAGACCGTGTCCGGATGACTCGGATTTATTCGCAGGTCGATCGCCGATGTTGTGTCTGAAACATAAAGTACTTTTTCCCAGGTCACGCCTCCGTCGGTCGTGCGGTAGACGCCGCGCGCGCTGTCTGCACTGAATTGAGCGCCGGCCCCGGCAACGAAAATTATGTCGGAGTTGCTAGGATGCACGGCGACGCGACCGATCCGCCTTGTCTGCGCCAGTCCGATGTTGGTCCATGTAGCACCGCCGTCGGTCGTTCTGTAAACTCCATCACCGTCGTAGTTATCGCCAGCAAGATTCGCCTCACCCAGCCCCACATAGACCGTATTCGGATTGCTCGGGTCGATCGTGACATCACCTACAGAAAGCGTGATGAAATGATCGGTGAGCATTGTCCAGTTCACTCCACCGTCAGTTGATTTAAGGACGCCGCCGTCGGCGGCGCCGGCATATATAACATTCCCGTTTGTCGGATCCAGTGCAATGCCGGTAATGCGACCGCCGATGTTTGTGGGACCCTTCGGTATCCACACACCCTCGCTGCGCGCTGCGTATTCTTGCGCCATGAAGAGTGCCTGGCGGTAGGCTGTTTTATGCACCTCTTCGTTTATTAGGCGCTGCGGGTACGCGCGCTGCATGTAGAACCAGTCGTGTGGCTTCTCGCCTCTGTCTTCCTCTTCGTATTCGGCGAATTTCTCCTCCGTACTGGTTGACCACGGTCTCCACACGGTGACGACAACTGCTAATAGTAATATAAGAATGATGACCAACTTGGTTCTCATAATTTCCTCCTAATTGGTGGACTTAATGCTCATCGACGCAACAACGTAGGCGATAATACAAGAAAGCTCATTAGCACCCCATCAAACAAAATATGATATGGCAAAACAGCCCCCTGTCAATACTAAGTCATGTCCCCAGCTCTTCAATGAGAACCTTGAGGAACGCATCCCGCGCATGGCGTTCGATCCAGGGTGTGTGCCCGCATCTGTTGAGCAGTATGAATCGGAAATCCTCGAGCACCGTAGATAGGGGCTTCTGAATACCCTCAGCCGGATGGGGGTCGTATGAACCATGTACTGCGACCACTGGGCATTTGATCTCCCTCGCCAGCTGCAGTAGTTCGCCACTCTCTCGCAATCCTTCAGCATCCTTCCATACTCTATGGAAGATTTGATACTCTGTTTTCAATACATCATCATCGTGAGGCAGTGGATCGTAAGAATCTGCAATGGAGATCAATTGGCCAAGGCGTGCCAGCTGACGATCTCCACGTTTGCCATGTTCTTCACCCAGCGAATCAATGACAGAGAGGAGCTCAGTTCTTTCTCGGTCACCAAGTCTTTCGAGCCGGGTCTTCATGATGCCCTTCGCGTATTTATCTTCGAAGGGACCACTGCTCACGAGTATCAACTTTCGCACGATGTTCGGCGAGCGGGCCGCAACAATGAAACTCAACCATGCACCCCACGAATGACCGATGAGTACGACCGGAAGCTCGCCATGTGCGAGCAGAACGCTTCGCAATTCCTCGACCTGTGCCTCAAGTGTGCCAGTGGTCTGTAAAGGTTCAAGCACCCCGTAATACGTGGCGATCGCGCGCGCAACCGGTGCCATTTCTCCAGGAGCACCCGGTCCACCATGAATTACTGCTATTCCAAAGGGTGCATTACCATACTTTCTCAGATTTTTCATGATAAAAAAAACCGATGTCCGCGCGAGACGTTATTTCAGCAAAACACACCTACGTACTTGGTCATGAATTCCTATACTGAGTCGGTAGTAATATACGCCGTTCGGGAGCTCGGACACGGTCCAGACGATATTATGTGCACCTTGTTCCAGTTCACCATCGACCAATGTGGTCAATTCCTGTCCGAGGGCATTATAGATCTTCAGTGTAACGTTCTCTTTATTTTGCAGCACAAAAGAAATCTTCGTAGATCTTCGGAAAGGATTCGGAACATTCTGACTAAGGATCACGCTTGCCGGCAGTAGAGATTCTTTCGATTCAGCGACGCCATACTGTCCTGCATAATTCAACAAGGCCATCGTGATATCGGTGACGCTCGTTATGTCCTCGCCATTGGTCAAAACGACCGCACCGGTATTGTTATTCCAGTCAAAAGCGATTCTCGCGCGGATACCCGAAGACCATCCCTGATGACCCCAGATCCATCGCCCGTCGAGGAATTTCTTGTACCAAAAAATACCTTGTTCGGGATTGAGCACTGGATACTGGGACGTGGTCATGGAATCAACGGTTGCGCTGTCCAAAATGCGTACCGTATCGTCAATCACGCCGTGCTGCATGAAAGCGATGAGTAATCGTGACAGCTGCAATGAACTCGTCCTGAGCGTACCACATGGATAATAAGGTTTGCCGATATGCCCATATGGTGTATACGCTGCTCCATCCCAATGGTAGGGCATCGCGATATTGTTCGTATCCAAATCGGCAATGAACCACGCCGTCTCGTTCATATCCAATGGGTCAAACAACGAACCCCGGCACCTCACCGGAAAACTGTCAGCGAGTTGCTCGATGATGTATCCACAAATGGCAGCGCCGATGTTGCAGTAATCATCCTCTGTTGCCGGCGGCCAAGGGTTGTAGTTGTCGGTACTGTAGTATATGCCGCCGGGAACGAGGTAATCCTCAAGGAACTCACCGAGGGGAATGGGTGAATCGCCTTGTATGTTAAGCGGATTGAGAATGTTCCAATTATCATTGATGCTCGACATATGCGTCATGCACATTCTAATGCTGATCACCGAATCTTGATAGTATGGATTACGTACGGGAAAACCCAGATGCATGCCGACGTCATCGTCGAGATCGAGTAGATGTTGCTCCCACAGTTGCATCAGCACGATAGCGACACTCGTCTTGGAAATCGATGCGAGATAGAAGAGGGTCGAATCGGCTACCGGAAGGCTGTCTTCGAGCACGGCATAGCCGTATGACCGATTCCAGACGATCTGCCCATCCTTGATCGCTATCGTTGCAATTCCGGGGATGTGATTTTGCAGCATTCTGTAATGGATCAATGAATCAAGACTGGCTGAATCGCTTCGCACAAAAGAAATGCCCTGGTCATAATGCTCGCTACGGACATCAACGTTCGAGTATTCTGTGCTCAGACTATTGGCACTTGCTTGCGCACAGTACAAACCGACCCCGAGAAGCAGGATAATAGCATTCTTTGACATAGCGGACATAAGATTAACATAAATCGCCCTCTAAGTCAAGCAGCTTCTGGGGTCGCCACGGTTGACTTCTGCATTCTGCATCGTATACTTACGAAAATTGGTCTGAAAAGGAGAAAAACATGCAAAAGATTCTTATCTCAGTGGCATCAATTTTGACGATATTATTCTTCAGCGGCTGTACCGAGCAGACAAATGAATTAACAGGTGATGGAATTGTGACAATAGGCATCTATGTCGACGAACAAGCATCCGGAATCTGTTACATCGCCGCGGAGAATATGTTCAAGTGGATGGGTTTTGAAACTCGACGGATATACGCTTCGACCCTCAACGAAGGGAACATAGATCATATCGACATATTCTATTTCCCTGGAGGTTCTTACGGTAGTGAAATCGATGAAACGGGCAGGCAGATCCTCAAAGATGCTGTATCCTCGGGACGGGGATATATGGGCACTTGTGGTGGTGCCTACTTTGCCGCATCGCTCGACATCTTTCCGGGTATGGTGACCGGACCCGTCCCAGGTTTGGAGATAGAGATGTGTGAGGTATATCTCAGGAAACCGCACCCGATCACTGACGACCAACCAGCGACATTATGGATAATGTACGTCAACAGCCCGTATTTTCTGCCTGACTCGACAGCTGTCGTAGACACGATCGGTTTCTACAATGTATCTGGTTATCCAGCCCTCGTTGCATGTCAGTATGGAACCGGCCGTGTTTTCCTAACCGGACCCCATCCCGAGTGGGAAGAGGACGATGACCGTGATGGTGTCTCCGCCTATGATAACTTTGACGACGTTGAATCAGACTGGCCTATGATGCACAATGCCACCCGGTGGTGCCTCTTCGACCTCTAAACCCCGGGGACAGGCATAACATTTTAACTTTTTGCAACTAAGGCTCGGCGCACCGTCATATGCGAGATTTTGAACAATTGTGCAAGTCGTGCCGGCTTCAATCCAAGTTCACCGACCAAGTACGCCATGATTCTCCGTCTCAAGCGTTTCTTTTTCAAACCACGCAGGGCGGACAACGACCCGGGATCCACTTTGAAACGTTCAATTATAAGTTCACATATTTGCTCGTCAGTAATATACTTCTTTGGCTCGGGTCTAAGTCGCTGCAGTATTCCCCGCCGGAAAGTTTCGTTACCGATAACTTCTGTCGATTCTAATTTCCAATCTATAGGTCCTTTCTTATGACCCTTTACAAATGCCTCGTATTTACCCACACGTTCCTTCACATTTCCAAATTGTTCCAGAATAACATCGGGTTGCACAAAACCTGATGTTTTCACTCCGAGATATGTATGGTAGCTGGTCCACCGATAATATACCGGATCAGTAACAAGTCCTGCCTCGACGGCCTGACGATGGATATAGCGTGACAGCCACAGACCATATTCGTTTGCCTGAACAATCTTATTGTTGAACCTTTCACCAAAGACATGCCCTACTCTTCCTGTAACATGATTGAAGTATTGTGCATACTCACCATGGAGACTATTCATGAATTGCGACAACTTACCAAGGAGGTCATATACATATAGATGTACGTGTGTTTGCATAAGTGCGTAAGCGATGACTCTGATCCGATTATCACTACTGTATTTTTCAAGGAAGCTGATGTACCTTTCATAGTGCTCGTCAGTAATGAAAATCACCTGCCGGTTGTTACCCCAGGCATATATATGATGGTATATTTCTTCCCCACACTTCCTCGGACGCCGTGCCATAATAACAGTTTTGGAGGGCAGGTATTGTCATTATGCTAGCCTCAGTGGACAACAAAAAGTGCAAAATGTTATGCCTGCCCCTACAATATATACAAGTTTGGCGCGGAGGAAAACAACAGGAAATGTGAATTAGGAAGTGGCTAGAAAGTTAAAATGTTATGCCTGCCCCCGGTGTGTTAGATGGATAGACCAAGCGACCAGCGGAGTTTCCAGGGTTCACCCTCAATGTAGCTGTACAAGGGTAGATTGAGTGAGACACTCAATCCATTGGTCGGCGCTGCCAAGAATGTCTCCGTTCCAATAACCAAACGCACGCCGATGTCGAAGGCGAAATGATCGTAATAGCCGATGTCAGTGAAGACTCTGAGCAATGACCGTGCCGGAAATTCAAGATTCAACGCATACATCTGATCTGATTTGATATGCATCATCTGATAGCCACGCATATTACCGTCACCAGGAACGTGAACCCGCTCCTGGGGCGAGTATGGTCCGGATTGACCGAATAACGTTTCGGCAAGCCAGGTGGTTCTAAGACAACCGCTCAGGAATAGCCTTTCATGCACTGGCGCAGTGCCGAATATCTTGCCGATAAAAAGGCGGGCACGGATGGGAATGCCGAACTCAAACACGCGATTGACATCGAATGTTGTTTTGAAGTATTCCCATTCACTGCCGAGCACACGATGCGCAATAGACAATCGGACCCTGATATCCATATCTTCGTAGCGGTATCTTAAATTATTGTCGATGTACAAATTCTTACCCAGATCCCAGTCAATTGAATCCAATCCCGAATAGGTAAAAAGCCCGGCATAGTTCAACATATTGCTTATTTCAACCGGTGGCTTACCCGAAAGCGGACGACCCAAATTGCTTATCAAACCTAATTTGATATTGTCTCCGCCTCTCGAACGAAAACCGCTGAATCTGACCCGTACCCTGACGCCTTCCCTGAAAAGCACTGGAGTTTGATAGGTGAAATTCGGATAGTCTCTTCCACTGCCGAAACCACGGACATACCCCAAGGTAAACTGATAACCGCCTTTGACAAAATCAAAATCCGCGAATTTATCGCCAAAGAGGTAGAGCCCTGCTTTGAAACCATCATATCTATCGTACCACAGGTAAGGCAGCCACAAAATTTGATATGTCGAGAACGACGGCCAATCGAAATCGAATACAGGCTTGATCGAAACCTTACGCGGACAGTAGTTGTTCCAGTAATCCGGATCCAGTGTGTACTCAGAAGAGTCGATTGCTACACTTATAACCTCGCCGGCATCAAAGGGGATTTTAATTTGATACTCTTTCTTCTTTGCATCGAGCAAAAACATGAAAGCGTCAGACCGGGTCCGAACGTACATGCGCACAGGGATGTCAAGATCTCCCCTGTTCTCCACCTCAATAGTATTCATCGCAATCCGATTGACCGACCAATCACAGAACGCCGCAGTATTTAGGAACGTATCGAAAACCGGACCAAGATCGTAGTCACTTGCCTCGTCACACATCGCCATGAAATCAGAGACATCCGCATTGTTTGACGCACGCATCTTATAGTACCGACCAAGAATCCGGTCAAATACATCTCTGCCCAGGATATTCTTAATAGTAAATAGAAAGAGTGCTGATTTCGAAGCGGTGCGCGGAAAGTAGGAAGCCGATATATCCTCCAGATCCAATACTGCCATGGTAACGGGTATCTCTAATTGATTGGTCTGCGCCACATAGTAATGGAACCGGTGAAAATATCTCAAAGAGAGGGCAGGAAGCAGCGATGTCTTGATGAGCGAGTTCTCCGCGCCGTACTTATCTTCCATGTAACGTATTGCCGCGTACGTAGCGAGACCTTCACCCAACCATGATCCCTCAACACTTTCCGCACCGGGAGGCATGTTGAAATACTGCTCTCCGATAGCACCTGCAATTGCAGCTTCGAACAATCTCGTAAAAGGATCTTCCGATGAATTCATGATTATCAATTGAGGGATATTGGCGCCTCCCAGGGGGTGACCATCAACGATGTTCAGGTGATCAAAGAAGTAGCCGCCAAACCACTTACAATAACACTCCAGCACATCTTTGGCATAGGTGCCGGCATTCCCGAAGCCTTTTTCGTTGCCGCGTTTCGTGAAGACTCTAATGACAGTGCGTTCAACGTTGTGTTCGCTTAGAATAAAAGTGCTGTCGCATGCCCAGACAGAATCCGAGACGTTCTCCGCAACGTAGCGGACCCTGCCCCGGCTACCAGGGAATAATGGTTCCTCCATAACCGTTGAATCATAACTATGCGCATCCATATCAAATGAAACACACTGCGACCATTGTGCAATGAAGAAACAGAAGAAAAAAGACATATCTCCCTATTCGGCGAGCACATCCGGTAGAGCAGGATGCATGGTCACGCATACTGCTGCTGCACAGCAAGGACTATGGTTTTTTCTCTGGTGACCCACGTGTGGTATTATAAGGCAACCCTTTGTTAAGTCAAGACAAACCCCAAAAGTCTTTTCACGTCGAGAGTTCCCGTCTATGAAAATAACGGAGAGTATCTGCTTTCTCTATTTCAGATAAAATGAATAAGGGGTTTGCGGCCGCGGCCGTAAACCCCCACTCGTCTTAATCCAAACCTCTTATCTCATATGAGGCATTGCTTTGTGTTGCGGTCCTTCGTGGTGCATGGGTTGGTGTGAATCGAAGAAGAGACGCTGGTCGTCGGTGAGCAACTTGCGAACATCTTGACGGTGCTGCTCTTTCAATTTCATGATCCCTGTCTTCATCTTACCGATTTCGTCGATGATCTTATTGACTTCGGACATGTCAACCTTATCGGCCGTGGTCAGAGTATTCAAACGTGCCTTCTTCTCTGCAAGTTGGTTGCGTAAAGGTTTCATCTCCTTCATGTGCTCGACCCTCAATGATTTTATCTGTTCCTTTTGTTGTTCCGTAATATCAGGGATCATCATCATATGTTCACCCCGACCTTCAACCATGCATCGCCTTCCACCATGTTCCATTTCCATATCTGGCTTCTGCGCATAGGCGCTCCCAGCCAATACCATCACTGCTGCAGCGAGCAGCATCGTTTGCCTCGATTTTGCTCTAAGCATGACTTTCTCCTTTCTTTTCTTTGACGATCTATTTCCCACTCTTGCCTCCAGGCAACCTGAATGGCCCGTGTGGCCGGATGGGCAAGTGGGGTGCAACCGGCCTTCCTTCTTCGACGAATTTATGTAATAATCCACCTAAATGTTCCTGTTGCTCAGGCGTCAGAATGCTTCTTATTCTGACCAGCCGTTCAAATATCTGTCCATCGTGCATTGCTTGCAGAGCAGCTATCTCCTTCAGGAGTGAATCAGCGTGCACACGATCCGGTTCGCCTTCTTTGAACAACGACATCAGTTCTTGACGCTTCTTAAAAAGCTCTTCACGTATAGGCCACGTTGCGCTTCGCATGTCTTCATTGATCTTCACTATTTCTTCAAGCTGACCTTCTTCAAGATGAAGATCCACAGCAAGTCGCGTGTGCTGCCAATCGTGCATCATATGGGGGCGGTGAATCAACTCCCGCCGACGTGGATCATTATGTCTCATCCACCAAAAGTACCCAAAAGTAAATAGCGTCGCTGCATTGATCGCGACAGAAATTGCCAGGATGATTACCAATATTTTCTTATCCATTATTATTCCCTCCAGATACTAATTCATCATATATGTCAGAGAGCGAATTGTCGGGGAACTCTTCGAAGGTATCCAACCCCAGGACACTGCTCGTCTCAGATACGGTCGACTCACCAGTCTGTGCGATCGAACGGAACAGCGCCCTGCCGATTTGATTACCCATAAAGAGCGATGCAACTACGGCAACTGCTGTTGCAGTAGATACCACAATGCCTCTGATTCTCTGGAGCAATGGCAATGGTCTTACAGAGTCCCTGATCTGCCCTTTGAGACGGACAATGAAATACGGTGGCACATCCATCCCTTCGAGTGTCCTGAGGATATCTACAACTCCATACAATGCGGCCAGTTCCGCCTTGCATTCTCCACAGTGTTCCAAATGTTCCCACACACACTTCATTTCTTCTTCGGGCAATTCACTGTCGAGATATGCGGAGATTTTTTTCTGCACCCAATGACACTTCATCGTTTGCTCCTATTGATTATGACACTCCTGTTCGCCTCTTTCTTGCGTATTAATTCCCTTCTCATATCGCCTTTGCCAGCTTTTGTTTAATAGCACGTCGCGCCCTGAAGATGAGCGATTCAACCGAAGATACGGAAACCTTCATGATTTCAGCGATTTCCTTATACGATCTCCCCTCGAACTGAGCCAGTATCAGAGCCATCCGCTGCCGGTTCGGTAATTCATCCAATGCTTTTCGTACCAACCGGACGCGCCTCTGCTGCTCCCAATCAGGTTTCACTTTGAGCGAATCGGGCACCTTGCCGCTCAACGCCAATTGGTCTAAAGAGATATGCCCGCGCCTGTTCTTCCGACGGTAGTTTATACAGTGATTTGCAGTGATACTATATAGCCACGTAGAAAATTTCGACTTACCCTTGAATTTTCCGGCATTGCGCCAAACCTTAGTGAATATTTCCTGAGCCAAATCCTGAACATCATCGCTATTACCAGTGTAACGGTATACTGTGTTGAAAACAGCTTGCTGGTACCGACCGACTAGCAACTCAAAGGCATGCTCATCACCTCCGGCGACTAGCCTGAGCAACTCCGCATCGGACGCTTTCTTACTATCTTCT
This sequence comes from Caldifarciminota bacterium, assembly GCA_020349965.1. GTDB lineage: Bacteria > Hydrothermota > Tepidihabitantia > SM23-42 > SM23-42 > SM23-42. The sequence continues at coordinate 1,096,438 of CP070705.1, read as the reverse complement.
TCAATCATCATATTTCTAGCGGAAAGATCTTTCTGTTTATTATGACAGGCAATACTCCCCCATACCTGCGTTTTCGGTTTCTTTCCATATGTTTTGACTTGTGGAATGTCTCTGGAGTTTAATCAGAAAGAACGGCCGGGATTAAATCCACGCTACCTCGTATCGTTGCAACGATCGATGCTGGGATTTGACCCCAGCCGTATGACTACCGTGCCTGTATCGTTATATTTCCATTCACAACCGTGATATTAATCAAAGCATTGCTGCTCCCGACACCCAAGGTACCGACCTTGTGATTCACTTCGTTTATCGTATAGGTTATGGTATTGAAGCCGCTTATCGTGATTTCACCATTGGTCGTGGATGCATCGAACTCGGCCCGTACGTCTGCGGGCAGGAGGAGGGTAACCATCCCGTTTGTTGTCGTAAGGAGAATTGTTTCATTTGCTCCAAATTCCTCCATATCACAGTAAATCGCACCATTGACTATTGTCGCTGCAACGCTACCCTGCATATTATCTGTCGTAATGCCGCCGTTCGTGACCAATACAGTGGCTCCAGCGGTCATATCATATAGCGACACATCACCATTCAAGGTCGTTATGTCGAGATATCTGTCAGCAGGCGCCGTGAAATCGAAATCTGCGCGGTAATCCCGATCGTTCGTATCAGGCATGTCCGCTTCCAGCGTCAGCTCTCCGCCTGCTATGCTTTCAGTTATTGCAATATCATCTATGTGCTCTTCAGCATCGAGCGAATCGGATCCTGTACAAGAACGCGTTATAACCGCGGTAATCAACGTGTCAGGCGTTGCCGAAACGGCGATCTCACCATTCACGGTTATTGCATTGATGACACTGATCCCGGACGACGGCCACATCCGCGTTTCGACGTGCTGCAATTCGTAGTCACCGGTGTCATCTTCTGATGTGCACGTCAGAACGAGCAAGACAGCACATACAAAGACCATGAACCCCTTTTTCATATTATCCTCCTTTTTCGTGTGCCGTTGATATTATACGGAATTATACTACAGCGTCAATCTACAAAATCTTAGAATTTTTCGAGTGCCGCCTCCAATTTCTTACGAGTAGCATCCGTGTACCATAATTCAATGAACATCTTCTCTTTATCGGTCAGAGTGGTCTGTATCTGAGCGACTACGCCCTCGGTGCGGTTGCGTTTGATGGTGCGAAACGCATCCAATGACAATGAATCGATTGCTCTTATCTTTTCAACCGAAGCCGGAATCACTTGCGCCAAAGGCATGATCTCGTCCACGAGACCCATTTTAAACGTTGCTTCAGGTAGGAAAAAATCACCTGTATCGAGTATCGTACGTGCGAACCGGTCATGGACGAGTTGACGCAGTATACAATCAGCAGGATACGGTAGAGGCACGCCCAATTTGATCTCGTTAAGCCCCATGAACTTCTTACCTTCTGCGATGAAGCGGTAATCGCAGCAGACGGTTAGGATACAGCCGCCGGCAACGGCGTGCCCAATAATCGCCGCGACGACAGGCTTTGGGTATGAATACAAATCTATGCAGAATCCATTGAATGCCTCGTAGAATTCCTTGAAATCCTTCCTTCCTAGCTTGATAAGCGCTGGTATGTCGAAACCGATCGAGAAGAATTTATCGTTTCCACTGGTCAATACAACGCCTGCTATCTCCTTATCGTTCTTTATTGACTGCAGGTAATCGGCAATCTCGCGGATTAAATCGAGATTTATAGCATTAGTGACGTTTCTTGATAACTTTACTACGGCTACTTTCTCTTGTACTACCGCATCTACACATTTCATGGTCAAACACCCTTTCTTTTTGGACTTTTCTTAGTGCGAATTAAGGATATGACATCGCAAAGATCACTTTTGCTAAGGACCCTTTTAAATAACCACCTCCCATCGTGATATTGACGCGTGGAGTTGTATAATTTCCGCGTATTCTCGTTGAAGCAGGCAATATTTTCCTCAAAGAGAATAACTTGCTGCTTACCTAAGATCACAAGAACGCTGAACGCCATCTTCTCAGGGAACAACGCACACAGCGTCTTGTTATTTCTGCTATATTTGAAGTACCACCCGTACTTTCGACCGCCGAAGAGTAATTCAGATTCTTCATCGTAATTCTTGTTAAGGAATGCCCTCAGCTCTCGCCACAACCGACTTCGCCTCGGGCCCAGTGTGCTCAAGATGTACCTTTCCGTGGGTTTGTGCTTTGCGTCGAGCAGTCTTCTATACTTATCTGCGGACATCAAATCCCCAATTATCTCAAGGCTTGCGCCATCTCCCCAACCGGGGAATCAGGTCTTCAGCAATTGCACGAGCTTTCTTCTCAGGAATCTGCATTTGCGAAACGGCGATTTCCACCAGCTTATCAATCTTCTTTTCCATGGAAATGCCCTCATCCGTGAATCTGCCATCCTGATAACAGAAGTGACAGTATTTGTCGCTGGCGGTACCGTCGGCATTCGTTCCGTAATCTTCATCCTTATTCATCGGCATTCCGCAGCTCTGGCATATGACGGCATTCGTTTCCACTGTCCACCTCCTGTTATTCGGTAATCTGCTATCGATCTATTCTATTCGCATCAAAATGCCTGTCAATAAGCCCTACTCGCCGATATCCTCAGGCACCGGTATCTTCTCCCCGAGACTGTAGTAGGCGAAATCACCGCCAGTCGTCCAGGTCATTATTCTGGATCTCCGCATATCGACCGAACCATCCTTCACCAACGAAGGATCAACGAATGACTTCACCACCTTGCCGACTATACCTTTACTTGGATCGTAATCAAGAATATCAGTAACGCTGCATTCCATGTTGAGCGGGCATTCCCTTATCATCGGTGCAGTCTCGAGATCGCCATAGAAGTTATGAAAAAGTTCTGATTTGTCGACATCCCGACCTGACTTACTCCCACAAATGAGCACTTCCTTGATCATATCTTCCGATGGTATGTTCACGCTGAATGTCTTGTTCTCCTGAATGCCGGTCCATGTATAACGTTTCTTATACAGACTGAAAAATACATGCTTTCCGAAATCGAATGGCGACATGTATCCGATTACACAATAATTAGGCCTTCCCTTAATCATGGTACCTACGAGTACCACGGGCAACGGATTTACTACGTTTCCTTCAAATATTTTCTTCATTGTACACCTACTCTCTCATTTCTTATGAATGAAATCCTTTCGCACCGGAGACCATGCATCGACTGCACGAACATGTTCGTTCCCCGCGGATGCCGCATGCGGCACGTTAGACGGAATGGCGATGATATCACCGGGGCCAACACTCACACTCTTGTCACCGATCTCAAAATCGAGCCGTCCCTCGATCACATAGGTTATCTGTTCACTCTCATGCTTGTGCATCTTGAATCTAGAGTTGGGTGCTATATCGAAGTATGTGAACATTGCTGTTTCAAGTGCCACTGCCCACATGGTCGCACCCGGCACACTCTTTTGGAGCCTGAGGACTTCCCTGGGCACATGGAATGCCTCACCATCTATTCTCTTCACCATACACACCGCACTGGCCGGACATAGACTTTTGAATTCGTTCGTTTCCTGAATTAGCTTCGGCAATTCACTTCTGACGACCTTGTGAAAACCCAGCTTCTTGAAGAGTTGGCTTGCCGTTGTCGTCAGCAAGAAGAGTTCTCTAACACCGTTGAGATGCGCATAGGCGACTATTCCTTCATACAATGTCCGTCCGACGCCGCAATTCTTGAATGACGGAGCGACAACGAGTGATCGAAGAAGCGCCACTTCACCATAGATCTCAATTCCTACCGCACCTACGATTACATTCTTACATTCGGCCACGAGAAAATCGTCGAGGTGCTCTTTTATGTCAACGAACGGCAATTGAGCCTCTTCAAGCAACCTCTCAATCCGTACCTTGTCTTCCGTAACCGCATAGCGGATTCGAACATCATTCATGTTATACACTCCTTACTTACTAAGATGACGAGCTAAGGCTGGTCTTCCCTGTGTAATATTCTAGAACGCTGATGGCAAAACGGCTTGATACTGTTGCCGGACCGCCACCCATTTCCATACCAACCTCAATCGCTTCCAGGACCTGTTCTTCTGTTGCACCTGCATTCAAGGCTTCCCTTATGTGCCACTGCATACACGACTCGCAATTTACCGCTATCGATATGCCTATGGCGATCATTTCTTTGAATTTCTTGTCGAGCGTTCCGGACTCAAATGCCGCCTTTTCCATATCGATAAAAGCCCTGTATGTCCTGGAGTTTCTTTCCTTCAGATAATCATCAGCATGTTTTCTATCTCTGATGATCTTTTTGATCTTCTCTTTGTCCTGTTCATTCATTAGGACCTCCTCAATTTTACCACAGGTCAGTATCCTGAAATCGTACCTATAATTGATCTAAAAGTAGAATAGATATTTGACCTTGATGGCTCCGATTTGATACTGTCGTTCCAGTGAACCAAATTCATCTTGTTCACGGTAATCGTTCAAGGCAACATAGAGCCATGATTTCGGTAAGAAACGCCAAGAAAAAAGGAAGCCGAAACGGTTTGAGTACAGTTCAGTCTTGCCGAAGTCACCCTCAGGCGCGTTCAATACCATTTCACTGAACACGTCTATTTGGGTATCACCGTTGATAAAAAATGTAATGAAGGGTCGCAACCGGGGGGTGATCGACGTAACGTTATTCAGAGTATCCCATTCAACCCATATGTTCGCCCGGATACCTGGGTTGATCAAAGGGCTGATAGCATAGTTGTATGCGAAGGCGGTGGAGTTACGGTAGGCGACATAATTCTGATAGTAATTGTACATGTATCCGAAATTGTTACTCACCTGCAGCCAATAACCAAGGAAGTTACCGGATAATGAAAGCAGTAATTCCTTGCGGAAATAATCCACGTTCGCCTCGTAATACGGGCCCGCAAGCAATTGCAGAGTAACCGACATGTTATTACGGAATGTCGGGCCAATGAGTAACACACCCAGCTTTGACCAATCATCTTGTCCCGCTTCCCTGAGTGCCTTTATCCCGCCCGCAATATGAAGAGTCCTGACAATACCCGTTGCGTACTGCATGAACGGCCCTGTGTACAACGATAGCTTTCGCCTTCCCACCCAGGGAACGAATCCGATATCTCCAACATCAAAAGAATCATGCACTACCTCAGCCGCGGCCAACGTTCTAAAAATGCCGATGTCGCCAAAATAACCTGAAGAAACCGCCCAGCCTGATTTTCCGCTCTGATTACTTCCCGCACCCTGGAGGATAATCTGATTACGATCGGAACGGTATACGCCATCAATACCTGCAGTGTAGCTGTACTCTTCTTTGTCAATAAATGAACCGCTAAACAGTATGCCGATGTCTGAGTTGTTTAACACGCGCCGCTTTGCCCGCAGTGTGCCGAACCACTTATCCGGTTCGATGACTGAATCATCAGACACGTAATCGTCGGTCTTCACTACCATAGCGCCTGCATTCCAGTCCGTAGATTTATTGGTCAGCTTCAATCCACCCATAATAGGCACCGCGTCACCATCAACGGATCTACCGATCCTTCTTGAGTAGAATATGTTCAGCGGCTGAAAGAAACCTGTATGCGGACCAAAGTCAGACATCCTGAAGATATCCGCGCCCTCGAGGAAGAAAGGTCTGCGTTCCTGCAAGTAAACAGGATACTGATCGAGATTAAGAGTATAAGGATCCGATTCAATGTGTGCGAAATCAGGATAAAGCGTCCCGTTCAGCGTAGTCTGAGAGGTCACATCCCACTTCAGGTTCATACTTACACTAGGCTTGATATGAGTAGAATCGCTCACAAAATCATTATCGTAGCGCAGATAACCCTCAGGATAGAGTTCACAATGAAAACCGGTCACGCGGGGGTTGACTCCTGTGAGCGTTCCCCATTTAGAAATCAAATCTCCCTCAGCCTGTAGAACCTCGGTCCAGAAATCCGCTTCGCCTGTGAACGGAATTCTGCGTTTGAATTGCACTCCCCATTCAGTCAGACCACTTTTGTATCTTATCGATTTGAAAGGCACTTTGATTTCGACCTCATACCGGTCCTCGTAGAGCCTGACGCCACGAAACCACACTCCTTCCCACGAATCATCATTTGACCTGCCGTCGTCAAATAACCAGCCATCCCAGATCTGGTCGCTCGCGAAAACCCAGAAGTAGTATCCGGTTGTCTTGCTCCCGAAGGGGTCGATCTTCACGGTGATGTCGTCCTCTTCACCCAAGGGGCTTGATACAGGTTTCCGATCCCCCGTATAACACCTGAAAGCGAAATATATGTTAGCCTCGTCCTGCAGAACATATACTACGGTTTTTTCCGTCGGTGCTGCCTTCTCATATGGAGTATATTGGACGAATTCATACGCCGAATCTGCCTGCAACCACACATCTTCTATGATTCCATCGATCTTCGGTGGATTATCAGTGTACCTCACCGTGATTGACTTGCCTTCATTTGCCATCAGTGAGGTTATCAGCATCAAGAATGCAAAAGCCACGCTTCCTCCCTTGCTTTGCGCCTGGTCCGGTCGGCGCTTCATTGGCTCATAAAATGTCTCAACCCATTGTACTCAGGAAAATGTCCATCGTTACGTAGACTGATGTCTGCCATCTGATTTACGACCCTTCTTACCTTATTACTCCGAGGTCCTTGAATCTCCAATTTGACGAACGAATTCGTTCGGACACTATTGAAGATCTCCCGCGGGACAGAGAAAAAGGCTGTGCTACTGGACCCAGGCTTTCTTACCGAAATACAGTAACCGACATTCGTATAGGAACTGGAGATCTTGCCCTCCAGTTCCTCATCAATGACAAAGAAACCGGTGTCGCGAAGCATATCTATCTTGATTTCCTCCGCAAGTAATACGGCTTTGCTCGTTGTTTTGAGCATCAAAATATGCGAGCACTGTTCCTTGCAGCCGGTCACCATTTTGCAGTCAACGAGTCCGGTCTCTATCCTTGGCGCATAACCAATGAAAAAAACACTTGCGATCAGCACCACGGCCATAACCATGCCGCGTGGGAGCATCCATTTAAGGAAACTCTCGGTGCATGGGATTCTCTTTACGATTTTCTTAAGCATGTGATTCTACTCCTTTCTATACAATTGATTTTGTTTTGCTCCAGTTCTCACCGGCTTCATTTGTAGGCCTCAATGTAAACACTAACGACAACATCCGATAGGGTTTTGAATTCATCGGTATTCAATTTGAGCGCCTCCATGGCCTTCTTATCATCTTCCGGTTCGCTACAACCTGCTGCCTCGTTCATCGTGAACTCAACATTATTGAATCCAGCAGCTTGCACAGCTTTCTTATAATCATCGATATGTATCGCCCCAGCAACACAACTCACATAGGCAGCCATGTTCTCCTTTATCTTCTTTGGTAACTCACCACGCAGCGCGAGATCGGATATCGCGATCCTGCCACCGGGCTTGAGTACGCGATAGGCTTCCTTCATTACATCGGATTTATTAGGCGCCAGGTTAATCACACAGTTCGATATCACAACATCGACCGTATTGTCAGCCACCGGAAGATGCTCGATTTCGCCGAGTCTGAATTCGACATTAGAGAAATTCGCCTTCTCTGCATTTCTCCTTGCCTTGTCGATCATTTCGGGCGTCATATCCACACCAATGACCCTCCCGCTGGAGCCAACCTTCTTCGCGGCCAGGAAACAATCAAACCCAGCACCGGCACCGAGATCGAGCACGGTATTGCCCGGTTTCAAACTGGCGATTGCTACTGGATTACCGCAACCAAGACCCAAATTCGAGCCTTCAGGGACCATATCGAGCTCTTTTTCGCTATATCCCATGCTCTTGCTCTTTGCATCTGCAGAACCTGTGCAGCATGCACTCTTTTGTTCTGGCTGCGGTCCGCAGCACGAATTGCGTTTTGCTGTCTGCGCATAGCTCTTGCGCACGATCCGCCTTATTTCATTGTCTTTCATTTTGTCCCCCTTTCTAAACAGAATCTTCATCTTGATCATCGAGAAGCGGCATGAGGGCTGTGTTCACAGAATCAGTCAGCTGCTCCACTCGCATCAGCGTGATACCGAGCACGTGACCATCCTTTTCCCACGATATCACGACGAATTTATCACCGGCATGGATATTGGCGCTGTCCCTGATATCTTTGGGCAGCACTAACTGCCCTCGGTCATCGATCGTGACCACTGATTCGACCCTGCAACATTTCTTCCGCTTTTTCGGACTTTTCGACCGCCCATCGAACCTCTGAGCCTTCATCTTGAAGCCCTCAGCTGAATCATATTTATTAATATTATCAGTTTACTTGGATTATTCTGATTCATAAGAATTAGACAACTATTCAGCAAAATGGTTTAGTGCGGAATTTGCGGGACATCATACAGTCCAAAAGCGAACATTCATCATTGGCTATTATAAGGTACTAGGGAGTGAACCTGGTTACCTAAGCAACATCATGGCTTCCAAACATTTCATCATTTTACGCTATCCCCAGCTAACCTGCTACTTCGAACAACAGACACAATTTGCAGGTACTTTAGCCTTACGCAGACGGCGAGGAAGCATATACAACCCGATGAAAAGGATAATTAAGCCCAAGATGCTTAGAATGATAATGACGTTATCATCAATGTTGAATGGCTGCTGGTGGACGCTGCTGTCTTGCGGCCGAGACTCTGACATCGCAAAAGAAGAATCGACGTCTTCTGAAGCATATCCTGAAGCCGTCACAGTGACTTCGGACATGAGGCCGCTCCAGGCGTCATCTTCGTTTTCAAACCGGGGAGCAGTAACCACCACCTCAGGCATTAGACCGCTCCACGCTTCGTCTTGGTAGTGGCATTCCATAATCATCGCACCTGGCATGAAACCTGTACCATCAATTTTTACCTTCTCAGATGATTCAGAGGCTACAAAACCATACAACCCAACGATACATACTACGATAAGCAGATACCTAAACACAACTACCTCCTTATATCAACTCGACCAGACTGCCGCTATAGGCAGTCCAGCGATATGACTGTACTGTAACAAATACCAACAAACATATCACACAAAGGCAGTGGATCGCAAGAGCACCTTTTATCAAAGCAGCTCAATTCTAACCCTTGTCGATGACACTGTTCAAGCCATTCAGATAGAACGCTGAGAGCAATTCACCGAAACGTTTGTAGTATACGTCATCGTATTTCAGATGTACCTCTGGAGTCATTTTTGTAGGTTGTCTTCTTGATTGATCGGCAACCTGCGCGATGTGTTCGTACATAAACCTCATGTTGAAGTGTGACGATAGAATAGCACACAGTATTCCACGCATGAAACTCATTTTTACAGTATCACGTGTGTCCAAGCCGAGTTGGTTGAAGAATTTGTTCAAGCGGGCACGGTATTCAGTAATCCATGTCATCTTCAGATCCAACATTTCAGGGATATCGATCGGAAGTGTGTTAAAACCAACCATTGCCAATTCTCTGTTCGACCGGTAGAAATCGATCAGGTTTTTAACCAAACACTTGACACGCTCTTCCCGAGGTGCATCCTTATTTGCGACATCGGTAATCGCCTGATAAAACTTTGCATAACTCTCATTAATGATCGCACGCAGCACACCAAGTTTGCCACCAAAGTAATAATTGAGCATAGCGATATTCACACCTGCCTTTTCGGCAATTTCTCTCGTGCGAACAGCCGCAAATCCCTTGTGTGCAAAGAGTACCACGGCGGCATCAAATATCCTTTTCTTCGGATTTTCATCAATTTTCTTCATTGAACCCCCTGATTAATCGTATGACTTAATTAATCATTTATTTTAATCATCTGTTTAATTATAACAAAAAAACCCGATTTGTCAAGGGATCATTTAAGGGGACAGGCTACTTTTCCTCGGGTGCTAGCGTAATCTCTTTCAAAATACCTTAAACGTGTGTTTGTTTGATTGCGGTTTCTAAATGACTGAGTTGTTGGACTTTAAAAAAGTAGCCTGTCCCCTTTTACATTACCCTTCCGATCCTGGGCAGGCGGATAGCCTTCCATTGCCAGATCTTTATCAAATCGAGTATGTTCTCTCCCTCCTGTCCCGGATCGAAAGAGAAGAATATGAACAGCGGAAGTCCTTTTAGATATTTCGTGTGCAGTGGCCCCCAGAACCTTGAATCGAACGATGTATCCCGGTTATCCCCCATCGCAAAAATGCAGCCTTCTGGAACAACGACCGGGCCGAAGTTATCACGTACCTGCATGCCGAACAGATCGGCAAGGGACGCTCTCTCCCATTCTTTTTGGAATAATTCCCGTTCAATCTCAACACCACGAAAAATCCGCCGGTCGCTGTGTTTCACATAAGGTTCACGGATGGGTTCTGCATTGACATAGAGTACTTTTTTGATAATCTCTACAGTATCACCTTCAACCGCTACACAGCGCTTCACGATAGTCTTGTTCTCGAATGGCGAAGCGAATGCAATGATCTCTCCTCTCATTGGAGTCCGTCCCGGAATGATCGGAATTTGCTTATTCGAAAATGGCACCGGGATTTTCACACCATAGATGAACCTATTGACCAGAACTGCGTCACCAACGAGTAAGGTTCGTTCCATCGAACCGCTGGGTATGACCATCGCTTCGACAAATGTCGATCGTAGAACGAGGACGATCCCGATGACTACAGCCCAGGACAGGATGTACTGCCTTATCTTCCTACCCATGATGGACTAAGGCTGCCAGAGAAAACGCTTGAAGTCGACACGATCCCCTTCATCGAATACGATCCCTTCGTCCTCCAGCATCTTCTTTTGCAGTTCATATCCGTGTCCGGGCTTCATCGAGATTTGCCCTTTGCTGTTTATCACGCGCTGCCACGGAAGATTCTCCTTATCCGACGAGGAATGCAGTATATAGGCGACTTCTCGAGCTGCCCTCGGGTTCCCGGCGTAATTGGCGATCTGTCCGTAGGTTGCAACCTTGCCCAAAGGTATGCTCCGGATGGATTTTACCACACGGTCATAGAAGCCCTTTTCAATATTATATCTCATAGCCTGTTTATCTCTCGGTAACGAAAACAATCGACAGTATGGTCATTGACCATACCCACCGCCTGCATGAATGCGTAGCATATGGTCGGACCAACGAATCGGAAGCCACGTTTCTTAAGGTCACGGCTCATGGTCTGTGATTCTTCCGTTTGTGCCGGCAACTCGGATATTTTCTTGAATCTATTTTTGATAGGTTTGCCGCCGGTGAATCGCCAAATATACTTATCAAAAGAACCGAAATCCTCCTGCACTTTAATGAAGCTTTTCGCATTTTCTATTGTCGCTTCAATCTTCAGGCGATTGCGAATGATACCTCCGTCTTTCAGCAAAATGGCTGTGTTTCTCTTCGTATATTTTGCTATCCTGCGCGCATCGAAATTCGCGAACGCCCGCCTGTAGTTTTGCCGCCTTTCAAGAATTGTTTTCCAACTCAAACCTGCCTGAGCACCCTCCAGAATGAGAAACTCGAACAGCTTGCGGTCACTGTGGACAGGCACACCCCACTCTCGGTCATGATATCTAAGCATGAGTGATGAACTACCTCGCGTCCATGCGCATCGTCTCGATTTCATTCTTCTGCTACGATCCATTTTAATTTGGTCCTCCATTTAAAGGACTTCGCTAATCTTTTTCTTAACTGCAAACTAAGTGAGATTGCCACGCCCGCCTACGGCGGCCTCGCAATGACAGGAGGGACGGAACCTGCGGTGTCATCTTATGCTGGGGACTCAGAATTCCCCAACAATTGCGAACCATCAGTCTTCAAGACCAATGGACTCAATTTTCACCAGTATACTTCCCTCTCGGACGCGAACCACAATCTCGTCTGCATCGGCCGGTGTATACTTGAAGGGCGTAGACCAATTCGCTCCTTTCCATGTCAGGTTATATGTGAACATCGACGGTTCTTTTATCGGTCTGCCGTCTTTGAAAGGAACCGCCGTAAAAGCGGAATTACCTTCGATATTGTTCATTCCATCCACTTTTATACCTTTTCCAGCCTCCAACTTGACCCTCACTATTTCCTCGGCAGACATCAGTCTTTCAAATGGTATCTTCACAATCTCGACGGATTCAAGGCCCTCTGCCCAATCAGGTACTTCCACTGCCCTCTGCCCAGGATCTCTTACTTTCGCAAAGCCAGCCGCTATCATGAAGATTTCCTCCCCAACCTCACCCTCTTTGATGTTCTTCAACTCCATGGTCCTACCACCCTCGCCAGGAATGACAATCTTCAGCGGGAAGCCAAGCTGATCAGACAACCACAGCCGCATGATAACTTCTCCGTCACGCTTGATAACAAATACATCACATGCATACCCGCTCACCTTCTCGTTTCCTACCTTCGATTTCTTGCCTACTTCCTCAGTGAATTTGGCAGCCTGGAAAGGGTCATTCATTAGACTCTGCATGTCATCGCTCGGCATCTCCATATATATCTTCTCTTTGGGCAATAAGACACGGGTCATTCCTGCTTCCTGATCAACCAAGACTACTACTTGCTGGCCATCTTCTTCCTGGTCCAGACGGTACTTCCCTTCGCCTACATAAAGCTTCTGGGTTGTCGCCGCATCTTCATAATGGAGTTTCACCCCCATATCCGCCGTGAACTGCACGGCATAAGAAACACTAGACAGTACCAGGAGCAGAATCGCTGGATTAACCCATCTATGCACGCCTGAATTAAGCACCTATTCCTCCTTTTCTCGAAAAGATGAATTGTGTTTCATTGTGAATAGCTAATCATATTCAGCAGGCTAGAGATGTCAACAAGCATCGTTCTCCCGCATGATCACGTCTCGTACAAGTTAGCTGGATTCAGAAGCCCTTGCCACTGCCTAGCTCGAAGCGTTAGGGTCATTCGTATTATCGATCAGCGATACTGTATCTGCATTCCTGGCCAAAGCGCTATGAGATGCTCACCCCATTCTTGACTGAGGATACAATGGCTATATAATTAGCCGCTGATTGGAGACATCAAGAAAGCGAGGTTGCTATATGACTTTAGAGGAATTGCAGAAACACGTTGTAGGATTGAATGAGAAAGTCACCCTCCTTGACGGCTCACGCACGAAATACATCAATTTTGATAACGCAGCCAGCACCCCGACACTCATGCCGGTCATGGATAAGGTCAACGAGTTCTGCAAGTGGTATTCGAACGTACACCGCGGCACCGGTTTTAAGTCACAACTCTCGTCCTGGGTCTTTGAAGAAGCACGCAATATAATCGGCCGGTTTGTCGGCGCCGATGCGTCTTCGGCCGTCATATTCTGCAAGAATACCACCGAAGCAATAAACAAGCTTGCCTGGCGCTTTCAGTGCCCGATGATCAAGGCAGTCGGTAAGGAAGCGGAAAAACCCGTCATTCTAACGTCGGTAATGGAACATCACTCCAATGAATTACCCTGGCGAAAAGTGGGTAAGGTAGTCCACGTAGCGATCAATGCCGACGGCACCGTGAATTCATCTGATTTCTACAAGAAGATAGATCAGCACAAAGGAAAAATATGTCTGGTAGCTATCAGTGGTGCCTCGAACGTGACCGGCTATATCAACCCAATACACGAGTATGCACGGAAAGCACATGAAGCCGGAGCACAAATCGCGATCGATGCGGCGCAGCTTGCACCGCACCGGCCGATCAACATAAGACCAAAGAAGCACCCCGAACATATTGATTACCTTGCTTTCTCCGCACACAAGATCTATGCGCCGTACGGTATCGGCGTACTCGTCGCTGACCGCTCAGTCTTCGAACACGGTGATCCTGATTATGTAGGTGGCGGTACGGTCGACATCGTCGACCTTGAGAACGCCTACTGGAAAGATCTACCCGAAAGAGAAGAAGCCGGCACGCCGGATATCGTTGGGGTCGTCGCGCTGGCTAAGGTTATCATGTTGATCGAACAAGTCGGGTTCGACAGCATAATTGAACACGAAGCCAAACTCACAGCCTACGCATTAGAAAAACTCAACGCCATTCCCGAAATTGTGATCTATGGCGACAAAGATCCAAAAACCGCACGCAACCGGCTGGGTGTCATCAGTTTGAACGTAAGAGATATGGATCACGCGCTGGTGTCGGCTATCTTGAGTTATGAGGGAGGTATCGGAGTACGCAATGGATGCTTCTGTGCCCATCCATACGTTAAGTGTCTGCTCGGCGTAACACCTGAACAGGCAAAAGAAGTCGAGAAACATATTCTCGCCCGCGACCGTTCTACAATACCCGGTACCTTCCGGATAAGTTTCGGTCTTTACAACACCAAGCAAGAAATCGACGAGTTCTGTAAAGTACTGCGTAAGATCATCAAAAAGGAATATATCGGCAAATATCTGCTCGACAAAGAACGCGGCGAGTATTACCCTGAAGGCTTTCAGGTGGATTTTTCGAAGTTTTTCACCTTCTAAAGCCCCCACAGAAGCGACTAAACGCCACCCATTTTCTTCTGTCTAAATGACAGAAGGAGGATAGCAAGATGAATGACAGGAAAATGAAATTATGGGAACCTTTCTCAGAGTTAGTTACGATGAGGAACGACGTTGATCGTCTGTTCGACACGTTTTTCGGCCGCGAAAACGAGAGCTACGAGAATTACTGGAGGCCTGCGATAGATATCGAAGAGAATAACGGGAATCTGATGGTACGGGCGGAGATACCGGGAATGTCGAAAGAGGATATCAAGGTAGCGGTCAAGGATAACATGCTTACCATTTCGGGCGAACGAAAAAGAGAAAATGAGAGCAAGGATAAAACATACTACCGCGTCGAGCGCTGCTATGGACAATTCCAGCGAATGATTAGATTGCCTACCGAGGTCGATGCTGACAAAGTCAAAGCTACATACAAAGACGGCGTACTTCATGTCACACTGCCCAAACCAGAATCCATGAAGCCAAAACAGATCGACGTCGAGATAAAGTAAGGATCCCACACGCTAAAGGCCGGCTTGCGCCGGCCTTTTTTTTCGTACGTCGCGAGAACAGTTGACACAGCACGTAAAAGTCAATAGAATAACATGAAAAGTGTTCAATATTCTAATATGACCCGATGCTCCTTCATGAACGGAAAGGAGGTGATAGACCGCAGAACGTTCGAATAAGAGATTCCCGGCAAAAGATGAAAATATGGAGGGCATAATGGAAGTAGCCTATGATGTTGCACAAACAAGAGGAGGTATCAATGACGGATAGAAAGTTCAAGTATGCGGCCGTCTTCCTTGCCATCGTCGTGCTGGCTTCATTTGGAAGCGGCTTGGAAAGCGAAACGCCGCAGCCTCAAAAACATACAATCCTTCTGGAATTGACACCCGAATCTGCACCGGTCCTGCAACTGTTTCGAGCCGAATTCGTCGACAGTTTTGAACGGACCTCTCTTTCGCCATGGACCACCCTGGGGACTTCGCCATGGGGAATAAGGGACACGATGGATACCTACGGACCGAATACCGTTGCTGCATCTGGCTACCAGTATGCGGGCATTCCGGGCACTGACATCGCGCTCTATCCGGGTAATGAGACCGATAGTTTGATCACGCCGACCATTGATCTGACCGGATGGGATTCTCTGTTCTTCTCTTTCAGCTACTGGGCAGATTTCGAAAGTAATGCAACAAACTTCGACGGCGGGATAATACAGATCTCCTCAAACAACGGAGCTACCTGGGTCCAGATCGATTCACTCGCCCAAGGGCATCTCAACCCCACTTATGACGATACATTATGCGGCACTGGCCAAATCGGAACTCCGTGGGCTTATTGCCATGACAGACACTATTGGGTCGCAGTGAGTTCGATGGATCTCATGGGTCTGGGTTATGTTTCGTCTGGCAACCAAATGAAGATCCGGTTCGTCTTTGACTCGGACGATCAGTCTTCGGGTCAAGGTTGGTTTATAGACGATGTAAGGATCGCCGACACATCGCCGCCAGACCTGCAAGCTCCTATCATCACACACACGCCGCTGACAGATACGACCGATACACTCAACAACTATACGATCACCGCCACCGTCACCGACGAAGGCGCCGGCGTAGACCCTGATTCTGTATTGCTCCACTATGAAATCGAGAGCGGACCGATACTCGATGTGACCATGACCAACCTTGGCGGTAACACATATGAGGCAGATATTCCGGTACAGACCTTCCATACAGATATCTGGTATCAAATACTCGCAGCTGACTCAGCCGGCAACTGGGGCGAGACGCCGCTCTACAACTTCGAAGTGACCAATGCGAGGACGATCAGCTATGACGACGGCCAACCATGGTTTGCACCGGACACCCTCGCTGATGGATACTTCACACGCTTCCGGTTCACTGATGTGGGAATTGACAGCGGCCAGATACACCAGCTCAAGGTTATGTTCGAGGGGCCAGGAGAAGTCGATGTCCGCGTATACCAAGCCACGGCCACAACGCCCGGCCCGTTCCTTGATTCGATCGCCGGCATCATCTCTCCCGGTTATGATTGGTATACGGTCGACCTCGACCCCCTCAATATTCAGACGGCCAATCCCTATGGAATAGTCGTCGGCTACTACAAGATTCCCCCGCCAGAAGTAGGTATCCTCCGCGACCAGATCATGAATTACCCCGAAATAATGTGGAATATCACCGGCACAACATGGTCACCCTCAACCGGCGGTGATTTCATAATGCGGCTCAAGGTCATTCCGCTCGACGAACCCGGCATAGAAGAAAATGCAGGCAGTGTCCTGTCGACATTCAGTCTGGCTCAGATCGTACCGAGCCCAATGAGAACGACGGGTATAATATCGTACGTCGTACCGGTGGCACAGAGCGTCTCGCTAATGGTCTACGACGTCACGGGCCAGCTGGTCAGAACACTGGTTGACCAGCGGATCGAAGCCGGGAGGCACAGCGTCACCTGGGACGGTCGCGATAACAACGGGAAAAATGTCGCCAGCGGCGTCTATTTCTACAGACTAAAGGGTGAGGAAGATAACCTTACTCGAAAACTGATCATAGTCCGCTGATCAGATATTGTTCCTCAACAGACAAAAAGGGGCGGAATCATCCGCCCCTTCAGTCTTTTCAGTAGCGGAGTAGATCTATTCGGGACACAGTATGCCTCTTACTCTTGCGATGAAATCTTCTATTTGTTGCCTGTCCCGTGACTCGCCGATTATGCGTACTACATCTTCGGTCTGGGACGGCCTTATGTGGATCCAGTATCTGTCACCAATGATCTTCAATCCATCGCTTAAATCCAATCGGCCGTCGAAGGCATCGATGACCGCCTCTTTCCTTTCTTCAAAATCCCCCATCCCGATCTTCACCTTCTTCTTTAGCATGTGGTATTTCGGATACGAATCCATGATCTGCGACATTCTCACACCGCGCTCCGAGAGCATTCTTATGATCAATGCCGCGCCGACCATGGCGTCGCGCGTGTAATTGATCTTCGGGTATATAACACCACCATTCCCTTCTCCGCCGATCACTGCAGCCCGCTCTTTCATTTCCGATACTACGTTCGCTTCACCGACCCTGGTCCGATACAGCGACACGCCATGTTTGCCGGCAATATCTTCCATGAGCCGGGTTGTCGAGAGATTCGTGACAACGCTGCCCCGTTTATGAGTCAGGATGTAGTCTGCCGCCAGCACCAGGGTATTTTCCTCGCCGATAGGCCTCCCCCTTTCATCGACTACTGCCAAACGGTCACAGTCAGGGTCGCAGGCAAAACCGACGTCCAATCCACGATTCCTGACGAACCGGGAGAGAGATACTATGTTCTCTTTCGTCGGTTCGGGCTTCCGGGGAAAGACCGGCGCGAACCTACAGTTCAGTCTAAATAC
Organism: Caldifarciminota bacterium; assembly: GCA_020349965.1. GTDB lineage: Bacteria > Hydrothermota > Tepidihabitantia > SM23-42 > SM23-42 > SM23-42. The sequence continues at coordinate 1,078,540 of CP070705.1, read as the reverse complement.
CCTGCATCCTATTTCTTCGAGCAACAGCGGAAGCCCGATGGATCCGGCGCCGTTCACAGCATCGACGCCGACGCGGAAAGGCGCACCCAGTGGCTCAACCGCCTCTACAATGGCATCAATGTGTTCTTTTAGAGCAGATTTATAAGAATTGACATTCTCCTTTTTCCTGCCCTTTGCGTCCTCCGTCTCAATGATTCTGCCACTGAATCGCGTGAACTCGGTTTCATTTAGAAAGACGCCTTTAGAGGACACGAATTTCAGCGCATTCCACTGAACAGGGTTATGACTCGCCGTTATCACCATGCCGCCTTTGGCTTTGAGTCTGCGGACCATGAAGAGAACGGTCGGTGTCGGCACAATACCCAGGTCAACGACCGGATGCCCTGCTGCGCTCAGCGCTCTCACAACGGTCTTACAGTAGATCTTTCCGGATTGACGCGTGTCCCTGCCAATCACGATGCTGCCGGGCTTGACAAACCTGCCAAAAGAATAAGCATACTTGAATACCACATCAGGGTTCAGGTCTTTGTCCACCAGTCCGCGCATGCCTGATATGCTGAATTTCAGAGCCATTTCGATAGTATAACGCGTATAGAAAGGTTGTCAATGTACACAAAAGGTGAATCTGTCGTCCCAGATTCGACACGGAAGATACCGACTCCGTTTCGCTCGTTGATCGTGCTTCGGATCTACTGTGCTAAAGATGCGGCTCCGCTCTTGCGCGTGAGAACGGAGCCGCGGGGTGCTTTATGACCAACCAGTTATTCTTTTACCTGTAAACCACCGGCGCTCAGGTAACCTTTAATATCGAGTTCTCTGCCGGTCGACTTTTTCAACCGCGCTTGCCATGGTAACAATCCGCCTCCACTATAGAGGTATTCTTTTAAAAAACCACCAACACGAGCGTCGAAAGCGTAGCCACTGCCGAATTTCTCTTTTAGCGTTCCGTGTATCTGCCAGGACATTACCTCGGCAATCAAGTAATTTTGGACATATACCGGATAAGAAACATAGATGATATTGGTAAACGGGATGGGTCTTGACGTCGAACCTTCGAGCGACAGATACTTCTTGTCGAGTGTTTGCCAGATTTCGAGATGATCTCTTGCCAGATCATTGTACAGTAGGACCTCGTACATAGAGTTGACCAGCAAATAGCGGAGGTATAATGGCATGTACTTCTTGAGCATTTCCTTCTGGGCGATGAGATCTTCATCACTAATTCCAGCACGTCTCTTCTGCCATTCGTCATTACGAGCAAACCTTGCCAGGGTCTCTGCCATGCCTTCAGAATACGCACCGCAGTCGCTTCCCAAACACCACTCATAGCCTTCCAATACCGGATACCCTACTGTGGTGAACGTATACTGCGCACCGTGTCCGACCTCATGCAGTCGGTCATACAATGAGAGATCATCCACTACGACGACTTTGAAATCTTCAGGAATACGAATGGCAAGTGACTGACCGGCAATACCACCCGGCAGATCTTGTTCCACGATCTCGACGTTCAATTCACTATATTCAAGGCCGATACCTTCGATCGTCTCCTTCATCATGGAGTCCATCTTATCCACGGAAATCGCGGCACCTTGATTTGCCGAATAGTACAGACCAAACAATTTTCCTATGTCCCTGGCTTCGATCTCAGACTTACCTCGTTCCCTTTTGAGTTCCTCCAACAACTCTGCATAAGGCTCTGCTGTGGCTCTATCTATTGTCTGGACGAATTCATAAAACCATTCTGCCCCGATACCACTCACCTCCAGTACCATTTCGGCGAAATTCTCGAAGCCGAGACTCTTCGATCTGGCGTTACGAAGCTCCATCAGCCTCAACATAATACTGTCCATCTCATTCCGGGATGGAATGGATAAGGTATCGTCTGTCTCCGCAAGCCATAATTCTAACCTGTTCCTCAAATCGAATATTTCAGGATCCATCTCGACTTTTGCTGCGGTGAGCATATTATGCCAGACTGTAATCCTCCTCCTCAGTATGGAATCCCTTATTAACGCCGTCCTGGAATACCAAGTGTCTACCACCCGGTTGAGCGTGTCATTCATCAATAACTCCTTGAAGCGCTCTCGCGGCGTGGCCAGATCGGCTTTACCCTCCTGAGAATAGTAGTCCCAGTATGCAGAACCCATTTGCACACAAATATCTTCGTATACATTCTCTTTTGCATCCAGAAATCGCCTAAGATATCGCTCGCTGCTCATCTCACGTGCGGCATAATGAGAGCATCCGGTGAGGACGATCAAGAAGATCACCATCGAACCGCTGAATACCCGTTGTTTCATAAATATGACCAGTTAGCGGGCAAAACCAGGGCTACCCAGAAAAGCAATATCGACGGGCATGCTTTGTACTGCGGTAACGACCGTCTCAGGCATCAGACCACTCCATGCGTCATCTTCGAATTCGTATCGCGGAGCCGTAACGTCCACCGCCGGCAGAGACCCAACATACGCTGGAACATCATAACCGTATCTACTGGCAATGACCTCAACCGCCGGCATCAGGCCGTCATATGCATCTGCATTGCTGCCGTATAGAGACTCCCCGACCGACATACCCAATAAGAGCAAAATAGCCATGCAAATTTTCATGCTTCCTCCTTCCTTTCTGCTGAAGATTCTTTTCTTGTTAGTCATCACTATACTATACGCTGTACCGGGCCAAAAAGTTTCATGAAACTGGAGAATGTGGGTCATTAAATCTACGTGCGAAATGCCCCCGGCATAATGGAGGCATATTTGAAGTTGGAAGTGAATTGGCTAGAGGAACCGGCTAAAGGGCGTGTTCGGGGATCTGATCAAGACTGAAGACCGGTCCATCCTTGCAGATGAATTTTTCGCCGATGTTACATCGCCCGCACTGACCGATACCGCACTGCATTTTCATCTCGAGCGTCGTGAATATTCTATCATCGGGCCACCTCAATTCTCTCAGGGCAGCTGCGGTGAATTTTATCATTATCGGTGGGCCGCAAACGATAGAGACCCTTCTGTCGGGCTTCACACCGAGATCCCTGATAACGGCCGGCACGACACCGACCCTGCCATTCCAGCCTTCGAACGGTACGTCTATCGTTTTATGAAGCAAAATGCTCTTATCGCTCTCCCACATCTTAAGATCTTCTTTGTAGAGAATATCATCCGGCGTACGTGCACCGAAGATTATCTCCATTGAACCGTAATCCTTCCGGTTCAGGAGAATATGATCGATGACCGGGCGCAGCGGCGCGAGGCCGATACCGCCACCGATCACCAAAATGTCTTTCCCTTTCCAGTCATCAACCGGGAAGCTATTCCCATAGGGACCGCGCACCCCGACGATATCACCCGTAGCGGCGCGATGCAACATCTTCGTAAGATGGCCGATTCGTTTGACTGAAATCGTGAATTCTCGATCGCCCTTTGATTTCCGTGTAACAGCAAACGTGGCCTCACCATAGCCTTGTACTGAGACTTCCACGAACTGGCCGGGCAGAGCAGGCATCGTCAGGGATTCATTCATCTCCAGCACATAACTCTTAACATCCCTGGACTCATCGATCATTCTCTTGATCGTTGCCGGCTTTGGAACAAGTTCGATTGTCGTCATTTCACTCCTCCTTTGACTCCGCCGGCACTTTGGTTCTCTCCTTCTCCTTTTCCCTTATTCTTTCTGAAAGACGTGCACCGAGCTGGGGGAAACTTCTTTTCAGAGGACACACCATGATGCAACGGCCACAGCCCGTACAAGAGATCCGACCGTATCTGAGATGGCTGTAAGCGAACTTATCAAGGGTCCGATTACGCACCCGGCTGGCAGGTGTCTTCCTGGTATTCTGACCTCCCGCCATCCTTGAATAGGACTGCAGCTGGCAGCTGTCCCAGACCGTCACCCGCTCACCCTTACCCTTGAATTTCTCATCGGCGACCAAAAAACACACGCAGGTTGGGCAGGCATAAGTGCATATGCCGCAAGTCAGGCATATATCCGACAGTTCGTGCCAGATGCTGTCATCATACATTTCCATGAATTCTTCGGGTGATGCGATGGAATATTTCCCGGCCGGCCATTCATTCTTCGTCGGGCCTTCATCGGTCTCTTTAAGATATTTCGATTCCATTATTCGTTTTCCTTTGTCGGTCAGGCTCCTGAAGAAATACCATTCCCCTTCATTCACGAACGCCACATCCATACTGCTGGTTGAATCAGGCGTCAGTCCACGATCCGTACAGTGGCAATCGTCACCCATCTTGTTACAAAGCATCCCTACGAGAATCGTTCGTTCCCTTTCGTTCTTATACATTACATCTTTGTATTCGGATTGCAGAAAAACTTTGTCCATGTACTCGATGCCGGCCGCATCGCAAGGATGTAGGCCCAAAATGATACGCGGCCTTCGTTCTGGACTGACTGGCTGTAGGGACCATTTGCTGTTCTCATCAAAAGTTGCGATCGCACGCCGCTTGGGGAAGAAAAGGTTCTTCAACGAAACGTCTATGATACTCTCTGGCAGATCCAGATCTCTGGCGCCATCATAAATACCGAACTCCCATTTTCCGTCAACGAGACGGGGGATCCACACCTCCCATTTTTCTGCAAGCCGAGACACATATTTCTGCAGGTCAGTTTTCTTTATCTTATGCCATTTATTCATTCTTACCCTCCAGGATCCGATCCGGGTCATCCTTATTCAAAACAACAAGGGGCGGTACTTCCTCGGGAACAGTGCCGGGACGAACGCCGAACATTTCATGAACCGCTTTTTCCAATGCGTTGTTTAGAAGTCTCAGCGGAATATCCTGTGGGCATACACGTTCACATTCCCCGCAATCAGCACAGCGTCCGGCGAGATGATATGCTCTGATCAAATGCCACATTGTGTTGGCGGAGAGTTTTGCCGAAGGTTCGATCCATTTCGGTTCCTGCTGGTCTGCAATGCAAATCTCACAGTAGCACGAAGGACAAATCTGCCGGCATGCATAGCAACGTTCACATTTTGCGAAGTAATCGGCGAAGAATTTCCAGCGTTCGACCGGCGACATCTTCTCTATTTCCTCGACCCTGGCAAATGTCGGTTCTTTCTTTTCTTCTTTTTCGCCGAATTCATAATCGGCGACCGGTGACATGTGCGTCGCACAATCACCACACTTTTCTGCTTCCCTCCCGTCGATTTCCACACCTTCACAACCAATACCGAGCGCGATTATCTGACTTTTGCTTATGCGGTGCTCGACCAACTGCGTGACCAGCGAACGTCCGTCGCATCCCTTCAAGACAACACCTACTTTTCTGTAACGCGCCACCAAGGTGGGCAGATAATTCACCAAATTCTGAATACATCTTCCGTCGAAAACCATATCATCGAGTGTTTCGTCCTTCTTGAAAACAGCCGCCTTGACTCCGCCGGTTGCCGGATCCTCGCGATAACCGAGTACAGCATCCACCTCGCCATTCTCGAACAGTTCCTTAATCTTTTTTCTCAATTCCTTCATGTCGCGAGCTCCTTTCGGGCAAGTGTCCTTTCGGTTCCTGAAAGCATCTTCAGTCTGTCCGTGAACTGTCCACAAACCTCGGCAAATTTCTTGCCTTCTGCCGCTGAAATCCAGGTGAAATGCATACGTTCAGGATGCACCCCTACGAACTGCAGCAAACGTCGGGCAACAGCCATCCTCCGTCTTGCATGATAATTACCTGTACCGTAGTGGCAGTCACCGGGGTGGCAGCCGCTCACCATTACGCCGTCATACCCTTCAACAAAAGCCTTGAATATCATGACCGGATCGACCCTGCCCGAGCATGGAACCTGTATGATCCTCACATTCGCAGGATACGCGAATCGGCTTGTGCCCGCGAGGTCAGCTCCGGCATAGCTGCACCACTTGCACAGAATCGCCAGGATTTTTGGCTCTTTGTCTATTTGCATGATACGATCTCCTCATAGATTTCGTCGTCGCTGAATCCAGCCAGCGTAATAGCCTTTCCTTTACATGTTGCCACACATGCACCGCATCCCTGACATTTGCCGGAAATGATCTCGGCCACCCGTCGCTGGCCGAATTCCTTCTCCTCGATCGCTGTATAGTGACAGACATATGAACACGTGAGGCATCCGGTGCAAGCCGTCGGATCAACGACGGCAATTTGCGGCGATATTATGAGCGTATCTTTAGCAAAGAGTGAAAGCACCTTGGATGCCGCCGCACTTCCTTGTTGAACGCTCGCAGGAATATCCTTCGGCCCCTGGCATGCGCCGGCAAGAAAGACACCAGCGCTCGCGGTCTCCACGGGTTTCAGCTTGGGGTGCGCCTCTGTATAGAAACCATCAGCATCGTAGGCTATGCCAAGCATCTGGGCCAATCGGACCGCATCTCTTTGCGGTTCGACTGCGCTGGCGAGAACGACCATGTCCGCGTCGATGTGCACGGCTCTGCCGACCAGTGTATCTTCGGTGTAAACACGATACAGGCCGTTCTGTAGACGCCGAATCTTCGCCACGCGACCTCGCAAGTATCTCGCATCTTCTTCCTCGATCGCTCTTCTTACAAATTCCTCATAAGTCTTTCCCGGCGCGCGGACATCGATGTAACTTACATATGCCTGGCCGTCAGGCACGTGGTGTTTGTACAGCATGGTGTGCTTTGCCGTATACATGCAGCATATCCCACTGCAATATGCATGCGCCTTTGATTCATCACGGCTACCAACACACTGCACAAAGACGACCGTCTTTGGCACTTTCCCGTCACTCGGCCGTTTCAAATCTCCGCCAGTCGGACCCGTCGATGAAACGAGACGCTCGAACTGCAAACCTGTGACAACATCTGGAAATTTATTGCCGCCGTACTCGGTGTAGATTCCTGGATCCATCTCCCTGTAACCGGTCGCGACAACAATGGCGCCGACGTTGATAGTGTCCTGTTTCGGCGTATCATCAAAAACCACCGCTTCGGCAGGACAGACCTTTGCACAGACACCGCACTTGTCTTCGGTCAGTTTTCGGCAATAATCCGGATCGATGACAGGGATCGCAGGAACCGCTTGAGGAAATGGAATGGCAATGGCTGCACGCGTGCTCAAACCGGCATTGAATGCATCAGGCACTATCTTAACCGGACATTTTTCCTGACAGATACTGCACCCGATACACTTCTGCGCGTCGACATACGTGGCCTTCCTTTCAACAGTCACCTCAAAGTTACCGACATAACCGTCAACCTTCTTGACCTCAGAATTGACCCGTATCTCGACGTTGGGATGCTGGGCTGCTTCGACCATTTTCGGGGTCAGAATACACTGACTGCAATCGAGGGTCGGAAACGTTTCGTCGAGTTGCGCCATACGGCCGCCGATGCTCGGGCTCTTCTCCACAAGAATGACTTTGCGGTTACCGTCGGCGATGTCGAGAGCTGCCTGAATGCCGGCGATGCCGCCGCCGATCACCAAAGCAGCCTTGGTCATAGGTACATTGATATCATCGAGCGGGTCCTGGTGCACAACACGCTTTATCTGACGCGCTACGAGGTCGATTGCCTTCTGCGTCGCCTTTTCTGGATCATCCGTTACCCAGCTACATTGCTCGCGGATGTTAGCCATCGAAACGAGATAGGGATTCAATCCTTCGGTCGCCAGAGCCGTCTGGAACGTAGGAAGATGCATGCGCGGTGAGCAAGCTGCAACTACGACTCGATTTATTTTGTTCTCCCTGATAGCCTTTCTGATCAGTTCCTGACCGGGGGACGAGCACATGAATTTGTATTCATGGGCAAACCCTACTTCGGGCATTACTTTAAGCGTATCGACGACCCTCTTCACATCCACTTTCGACGCAATGTTCACCCCACAGTGACAGATGAATACGCCGACATTAGCCATTGACCACCTCTGCTTTTGCCTGAACCGATTCGAACTTTCTCAGGAAATTCTTGAAGCTGATCGCGTGCGCATCAAAGCCGAGTTTTACCACATCAACACCGAGTGCCAGTCCAACGAGTTGGACGAGATGGATAACCGGCACTTTGTAATCACCTGAGCCACGATAGTTCAGTTTCTGCTGCATGCGATCGATCTGGGCAAGACAGTAAGGGCAGACGACCACCACCGCATCCGGTTCTGCAGCGTTCAAATTATCCAACTTCATCTTGGTGTGCGGCAGCGACAATGTTTCTTTGTTGATGATGATCTGTGTCAGACCAGTACCACAACAAGTTCTGTTTTCGCCATACTCGGCAATCTCGCCTCCCATTGCTTCGATCAGTTCTTCCATGATCGTCGGCATGTGCGGATCATCGAGCGCCGTTTTCTTGAAACCATTCAGGTAGTGGCACCCGTAGTGGGTCGCGAACCTCATCCCGCTCAGCGATCTCGTTACGTTTTTTCTGATCTTCTCCTTCAATTTATAGATAATTTCCAGGGAATGGTAAATGTCCTGGCTGCCTTTATACTCGCGTCCGATCATGGACAAGATCACATTGACGACGTTCTTCACCGGAGGGCGGTCGTTCATGAAATGCGAAAATTCGGTCAGGAACGTGTGACACCCATTACACAGAGTGAGAATATCCAGCCCCATTTCTTCAGCCACCGCAATATTGCGCGCGACTGCGGGCATTGTGCTCGTCGGCTGTGCAACATTCGTGAATGTCAGAAAACCGCCGCAGCAGGTCTGATCATCACTCGTTACGAGTTCGATACCCAATTTCCTGAAAAATTCTGTTGCCGAAGTAATCAACCCCGGATACTTGTTACTCCCGACGCACGGCTGGAATAGAAATATCCTGTCCGACACCTTTGTCTTCTCTAGAACTTGCTGGCGTGCCATCTGAGTATCCTCCTCATGATATCCTCTCTTTCTCCTCATCTTCGATGTCGATGAATTTCTGGTTCGGTCCTTTCTTTACTTTAACAAGATCGGCCGGGCTGCCGTAATTCCAGCTTTTTTCCTTCGCCACTTTCTTGTCAATCTCTTTGAACAAATCGGTCATGCCCGTAGCATCGGCGATGAACCTGATCTCACTCATCGCACGTTGTGATATCTTTCTCTTAGGAGGCAGACCCATCTTCCTGCGTACCGTCTCGATCCGCCCGTCGGTGCCCGAATTTTTCGCAATCTCTTTCTTGACACCGAGGTTCCTCTCGTTGACATTGACCGAGAGTCCTGTGTTGTAATAATCCTGTGCATAAGGATCTTTGATCTCCTTGACCTCTTCCCAACCATATCCCTGCGCAAGCGCGGCATAACGCAGCATGGAAACCGCGAACGGGAAGTTTATGTCGCGCGGGCACACGGCGTAACACCCGCTACAGAAGAAGCATAACCACAATTCATGACTGCTGATCACCTTATCGACGTTGCCCATTCGGAGATCGCGTATGATCTCTCTCGGGTTGTATGATGACAACTTTGCTGCCGGACACTGCCCCGTACACTTACCGCACTGCAGGCATTTTTCGAGATCCTTTACCATCTGATGGGTCAGTTCGGCAAATTTCTTGTCGAAACCGGGCAGCCATTCTTTATTTGTCTCGTGCATGAAATACTCCTTTTATCCTATTGATGAAATTCGTGTAGAAACTGAAGTCCATCATCTTCGGCATGACTTTCATCATACCGGGAATAGTAGTCGGATGGCGTACCATCATCAACATCATCATCCCCATGACATTTTTCATTACATAAAAGTTCATCTTCAGTTTGAAAGCATCCATCATTGGCACCATTCTCTTGAAGATATCTCCGCCCATTCCCGGTTCCATATTCACGGCCTTCACCACAGAGGGCATCATTTCGATCAAGAGATCATGATTGACCTCGATGTTCATTTGTTCCATCATCGGAAGCATTCTCTCTAACGCCGGCGTGACCATTTCAGGCCGCCGGGCAAGGAAGAGCAGGAGCCCGGGCATCATGTCCATCATCTTATGCTTACTGAGTGAAAGGTCAAACATTTGCGCATAATTGACCACAGTCGCCTCGGCTATTTCTCGTCCCTTCATATCCATCCTTTCAACTACATTATCTCCGAAAGCATTGCGAGCGTGTCACGCACGGTCTCGCGTTGCTCTGCTGACAAGCTTCCCAATATGTCATTTTCGCATTCATCCATTCTCTTCCTGATGAGTTCCTTAAGTTGAACACCCTTTTCCGTCATCGAGACTCTTAGGATCCTACGGTCACTCGGCACCGCTTCGCCTCTGACAAATCCTTTTTTCGTCAGCCGGTCGATGACCCTGCTTCCTCTGGAGGGAGACAGCCCCATCTTCTTCGAGAAGACGTGGCATAGCATTCGCTCATCTTCTCCCATAGTCAGGAGCGCATTGTACTCTGCCGTCGTTAGGCCAAACTCATCCCTTATCTTTGCCTCGGTATGCTGGCATTTTTTCACCAGCATTATGATGAGTTCAAATAGTCTTCTTCTCATATCACTTCCATTAGTTGCTGCTAACAATAATTGCTATTAACAACTACATTATATTGAAGAAATTTAATTTGTCAAGGGATAAGATACACAGCGTGACAATCATTGTGCCGCAGTAAGAACCTAACGTTATTTCGAGTCTTTTTCAATACAGCCTGATGAGGAACAGTACAGAGAAAGACCAATACACGGTATTCTTCACCCATTGCGCAACCGTACTGTGCTCTCTTTTCAGTTTGTGCCAGACATAAGCGAGAATGACCATCGCGGCAAACAACCACAGGATGAACAAATAGACTTCTGTGTAAGACAACGTCGGTCCCCAGTAGAATACGAGACCTTTGTTCAATACCGAACCATAGATGACAGCGAGGTGCACAACATAGACGATCAGTGATTCTTTGCCAAAATACTTGACTGCTGCAGGCATCCGCTTCCAGAGGACTTCTCCCCTTTCGAGCAGCACCGCAAGCAATATTATCGCACCCCCTTTGGTGGCGAAACCACTCAATCCGGATTCAATTCGTCCACGCGCCATAATCTCCCCGAGTATGACCAGTAGCACTCCAACAACTATTGAATATCTGAACCAGGAGTTCTGCCGCGAAGTGAAAAGTGATCCCATTAAGAAACCGAGGAAAAGAAACGATGCATAGAAAAATAGCGGAAATCTTGAGTCGACGAAGTAATACCTGATCAACGCCGGCAGGCTCCCCACAAAGATGCTCCGCTCTATGACGGGCGTTAAGACCGGCAGGGCAATCGTCACCGAGCTGATCGCCACCAACGTGAGAAGTCGCCTCGGCTTCAGCAGGAACCAAAACTGAAGGAACATGGCCGAAACCCCAATACACCGTAGAATATCGACCCGCAGAAGATCTTCCCAAGCAGGTGTTCCGATTGACAAGATCGTCATGCGCAACGAGAAATAAGGCAGATACATCAGGTATCCAAGCAATACTAAGAAAAGAAGCCGCCGGAATCGCGCGACCAGAGTCCTTGAGAAATATGAGTAGGCGTTTATTCTCGGCAACGTGGCGAGCGCAAACGCGAATCCCGCCGCAAAGAGAAATACCGGAGCAGTATATCCCCTCACGTGCACCCAGTTGATAAAGAATGGGGTGCTGCGCAGAGCATTGTCCAGAAGGCCGTCCAGACTGTGACCGTGTATCATCTCGGCTACGGCCAAAGCGCGAAGCATATCGAGGAAGAGATAACGTTTTTTCATTTGCCTATGTCCCGGTCGGCAGCATAGGGGTACTGCAGTTTGTGGAGGTCACCGCAACGGATCGTCACTTCCCTGCCATGTGAGATCATAAACGTTGCTACATTATACAGAAAGTATTCAAAGAATCAAGGACGCCAATCTTCTGCACCTCTTCACAGAGATTGACATTTTGCATTGTTTCCGTATACTGGAGATTACATGGATATTGTCAAATTGGCTGAAAAAGACCACAAGCACTGGGAAGAGTTCGTGGCGAGTGCAGACAACGGTACTATCTTCCACAGTCTCCAATTTCTCCAATACCATCCACCGGACCGCTTCATCGACCATCATCTTATAATCAAAGACAGGAACAACATAGCCGCGCTCTTCCCTGCGGTGATCGAAGGAGATACTATTGTATCACATAAAGGATCATCCTACGGTGGCTTCGTGTTGCGCGAAGGTCTTGGCATTCATACGATCTACCTTATCGTTGAGCACGTGATACAGTATCTTAAGAGTCACGGCTTCAACAGAATTGTGCTCACCCAGCCGCCGTTAATTTACTACCGGAATCCAAACCAGTACATCGAGTTCGCCCTGATGAAAAACAACTTCGAATACTTGAAGCGCGACGTGACCGCGGTAATCGCGCTCGATTCCGCGGAACCGCTTGCCACATTTCACAGCGATGCGCGACGCTCCACGAAGAAGGCCATACGGGAAGGAGTACGTGTCAGAATTTCGAGTGACTTTTCGAGGTTCTACGAAATCCTCAGGCATAATCTCGGAATGCGACATAATGTAATACCCACTCATTCGCTCGACGAATTGACAAAACTGAAGAAGATTTTCCCAGAACGAATAATACTGTTTGGTGCCTACATAAAGGAGAAGATGGTCGGCGGAATGGTCATATTCGTCACCAATCCCAGAGTCATCCTCGCCTTCTATATCAGCCACGATGACTCATACCAGAAATACCGACCGGTCAACCTGCTCTTCTATGAGGTCATCAGGTGGGGGCGAACACAAGGATTTAAGTACCTCGATTTGGGCACCTTTACCCTCAATATGGCTCCGAATTGGGGACTTGGTCGCTTCAAGGAAAACTTCGCGGCACGTGGCTTCCTACGCGACACATATCAACTGATCGTCTAATGTTGCGCGGTTACGAAACCCGAAACCCGGTGTCGGGATGAAAGAAGAAAGAATCCGCCTTGGCCACGGCTCGGGCGGGCTGCTGACTTCGAAGCTCATCCGCGACGTAGTGCTTAGATATTTCGACAGCAAAATCCTCGGTCGTCTTGAGGACGCTGCCGAACTCCCAGCCGAGAAAAAGAATCTTGCCTTTACTACCGATTCCTATGTCGTCGACCCGATCTTTTTCCCTGGTGGCGACATCGGGAAACTTGCCATATGCGGTACAATAAACGACCTTGCCGTAAAAGGAGCGACACCAAAATTCCTGTCCTTTGCTTTGATAATCGAGGAAGGATTTCCAATTGTAGATCTGGAAAGAATTTTGAGATCGGCTACACGCACGGCACATGCTGCCCGTGTGAGTGTGGTATGCGGAGACACGAAGGTCGTAGACAGGGGTAAGGCCGACAAGATATTCATCACCACCAGCGGCATCGGTGTGATAGAGCACAATCTGTGCACGACGAGGATCCGGCACGGTGACCGCATCATCGTCAGCGGCACGATCGGAGATCACGGCATAGCTATCATGAATGAACGCCTTAAACTGGGGCTGCAGTTTAAGGTCCGGAGCGACGTTGCTTCCTTGCACGGTCTTATCCGCAATATCCTCAGGACGGGATCTGCAGTACACTTCATGCGCGACCCCACACGCGGCGGAGTCGTTTCTGTCCTTAATGAAGCAATCGAAGGTATGCGGAACGGCATAATAATTTCTGAAACGGCGCTACCGATCAAAAAACAGGTCAGGGGCGCTAGCGAGATTCTCGGCCTCGACCCCCTCTATATTGCCAATGAAGGTAAGATCGTTGCTTTCGTCGAGGAGAAGAAGGCCGACGAGGTTCTCCGCATCATGCGCGCCCACCCACTCGGGAGGCGTGCCGCGATGATCGGCGAAGTCGTTGGGAAACCAGTCGGCGTCTGGATGAGAACAGGCATCGGTGGTACCCATCCTCTCATGAGGATGGAAGCCGAAGGACTTCCACGCATCTGCTGAACGCCGAATACACCAAACTTCACAAACGCAGGACGTACTGTTAGTCACAATTGAGCGGATACCCAAATCGGGGAAAGCCCATGTCTGCTCCGCATGTTGAGTGGCGTATGTGTTCAGTGCGGGCTGTGTTATTGACTTTGGCATGTGCGGAGTTATAATTCGTTAAAATATGCCGACCTCAGATGCATACCATAGAATGTACCTGCAACAAACGCTTGCTCTAGCGACGAAGAGCAACGGGCTAACCGGAATCAACCCCCTCGTCGGTGCGTTGGTAGTAAAAGAAGGACGCGTAGTGGGGCAGGGATTTCATCGGAAGATCGGAGAAGCTCACGCTGAAATCGTTGCTCTGGCCGAAGCCGGCCAACAGGCCCGCGATGCTGACTTGTATGTGAATCTGGAGCCGTGCTGTACTCATGGCCATACACCGCCATGCGTTGATGCCATAGTCGCTGCCGGCATAAGGCGGGTCTTCGTCGTTGAGAATGACCCTAATCCAGCAGTCAATGGCAAGAGCGTAAGAGCACTGCGCAATCACAAAATCGATGTCAGACGGCTGCCGGTCCCGGAGACGAATGTCAATCTGTGGTACCGCAAATACATTACGACGGGGATACCTTACGTCACCCTCAAGATCGCCCTGACCGAGAACATGAGAATATCCGGGTTCAAAGGCAGGTACGTCACGTCAGAGCCATCGAGACGGTATGTCCACGCGCTGCGCAGTCAGGCCGGTGCTGTGTTGATCGGAATAAACACTGTGCTGACCGATGATCCTTATCTTACCGACCGGTTGGTGGGCCGTCGCAATCCCGCGAGAATCATCATCGATCCCCATCTCCGAATACCCTCCAACGCGCATGTTCTAATTCCAGGCGCCCGTCGAATAGTCATGACCAGTTCAGATGGCGACCGTAAGAGGATCGACGAATTGAATGAATTAGGCGTGGAATCTATACTGATGGAAGGAGAAGATTACGCCACAAATGATCTGCTTCGGCGAATCGGGAAGCTGAAATTCGGTTCGATCCTCATTGAGGGTGGGGGACAAACCTTCAAGCGATTTCTCGCCGAAGAAACATATGACGATCTGTATGCATTCGTTGCACCTGTATCAGTAGACAATGGCATCGAGCTGACTCTCGTCGAGAAGTTCTTCGACGGAGAGAAACCGGAAAAAATTGGGGAGGACACCTTATATTATGTTCACAGGTATAATTGAAGAAATCGGAAGAATACACTCGGTATCGAGGTCCAGGGTTCAGCGAATCACCATCGAGTCAAAATTGGAGGTGAGTACCGGCGACAGCATCGCGATCCAGGGCATCTGTCTTACGGTCACAGATACTACAAAGACCGGTTTTGTCATCGAGGTAATGAAGCAAACGCTATGTAGGACAACTTTAACTACCTGGCGTGCAGGTGATTATCTTAACCTGGAGCGGGCGCTCCGCGTCGATTCCCGCCTCGGCGGTCACATCATGCTCGGGCATGTCGATGATGTGGCGAGACTCAGAAAGATAAAGTCGAACGAATACTTTTTCGAAATTGACCCGGACTTTTCACGGTACATCATTCCTCGGGGTTCGGTCGGTATCGACGGTGCAAGCCTCACAATCTCTTCGATCACAGGACATATCCTATCGGTTTCTTTGATACCCTATACTCTGGAGAACACCACGCTCGGCAGACTTCGACCTGGCGCTCGGGTGAACGTCGAATACGATCATCTTGTGAAAATCCTGCGGCAAAAGTAGCTCCAGGTATTGCTCAATACCGGATTCTGGACCAGGTTCAGTACCTTCTTACAACGACCGTACCTTCTCGCTCACCGAGGTGGAACCTCGAAGCGCTCATCTCTTCGATAGTTGCATCCTGGCTAGAGGTATCGGCATCTGTGGAGGTCAACTCCAGCGCGATGTCTCGCAATTCGCCGGAAGCGGTGACCGAACCCGACATTCTGTACGGAGTCGAAGATGCCATGTCCGTAAGAATGAGCTCGAATGAATCTAGTTCTGCGGACGCGAGAATCGAAAGCCTTTTCAACTGCGATATGACCCCTCCTCCGCCTACGCTTATGCTGACCGTATCGAACACATAATCACCGGGATTGAATAAGACCGGTAGCGGGGCACTGACTTTCACTGACCGCATATCGATGCCGATCACCGTATCGGGCACCAGGAAACTCACCTGAAAATAACCATCACCAAATCGGGCGTCCCTGTAACAAGAAAAGTGAAATTTTCCTTCCGTATCGGTCCGGCCCTGCCACACTGGTTCGACGGCCCGTGTCTCCGAGAGCATTACCTTGTTCACGAAGAACTCAGTCAGCGCCAGATCTACACCGTTAACCTTTATCCAGCCAGTGACGGTTATGTCGCCCGACGGCATCTCATACCTCTGATCGAGGTAGTCTGTCCAGGGTTTCAGCTCGTTCGGTATTCGATGGCTGATGCCCAAAATCATCGGCCGCAGCCCTCGGTATAGGAGCGTATCGCGCGGTCCGTAGGCGATTATCGCTAAGATTCTTGCCAACCGATAGTAATCCAATCCTTCGATCAATTTCATTCGGATGATCTCCGCCGCGTCCCTTTTCAGAACTTCCTCTCCACTGAATTTACCGAACGGGTAGAAAACACTCTGCCGGCCCCGAGCGATCCTTACTTCATTCCTGTCGAAGGAGACGAGAATGCGGTCATCATACGCGGCAAAATACGTTGTGGCAATTCCACCCCGGTAATCATAGAACCTGTATCGGCGAAAATCGTCCCGCAGTATCAACAGAACAAGGAAGAGGGCGATCGAAACACCGACCGG
Source organism: Caldifarciminota bacterium (assembly GCA_020349965.1). GTDB lineage: Bacteria > Hydrothermota > Tepidihabitantia > SM23-42 > SM23-42 > SM23-42. The sequence goes on along the minus strand of CP070705.1, from coordinate 1,061,895 downwards.
GATCAAAACACTCAATAGTCTGCTCTTCTTGTCCCTTGCGCGGAGGAAACGCCGTTCGAACATGACAATGTAAAAGACCGAAAGAAGAATGGCCAGCAGCAGTGATAGTACAGGCATCGTGCTTAGAAATGTATTGATCAGTGATACGCGATAGTCCAGAGAGTGTAGGAATATTCTCGATTTTAACATCGGAAGCAGATCAGCCAGAGTTATGACCATGATTATCAGCACAAAATTCACAATTGCCCATGCTCCTGCAACCCTATAGCTTTGTTTGAAGTAGATGTGATTGCACAGAAAAAGCGAAACTAGCAATCCGCCAAAAGGCAAGAGGCGCAACAAATAATTAGTGATCGCCGCTGAGTAACGCGCCAGAGACAGATACTCGATGCCAAGAGGCAGAAACGGTAGCGCCACGACTGCCATCCATACGAGCATTCTGAGGAGGGTTCTGCCCAATGGCGCCTCATAGACCATGACTCTAACAATTAAAACGTAGGACCACAACAATACATAGAACAGAATGAAGATACTCTGATCGTCCATCTGCCTCAGCAATTGCACAGGATACAGGACATACCAGGCGACATGCGTGTAAACGCCCGGCGAGTTGTACGGCATCCCGAGAGCCAATCTTAGAAGGAGGCATCCAGAGACCGCTCCGAATAGTATGCTGAGCCCATATAATACCCTATTCCGCTGCGTCATATAGAAATCAGTCTGTGAGACTCCCGTCAGAATCATGTGCCTTCGTGTCTATGTAAGTCACCGTCAGATCTCGACCGGATGGAGGAAACACTGGAATTCCAGGAGCCGGTGTTCTGGATCACTACCAAAAAAATGATATATTTTGTACTTTTCGTTCACGGCGGGCGGGCCGGATGCAACATCTTCTAATCTCGCATGCAGAGCGTCAACTTCCTTTCTTGTTCGATATACGAATGTTATTATGCCCGATCGTTCAACCTCGGCACGGGTACAGAATCCCAAGAGTAGATTCTCGTGTCTGAGAATAATGCAGTCCGCCTGTCTAAGCCACACTTCCATACCGAGTTCCTGTGTATAGAACCGTTCGAGATCGTTGATCTGATATGTCTTAAAGAAAACAATTCCGGCCATTTTTCAAGTCAATGCCATTACTTCAACCATCACGAGTTGCCGGCCACTTCAAGTATTTCGATATCGCGTTTCTTCAGTTCGGCGATGAATCTTTTATAGAGATCACCGACTATCGCATCCTCCGGAGCGACAATACCCTTTTCCTTTATCTCACCCTTACCTATCATGCGTGCGGTAATCGCCATAGGAAAACCGGTCACCCTCATCATCGAAGACATATCGCTTTCTCTACCAGGCTCGTCCCACATGAAATACTCGATCTTCACGGCCTTTCCATCTTTCTTGCCCTCGAGTGTGTTGTACATGACGCAAACGTCCGTCTCACCCTCATTCGGAATCAACTTCGGTGTAATGATCGAAAGAAGTAATTCCCTCGGCACGATCTTCGAACCCATGTAGTCGACCGGCTCGATATCGAGCATGCCGCATTCTTTGAGAGTATGCACGCCCTGCCAGTGACCTGGCCAGCGTACGGTCTTCTCAGCAAACTCCTTGAGTTGCGTCCGCGTGAACAAGAAACTTGGCATCCCCGGAGTGACTGCGCATTCCAACTGTTCATTCTTCCCGAACTTGTCGAACGTGAATCTCTCGAGGTCCGTTGCCGCATTTACCTCAACGATCTTGCCGTTCTTGATGACATTCAACTTTATCATATATTCTCTGAGCACATGGTCAAAAGCCCAAGTGATCATATAACGTAAAGGGTGCTTTGCCGCAGCCTCCTTTGATGGGATACCGCCGACCCGGGCAACAGCACGTTCTGCAATGTCAATCTTCCTGATCCCATCGCCCAAAGTAATATTGCTCAACCCCGGGGCAAAACCCATTCCGTCAACAAATGTAACGTCATTGTCACAGGCTCTCTTGTGTAGCCACTCGCCATAATCGGCGAGCTTCATCCCCTGGGGAACTTCAAGCCCTTCTGTCTCATAGGCGTCGGGGGTGCGATGAAACTCCTCGATCGTATCCACAATGTTCAACCCGGCCTCGATCGCAAGATGAACGACCCTGTAACTCGTCTGCCGGTTAGGCAGGGTAAGAACCCCGACATCGTACTGTTTCATCAGTGTAATGGTCGATTCTTTGTCGTTGATATCGAGAACGTGGGGCATAACCTTGTCGCTCCCTACCCACTGTTTGACATGCTCGAGCGTCTCCCTGTGGCGTCCGACAATGCCGATCCTCTGGACATCTTTGTCCGAAGAGAGATCCCGGGCGACCGCCGATCCTATTTTGCCTGAACCTCCGAAAACCAAGATCCTCATATTTTACCTCCTCAAACCACACTGCTGTACTGATACTGAATAATGTAAGTAGAATATAGCGCGATCCGTCCGGCCAGACCGCTCATAACAATGGCAATCGGCAACTATTATAATGAAATGCGCCCCGGTGTCAACTGCACCCCTCCAGCGCCACATCCGTATATTACTTGACTTTTAACCGAATATGTGGATAATAAGCTAAAGAAAAGGAGAACAGATTATGACATTAGATCGGACCAAGAAGAGCGAAATAATCCAAAGCCACAAGCGACACGTCAAGGACACCGGATCGCCCGAAGTGCAGATCGCCATATTGACCGAACGAATCAAGAACCTGTCCGACCACTTGAAACAGTTCCCCAAAGACCGCCATTCGAGGCGCGGCTTGATTAAAATGGTCAATGACAGACGCCGCCACCTCAATTATCTGATGAAGAAGGACCGCAACAAGTACTTGGAAATTGTAAAGACGCTGGATCTAAGAGGTTAGTTTGCACTCTGTATCACTGAGGGTTGGTGAAAAGCAGCTCAGCCTTGAGACGGGTCGCGTGGCCAAGCAAGCGGCGGCCGAGTGTACTGTCAGTTATGGCGACACGATACTCCTTGTAGCCGTTTCCTACAAGCCAGACCCTTCAGAGGGTATCGATTTCCTGCCTCTAACCGTTGACTACCGTGAACTGTCTTTCGCCGCAGGTAAGATACCGGGTGGTTTCTTCAAACGGGAAAGCAGACCGTCGGAGAGTGAGATCCTCATCTCCCGTCTCATCGACCGCTCCCTGCGGCCGCTCTTTCCGAAAGGTTTCCGCAACGAGGTGCAGATCATTACCAACCTACTCTCATCAGACGTTGAGCACGAACCTGACGCGTTCGGTATCATCGGTGCGGCAACGGCGTTGCTAATGTCCGAACTGCCCTTCGCCACTGCGATCGCCGCGGTAAAGGTCGGCATGATCGACGGGCAATACGTGATCAACCCAACGCTTGCCCAGCAAACGGACAGTAAGCTCGATGTCATCGTTGCCGGCACGCGTGATTCGGTCGTCATGATAGAAGGCGGCGCCAAAGAGGCCAGCGAGGAAGAGATCATCAAAGCAATCCAATTGGCGCAACCGGAGATCTCACGCATTATCGACATCGAGGAAGAGATGGTGAAGAACGCCGGACGGGAGAAGATCACCATGACCAACCCGTTTGTCGTAGATGCACTTTATGGCGACATCAAGGACGCAATTGGCGATAGTATCAGCCAGATATTGCAGCTCAAAGACAAGAAAGCTCGTGAAGATTCAGCGTATCAATTGATAAAGACCGTCGCTGAAAAACTTATGGACAAATATGACGACGTCGAACCCAAGGTTAAATACGTCGTCGACGATTTGATGCGCAGCGAGATGCGCGAGCGAGTGATCAGAGAGAACAAACGTCTGGATGGCCGCGGTTTAGAGGATATTCGACCGGTCTCTTGCGAAATCGGGCTGTTGCCGAGAACCCACGGCTCGGCGCTATTCACCAGAGGCCAGACTCAGAGCCTTGCAGTAACGACTCTGGGAACGGCGAGTGACGAACAGCGGATCGATGATATATACGGAGAGGAATCGAAATCCTTCATGCTACACTATAATTTCCCGCCATTCTCAACCGGTGACGTCCGCCCAATGCGCGGCCCGGGCAGGCGTGAGATCGGACACGGTGCTCTTGCCGAACGGGCAATATCCCCGGTGCTTCCCAAGGAAACAGAATTTCCCTACACCGTGAGGGTCGTCTCCAATATCCTTGAATCCAACGGCTCATCATCAATGGCCAGCGTCTGCGGATCATCCCTTGCCCTGATGGACGCCGGCGTGCCGATCAAGGCCCCGGTTTCCGGTATTTCCGTCGGACTCGTCACAGAAAATGGGCAGTATGTGCTTCTCACCGACATTCTGGGTACAGAGGATCACTACGGAGATATGGATTTCAAGGTTGCCGGCACGGCGGACGGCGTAACCGCCATCCAACTTGACCTGAAAATTCAGGGGTTACCCGTTGATGTTCTCGCCGAGGCAATGCAAACGGCCCGCACGGCCCGACTGGAGATACTGAAGGTCATGAACAGCACCATCAGTACACCAAGAAGCCAGTTGTCCAAATATGCACCGAAGATCGTGGTCTTTTCGATCGCAAAGGAGAAGATCGGCGAGGTAATCGGACCCGGCGGCAAGGTCATCCGCAAGATCATCGCGGATAATGACGTGGAGATCGACATTGACGATGACGGGAAGGTAACGATTGCCGGTGAGGACCGACACAACGTGGAAAAAGCTCAAGAGACGGTGCAGAGCATTGTCCAGGAAGCCGAGGTCGGTAAACTATACGTTGGCAAAGTAAAACGCATAATGACTTTCGGCGCGTTCGTTGAAATACTGCCCGGCAAAGAAGGGCTCGTCCATATATCCAAACTCTCCCGGCAACGCGTCAAGCGGGTTGAAGATGTTGTAAAGATCGGCGATGAAATCGTCGTAAAAGTAGCGAATATTGACGACCAGGGGAGGATTAATCTCATCCGAAAAGAATAAGATAACCCTTGCTACGCTCAATCCCGCCGTAAGAATAATCGCAGAAAAAATCCCCAAATTCTACTCATTCTCGATGGGCGTCTTCATCAACAATGGCTCACGGGATGAATCACTCAAAGACGGCGGTATTACACACTTGATCGAACACATGTTATTCAAAGGCACCTCGCGCAAATCGGCGCTGGAGATCGTAAAAATGATGGAAAGCCTGGGCGGCGCATTCGACGCCTACACGACGAAGGAAAATCTCATCATTATAACAAAATTCCTCTCCGAACACATCACTCTCGTTTTCGAACTCATCGCTGAAATACTTCTCGAGTCGAAGATCGACAGCCGCGATCTTAATAAGGAAAAGTCCGTCGTCCTCGAAGAAATAAAATCGAGCAGCGACGACCCGGGCGATTCTGCATTTGAGCTTTTTTTCAGAACACTGATGCCCGATCATTCTCTTGGTCGACCCATTGCAGGAACCATGGAATCGGTCAAGCAGATTGAATCAATGCACGCAAAGAGGCACTACCGAAAACTCATGAACAGAGAGATCGTGATTGCCCTCAGCGGTAACTACGACTATGACAAAATTGTCAGCCTGGCAAATCAGAGATTTGCGATGGAAAAAGTGGACAAGATCAAGAGGACGATGCCTTCCTATCGCCTCGGCAAAATCGAAGTCCAACCACGCAAAGAGTTTTCCCAGGTCCACTTTGTTTTCGGCACCAAGGGTGTCGAATATGCCGCGCCCCAGCACTACCAGCTTTCGATAATGAACACCGCGCTGGGCGGTGGCATGTCTTCACGTCTCTTTCAAGGTCTGCGCGAAAAGGACGGTCTGGTCTACCATGTGCAGTCCTTCATCGATTTCTATTGTGACTGCGGGGTGTCTGGATTCTATTTCATTTGCGACAAGAAGAATATTCCGAAAGTCGTGCGACGACTGAAAACGATCTTCAAAGACATCAACGGGCGGGGATTCAGTAAAGAAGAAATCGACCTCGCCAAGACCTATCTCTCGGGTAATTTGCTGCTCAGCCTCGAAAGTTCGACGAGCCGCATGCTGCGCCTTGCCCGCGAAGCTGTGTATTCACGGGAAATCGCGACCGTCGACGATGTCGTCGCCCGCATCAATTCGGTGAACGAGAAAGAGATCAACGGCATCATAAAAGATTACTTTGACCCGCAACGATATACGGTCGCAGCAGTGGGGCCGATCACAGAAAAAGACATAAGCAGTATTCTCGATGACCTGAAGACATAGTGGCCAAGAGGGTATTCCAGAAGCAACACACACCAACGAACTAAGCGCGGTGAAGCACACGTAGAAAACCTCTCAGAAAGTGGCCAAGATAAAGGTCAGGCCCGAGGACTTTATAGTTGAAGAGCTTATTGACATACCTTTTGCGGTCAGAGGCTCCTACACCATTCTGAAACTCGAGAAGCAATATTGGAACACACTCGACGTCATCGATTATGTCGCGCGTAAGAAGAAAGTGCCTGTTGATCGTTTCGAGCGCGCTGGATTGAAAGACCGCTATTCCCGATCCACCCAATATCTTTCGTTCAAAGGTGACTTTAAAGATTCCGTAGTGGAGAAGAACTTCACAGTCAGACCGGTGGGAAAAAGCAACATGCCGGTAAGTCCTGCGATGCTACGCGGTAACCGCTTTTGCATGACACTCAGAAAACTCCATCTAGAAGAAATCGAGAGGATTCACCAGAACGCAAGAGAAATCAGTAATCACGGCTTCGCTAACTACTTCGGCGAACAGCGTTTTGGCTCGGCACGCCATGGTGAGGGGTTCATCGCCAAAAAGATGATACTCGAGCACTATGGAGGCGCGCTGAAACTTCTCCTCTGCCATGCGCACCGGGATGACAACGCTGCCGAAAGAAGATTCAAGACCTACTGTTACAGCCACTGGCGTGACTGGGAGGGTGCCCTCAATATCGCGCCGCGTTTCTACAGATCGGTACTGTATTACCTTTGCACACATCCGAAGGATTTCAAGAACGCACTCAAACAAATCGACCGTGAATACCTTAATCTCTACTTACTTGCCTACCAATCCTATATATTCAACGAAACTCTCGCCCGGCTCATAATCAAATACGGCGCAGGGAATGTCTCCGTGAAATACTCGATGGGTAGATTCGTTTTCTACCGCAGACTACAGCCCCGCAATCACCTGAGGAGCCTGAGCATTCCCATGGTCAACGAAAAGACAAACCTTTCCGGCATGGTGGGTATGTGCATCAAAAAAGTATTGGCAAAAGAAGGCATTACGCTCAAAAGAATGGGCCTTCAGAAGATGCGCTTGCGCGGCGTTCGCTTCAAGACGTTTTCGCGCTCGGCAGTGATATTTCCGGAAGACTTTGACGTATCCGATCCACAGCCTGATGAACTTTATCCGAGAGCCTACCGCTGTTCGGTGAAATGCAAGCTACCACCAGGAACATATGCTACCATACTAATTGAACGGTGCCTTCTGTAGAAAGCAGACCTAATTGACACACATACAGTTTGCTGTATAATGTCCAAAGGAGGCTTCTGATGAGAATAATCTCTCTCGTATCATTACTCTTTGTCGCATCGGTGATGAGTGCAGATGTCATGTACGAAATGACTTCCACTACGTCCGGTATGATGGGCATGAAAGCGGAAACACAGATGCGTGTATTCGTCAAGGGTGACCGGTCATTGACCGAAATGACCGCCGAGAATCCGATGACGGGACCCATGTCTGACACAAAAATCATCCGTCTCGATAAAGGCGTAATATGGTCTATCGATCATGAAAACGAGAAATACTCGGAACACAGTCTGGAAACAATGAGCGGTGCGACCGAGGAATATGAAGAAACCGAGATGGAGATGCCTGAATTGAAAGTCTTCAGAACCGGCGAGAAGAAACAAATTCTCAAGAAGGATTGTGAGCAGGTCATCGTGTCAATGGAAAGCGCAGGGGAAGAGGGCAAGATGACGTTCAAACAGACAATGTGGGTGACTAAGGAAATCCCGGGTTACAAGGAGATCCAAGAGTTTCAGAAACAGATGGCAGAATCAGGCCTCGGTTCATCATCGGCAATGATGGGCCCAAACAAGAAAAACTACGAGGAGTTTCAGAAGAAGATCAGCGAAATCGACGGTTTCCCGCTCGAAATCGATATGGACATTACCATGGGCGGTGAAGGAATGTCGTTCACAATGACCACCCATAGCGAAGTGACAAAGATCGAAACAAAACCAATAAACGACAGAGTTTTCGAAATACCTGCCGGCTATTCCTTACAAGAATAATAAATGCATACGGATCCACTGGCTGCATCCCCTCGTCCGTATGAACCCATTTTGATCCTTTTCATAGATTCTTGCATGCAGCAGGGAATATTTAACGCTCTATCGTGTATAATCATATAGAGAGCGACGAATCGCTCATAGAATCGGTGAAAAGGGGCGATTGCGATGCCTTTAGCCCGATCGTTGAACGATACAAACTTGCCTTATACAAAGTGATGTACCGGATGGTTATGAACAGGGATGATGCAGAGGATCTCGTTGAAGAAGCATTTATCAAGGCTTATCGTTCGATTAAGAAATTCGAAAGTGGCCGACCATTCTATGCATGGCTGAGGAGGATTGCCGTGAACAATGCGATAAATTTTCTGAAGCGCGAGCGCAAAATCGGCACCGAGCCGCTGGAATATGTGGAAAAGACCCTCACCAACGGCCATTTTGATCCGGTCCGAATGACAAGGGAGAAGATGCTCCGCGAGCGAATAACTGCCGCGTTTGCGCGATTGCCTGATGACGCCCGGACGATCTTGTCGCTCAAGGTCGAGGACGACCTCTCATACGATGAGATCAGCAAAGTACTGCGTATTCCCAAGGGAACCGTGATGTCAAGACTGGCACGCGCGCGAGTGAAATTGAAAGAATTATTGAAAGAAATGGAGTGACACAAAGATGAATTGTGATTTGCCCATTGAGTTTTTAAGCGCCTACCTCGACGGTGAACTCAGTGAGCAGGAGAATGCAGCCGTAGAATCGCACCTGAAAGAATGTTCTGCATGCAGAGAAGAAATGAGGGTTTTGAAAGGAATCGACAGCAGAGTTAGAAATGACGTATTCGAGGAACCCTCTCGTGATTTCTTCTTCGCGCTGAACCGCCGGGTCATGGACAAAGTGAAGGTTGCGCCAAGAAGAAGCCTTCTGCGATTTGCGCCCGTATTCGCTCCGGTAGCAGCAGCGATCCTTGTTTTCATCGTCCTCGTCGAGATCAGTCCATCGAGGAGAATAGTCGACCTGAGCGACCGCGTTAGCTATCAGGAGGTTGTGCCGCGACAGGAAGTGCAGCTCTTCATACCAGAGCCTGTTATAAGCGCGAAACCTGCGCCAACGGCAGAAAAACGTATGGCAAAGGCGGCGTACGATGAGAGTATTGAGGCAAAAGCGCCTGCCGCCGACGTCGTCGAGGAACAAGCCATCATGGGCATCGATGAACGTGAAGTTGCGGCACCTGTACGGGCGAATATAGTACGGGCGATCATCGACACCACCGGAACCATTGTCAAAGTAGCAACGGGTAATACATTAGTTCCGGAAGAAGATACGATTCTCGAAAAGGAACTCGCCGGCCAGCAATTGTCGCCACCCACGATCGAAGGTAAGAAAAAACAGGTCTATTTTGAAATGGCGACGACGGCGGAAGAAGAGAAAGAAAAATAGATGTACTTACGCATCCGGGTAACGGCTAATGCGAAAAAGGCCGAGATCATCGATCTCGGGAACGGCAATTTCAGAGTGAAAGTTGTATCGCCGCCTGCTGCAGGGCGGGCGAACCGTGAACTAATGGAAATACTTGCACGTCATTACAAGACGAACAAATCCTCGATCACGATCAAGAAAGGCTCCAAATCAAGAGAGAAGCTCATCGAGATCAAAGACTTGTGACGTGCAGTAACACGAATCGTTCATTCACCGTGCTACTTCCAGGAGATATTTGCGGAATTTCCGCAGAGCCCGGGCTCGGTGACTGATCCTGTTTTTCGTCGCTGGCCCTAATTGGGCAAAGGTTTTCTTGTAGCCTCTCGGTATGAATATCGGATCATACCCAAAACCGCTCACGCCTTTTGGCTCGTGTCCGATCTCCCCGGTGCACTCGCCTTCAAACACCTCATACTTACCGTATTCGTAGCAGTACACGAATGCCACGCGGAACGCGGCCCGGCGATCGTGTGCATCTCCGAGATTATGCAATAACCGGGCAATGCGTTCCTCGTCGTTTCTCCCGTATCTTGCAGAGTAAATACCAGGCTCGCCTTCAAGTGCATCCACGAAAAGACCGGAATCGTCTGCCAGTGTCGGTAAGCCGTGTAACCGGTAGACAAATATCGCCTTTGCATAACTGTTTTCAACGAGGGATCTACCGCATTCTGGAATATCGATTTGGAGCGAACGGTCTGGCGTCGCGAATGAAACAAGGTCGCCGATGATCTTCTTTATTTCGACGACCTTATTCTTGTTTCTCGTTGCGAGAATTATGTGCTGCGATTTGTCTTTCTTTTTCAATGACCCTATACAGATCGATTCGATTTACGTATCTCTAGGGTGTAACCATTGTCTCGACTATGAAGGCACCACGATACCCCAAACTCAAAGCCTTATTCTTCACCGGTTCGATCTCCTCGCGGGTCAGATAATCACCAACCCGTACTTTGTAGTACGGGGCAACGTATTCTATATACACCCGATCATTGAAAGCCCCGCGGGCATCCTCGGCAACTCGCGTCGCATTATCTTCTGTGTTAGAAGCAAATATCTGGACCCTGAAACCATAGATCGTCTGCGGCGTCGATACGGGCGGTTCGGGCTGAGCCGGAACGTACGGCTCTTCAAGCGGCGGAGGTTGAACGATTGGTTCCTCAGTGATCGGTGGTGGGATCAGCACCAACTCTTCTTCGGCAGGCGCAATCGGTTCTTCCGCTGGTTCGACCGCAGGCGGGGGTGCCGGCATCGGCTCTTCCACCGGTAAGACCGGTTCTGTACTCACGGTCGGAGATTTTGTTTCTTCGCCAAATACAACAACCTCTTCCAGCCCCTCGGTCTGGATCACGGTCTTCTTCGGTGCACAGACGACGACGAGAAAAATGCACCCAATGAAAAGTATCTTTTTCATAGCTACCTCCTTTTTAGGTCCAAACTATTTAAGTAATTTCTTTAAGTCCTGAGCCCGATCTTTTCTGCAGACCAAAACGCCATCCGGACTCGCGATCACAATCAGACCCTTCACACCATGGACGCGTAGCGGGACGTCCCGGCTGAACATGATAGAATCTTTCACATCGATACCACGTGCGTCCCCAATGAGAACATTTTTCTTCTTATCCCTTGTGAAGTATCTATCGAGGGCAAGCCACGAACCTACATCATCCCAGCTAAAATTACCCTCGACCACGCAGAGACGTCGGCTCTTCTCCATCACGCCATAGTCGATCGAAATATCGGGTACCCTTCCGAAATTACTCACTACACCTCCGGCGGCATATCTCTCAACACCGCGGTACACCTTCGGTACAAAACTTTTCATCTCTTCGAGTATCGTCTTGATACAAAACGTGAAGATCCCGCTGTTCCAGAGGTAGCGTCCGCTCTTGATATATTGTCTCGCACGGACTGCGTTCGGTTTTTCAGTGAATCCTGCACCGCGGTAGGCTCTGTTATTACGCGATACACCCAACCTGTGGCCGAGTTTCACATATCCATAGCCGGTCTCTGGCCGGCCAGGCCTTATGCCGTAGGTTACAACATACCCATTCTCAGCCAACTTTTGCCCGTACTTCAACGCACTGATGAAGGCGTTCTTTGGTTTTATCAGATGATCCGCGGGCATCACGTGCATGATGCCCCCACCGAACTTCTTATGCAGTACCATACCGGCCAAACAGATCGCCGGCGCCGTATTGCGCCGGACCGGCTCGACGACCACGTTTTCCTTGCCCGCGTATCTCCTGGTCAGCGCTCGCAGTTCCCTGGGGATTATCAGCAGGCGCTCGGATCTTTTGAAGTAACCTCCAAGACGTTCAATGGTCTGAGTCAGCAACGGTTTGTCATCAAATATCGTGAGGAATTGCTTGGGACAGTGAGGCTGGCTCAAAGGCCAGAATCGCTCACCCCGACCGCCGGCGAGAACGACTGCAAATTTCCTAATAATTCACCCCCTTCAGTCTGAACAAAACGCTGCCGACCTTCATGCTCGCGCGGATCTGCACAGGCAGACGATCAGGCTCGGAATACCATATTTCCATACCGCCTCCAGCACCGAAGATACCTTTGCCTTCAGTCTGCGGTTCGACGCGAATCGTTTCGTATTCACCAGCCTTCGTCTTTACCCGCTCCCTTTCCCGCACAAAGCACTCTATTTTGTGATTCTCCTTCGAGCTATGGACATCGATGATGATCTTGTCACCCTCCTCCATGGGAATGCTACGCAGGTAATACCAAAAACTCAGCAAATCCCTCGTCCCATCTTCAATTACCATTCGCTCCAAATCATCATAGCTTACGTAATTGGAATCATGATTGAAGGAGAGATCACTCATCCGCCGATATCCGCTCTCGTTGATTCTCTCCCGGTAGAAATAAGGGATAAAATCATCACAGCTCGTATAGACTTCAAGCGTGTCATCGATAGAAAAAAGCCACCTCAACCCGCTGGCTGATTTCAATATCGACATGATGTCGTAGCAGAGTACGTCGTTGTAACGAAGAGTATCCTTGACCTGTAGCGTCATCGTTCCGATATTCATGAAGGAAAACTTCGCATCGTACTCAAGCCTCTCCCCGATTGTCAAACCAAGAAGGAACAGAATGGCCATCATATTACAAGGCTGTTGAGCCTTTCGATCCGCTTATCGATCGGAGGATGCGTCGCGAACATGCTCGCGACATCCAGGCGGTCTTTGCCAAACGGACTCGTGATGAAAAGATGGGCATTCGCAGCCGACGCGCGCGGCATCTTCTGACCCGCATCACGCAGCTTGGCAAGTGCCTGGGCAAGACCCTGGGGATAACGCGTCACAAACGCGCCCGAGGCATCTGCCAGATATTCACGCTGCCGCGAAATCGCCGCCCTGATCAAAGCAACGAAAATTGGTGCGATGACCGCCAGAACAATACCGATCACCAAGAGGACCAAACCGGCCTGACCGCCGCCGCGACGGTCCCTCCGGCGACCCCCCAGGAACATTGAACGGAGAAAGAAATCCCGCAGTAACACAATGAGGCCACCAATCGCCGCGACAACGGTCATGAGCAGGATATCATAGTTTCTGATGTGCGATATTTCATGCGCGACTACGCCTTGAAGCTCCTGGCGATTCATGATCTCGAGAAGACCGGTAGTAACCGCCATCGATGCATTCTCAGGATTCCTGCCGGTGGCAAAGGCATTAGGCGCCGGTGAAGGCATGATATAGACCTTGGGTTTTGGGACGCCGGCCGCGATAGCCACCTCTTCTACGACATTATGCAATACTCTGAATTCGTCAGGATCGGCAGGTACCGAGCCGGTTGCCCTTAAGGCAATCTTGTCGGAATTGTAATACAATACAATATTATAGATGATGATGAACAGTGCGAAGAAGACGTACCCGCCGATACCCCAATTGAGAACCTGCACGACCGCGTAGCCGAGCGCACCGAGAAATAAACTGGTTACGACTATGAAAAGGAACGTCTTCCGCTTGTTGGCAGCGACGAGGTCGTATAATGTATTACCCATCAAAACTTAACACGCACCGCTTCTTTCTCCTCGGCCGGCGCCTCGAAGAACTCACGGGCGGTAAAGCCAAACATCGAGGCGATAATCGTCTGCGGGACTTTCTGGATCGTCGCGTTATAATCCATGACGACATCGTTGTAGAACTGTCGGGCAAAGGCAATCTTGTTCTCGGTGGCGGTCAATTCTTCCTGTAATCTCATGAAATTCTCGTTCGCCTTGAGCTGCGGGTAATTCTCGGCCACGGCAAACAATGTTTTGAGGGTCGCCGTCAGCATATTGTTCGTTTCGGCCGCCTCCTTCGGAGTGCTTGCGCCCATTGCCCTTGAACGCAATTCGGTGACTTTTGTAAGGACTTCCTTCTCATGTGCGGCATAGCCCTTCACGGTCTCAACGAGATTTGGTATCAAGTCGTAGCGCCGCTTCAGCTGAACATCTATCTGCGCCCAGCCGTTATCCACCCTCGTTCTTTTTACGACGAGACTGTTGTATATGAAAACGAACGCGAGCACAATCGCCGCAATTATAATAATTAGTAGTATCATCTTACCTCCACTGTCAAATTTTACACAAATTAGTAATTTTGTCAAGTTAACCTTCATTCTCAGCCCGAACCTTGACGTGATTCTCGATATTTGTATAATTGCATTAAAGAATGATCAACCGTACGATAAAAGATTACGAAATAAAAGAACTTATCGCGACGGGTGGCATGGCTGCCATCTATAAAGCGACCGAAATCGCGACCGGACGTACCGTGGCGATAAAAGTACTACACGGCCACCTTGCTCAGGATAAAGACTTCATCACGCGGTTTGAGCGGGAAGCAAGAGCAGCCGCCAGTCTCAAACACGAGAACATCATTGACATACTCGCCCACGGTGAAGCAGCTGGTATGTACTATATTGCGATGGAATATATCGACGGCAAGAGCCTTAAGGATCTGATAAACTCAGTCAAATACGTACCCCACGACATCGCCCTGACCATCATCTATGAGATATGCCAAGGGATCGAGCATGCCCACCAGAAAGGGGTCGTACACCGCGACATCAAACCGGCAAACATTTTGATCAGCAGAGAAGGCATAGTTAAAATCACTGATTTTGGCCTGGCGCAGGCCCAGGATCTGACATCGATCACTGTAACCGGGGCCATAGTCGGCACTCCCGCATATATGTCCCCGGAACAGGCCGCCGGGAAGAAGATTGACATCCGGTCGGACATATTCTCCCTCGGGGTCGTGACCTACGAAATGGTCACGGGAACGAAACCATTCCAGGGCGAGAGTTATTCTGCGGTCATCCACGCAATCCTCACGGTCCCACCACCGCGTCCCATTGAGGCAAATCCTACCGTCGATGAGCAAATCAGCGCAATCATCGAGAAAATGCTCAAGAAGGATGCCGATGAACGGTCGCCGAGCATTACCGTCGTAAGCGAAGAAGTTTATCGGTATTTCAAAGACAACAGCGTAGAAGTCAGCGCCAAGAAGATCGGCGAATTCATCACCGATCCGAATTATGTTTCTCAGAACAAGATACGGGAAGCCAAGGAGAAACATCTCAAACGCGGCCTCTATTACGTGACCATGGGCAAACCGCACATCGATGAAGCAATAAAGGAATTCGAGATGGTGCGTTACCTCGATCCCGATGACAGCAATGCCAAAGTCCGCCTTGCAGACCTGAATCGCCAACGGAAATCTCGTCCGCCTGCTCCGAAGAGGACAGAAGCCACACCGGCAGGAAAGAAGAAGGGACCGTTCAGAAAAATAGCCATGTTCGCCACTGCTGCCCTCGCAGTCACCGCGATCGCGGCCATTCTGATCAAGAACTCCAGTGATCGCAGGCCGAACCCGGCTTTTGGATCTGCCTACGTCGATTCTGAGCCGGCGCAAGCATCGGTCTTCCTGAACAATAGAGACCTGCAACTGACGACACCCGCATTAATCGATACCATTTCTGAAGGTGAGTACGCGCTGGAAATCCGGAAAAACGGATACCGGCCACACACGGAAAACATCACGATCGAGAAAGGGGACACACTCCGAGTGAGCGCCCGTCTCCTCAAGGAAACCCGGTATGCGACCAGAGGCAGCATTACCGTCAAATCCAAGCCGGCCGGCGCCCGCGTATCGATCGACGGCATCGATACGGGGCTGCAGACCCCGTGCACGATAGAACGGGTTTCTGCCGGCCGACACAAGATCCAAATTGCCAAGAACGGCTACGTTACTGCCGAACTCACACGCGATGTACGTCCCGGGGAGACAACGAATGCCTCCGTAAACCTCTCCAAGGTACGCTCAAAAGAAGCTCGCCAAGCCGCCAAGGAATCATATTTCAGAATAAATGTCGATCCATGGGCGAGGATTTATATTGATGGGAAGTACTACGAAACGACACCAATTGCCAGACCTCTCCGGGTTCAAGCTGGTACGCGAACGGTCAGGCTCGAAAATCCGAATTTTCAGATCTGGCAGAAGCGCATCAACTTCAAACCGGGGCAGACCGTATCAATGGATGTCAGTCTCCAACCCTTTGCCGGCTACCTCCGGATAAGCGCGAAACCGTGGGCAGATGTATACATCGACGGAAAGTTTCACGAGACGACCCCAATCGCCGAGCCAATTCGGTTGTCGGCCGGCAGGCATACGCTGAAGTTGATAAATCCCTCTTACGTTCCATATGAAGAGACCATCACAATTGTCGCAAACCAGACACTGAGGAAGTCAGTTGATCTGGTCCGCAAATAAGGAGGTGATATGGTAAGACTAATCAAGATCCTGCTCATTGGCAGTTTCGCTGTACAAACCGGATATTCTCAAACGGTAACGACTGATTCTCTGGAGATGATGCTCGATCGCGCAAAAGAATTCTACTACACCGGTGAATACGAATCGGCAATAAAGGAACTGGAAAATGCCCTACTGTACCTGAAACAACTGACGCAACCCGACCAGGTAGAGGCATACAAGTACCTTGCCTTCAGCTACGTTGCTTTCGGTGATCGGGTCAGAGCCAAAGAGCAATTCAAGAAGGCGCTCGCTCTCGACCCGGCACTGGAACTGGACCCCGCGACGGTGTCACCGAAGATCATCAAAGTGTTCGAAGAAGCAAAAGCAGAGACGACCGCAGCGCCCGCAGCACAACCCGGTGCCCCTGCGGTGGCGGCTCCGAAAGAGAAGATCACCCGTCTCGATGCAACGATCCGCTCGTGCTGTGTCGCAGGATGGGGACAGAGTTACCGTGGCGAAAAGAGCAAAGGCAAGAAGTTGATGATCGCCTGGGGTGTGACCCTGGGTACCACACTCGGCTCACTCATCATAACAAGCGCCAAGAAAGAGGCATACGAAGACCTTGAGTTCACTGAACCATCAAGTGCATTCGACGACGCTTACGACCAATACAAACTCTGGCACAATATTACGGCCATCAGCGCGCTTGCATATCTGGGGGTCTATTTCTATAACCTGTACGACATCGTTTTCCGCACACCACCTGTCAGGACTTCCCAACGCGAGCCAGACCGCGGATTGATCTTTAGAACAAACGGAGATGTGCTGCAGGTCGGTTATAATTTCAAATTCTAAGAAAGGGGACTACAATGAGAGGAATTGCCTTATCATGTATTGTCATCCTGCTGGTGACAACTGCCTGCCTCGAGCCTGAACGTAACAACCCGTACGACCCCAACAACCCGGATAAAGGATATCTTGCTGGTACTGCTTACGATAACCACAACCAATCCCTGCCAGGAGCTCTCGTAACGCTGAAGATCGGCGATGAAGAAAAATACAGCACCCAAACCCATATCTACGGCGATTACGAATTCCCCGAAGTCGATCCCGGGCTGTATACACTCGTCGCCGAAGCAGCATCGTTCATTACCCAGACTTACGATAATGTCGAGATTAAGTCCTACACATACAACGATACCTTCGACCTCTATTTCCAACCCGTCTATTCGGGCAGCATCAACGTCTTACCATGAATCACCGGCAATAGGATTCTGATCGACCACCTATGGCTACATTTTTCGTGCACAAAGCGGAAGACGACACACAGATGGTGAAGGTAGACAAACCATGTATCACACTCGGACGTCGCAATGACAATGACATTGTGCTTGAAGACATCTTTGTCTCGCGCAAACACGCGGCGGTTCTAAAGAGAGGTTCTGTGTACTACATCCGAGACCAGCAGAGCCGGTACGGTACGTTCGTCAATGGTAACCGAGTAACCGAGACAAGATTGAATTACGGCGATGAAATTCAACTGGGAAACACTCTGGTCACGTTCGTCGATGAGAAAAAAATCGACAGTATAGCCACGCCGAGAAAACCGACACGTTTACTCGGCACGAAGATCGACCTTCCTGCTGAGATACAATCACTCAAGGAAGCTGTCGATAAAGGTTCGAGTAGGGAAACAATCCTCGAATCGCTCAAGGAGATCGAGGACCAGTTCTCGCAGTACCAGCAAGACCTGCTTGAGATGGAAAAGATAAAGGAGATCGCATCGACGCTCTGTGAAGTAGGAAAGATCATAAATTTCGTATTCGACCTCAATGTGCTCCTCAATCTTTTGATGGACCTTGCGATCAGGATCCTACAGGCACGGCGCGGTTTCATAATGCTTCTTGACCGCGGATCCAACACCCTGAAGGTGAAAGTGGCC
The DNA here is from genome assembly GCA_020349965.1 of Caldifarciminota bacterium. Taxonomy (GTDB): domain Bacteria; phylum Hydrothermota; class Tepidihabitantia; order SM23-42; family SM23-42; genus SM23-42. The sequence continues at coordinate 1,043,497 of CP070705.1, read as the reverse complement.
AGGAACATGGGTGGAGTACTCGACCCCACCTCAACCCATGACATAAGCCAGAGTATCGCCTGGCAGTCCTTCGAGACCGGCAGTCCGGTGAACACCGGGGACGCGACAAAGGACGATCGATTCAAGGCCCAAGAAAGCGTTATCAGTTATGCAATAGGCTCGGTCATCTGCGTGCCCCTTATTTCCAGAGAGAATGAAAAACTGGGCGTCATCTACCTCGATAACCCCGTTGCCCAGAGGAAATTCGACCGCGAGGATGTCGATTTCATGATCTCGTTTGCCAACCAGGCAGCCATTGCCATAGAGAATGCGCAGCTGTATACGAAGGTCAAAGAGGAGGAGAAGATCCGCGACCGACTCCAGCGTTTCTTTTCTCCCAGCGTAGTTGCCAAGATAATGTCGGACGAGAGAACCATCTCGCTTGGCGGCGAGAATCGTACGGCGACCATCCTCTTCAGTGACATACGTGGCTTCACTTCACTGGCCGAAAGAATTCATACGGTGACCTCCGTGGAGATCCTCAACGATTTCCTGAGCGCAATGTCCGAAGAGGTATTCACGCAAGAGGGGACGCTCGACAAGTACATCGGCGATTGCGTCATGGCGATATTTGGTGCACCGGTCACGCACCCGGACGATGCCCTCCGTGCCATAAAGGCAGCCGTGGGGATGAAAAAAAGGGTGCACGAACTCAGGGAACAGTGGCGTGACAAACTCGACGTGTCGATGCGTGAGATATTCGAGATCGGAATAGGCATCCATACCGGTGAGGTTATCGCCGGGAATGTCGGAAACATCAAACGTATGGAATATACCGTGGTCGGCACCGCGGTCAACCTGGCGTCACGGTTGGAAAGTATCGCCAAGCCAGGACAGATACTCATCAGTCGTTCGACATATGCCTGCACAAAAGAATTCATCGAAGCCACAAAACTGCCGCCGGTCGAACTGAAGAACATAAGCCGTCCCGTTGAGATATATGAGGTCACAGGATTGAAAACGTAACAGCTCGGATTTAATGTCGCCGGTGTTGCCACCGATCCGATCTTGCTCGAGATACGACCACAGGTAGACCAGATCATCAGAGAATCAGCAGGATGTAAAGCAGTAAAACAGCAAATCAGCACCGACAAGCACCTCTCTCTTCCTGATATTATGGTATTTTGACATTCCGCCTGTTGATCTCCTGATCCTCTGATGCACCATT
>CP070705.1:1034023-1042190 GCA_020349965.1 Caldifarciminota bacterium | reverse complement strand
CGCGCTGCCTTTTCGATCGACATGTTGATTGCGGCCGAGTTGTTGACCGTGGCAACTATGAGATTGGCTTTGGTCAAACGCCCTTGATCATCGGTTTCATAATGATGGAAGAGCGTACCTCTTGGTGCTTCAATCACTCCGATGCCCTTTTTCGGTGTCTGGAAGTCCATATTGCGGACGTTCGGATCGAGGATCTCGGGGTCGTTTATGAGTTCGACCATTCTTTCTGCGGCTTGCATGGCTTCGATGAGCCGGGCCCAGTGCATGGCCAGGGTATTGTGGACAGGTTTGCCGCCCAGTGTTTCGTAGAATCTCTCATAGTGCTGCTGGGCTAGCGGTGTTGCCATGCCGTCCGAGGCGTTCAACCTGCCTAATGGAGCGACACGATACACTCCGCTCTCCTTACCGTCCTTGAAACCCTTCCAGCCAACGTTCTTCAAATAGGGGAATTTGATATAGGTCCAGCTTTCGACACCTTCGGCAATGTGGTCGAGATATTCCTGTGCTTTGAACTTGGCAAATTCCTTGCCCTCAGGGTCCACAACCCGTATCCATCCGTCGTAGAAATTGACCTTATTCTTGTCATCAACCAGTCCCATGTAGTATGTTTGGTGCTTGTATACATCGCCCAGTATGATATCGACGTAGGTTTTGTTCTTCAATACGATGTCGTCGAATGCCTGCAGGGAAAACTTCGCGAACTCTATCGCGTCTTCTGCTGTTTTTTTGAATTCCTGTTGCAGTTCCTTAGTCATGGGTTTGGAAACCCCACCGGGCAGGCAGTGCACCGGATGGACGACCCTTCCTCCCATGGTCTGGATGATATTCCTTGACCGCTTTCGGATATCGATTACCTTCTTGCCGATTTCTACGCCGACTTTGCCGATGACACCCACTACATTACGCTCGGCCTTTGGCGCGGTTGGTCCAACTATGAAATCGGGACCGCCGAGGAAATAGAAGTGAAGATTGTGGTCCTCAAACATGAAGGTATTGTACACAAAATCCCTTATCTTCTTTGCGGCTGGCGGCGGTTCAACGCCGTAAAGATCGTCGAGGGCTTTACCTGAACATGTATGATGCGTTGTCGGGCAGACGCCGCATATCGTTTCAGTGATGCGCGGCATCTCTTCGGCGAGACGTCCTATCGCGAATCTTTCGTATCCTCTTAATTCGGGTATCTGAAGACAGGCATGCGCCACGTCCCCTTTGTCATCGAGGAAGATGTCGATTTTGCCGTGACCCTCTAATCGGGTGATCGGGTCGATTGTGATTTCCTTATACATATTAAACCCCCTGCTTTCGGTTGATTATTGAACTGGGCAATGAGTACATGTAGAACAGACCGATCGGATCGATGACCGACTTGGCGATCTTTTCTACTTCCGCTTCATCATCGACATCAATGATCGAGGCGAGTCCTGAAAGAAACCTCGCTCCCATGTCCTTTACTTCGCGGGTCGGGCCAAAGCAGCCGCGACATGGCATGTTGGCGTTGATGCAGCGTTCGCCGCAGCCACCGCGTGTCGCCGGTCCGAGACAGATGATGCCTTCTGCAAGGAAGCATTTTTCGGGATCGGCGATGACGTGGGAAATCCGCTTAATATCTTTGATGGCCAATTTTTCCGGTTTCGTCTTGTTTCTTTCACATGTTTCGCAGAGCGCTTTATCGGACGTGAGTACCGAACCCTTGGCTGGTAGTTTACCTTCAAGTATGGCCAATATCGATTTCATGACAAGATCGGGAGGAGGAGCGCAGCCCGGCAAGTAATAGTCGACATCGATAGTCTGATCAAGGGTCTGCACCGTGTCGAAGATCTCGGGCAGCGTCAATTTGCCGTATTCTGTCTCAGTTACGGTCTGTGGATAGATTCCCTTGGGGTTGGCTGTTGAGGGCGTGTTCTTGTACGCGGTCTCGAAAATTTCTTTTCTATTTGCCACGTTCGCCAGACCGGGAATGCCTCCAAGATGTGCACATGCTCCGTACGCGACGATGAGTTGTGATTTCTTGCGTAGTAATTCTGCGAGGTGTTTCTGCTCGCTGGTCCGGATTGCGCCGTTGATGAAACTGACCGCGAGCGCTTTATCCGGTAGTGCCTCGACATCCGAATATTTGAAATCCATGGCAACAGGGAAGAGTCTGAATTCTACCGCTTCGACGACCTTGAGTATGTCCTCGGCAAGGTCAACGACCGATTCTTCACAGCCGCCGCAGGAGGCACACCAGTAAAATGCGACTAATGGCTTGGCCATTTATTTCCTCCTTTCTGCGAAACAAAATGCATCGTGTCTCTAATTATATGAATTTCACTGAAATTTGCAACATCCTTGTTATGGTAATTTATGACACTTGAGTGTTTATGTGTTTTATCTGCCATTCTTCTCATTTGCTCATCTCCCGAACGATCTCGGTGAATTTCCGTCCCTCATCTTTGCCGATCCATTCGAGCCTTATCTTGCTTGTATCCATGCCTAGCAAGTCAAGGTTGAGCCTGAGTATCTGTTCACGCGCACGCGCGCGGAAATTGCCGCGGGCGTAGTGGCAGGCATGCGGGTAACATCCGCCGATGAGCACACCTTTGACCTCCTTGGTCAGCGCCAGCATAATATGGGATGGATCGACGGCGCCGCTACATGGGACGCGAATGATCTTAACATTCTTCGGATAGGTCAACCTGTCATAAGCTGCTCTTTCTGTTGCGTTGTAGGCCGACCACTTGCAAAGCAGAGCCAGGATGTCTCCCTTTTGGGCAAGAGAACGTATCTGCTTTGACAGGCCTTTCTCGTTCCACGTTTCGAGCTGACTCGCGTATGATGGACAGGTAACCGAGCAAATACCACAGCCCATGCACAATTCTTCGTTGACCTTGATCTTGTCATCGGCGATCGAAATCGCACCGTACGGGCACGTACCGATGCACATACGGCAGATGCTACATTGATCTTCGTCGACTCTTGCTTGAGGTAGTCTCTTTTCGATTTTGTCCTGCTGCAGCAGGTTCAGGACCGAGAAGGATGCCTTACGAGCATCGATCAGCGTTTCGGCAACTCCGCTCGGGAAAGTAGCAGCTCCGGCAGTGAAGATGCCGCGAGGGAGTTCAGCAGTACCCAGCCCGGCATTCTCGAATAGTACGGGGAAATCAGTGTCGATCTTGATCTTCAGTTTTCCGAATGTCTCGGTGTCAGCAGTGAAACCGCAACTGAGGACGACGTTGTCGACTTCTATTTCGAGTAATTCATTTGTGTAAAGGTCTTCGGTACGGACGGTCAATTTCCCATTCCGTCTGGATATCTCGGACGGTTTACCCTTGATGAAAGAAACACCCTTACTTCGGAGCGTATTATAGAGGTATTCGAATGTCCCGTAACTCCGCATGTCCATGGCAATTACGTATACCTCTGTGTCGGGGAAGCGGTCCGTGACCAGCTTGGCTTCCTTCAATCCAAGCAAACAGCAGATCTTTGAACAATAGGGGAGATGTTTCGAATCACGCGAGCCGGCGCAGTAAACGATCGCGACTTTTTTCGGGTGTAAGGCACCGGATGCGACCGCCCGTTCGAATTCGAGCGTTTTCATCACACCTTCAAGCCGGCCGTAGCCGTATTCTTCGACTTTGCTGACATCGTACCAGTGAAGGCCTGTAGCCACGACCACGGCACCGGCACCAACCTCAGTCTCCTTAGTTTTCTCATCCAGAACGATCTTGCCCGGGCATACCTTGACGCATTCGCCGCATTTTGTGCAGGTTTCGAAGTCGATCGCGTACTTGTCCGGGAACGTCGGTATGTAGTATATGGCCTTTCGCGTTTTACCGTCGTCGCTGACCTCTACCGGACAGACGTCCACGCACTTACCGCAGTTGATGCATTCCTGGACACCTCGGGGTTTTGTCTTCAAACCGATCCTGTAGTTCCCAACGCGGCCAGTGACACTCGTCACTTCGGTGTTGCACAACTGGACCGCGTTCTTCTGTGAATAAAGTCCGTTGACCAGGGGCATGAGCGTATGACTGTGCGGCGTTCCTTCAGGATATAGCCGGTCGAGCTTAGCCACGGTTCCGCCGAGAAAAGGTGATTTTTCGACGAGGGTGACCTGCACGCCGCATCTGCTCAACTGGGTAGCAACTTCGATGCCAGCGACCCCTCCTCCTATGACCAGCACGCTTTTTTCTTTGATGTCGAATACTTTCGCCTCAACAGGTATGGTAACGTTCATTTTTGCGACCGCTGCGCTGATCAGCTGCGCTGCTTTTTCCGGCGGGTGGCCGATCAGAGAGACATGCTCGAGGATGTTCACAAACTCTGCGTTTACATCCGGGAAAATACCCTCCAGCAAATTCGGGCTGCAACCGGCGATGACGACTTTTTCATCGGGTGCAATCTGCGGTCTGTCCGTACATAAATTGCTGTGATACTCAATCTTGACGTCCGTACCGAGGTCGATCTTCGGCAGCTTCATTGAACCACGGCAATCACATATGAATAGTCTCATCACGAACTCCTCTGATTCTGAGCCGTTGATTTCTCGAGAATGGTATCTGGTTTGATCCGGTTGAACTTCAGACCTACTGCGTTGTTGTCAAGACCGAAACTCAATCCGAGAAGCTGAGGGTAATATAACACTGGGATACCGTACTGCTTGTTGAATTTTGCCTCTGCCTTGCGTTGGTTATCTTCATACATTACCGTACAGAAAGGACATATCGATACTATGGCATCGGCTCCGTTTTCGTGGGCAATGCTCAGCTTGTGGTTTGACATTGTTATCGCCAGTTCCTCATCAACGCCGAGCACAGAGCCACCGCAGCACATCTTTTTGTCGGTATATTCAAGTGACTCGGCACCGGTCACGCGTACTAATTCATCGAGCGTGTGGGGAACTTCGGCGCTGTCGAATCCGTAGAGTTCGGTGGGCCTCATGTAATGACATCCGTAGTGCGGAACGATCTTGAGTTGGCGCAGTGGGTTCTTTACTGCTTTTTTTATCTCGTCGATGCCGATATCCTCATATAGCATTCTAACGAAGTGGCGCACCTTCACTTCATTAGGGTATGACAGACCGACATGTTTGAATTCTTTGCGGAAGTCCTCATTCTTCAATTGAGCCTGTGCATCTGACAGCATGGCCGTGCATGAATTGCAGAGGGTGACGACATCGAGTTTGAGTTGGCTCACCAGGGATATATTACGGGCAGCGATCAGTAGCGCCGTCTGGGCATCGACTGCTTTCAGTGGAAAGCCGCAGCATGAAGCACCCGGAATTTCAGTCAATTCGATATTCAATTGACGGGCAACATTACGGGCGCTCAGTTCATAGTGCTGTGCGCGGACCGGAACTGTACAGCCAAGAAAGATGGCGTATTTTCTCATTTCTTCAATACCTTCAGGATATGCGTCGATTCTATGATCTTTGCGACATCGGGAATCGTCTTGTCGATGGGCGGAAGTCCGAGGCGCTGGCGCTTTTTGAGGTCAAAATCTTCCACTTCGTAAAGCCGCCCCATTTTCATCAGCAGCTCGAGCTGCATTTTGTAACCCTCGGGGCAATATCCTTTTTCCACAGCATAATTCTTTATTGCATTTATCAATTCCGCTACCTTTATTCCTTGGGGGCAGCGTTCAGTACAGGCATGGCAATGCGCGCAAAACCATAGGAATGGAGAGGAAAGTACCATTTCTTTCATGCCCAAGAGGGTGAGCCTGATGATCTTTCTGGGGTTATAGCGTTCATCAAAGTACCGGACCGGGCAGCTTGCGGCACAGTCGCTGCAGCCAAAGCACTTGAGCAATCCTTCGCCGCCTTCCTTCTTCATGATTTCCCACTTGAAATGTGGGTCGCTCAGTTTTAGATCAATCATAGCTAATATTTCTCCTGTAACAGTATATATATAGGGTGTTTCACTCTTATTAGAGAATGAGGGGATGGTCTAAAATCTTCTTATGCGTTGACACCTGCATTGTTTCTATATGCTCCCTGCTCATTCAGATTCTATAGTCGTTATTATATGCATTTATGCCGTTCTGTCAATCGGTTGCGGACGCTGGCCGGGCGTGACGGGCAGCGGTTTCGTAAACCGCAGGTCTCCTCTCGCTTCGCTCGAGACCGTCGGCCGGTTCAAATCCGGACGCCGGCTTATTTTACAAGGCCTAGCGAGTGACTACTCTTTTTCTGTATCTCCTTGTGCCAAAAAGTAGAGCGACGGAATGCTCGTCCGTGAGGTATTATGTACATCAAATGGCTCCTATTTCAATCTTAGGTTCGACATTGTGCCGATATACTAACTCCTCACCGTTAAATCCTTTCCATTGACACATGTCTTAAAATATATATGATTATAGGTAGACTGATGATAAATCAACTAGAGGAGATAAATCTAGTTGTGGCGCGGTAGTAACAGATTCGAAAAAGGCAAGAGAAGTAATTAGGCAGAAAAAGTGCGTCATCAAGATCCCCGGAGAGAAGAATTAAACTGGGATCTCATCGAGTATTGGCTTTCTCAAGCAGGTTAACCTAGCAATACTGTGACTTAACCGATTGCAAAAGAAGGAGGCAAATCGTGAATCAGCTTAAAGAACTTATCGAATACATTGTGAAGGCATTGGTCGATAATCCGGAAAAAGTTGAGGTAAAGGAAATCGCTGGAGAAAAGAGCATTATATATGAGCTTAAAGTCGGTGAAGGTGATTTGGGTAAAGTAATTGGCAAAGAAGGTAGAACAGCAAAGGCTGTCAGAACAATCATTTCCGCTGCGGCAATGAAACAAGGGAAACGCACGGTATTAGAGATTCTCGAATAACAAAGCGTAGTGTCTCTTGTCTTTTTCTTTCTATTTTGTACGAATAATTGAGATTGTTAGATAATCTACAGAAATAGCAGTTAACATTAGCTAAGAAAATAATTACAGCAACAAGGGAGTGATGTTGAGATCACTCCCTTGTTTGCATTTAACGCACGTGTTTACGCACGTTCTATTTTTGTGGCTTTTTCCCCTTTGGGGGATTGAGTAACGTCGAACTTGACCCGATCACCTTCATTTAGGGTACGGTAACCTTCACCGACAATTTCCTGGAAGTGGGCAAATACATCACCACTACCATCTTCTTTCGCGATGAAGCCAAATCCTTTTCTACTGTCAAACCACTTGACTGTACCGTATTGCATTTTTCTCCTTTCAAGCTTTTATTTGTAATTAGGGATGAGAATATGAGTATCCTGCAGTCCTACGACAAATAACTTAGCTTATCTAATGGTAATTATATACAGATAATCAGTTTTGTCAAGAGAAGAAGACAATGGTGAGATCACTTAGCTTCAGAGCTTTGAGATGGCCATACCCAGGGTCTTGTATGAGTCGATCAATGTTTGTCTACCTGCAATATTATTGAAGACTACATATATAAACTGCGCAAGACCCGGATATGAGATCTCGCTAAGTCTGGTAATACGTTGGCATATATTATTTAAAGAATCGAATTCTTTTTTGAGATAAAAATAACCCTCTGCAAGTTCTTTTTCGGTCATGTTTTTTGGGCGAAATGTAACAGTATAATGGTTGTAATGGCTCCAATCCTCAGAAATAAGTCTCCCTTCCTGTTTAAGACGACGATATAATCTCGTTCCGGGGTATGGTGTAAGAATATTAAATGTCGCAGTTGTTATTCTGTTTCTGTATAAGAATTCTAATGTATCATCAAACACTGCTTTTGTATCATCGTCAAGACCAAAAACAAATGAAGGATGAAATATAATGCCTGTATCTTGAATTTTCTTGATTGCGTCCTCATTTTCCTTTATTGATTTCAATGTTTTACGCATCCTGCTCATCGATGTCGTAGAGACTGATTCCAGACCAACAAAAAGTCCACGACAGCCGGATTCCCGACATAGTTGCAACAATTCATCATCTTTGGCAATTGTAGCAGTGCTCTGACCACCCCATTCGATGTTCAAGTGAGCCATTTCCTTGAACAAACTCTTTGCATACTTTGGATTGGCCGCAACATTGTCATCAAGCGATAGGAATACTTTTGAGTGTGCATTTTCTATATCTTTTATTACATGTGGTATTGGTAGATTACGTATTTTCCTGCCATAAACACTGCTCACCGAACAAAATTCACAATCATACGGACACCCTTTGGTTGTGTAAAAACCAGGCCATTTAAT
>CP070705.1:1011782-1033923 GCA_020349965.1 Caldifarciminota bacterium | reverse complement strand
AGGGAAATTTCGAAATGCGTCAACATGTCGGACGCTCGACGCAACACGCATTACGCCTAACGCTGGCTGCAATACATACCATATGTTAGTAATTTTGTTCTAAGGTTCTAAGCTTTCCAATTTCTCAAGTTTAGTGATGTCTGACCTTCTTAGCCTAACATCTTGACCGTCGAAAAAAATCCAGACGTAGTTTCTAATTTCCGGGTCTGACCCCGTCCACCTACTGCTGGAGAGACTTCGGATACCGCGCGCCTCCACATGTCACTGTGACATGGTGTGTGAGTTATGTGTGACAACATGATATAGAATTGTTCATTGCAGAAACACCGAGATGATATTACGGTATAGTTAGCGAACCGACAAAAATGAGGAGGTAGGATGAAGAGTAGGTATCTGTTTACGATCTTTGCGGTACTGACTTTGGGATTTGCTCAAGCTCCTGATACTGTGTGGACGAAGACTTTTGGCGGTGCAGCGTTAGATCGTGGTTATTCTGTTCAGGAGTGTGGTTCCGGTGGTTTCATAGTTGCAGGACATGCATATTCGTTCGGTGCTGGTGTCGATGATGTCTATCTTATAAGAACCAATGCGGACGGTAATACGCTATGGACAGAAGAATACGGCGGCGTTGATACTGACTGGGGCAGTTCTGTTGTAGAGTGTACTGCTGGCGGTTTCATCATCGCGGGAGTTACAGGGTCATTTGGGGCTGGTAGTACTGATATATATCTTCTGAGAACCGATGCAGGTGGCGATACCCTTTGGACGAAGACCTATGGCGGAGATACGTATGAATACGGCTTTTGCGTTCAGGAATGTGCTGCGTGTGGTTTTGTCATTTCGGGAGAGACATATTCCTAAGGTGCTGGCTTTAGTGATGTCTATCTGATAAGGACCAACACAGATGGCGATACGCTGTGGACTAAAACCTATGGGGGAGAGGCTTATGATTATAGCGAATCTGTTCAAGAATGTGCTTCTGGCGGGTTCATCATTGCTGGTGGTACGGATTCCTATGGCGCCGGCAGTTACGATATCTATTTGATAAGGACCGATGCAAATGGTGATACCTTGTGGACAAGAACATATGGTGGCCAGGAGGGCGATTACGGTTGGTCTGTTGCGGAGTGTTCGTCTGGTGGTTTCATCGTTACTGGATGGACCGAGACCTCTGCTCTCGGAGGTCAGGATGTCTACATTGTGAGGACCGATGCAGATGGTAATGCCTTATGGACTAAGAACTATGGCGGGTATGCCTATGATGCTGGATATTCTGTTATCGAATGTGCTACTGGTGGTTATGTTATTGCTGGAGAGAAGTGGCTGTATGATACGCAATGGCATATGGACATCTACTTGATTAGGATTGATGGTAATGGCGATACCCTCTGGACAAAAAACTATGGTGGAGCAAACAACGAACGGGCGTATTCTATTCAGGAATGTGAATCTGGAGGTTTTATTATTACCGGATGGACCGATTCGTACGGTAATGGCGATGCTGATGTCTATCTAATGAGGCTGGATTCAGAAGGGGCAATTGAAGAGGGTTCACAGACTCAGGTTTCCAAGAGTCTGTTTATTCATCCAAATCCATCGTCGGGGAGGGCAATTGTCAGGTATGAGTTGCCGGAGAGGGCATATGTGAGCCTGATGCTTTATGACAATTCAGGGAGGTTGGCAAAAGTACTCTACACGGGTACCCAAGGTGAAGGTTATCATGAAGTCCCGGTATACCGAGATGGGTTAAATGCAGGTGTATATTTTGTCAGAATCAATACCGAGGGTTCTGAATCAATTAGAAAAGTTGTACTGACAAAATAAAATTGCTATTGGAATTAGAAAATAGAAAGGGAGTGAGATTATTACTCCCCTTTCTATTTGGTCCACTTCCCCCGTCCCAATATTCAACCTTACTCAGGCTAAGGGATAGGTTGGGGGAAGTGGGGAAAGTTCCCAGTCATACTTGACACTCGAGACAGTCTTTGTACTCTCAATTGAAGCCAAGATTTGTATGAAGAAGAATAGGCCCATCCACTATCACGTTTATGTCATCCTCTTGGAAGACGAAGTCAAGCATATTGCGAAAGTGCGGCAGCTGAATCCGGGACAGGATACGAATAAGCCCTGTGTCTATGTGGGGATGACCGGGCTTAATCCCCACGAGAGGTTAACGCACCATTTAGCTGGCCATAAGGCCAGCAAGTTCGCCAAGAGGTATGGTATACGGCTGATGCCAGAGCTGTACGAAGGAATAAACCCGCTTACCTACGACGAAGCCATTGTTGCTGAAGCAGGACTGGCCCGCCGGTTGCGGGCAGAGGGTTATACCGTAGTTGGTGGGCATTGACCCGGAAAAGACAAGTGCACATTATTCTAAGACCCGTCGATCCAATTTGAAAGTATCCCATATATACTGAAACAGAACAATACTGTCGTATCATTATGTTGCCGAGAACGCTCTTTGCATTTCTTCAGAGACAGACAGATCTAACCAAAGGGAATCTTCCTTCACAGCTGACGAAAGTGGAGAAAGCGGGTTCCTTGCAATGACGGGATGAACTGCCATGTAGTTGCCTGATCTATCAGGAGCAATCTTGCGCGGTCCACGGGGACAGGCACCTTACGGAGCCAGTCCCCTTTGCGGATTTGGGTGTGAGGTCCTGGATTCCCCGGCTAAGCTTGTCCTCTGATTTGATCAGGGGAGTGGAGAATGACCGGAGGCGGTTTTTTGTTGTTCAACGTCAAGCGTACAGCGTTACAGGGAGATTGCTTCGTCATTACATTCCTCGCAATGACAGACGTTTAGTGTAATGCGTCACGCGTGTTGCGTTATGCAGGCAGCGTTGCAGGGAGATTGCTTCATCATTACATTCCTCGCAATGATAGAGGGGAATGGCGGCGGGCTCGCCATGACGGGCGTTGAGTGTTAGGCATAAAGCGTACAGCGTGTGCAAGTCACCCCTTGACAAATCCGGTTTTTTTGTTATAATATCATAGACTAGTTTGCAGTACAGACTAGTATGTGAATAAGGAGGTTGGTGATGGAGCAAAAAATGGACCTGAAGCAGCTCGAACGCAAAGCCTGGACTTCATTCTATAGCGATGGCCTGGGCGACATATTTCTGGGATGCGTTGTTCTCATGTTCGCCCTGGCCCCAATGCTCAGTAGGATGGGACTGGGGGATTTCTGGAGCTCGGCAGTTTTTCTTCCGTTTTTGGCTTTGGTGTTCCTGGTGATCGTGCTGCTCAGGAAACGTGTCGTTATTCCCCGGATCGGATTGGTCAACTTCGGACGGGCTCGTAAGAAGCGGCTTGTGAAGTTCAATGTATTGATGGTGGTAGTGTTGTCGGCTGGATTCATTCTGGGTCTTCTATCTCTGAGGGGCGGTGTCGGACAGGCGTGGGTGCACAATCTTCGCTTCATTGCTATCGTCCTGATGTGCTTTGGACTTGCAGCCTATTTCTTAGGTTTTGTACGATTATACATTTATGGTATTCTTGTTGCTCTGGCCATACCGGTAGGTGAATGGCTGTGGCTACATAAGGATGTACCCCACCACGGTTATCCGGCTACTTTCGGTATCGCTGCGGGAGTCATGATAATAACAGGAATCGTTCTCTTTCTGCGGATATTGAGTAAGAATCCGCCGTCGGGGAGAATGTAGAATGTTGTTTAAAAAGACAGGAGGCGTTTTGATGTTTACAGGGAAGATACTTATTCAAATAAGTATTGTCATATTAGGGGTGAATATTCACGCTTTGGAAGCATCCAGTAGTCTGCAGGAAAGGGATTCTGTTGGCAGAATGTCAGACATTACTGTTACGGCTCCCAGGTACGACAATCAGGATGAAGCATGGGCGGGTATGGTTGAGGGGATCGTCGTCGAAGCGCAACACGAGTCAGACGGCGTAATGGAAAGCGTGAGGGAGAATGAATCCAATGGGGCGATCAGGACGGAAAATCCAATGCAGCTATTTTTGCCGTTGACTCTTGCACTCGCGACCATTTCGATACTGTATATGTCCTTGCACGTATACTCGATGGTTAAGGAGGTAAGGCATGAGTGAGCAAAGAATCGATTTGAAAAAACTCGAACGCAAGGTGTGGACATCTTTTTACGAAGATGGTATCTGGGATATCTACCTCGGATTGCTCCTTTCGGCTATTGCCGTTGGGGCGTTCTTTACCGACACCGGGTTGACCGAAAAATATTCCATTATTGGACACAGCGGAGTTATTGTTCTTGCCATTCTCGTTCTATTGCTAGGTAAGCGTCTCATAACCGTTCCGCGTATGGGAACCGTCGTTTTTGGCCCTAGAGGTAGAGCGCGATTGACGAAAACGCAGATTCTCCTTGCCATATCATGTGTAACGGGTTTGGCAGCTTTCTTGCTCCTCGCCTCCACCATGGGGAATGCAACAGCGCGCCAGCCGGTCATGGATTACATCATTCCCATTTTCTGGACGGTGAACATGCTCGTTCTGTTCAGCCTTGCTGCGTATTTCCTGAATTATCGCCGATTGTACATTATAGGATTTTTGTATGCAGTGGCAGTACCAGCTGATAAGATCATGCGTCAGTTATTACACATTGATTTAAGTGTCATTGCTTTTGGCGTACCCGCACTGGCTATTCTCATCATGGGGTTTGTTGTTCTTGCACGTTTCTTGAAAAAGTATCCGAAAACACATGAGGAGGAGCAGAATGTCGAAATCTGACAGTATGCTACACTTCGAACGGAATACACGCCGGATATTCGTGAAAGATGGCCTCATCGATATGATGCTTGGTATATTCCTGGTGCTGATGGCCATATGGATCGTTAACCGATATATGATCTTTCATCTTGTGTGGCTGATCGCAGCCCAGGTCATAATTGAAGCGATTCGGAGAAAGATCATCTATCCCCGAGTAGGGTATGTAAAATTCCGGCACGAGACGCTCCTTCCGTTTGTACTTGTGTTCGCATCGATCGCTATCATTGCAGCGCTGGCCGGAATCATTGCGGTGATCGCAGGATTATTGCAATCGCCGCTTCGCCATAATACGCAACATATCATTATCCTTGCTACTGTGATCTATGTACCGATAATCCTCGGTGCATTCGCATACCATCATAAGGCATATCGGTGGATAGCATACGGAATTCTGATCGCACTCTTGATGCTGTTTGGCATGCTGACGAATAGTGCTACAATACCATATCTCTTTACCATCACTGGGGTCATCATTACGGCGGCAGGGGCAATGATCTTCATTAGATTCCTTCGTGACCATCAACCTGCAGGCAAGGAGGTGTCACATGACCCGGCAGATTGATGTCAGTGACGTTGAAAGCAAGGCCTACGCGGCAATAAGCCAGGATGGATTCACTCAGATGTTGATAGGCTTGATCTTAGTTGGACTTATCGTCATATACATACCCCCCGGTGCTTCATTTTTCGGCGACCTTTTCTCCACCGTCTTCTTCGGTGTTTACTGTGTGGCAGTAAGTATCATACTCAAATTCTTGCAGAGGCGAATTACTCACCCACGTATTGGATATGTAAGAACGAAGTTAAGCAAGCAAGATCTCATGCTGGTGATTGTGCTCATCGCAGTAATCGTTTTCGTTGTGTTCGGAGTTTTCTGTATAGAAATGAATCTCCGTTATCATCCTGTACGCATTTTTAGTTTCCTTATCCCCTTGTCCATAGGTACATTAGCATACGGACTCATTTATCATGACCGGGCATGGGCCGGCCTTGCGCTGGTGTATCTTGCATGTGGGACTTTCATTTTCTTGATCCCGATCTTTAGTGATTTTAGGGCAAAGATGGTGCTCGTCACTGGCTGTCTCGGCATCATTACTTTTATCACAGGTGTAGTGCGCCTGCGTCGTTTTCTGACATTGTTTCCCCCAGGAGTTAAGGAGAAAGCAGATGTCACGTAAGGATAGGAAGCGGCATGAATCACCGCCCATAACCGACGTTGACCGAATCATCCACGAGCCGTCTCGATACCTTATCATGGCATATCTGTATGTCGTCGAGAGTGCGGATTTTTTGTTTCTTCTAAGACAGACGGGTTTGACCAAAGGAAATCTTTCGTCCCATCTCGGCAGGCTCGAAAAATCTGGTTATGTCGACATAAAGAAGAGATTTTCCGGCAAGATACCACAGACCCTGCTTAAACTCACCAGGGAAGGGCGCACTGCTTTCGAGGCGTATCGTAATAACATGAAAAGGGCGCTTGCTAACCTACCGCGAGGAGAAAAATGAACGGGAGCAAAAGCGGGACTCCGCTCGTTTGGCGTATTGCGTGAGGCATTCTTGGGAGATTGCTTCGTCGCCCGCCTCCTATTCAAAGAAACACCGGAGGGCGGGGCTCCTCGCAATGACAGGGGGAAAGGATGAGGGCTCGCGATGACAGGGGAGAGCGGGGCTCTTCGCAATGACAGGTCTTTAGCGTAATGCGTGAAGCGTGTTGCGTCAAGCGTCAGCCGTAGTACGTAGAACGTGTAGCGTGAGGGTGAACCCGCATCCTGCCTACCCACAAGTTATGGTGGGAGTTGACAGCAGGATGCGGGATGAAATAAATGCTTACTTCGATACGGGCGCTGTTTCTTCGCAGCTCTTTTCCTTTCGCCGTTCGAATAGCGTGTAAAGAACAGGGATGAATACGAGGGTCAAGAACGTCGACACGAGCAAACCGCCGATAACCGAGCGCGCCATGGGTGCGCGCAATTCATTGCCCGCACCGATCGCAAGTGCCATCGGGGTTAGTCCGAAGGTCGTCGTGAAGGCGGTCATGAGAATCGGACGCATACGGACGCGCCCGGCTTCGATGACGGCATCCATGCACTTGAATCCGTGTTCCCGCCGGAGCTGGTTTGTATAGGTAATGTAGACGATCGCGTTATTAACGACGATACCGCCGAGAAGCAGAACGCCCAATAGACTCTGCATATTGAGTGTTGTGCCGGTAAAGAAAAGTATCCAGAGTACGCCGATGAGAGCAAGAGGAATGGTGAACATGATGATGAACGGTTCACGGAAGGATTCGAATTGGCCGACCATGATCATGTAAACGAGAACGACTGCGAGGATGATGACGAAGAAGAGATCCCTGAATGTGTTTACTTGTTCTTCGTAACCTCCGGATAATTCAATATTGAAATCTGCTGGTATCGGGATCGAATTAATGATTCTCTGGACATCACTTGCGACACTTCCCTGATCGCGCCCCTCGATGTTACCGCTGACCGAAACTAACCGGTAGTTATCTTCGTGTTCGATCTTAACTGGACCGGTCGCGATCGTTTCTTTGATGAAGTTAAGTATGGGAACTTCGCCCATAGGTGTCGTAATGGTCATCGAGCTTATCTTCTTTATGTCGTCATGATGTTTCTTGTCGTACATCACCTTGATGTTGTACTCATTACCTTTGCGGCGGTACTGGCTGGCAACGATACCTTCGACCCGCGAACGCAAGACCTGACCGATCTGGTAGGGGGTGAGTCCGAAATTGGCAGCCTTCTGGCGATCGATGACCAGCCGCATCTCGGGTTTGCCTTCAGCAATACTCGTTTCGAGGTCGACAAGGCCTTCCACGCTTTTTAAGGTATCGAGGAGTAAATCTGAGAGTTCCTTCGCTTTGGCAAAGTCATAACCAAGTATCTTGACGACGATCGGTTTGCCGCCTCCGAACATAGAGAATTGCTGTGTGGCATACTTAACCTTAAGGCCAGGAATACCCGTCATTTTCGAACGAAGATCGCGCTGTATGTCTTTGACCGACCGATTGCGTTCCTCGCGGTAGACGAGTTCAAGGTATATCTCAGCTGAGTGCGGGCCGGTTGTAGCAGCAAAGAGGCTGGAGAAACCGCCTTCGCCGCTGCCGATTGAAGTGGATAGTATGTCGATTTCCGGTACTTCATTGAGTATGACCTGCTCCAGCTTCCTCACGGCGGAATCCGTGACCCAGAGATTGGTGCCGACAGGCATTTCTGCTTCGATGATTATCTCACCCTGGTCGACATCTGGGCTCAGTTCCGTCCCGATAAACGGGATGAGTGCAAGGCTCACAACGAATAAGCCGACAGTCCCTAGTACGACGAATAAGCGGTGGCCCAGAGCCCATCTGATAAAGTTGACGTATCGGCCTTCAATCTTGGTGTAGAAGGAATTCAATCTCCTTCCGAGTTTGCTCCGCGTGACTCCTCCGAACCTCACCGACAACATGGGGATGATTGTTAACGCAACAAGGAGTGAGGATACAAGGGCAAAGGTCACGGTAAGGGCAAGGGGTTGGAAGAAGACCGACGCGAAGCCGCGCACCAGCAGTAGCGGTAAGAAGACGGCGACCGTGGTCAGTGTCGAAGCGGTGATCGCCATACCCACTTCTTTTGCACCGGTACTGGCTGCTTTTACAGGGTCTTCGCCCTTCTCTTTGTGACGGAAGATTGCTTCGAATACTACGATCGCAGAGTCCAGCACCATACCTATGGCAATGGTGAGACCGCCCAACGAAATGATGTTAAGACTCATGTCAAAAAGGTACATGAAAAACATCGCGAAAAATATCGCGATTGGAATTGCCACTGCCATGTATAGGGTCGACCGGAAACTTCCAAGGAATAGGAAGAGAACGATGACTGCCAGGATTGCGCCCATGAGTAGTGTCTGTGCCGTACTCCTTACAGACCGCGTAATATAATCTGCTTGGTTGAACATGATATCAATCTTTATGCCGGGTGGGAGGTCTTTTTTGATCTTCTCGAGTTCCCGCTCAAGTGCATTGCCGACATTAACAGAATTGGCATCGGTTCTTTTCTGTGCGATGCCCCATATGGATTGGACGCCGTTCGTGCGCGAAATGGATGTTATTTCCGATGCCTGCTCTCGCACTTCTGCGACCTGGGAGAGGAGTACGGGTACACCGTTGCTGCTTCCAACGACTGTCTTCTCGATCTCTTCAAGGTTCGTATATTCGCCGATCGTGCGCAGAATGTAGACCCGTCTACCGGATTCTACATTACCCAGGGGGTAATTAACATTCTGGGCCTGGAGAATCTGCATTATCTGGTCCGACGTTATGCCCGTACCGCGCAGTCTGATCGGGTCCAGCACAACCTGGATCTCGGTCATGGTACCACTCATGGCATAGGATGCAGCGACTCCACCGACCCTCTGTAGTCTCTCTGCTATATCATCGGCTATCTGATCGAGTTCGAGAGGATCAATATCACCGGAGATATTGTACATCATGACAGGCTGCTGGGAGACGTCGAACTTGAAGATCAATGGATAGTCTGCCTCTTCAGGCATGTAAGGAAGAATGAACCCCATTCGGTCGCGCACATCGTTTGAGGCGGCGTCGAGGTCGGTTCCCCATTCGAATTCAAGAAGAATATTGGAGATGTTTTCAGAAGTCGTCGAAGTCACTTTCTTGATATTATTAACAGTACCAAGCGTCTGCTCGAGAGGTTCGGTTATCTGCGTCTCGATCTCTTCGGGGCCGGCTCCGGGATAAGTGGTTAGCACGATCATCATCGGAAACGTAACATTGGGAAAGAGGTCTATGGGCAGATTAGTGACAGAGATGAAGCCGAAGAGGATCACGGCCAAAAAGACCATTGATATGGCCAGCGGTCTTTTTATTGATGCATCAGTAATGTTCATAGTTCGCTCCTCAACACGGGATTAACCTTTTCCCCGCCGGCAAGCCGCTGCTGGCCGACGACCACCACCCGCTCGCCTTCCTTTATGCCACTGATGATCTCTGCATTCTTGTCGCCGATCAATCCTGGGACAACGTCGCGGCGTTCGGTTGTGCTGTCAGCGACAACGAAGACATGGCTGTCGAGGAGTGCATCCCTTGGTATCACTACAACGTCTTTCTTCTCGCCGAGATTGATAGTTACGCGCGTTGTCATGCCCGGTCTTAATATCTTCTTGGCGTTGTATACGGAGGCTTTGACGCCCAGAGTGCGTGTCATTGGATCGACGACAGGAGTTATTTCCGATACGTTTCCCGTAAATGGCTGGTCTGGCATTGCGTCGATGACCACAACCACCTTATCGTTCTTGTTCACACAACCCATGTTCGTTTCCGCCATGTTGAACTGCACGTTGACCTTTGCGTAGTCCATGACAACTGCCACCGGTGTCTGCGGTGTGACCATAGATCCGACATCCACCATTATCTTCGCAAGATTACCGCTTATGGGTGAGCGGATGAAACCTTCCTCATATTCGAAACCGATCGTTTCGTTACGGATTGCCATAATATTGTTGTCTTTGGTTACGTAAGCGCCTTCTTTGACGAGGATCTTGGTGATCCTGCCCATTGTCTCCGGGAAGACCTGGGCTGTTTTATCTGCAATCACCGTGCCGAGGACTTCACACGTGCTCTTGACCGTGCCGCGCGAAGCCGGCATGACCTCGACCGATATCCTCTGCACGAATTCTTCGGTGGCCTTGCCGCGCTGTGAGGCGCTGACTCTCAGCAGAATTGCGATGATCAAAACAACGATGATAATTCCAGCTATCAATAACTTGCGCATCTAATCCTCCTTACCGATTGCTTTATAGATTTGTGCCAGCGATGTATTATAATTCTTGAGCGCGGAAAGGTAATTGACTTGCGCTTGCCGATAGGCAAGCTCCGTATCCAACACTTCAAGACTGGTGGCCAGGCCGCTCTTGTATCTAGTTTCGATGATCTCAAATGCCTTTTTGGCCTGTCCGACATTCTTCTCGGCTGCATCTATCGCTTCCTTCGCTGCCAGGAAGCTCAAATATGCTTGCTTGACTTCGACCGTGATCGCTCTGTCCAGATTGTCCATAGCCAGCCGCGCTTCCTTGAGCATCAACGCCGCTTCACGGCTCTTGTAGAGATTACTGAAGCCACTGAATAGGGTCCACTGAAAACCCAGATTGAAGGTGATATTCGAACCCCATTCGTCACCGGTGATGCCGAAGGGTTTACTCCGATCGTATGTTGCACCTCCAATGAGGGTCGGGAGATTTGCTCGGCGCGCTACGGCGCGGGACAGCAGGGCGATCTTTTCTGCCTTCTTGAGATTCTTGACTTCTGCCCGGTTCTGAAGCGCGTCAGCGATCAATTCGTCGAGTGCAAACTCTTCGTCAATCATCTGTAATTCTCCAGTCAGCATGAACTCGCTGTCCAATTCCATGCCCAGCAATAGTCTAAAACCTTCACGTGCAAGATTGAGGGCGTTCTCGGATTCGATGACTGCCGGCCTGAGATTCTGAACTTGAACCTGGGCGCGCAGCAGATCGAATTGGGAAACGAGTCCAGCTTTGAATCTCGTCTCAACCGATGCTGCGAATTTCTCGAGTTGCGCAAGGCTTGCGCGCGCCTGCTTCACATACTCGTCGAGGACGAGAAGGCCGTAGAAAGCATCGGTGACCGAATATCGAATTTCCTGCTGCTTGCGCACGAGGTTCATTTCGGCAATTTCACTAGCAAGGTCAGAAATTTTGAATGTATTGTACAATTTGCCCCACGCAAAAAGCACCTGCTGCAAGGACACCTTCACGTTGTAATTTTCATTGCTGCCAAAAGGTATTGGAATGCTGTCAAATTCGATAACTGGAATATCGGTCACGTACGCGTAATACCCTGTAGCAGTGATCGTAGGATAGAGAGCGGAGACCGCCTGGCCGACCTGCTCTCTTGACTTTCGGAATTCGATATTCAGTTGTGAAATTTCGGGGTTGTTTTCCAAAGCAAAATCGATAGCCTCTTCCACAGTGAAACTGATCGTGTCGCCACTGGTCATGCTGAGGAACAGGGCTAAAACTGCAATCATTATTACCTCCTAAATTGATTGATTTCTTCGGCTTCGTAAATGATACGGATAATCATGGTTTATAAAGGCAGTATGAACTTTACGCCAAAACCATTTTCCCATATTTTATCATCTTTGTCGTAGAATCCGTACTTTTCGACATCCGTACTGGCGATATAGTTATAACGCATTGCGTATTCGACACCCAGGTACTTAGTTGGCCGCAGTTGTACGGTGAAACCGACGACAAATCCTATGTCCCATTCTTCCATCAGTTCGCCGCTGGGCAAGACGATGATGTCATCGAGCCAGTACCCTTTCCAGTTATACAGGCCCAGACCGGTTTCGGCAGATAACCTCAGCCAGGGTAGCCTGAGAAATGGTATCATGTCAAAGCTCGTACATAGCGTTATCGGCATGTATTCGTATGATTCTTCCATGATCAAGGGGTAGAATTTCACTTTCGTTCCCCTTAATTTCAATCCGATATGTGGAATTATGTTGTATACCCCTATTTCGCCTCCGAGGTTCCATTCGGTTAGGGACCCGCTATCATCCATGTATAAGCTGTATGACGAATACTGGGGTCCTATGGATATTTCGATCGGCTCGGCTGCCTGCACAGAACTCAGCCACAGCAAATTCGTGATGAACATTCCGAACATCCTACCTCCTTTTGTTCAATCCGTCAAAGAAAAGCTCAAGCACACTCTCGGTCTTGATCGAATCGTTTGTGACGTAAAAATGGTTAAAGAAAATTGCCCTTATTGTACTGAGAAAGTAAAAGGCTGCGAGTTGCGGGTCGACTCTGCGGAATTCGCCGTGTCCGATACCGTCCTTGATGATGCGGCTGATTGTGTTGACCATCTCATGCAACTTGGGTTCGATGGCGGAATGGATCTTCTTTAGAGTCTTGCTGGAGAGATTCATGCTTTCGAACGAGAAGGGCAAATAAGTGGTCCTCAAATCGGTGATGTAATTGACATAGTCTGTCGCTATTTTGTTCATTTTTTCGCCAGGCGTACCCGGGGACTGGTCGACTTCGGAGAGCATTCCAAGTGCTATGTTGAAGTGTTCATCGATCGAGGCGGTGTAGAGGTCTTCTTTATTACTGAAATAGAGGTAGACCGTGCCCTTTGCGACACCGGTTGCTTCGGCAATATCGTCGACCGTAGTCCTGAAAAAGCCCTTCTGCGCGAAAATTCTCAGGGCATTCTTTATTATTTTGTCTCGTGTTTTCAGCTCTTTTTTTCTCATATCACTCAACAATCATTAGATTGACAATTCCAGGGAATCGTTTATAATGACTGACTAGTCAGTCATTATATACATTACGGCTCTTCTGTCAAGAAGTTACATATTAAGTCGCGTAATGTATTCGTGGGTGTACGTGGGCGGCATGCTGCACGCCTTACACACCATGCTGCATGACAACAGACCGTTACCGGTCATTCTTCGGCTTACCTGCTCTCTGACTCGATCAGAGGAACCGGGGCATCCAGGCAACGGCCTGTCATTGTGAGCGAAAGCAGTGAGCGCGGCAATCTGCACCATGCTACCCCGTATTTCTGCGAATAACGAAGCTCCTCAATTTCGTAGCTTCCACAAATTACCGACCAGGATGGGAAGTTAAAATTGGCTCCCCTCGTTACGCTCGGGATGCTCAATTTCACCGTCGCATGGTCGGATAGCTTGGACGAAATTGGCTCCCCTCGTTACGCTCGGGATACTCAATTTCACCGTCGCATGGTCGGATAGCTTGGACGAAATTGGCTCCCCTCGCTACGCTCGGGATACTCAATTTCACCGTCGCATCATGAAACAGATGCGAGTGAAATTGGCATTGACTTTGTGGTGATTTTCAATAAAATTGTGGAGTAAGGAGGAAAGATGGCGGATGGTATGGAGAAACAGCTGCAGCCAGGCGATGTATTGTTCAACGAAGGAGACCGCGGCGAAATCATGTATCTTATTCGTGAAGGCAAAATCAAGATCACCAAAGGTAAGGGTGATGAGGAGAAGACTCTTGCCGTTTTAAAAGAGGGGGATTTCTTCGGTGAGATGGCGATCATCGACGGCTCGCCGCGTTCAGCTGGAGCAGTTGCCGTGACGCCAGTTTCACTATTAGTAATAGATAAAGAATCATTCAAAGATAAATTGCGCGAGAATCCGCTCATAGAGTATGTGCTCGAGACATTGACCCGCCGGCTGCGGACGGCCGATGAACAGATAAGGCTCCTGACCATCAAGAGCGAAGAGAGAAGGGTCTTGGCCCATATTATCACGAAAGCAAAGGAGACCGGTCGTGAAACGGATGCAGGTACCGAGATAACACCCTTCTCTTTTGAGAATCTCGCGAACATCACAGGAATGAGCGAGGCCAAGGTGAAGGATTATGTGAATAAACTGGTTCAAGTCAATCTGGTGACGCTTCGCGAGAATGCCTTAATTATAAGAGGCATTGGTGATTTAGACGACTATCTGCGATACATCGCATTGAAAGAGAAATTCGAGAAGATATAACGTAATTCAGCACATTACCATCAGTACATGGCTATGTCGATTGAATCTAGACGGGTAATAGAATTGAGGCTCGAACAGTTGCATAAAGCAATGGCGTCTTCAGACGTTCTGAAGGACCCAAGAAAATATGCCGATCTTTCCCGCGAGTATAAGAAGTTGGAGGCCCTCATCAGTAGATTCAGAGAATACGACAGAATTGAAAACGAGATCGCTGGAGCCAAAGAATTGATGCTCAGCCAGGAATCTGAGTTACGGGAGGTTGCGGAAAAGGAGTATAATGTTCTCCGGGATCGACTGCAGGCGATCAGTGACGAGATCGAGGACATGTCGAATCCCGATTATGATGAGTTTCAGAAAAATTGTATCATCGAAATAAGGGCAGGTACTGGAGGCGACGAAGCATCGTTGTTCGCGGCGGATCTCTTCAGAATGTACCAGAAATTCGTAGAAGCCCACCGTTTCAAGGCGGAAATACTTTCCTCGCATGCCAGCGACATCGGCGGATATAAGGAGATCATTTTCCTGATCAGCGGGACGAATGCCTATCGTTTACTCAGATTCGAAAAGGGTGTGCACCGCGTACAGCGTATTCCGAAAACTGAAGCCGGAGGCAGAATCCATACCTCTACGGCGACGGTTGCCGTTCTTCCCGAAGTGGAGGAGACACAGCTGGCAATAGATCCGAACGATCTTAGAGTGGATACGTTCCGAGCAGGCGGTCACGGTGGGCAGAACGTTAATAAAGTTTCTTCGGCAGTCCGATTGACGCACCTGCCAACGGGTATGGTTGTGGTCTGTCAGGATGAAAGGTCGCAGCATAAGAATCGCGAAAAGGCGATGAAGATACTGCGCGCGCGCCTGGCCGAGGCGGAGCAACAGAAAAGAGATGCCGAAATTCACGAGCAACGCCAGAAACAGGTTGGCACAGGGGACCGGAGCGAGAAAGTGAGAACGTACAATTTTCCGCAGAATCGTATTACCGACCACCGGATCGGACTCACCCTCTATAAACTCGACAGCATAATGGACGGTGAGCTTGATGAAGTCATCGATGAGCTTGAGAAACATGAGAGATCTGGTCAGCACAGTAAGTGAAGAGTTGAAGGCAGACCGGGCTGAGGCAGAGAGAATCATTGCCGCGCTGCTCGACCGGCCGCTTTTTGACCTGTACGCGATGGACAGAATAAGCGAACGCGAACAGCGTACGATCTCGGCGGCCGTGGAGAGGATGAAAAGAGGTGTTCCCGTCGAATATCTGACCGGACGAGTGCAATTCAGAGACCATGTGTTGAGTATTCACCCGGGTGTTTTCATCCCGAGACTTGAGACCGAGTACCTTGTTGAACTCATTCAGAAAGAACTACAGAGTGCACCTGCGACAATCCTTGAGATCGGAACCGGTTGCGGTGCGTTGAGCGTTGCCCTTGCATTCGTTTATCCGGATTCACGGATAGTAGCGACCGACATTTCACGCGTTGCGATCGAGAACGTACGGCAAAACGTTAAGAATTTCAGATTAGCGTCAAAGGTTCACATAGTACAATGCGACATGTACGAAGGCATTGCGGGTAGATTCGATCTAATCATTTCCAATCCCCCCTATGTCCCGCGGGCGCGTTTGAAAAAATTGCCGAAGAGCGTAAAGGATTTCGAGCCGATCACGGCGCTCGACGGAGGAGAAGAGGGCGTTGAACTTGTACAAAAGTTGATAGAGGGATGCGGCTCTCGTTTGTCCGACGGCGGTCTTATGGCTATTGAGATCGATGAAGAAGCAGTGAACATTATCGAATTGCTGTTGCGGAAACAAGGGATCTATTCGTTCCGCTTTCACAAGGACCTATTTGGTAGATGGCGGTATCTGTTCATTGGAGACCATGATGAAAAAGGCTAAAATAATAGTTAACAGGAAAAAACCTAATGCCAGAAAGAACCTCCGACTTGCCGAACAGGCTTTGCGCGCAAAGGGATTCGATATCTCTGAGCGGCCTGATTTCATCATAGCACTTGGCGGTGACGGCACACTTCTGGCAGCAGCGAATAGCTACGGAAGAAAAGGCATTCCCATCCTCGGCGTGAACATAGGAGGTCTTGGTTTTCTCACCAACGTGACTTTCAGGGAATTGCCGAAGACGCTCGTTGAGATCCTGGAGAAAAAATTCACAATCGAAAACCGCATGGTGATGAAAGCGGTCTTCGATCGAAAAGTATTCTATGCACTCAATGATTTTACAATCAGCACACGCGCACCTGGACGTGTCGTTGAGTTTTCTGCGGTGATAAACAAAGAATACGTGTGCCGCTTCATTGCCGACGGCATCATCGTCGCGACGCCCACCGGTTCTACGGCATATTCGCTTGCAACTGGCGGTCCGATCTTGCTTCCCGAAACAGAAGCCATAATAATGACGCCGATCGCCCCGCACACTTTATCGGTTCGACCGCTCGTTCTTCCAGCATCGCACAAAATAGAGGTACAGATCGGCAAGAAGGGCAGTGCCGTGTTGGTAGCGGATGGGCAGCGGTGCCAACTCATGCGCAGGAACCATAGCATATATTTCGAGAAGGCAGATTACCACGTAAAACTTCTGAAACCGTTACATACTACGTTCTTCAGCACACTACGTGAGAAAATGCAATGGGGTGGGAGAGAGGATGCTTAAATTCCTGCAGATCAGGAATTTCGCTTTAATGGAAGATATTAGCATGGAGTTCGAAGAAGGGCTTACCGTGGTAACCGGTGAAACAGGTGCTGGTAAATCGATGATCGTCAGCGCGATCGCATCCCTCTGTGGTACGCGGATTGATGACGATGCAATTCGTACAGGTAAACGGGCAGCTGAGATAACGGGGATTTTCGACGTTGGACCGTCAATCAGAGGACGTCTCGAGGAGTCGGGGATCGGATCGGAAAACGAGATGATCATACGGCGGAACATAGAGAAGGGCAAGCGTCAGAACTGTTATATAAACGACCGGATGGTAAGTCTGAATTTTCTGCGTGACATTGCCCGCCACATGGTTGATCTCATTGGGCAGCACGAGAATCAATCGCTGTTTGATAAGCGCAATCATCTTACTCTGCTCGATGCGTACGCGGGGCTTGACGGAGCAAGGAATGAATACGCGGATATGTTCAACGAATACCGCGGCCTTCAGAACAAGCTCAAAATGCTGCTCGAAGAAATTGAGGCGAGGGATGAGAGGATCGATTACCTCAAATTCCAGATTGACGAAATCAAGAAGGTAAACCTGCAACCCAATGAAGAAGAGGAGCTGAATCTGGAGAAGAACCTGCTCTCGACGAGTGAAAAGCGTTCACTCCTGAGCAGGGCGATAGTCGAAGATATTTACGAGCAAGATGGTTCAGTGATTGAAAAACTTGCCCGTATCGGCAAGTCTCTGGAAGAACTTGCGGCGCTCGATCCGCAGCTGAAGGAGAACAGTGAACAGATAGCCGGTGTACTGTCGACGATCGATGAAGTTTACCGGGTAATGAGCAGCTATCACGATAAGATCGACTTCTCCCAGGAGAGGCTTGATTTTGTGATCGGCCGTTTGGAGACGATAAACCGGATGAAGAAGAAATACGGCAAATCTGTTGATGAGATAAACGGTTACCTGAAGAGGATGGAGGATGAGTTGGCGATGATCGAGACCCGCGACGAGGAGATTGAGAAAACGAAGAAGAAGATAAGTGAAGTTCAGAAAATGGTTAGGGCACAGGCAGAAAGCCTTTCGTCGAGGCGGCATGCAGCCGCTGTTGACCTTAGAAAGAAGATTTTAAGAATGTTGAAACAATTGGGCATGGAAAAAGCGGATTTCGATATCCGGTTTGGGGAAGTCGATGTAAATGCTCTTGGCAGAGATGAAGTTGAGTTCTACATCTCCACGAACCCGGGGGAGGAGCTCAAGCCATTGATAAGAATAGCATCGGGTGGTGAGATATCGAGGATTACGTTGTGCTTAAAGGCTATGCTGTCCGATGTCGATGATATCCCTACAGTCATTTTCGATGAGGTGGACATCGGTATTGGGGGCAGGATTGCGGAGGCAGTGGGTAATATGTTGGCAGGCGTGAGCAAGAAGCACCAGGTTATCTGTATCACTCACCTACCGCAGATCCCGACTTTTGCCGATAATCATATGTTGGTCAAGAAAGAGATCAAGGGTGATGCGACTCATTCGATGGTAGTGAAGTTGGACGAAGCAAAGAGAAAATTGGAAATCGCTCGAATGCTCGCCGGCAAAGAAATAACGACCAAAACAGTGGACCACGCGGCTGAGATGTTGCAGAAAGGAAAAAGGAAGTAAGGTGGAGCGATGAAAAAGTACAGCATTACGATTTCCAACATGATCACGGTTTCCCGGTTAGTATTGCTACCTTTCATCGTGTACTTCCTTGTCAATGGTAATCGAAGCATTGCCTTTGTAATAATGCTCGTATCTTTGTTCTCCGATGGGCTCGACGGTTACCTGGCGCGGAGGTTGCATCAAGAGTCACAGCTTGGTCGTTTTCTCGATCCGTTTTGCGATAAGATATTTCTGGCGGTGGTTCTCGTGACGTTGCTGTATATTGGAGCCATTCCTTTATGGATAGTCATTGTTATCGTCGTGAGGGATTTCCTCATACTGCTTGGAAGTTATGTGCTATTGAGCAACAAATCAGTTGTTGAACCTTCAAATACGTACGGCAAGATCACTGGATTCATCTTTGGAGGATTGATTTTGGCATTCACCATTGATTTGAATTTGATCGGTAACATTCTGATGTATTTGAGTGTTCCCGTTATGACACTTGCGTTCATAACGTATATCGTCAATTATCTGAGAATAATGAGAGGAGAACGATGAAACCAATTTTCTTCACCAAGATGGAGGGAACAGGTAATAATTTCCTGATAATCGATAACCGTAATGGATATTTGACTGTCAACGTTCACAATCAAAGTATCCCGGAATTCGTTAAGAATCTTGCGAATTGTCAACTCGGTGCTGGTTCGGACGGTGTAGTTCTGCTTGAGCAATCAGCAGAGTTCCCTTTCGAAATGCGGTACTTCAACCGTGACGGCAGCGAAGCGGTCGCGTGCCTGAACGGCGCACGCTGTGTCATCAGTTTTGCGTTCCGGCTTGGTTTATTGAAGGACAAGGGGAAAATAGCTTCGGCCTCAGGGCCGATCGGTTATTACTACAAGAGTGACGGCGTGAGCATCGAAGTTCCTCCCCCGGTTGACGTGAAGTTGAATTTCAGTTTTACCGTGAGCCGGAAGAAATATAGTGCGAATTTCCTTCGGGTCGGTGTCCCGCATTGCGTAATCTTTGTCGATGACTACAAGAAGCTCGATGTTAAAAAACTAGGCGCTGCAATCCGTAACCACAAGACATTCAAGCCGGAGGGAACGAATGTGGATTTCGTCAAGGTCGACAAGGACGGCCTTTATGTCCGTACATACGAGCGCGGGGTAGAGGATGAAACGCTTTCCTGTGGCAGCGGGGCTTTAGCTTCAGCATATATAGCGACCAAGCTGTTCATGACCCAGTCGCCGGTAGTATGTAAAACAAAGGGAGGTGAGCTGGTCGCTACGATCAAGGACAAATTGTATCTTGAAGGTCCGTCAAGATACGTCTATGACGGTGTCTATTACATAGAATAACCGGCTATGCGTCACTGTTCCGATTTAAGAACAAGTCGATGGTAGTGTAATCTACGCGCAAAGCACGTCGCTAATACGTTCCAATGCCCATTGTAGTTCTTTCTGCTGAATGATCAGAGGCGGCGCAAAGCGAACGACCATTTCGTGGGTCTCCTTGGCAAGGATGCCGAGTTCCATCAGTCTTTCACAGTATGGCCGTGCCTTCTCTTTTAGTACGACACCGATCAACAATCCTTTACCGCGAACTTCAAGGATGAGCGGGCTTTTAATCTTTCTTAGTTCGTCCATGAACCAATTGCCAAGATCATGCGCATGCCGGGCGAGTTTTTCCTCAATTATTACCTCAAGCGCCGCAATACCGATCGCTGAGGCGAGCGGGTTTCCGCCGAAGGTCGAGCCGTGATCACCTGGTTTGATGACCTCCATTATGTAGTTGTCACAGGCGATCGCGGAAATAGGGTAATACCCACCGCTCAGTGCTTTACCAACGATCAGGATATCGGGCCTTATGTTTTCGTACTCGTAGGCAAAGAGCTTGCCGGTTCTGCCTAGACCGGTTTGGATCTCGTCCGCAATGAGCAAGACGTTGTTCTTACGGCAGATCTCACTGCATCTATGCAAATATCCGTCCGACGGCATGATCACACCGCCCTCCCCCTGTATTGGTTCGACCATGAACCCGATCGTGTTCTCATTGATATTTCCTTCAAGCGCCTCTGTGTCATTATATGGAATCATCTTGAAACCAGGCGCAAAAGGTCCGAAGCCCGCACGGTATTGTGTCTCAGAGGAAAATCCAACGATCGTTGTTGTACGTCCGTGAAAATTGTTCTCGCACACCATGATCTCGGCTTTGTCTTCAGCCACTCTTTTCTTGCTGTATCCCCATTTGCGTGCAACCTTGATCGCAGTTTCAACGGCTTCAGCGCCGGAATTCATGGGCAGGGTCTTTTCGTAGCCGGTGATATCGCATATCTTTTTGAGAAACTCGCCCATCCGGTCGTTGTGAAAGGCGCGGGACGTGAGGGTCAATTTTTCTGCTTGTTTTTTCAGTGCACCGGCAATCCTGGGATGACAGTGGCCTTGATTAAGGGCCGAATATCCACTGAGCATATCAAGATACTTTTTGCCTTCGACATCCCACACCCAGATTCCTTTGCCGCGGGTCAGCACAACTGGCAGGGGATGATAATTATTGGCGCTAAATCGATCTGCGAACTCCACATACTCGCGGTTCGTTTTCATGCAGCCTCCGTAATTTATTCCATTATACAGATAATTGTTGAATTTTCAAGGGTTGTATCATAAAGGCGAGGTGGACTGGGCTTGACACTAATAACATAACTACATACAATTAGCCCAAATGACGGTTGAGGATATTGATGGTAAAGGTTGATTTCTTTGTAGTGATGTAAAGAAGGAGGTAGCGATGAAAAAGCTAATCATGGCAGGCGTGCTCGGTTCAATTGTGTTGGTGCCTTTGTTAGCTCAAATACAGGAACCAGTAAAGAAGAAGATTGAGAGTATTGATGATCTCCCGCGCTATACATATGCAGTGGAGGGAAAAGTGAGTGAGCTTTATGCTGATAAAGAAGCTTTCCATGAATTTGCCAGATTGGTCTGTGCGGACATCAAAAAGGATCTTGAAACATATGACATCCAAGATAACAAAACCTTGCGAAGCTATTATAGTACGCTCCTTACTCTTGATATGATGAAGGGCGATTATGAAGTGGCACTACGTAGAGTTTACAAGATACGCGAGTTGCACGATAATATAGCAAACCGGCTCACGAGCGGGATAGTAGACGAGGCGATAGTCAGGGCTTATCGTGAAGCCGGGCCAAATGGTAAACCTGACAGAGATGTTTTCATGCGGCATTTTATGCTGGCGGTTGATACCTTGCCCTGGGAGATCGTTCAAGAGAAAATTGAGCAATTGAAGGGTCAAATGGATATCTGCAGCGAAAATCTTATGCTCGGCCTAGTGGAAGGGCAGTTCGATCCGGTTGTCGAAAAAACAGGACAAATCAGTAATGATATTGCCGCACGTTTGATTTCAATGCGGTACGTTGTCGATTTTCAGCTACCTTTTAAAGAACAGATCATTGCAGTATTGGAGAAATACATCGCGACAAATAGGTTTGAGAAGAAAGACATTTGGC
>CP070705.1:948278-1011682 GCA_020349965.1 Caldifarciminota bacterium | reverse complement strand
ACCGTAAACGGATCCGATACGTTACCTATCGTATCGCCAATCGCGATCGGACCGTAACTACCCGTATTATCGTTTAACGTTATTAACGGCGAAATGCATGAGAGAGTCGCATTTGCACCCTGTGCCGGAGCAGCACCCTGGTTCGTGAGCATAACGACGAGATCAGCCGTCTCTCCGGGCTCGAGCACACCGTTCGCATCGATTATCGAATATTCATAAAAAGAAAGAACGGGCATGGGGTTGATGAAGATCTGTAGCGGGTAGTCCCATGATCCGCTGTTGCATTCAATGTGAAGGTCAAAATTCGTCTCGTGACCCAAGGGCGTTGAACCTGATGCCGACATGCGGAAAGCCATTTCCATTGTATCTTGCGGCGGAATGTTGCCGACATAACAACTATCCTGGAGAACCGTCACATAAGGGCTAGTGTTGCTGATCAGCCCGTACGTATTGGCGGCGATGTCTACGCCCACATTTGATATCTCTACGACCAGATCGACTTCCTCGCCGCTTTCCCACAGTCCGTTCCCGTTGCCTCCTGGAGCAGAGTCCACGATCCAGTAGGCAGGTACGTTCAGATATGCTGTTGCCATCGGGATCGCCATCATGCATAGCGCTGCAACCTGTGCCTTTGTTACTTCTGTACAGAATGGATTGTCGTTGTAGCCGGCACCGATCGTATCACTTGTCTGATGATAGTGGGGATTGACAAGCGGATTATCTTCTATATTGCATAATGCAAGGTACCCGTTCTGCCAGAAAGGATGGTGGTCAGAGTACCCCGCAGAAGTAACCATGCGCTTTCTCGTCAGCAAGTTCGTATATGAATCGGCCGCCGCAATGAAGAAGTCGGCAAAGGGTTCGCACGGCGGATTTGAAATCTTCGCGAGGACGTCGAGGCTTTCCGGATGTGCATTGACATAGGCGATCATGTCGGCATTGAGGACGCCGAGAATACTGTCGCCCTGAGACCGGGCGAGTGATGCATAATGGTAACTTCCGTATAATCCAAATTCTTCACCGGAAAAGGCAATGTATCGTATTGAGTATTCGAACTGGTAGTCGGTCATCACGCGCAACGCTTCAATTACACTGACGGTTCCGCTTGCATTGTCATCGGCACCGGGCGCGATGTTCGGAGCCTGGTTCGATGTCGCGTCGAAGTGCCCACAGACGACAGCATATATACTGTCAGGGTGCATGGTACCGCGTTTAACACCAATTACGTTGGGTGCATGGTTGGTCGTGTGGTATTGTAGATAGACCGAGTCGCAGCCATATTCGGTGAATTTGCCGGCGATGTAATTAGCTGCAGCAAAGCACGAGTCATGTGTAGAATATCGGGTCCGAAAGTCCTGTAAACGCTGCACGAAATGCAGTACACTATCCGGGTCGACGCGGTCGACAATCAACTGAATCAGCGGATCGTAGTAAGTGCGAGATGCCTGCGGATCGCTTCGAATGATCGGCGTGAACATCAGCCGCAAGAGGTCGACTCTCTCTCTTGTCAGAGGTTCGAGCATTCCAGGGTGCAGTCTCAACAGGTGAACAGTGCCATCGGTCATCAGGATTTCTCCGTAGTAATCCAGATCGATGCTTTCGTAATAAGTGGAGACGAGGTAGTATTCATCGGGTTGCGGATCCTGCGCGATGATCTGGAATGAATAGCCCGTAAGTTTCAGTGTTTCATTATCTGCTACGAGGACCAGTGCGGTATTATCAAGTTCGGCGATCGGCCTCAATCCCTCCTCGAAGAGCGGAGTCAGTCGCTCTGTATCCAGGTCTACTTTGACGAGATATTCTGCGGCAAGCACCGCGGTCACAAAAAATAAAATGGTTACCATGATTTTTCTAAGTATCATAAAACCCCCTATAAAAAGATCGTCTGTCGGTATACGGTTCCGATGTCCGTTTCATAAAGCGGTAATGTGCTTCGTTACCGAAACGCAACCGTTACCTGAGCAAAATCACTTTCTCGATGCTACTGTATCGATCCGCATCGAGCCGGACAAAGTAAACACCGGACGGTACCCTGCGTCCCTCTCCATCACGGCCGTCCCAGACAACCTGCATGGTGCTTGGTGCATGGGTTATAGTACTGGACAGGTCCGTGACCATACGTCCGGCAGCGTCATAAATCATGAGCTCCGTTCTTTCTGCCCTATGCCCTGTGCTGAAGCTGACAATCGTCAGCTCGGTGAAAGGATTCGGCAGCACAGACAAATACGGAAAAGGATCGGTAGTTTGGATTACGCGATCGTTAGTTATTCCTACAGGAGGCCCGGCATGTATTGCGTCGAGATCAAAACCCGAATATTGCGTGAGCTGCATGTCACCGTCGTCAACGATTTTGACATATCTGGCCTCGCTCAACCCGGCCGTAGAAAGATCGAAACTCGCCGTACCCGTATCCGTGCCGCATAGAACCCATGAGCCGAACCAATCTGTACTGACGTACACTCCATAGCCCTCATCGATGCCGTCGTCGCCTTCGAATAGGGTGAAATCATCGCCTGGTCCGTCGGTGATAGGAGAGTTAGCGCCCATGTCGAGGACGATGTATCCGGACCGTCCCAGAGAAAACCACAGGCTGTCTGCAGGGCCGAGTGCATGTCGGGGTTGAGTTTTGTTTCCTTGCTCGTCGTGATCGGCGTACCTGGTGATTACGACCTTGAAGGCATGATGATAAGTGGAATCGGGCACGAGGAGAATGTCGCCGACCGATACACCGCTCTGCGGCGCAATGCTCACGTCGTTCATTGTTTTCGGCGTGTAACCATTCGCAGTGATCCTCAGGCTATAGGTTCCGGGCTCGATCATCTTGTGAAAATCACCTCTATACGGATCAGTGTAAATGTCTATTCGTTCGGGCTCGATGAATTCGACCCTGGCATAGAGCAGTGAATCACTTATACTGTCCTTGACAACTCCGGTAATTCCCCAACGGGTACGGCTGCAGATATCCATCAACGCGTCACGATTGTTGTAGCATATTTGATCGATCGCCGACGAGGCCGAAGGTTCGAGAGTTTCGATCGTCCAGGCAAATGCGCCGTTCGTGCCTATAGTGTAGTCCTGGAGCGAACCGGTTATCTGGTACCAATCATAGCCGTTGATCGCCACGAGGCTGGCCGAATCGGCGTATATCTCGGACAAGAGGATGATATATAGGCTGTCAGGAGGGTCGGCCTGATGATAATCCCAGGGGTAGTTGACATACTGGGCCGCAGAGTGATAGTTGTATTCAAGACTTACGTTGTTCTCTTCGAGATGTTGCATCAGCAGTTGGTTCTCTATCTGTGATGAAGGTGCGGGACTGCCGCCCCAGGCATCCCAGAAATATCCATAGTCCCGATTCAGATCGACATTGTTTGCGTTACGGCGCGTGTTCGCTACTTTACCGTCAGGATTCAAAGTCGGAAGGATCCAGATCTCATTGCTATCGATCAACGCCTGAACCTGGGCATTCGTTGCATAATTGGTGAGCAGGTATCTCAAGAAATACAGGGTTATCTCGGTTCCGATGTGCTCGTCACCGTGGATATTGCCGGCAAGCCTGATTTCCGGTTCGTCTTCTTCGATCTGGAGATTATTAGTCACCCGCATCGCCCAGATTGCACGTCCCTGGACACTGAGGCCTATGGTGTCGAGGCGGCAGATGTTGCCGTAATCGGTGACAAAAGAGTCGAGCGCTGCATAAACCTCGGCATAAGTGCGATAGAATCCCCTCTTGAAAACATCATCCTTGTATGCCTGGTAGTCTTCGATCACAATCGTGACCCTGTAGCCTGCGCTTTCAAGAGTCGCGATCTCGTGGTCATTTACCAGTGCCCTGACATAATCTGTGCCTGCATCGGTGATGGTCAAACGATATCTATTCAGGCTGTAAACCTGATCGTGGTGCTCGATCTTTATGTCGACGAGTCTCGTCGTTTCGTTTTCGGCGGCCAGTCCGAGGCCAATGATAATTAATAAGATGAATGATATTCTCCGTGGCATGTTCCCTGTCATCCTCCGTCCTGATAGTCGCTATTTTTAGAAATTGTCGCGAATTCGACAAACTTTTCCATGGATAACCCCCTATTTAGTATCAAACGGTGTCAAGTGATTGGTTGGAATATCGAGAAATAATAAATGGTATTCAACGTAACTTGCCTTCCGTTCTGTTATTATAATACACAATAAAGCCCTGTCAACTATTGATTTGGGCGTTATTATGCCTATAATTCCATGGATGACGCAGCGTAATCCTTTACCAACGGTCGATATCATCATTGAAATCAATGAAAAAGTAGTTCTGATCAAACGCAGAAACCCGCCATATGGCTGGGCACTACCTGGTGGATTCATTGACTATGGAGAATCGGCCGAGCAAGCTGCCGTGCGTGAGGCAAAAGAGGAGACCGGTTTGGATGTCA
Organism: Caldifarciminota bacterium; assembly: GCA_020349965.1. Lineage (GTDB taxonomy): Bacteria > Hydrothermota > Tepidihabitantia > SM23-42 > SM23-42 > SM23-42. Next base: position 1,007,264 of record CP070705.1, on the reverse strand, counting down.
CCCTGGTAAGACAATTCCATTGTTATTCTGATCCGTCTCGTGATCCGCGCCAGCACACCATATCACTGGTGTTCATTGCACAGGGGAGCGGTGTTCCGAAGGCGTGTGATGATGCGGCCGACATCGGTCTGTTCGCCCCTGATGAGATTCCGGAAATGCTCGCCTTTGACCACCGCCGGATCCTGTCTGATTTTTTCGATCGGGAATATTGAATTTATGAAGTTCATTCACACGGCTGACCTGCATTTGAAAAAAGGGGAAGAAGGGCGTCTCGAGACCCTCGGATGGTTGGTGAAGAAGGCGGATGAACTGGGGGCCGATTACTTCTTGATCGCAGGTGACCTCTTTGATTCTGATACCGATGGCACGCTGCTGAGGAAGGATGTGCGACGCATCTGCGATGCGGCACGATGCAGGTTCATCATCATTCCCGGGAACCATGATGCAGCTTCATTCGGCTCGGGTTGCGACTACGGAAAGAATGTCGTACAGCTGATCCAGAAACCCTTTCATTGTCTGGAGATCGACAGTTTGAAGATCTGCGGAATACCCTATCAAGAGGCTAGATTCAGCGAATGTATAAAAGAACTGCCGGGCGGCATTGACATTCTGCTGGCGCATGGTACGGTATATGACCAGTCATATATCTACTCGCTGCTCAGTGATCAGGAAACCGAATACATGCCGATATTTCCGGTCGATCTGCAGAACGTCGCGCGTTACGTGGCGATGGGTCATATCCATGCGCATTCTGTAATGTTACACTACGAAGGTACGCAAGTAGTATATCCCGGTTCACCGATCGCTCTGGACACAAAATGCGAGGGTGAGCGTTCATTTCGCCTGGTGGAGGTCAACACGGGCAGTATCGACTTACAGGAACATGTCGTTGAGAATGCACCCTACTATCTCAATAAAAAATTCTTCGTGTATCCGCAGGCCGAGGCAAGTGTGCTTGAGGCAATAGAGGAATTCCTCCGGAGTATCGGTGATCCACGCGTAATGCCTCGTGTGGTAGTACAGGGGTATATTGCGGAAAAGGAAAATGATTACTTGGAAGCGCTGTCGGCCGTACGACTGAAGCACGAAACTAGGTTTCCCTATCTGCGTTTCGATCCGGAGATACAATCCTGGGATACGGTTCTCGCCAACCCGATGGTGCGGAACTTTGTTGCCAAAACCGCAGACCTCGACGACGATCTTCGCATGAAAATATTCGAGATTTGTCTTCCCGTTTTCAGTAAGGTGTTGAAGTGAGGATCAAGAGTATCCGTATCGGCGAGTACGGTCCGCTACGCGATTTTTCCATGGACCCGGGTCATTTCGATGTCGTCTTCGGATTGAATGAAGCAGGCAAGACAGCATTGGTTGAGGTACTCGGGCATGTTCTTTTCAAGAGATCGGCGGCGGGTCTCAGGTATGGCAAACCAGAAGGCGCCGAAGTCGAATTACAGGAGAACGACCATACCTATACGCTGCCCGCCAAGCGATTGGGTATTGAACTGCCCGTCGGCGATGTGGCCAATCTGCTATACGTGCAGGCCTCGGAGTCTATCGTCTTCAGCGACCGGGGCACGCGTTTTTGGGACGGCATCAAGACAATGCTGAGCAAGGCTGATACAGGCATACCATTTACCAAACTTGATGAACAGATCTTCAAAGCTGTCGAGCTGCAGCCGGCAAAAGAAGAGTGGACGCGGGCAAAACAGGCAGAGATCGATGGCAAACGGCAGCGCAAAGAAGCACTGGGCGACTATCTGGACAAGATCGGGGAGATTGGAAAGAAGGAAGCCGAACTTTCGGCACTTGCCATCAGACATGACTTCCTAAAGAAAGAGATCGAAAAGATCGTTCATCACAGGGCTTTTCTGAATTATCAGGAACTCGTCCGGCTTTATCATTCCTATGTTGAGACGAGGACAATACTTCAGGAGTACGAACGTTACAAGCATGAGTATCTAAGTGAGTGGCAGAAACTGAATATCGAGCGCGCGGCATGCACCGGCGAAGGGCAAAAAGTGAAAGAGATCGAGACCGAAGTTTTGGAACTGGAACGAAAGAGGAGCAAGCTGTCCGAAATCGACCAGTACATAAACGATGAAGGACTGAAGGCAAGGAGCGATCCCACCCAAGTGCCGCGTATGCCGTCAATTGTATTTCCTGCAGTGATCGCGCTGTTGACAACAATCGCTGCGGCGGCTGCTTTGTTCAGCCGAGTACTATTCATTCCGTCACTCCTTCTGCTTGCAGGTTCACTCTCATTCTTCGGATTCGTATTATACCGCCGCCGCCTGGTGAAGAAGATTGTGATGAAGAGACAGGGTTGGCTGGAAAAGGCGAGAAAGGTGTTTCCAGAGGTTGGTGATATTGAACAATTGTCCGAGCGGATCGAGAGCAATCAGACAGAATTGATAAGGACGACGGCGTCGATCGAGGAAAAGAAGAGGATCGTCGACCGTATATCGACGGCACGCGCGGCCAATGTCATCGATGGCGAAATAGAAGAGCTGAGAGCCAAAACGGGGCTTGCCGAATTATCCGACCTGGAGATAAAGCTTTCGGAGAAGAGAAGATTGGAGAACGAACTGACGGACCTAGCCACTCGCCTGTCCGGGCTTCTACTTGAGAAGGATTCGAAAAAATGGGAAAGAATGATAAACGAGAGAAAGGTCACGCGGCCGGAACGTGAGGGCGACCTTGCCGCAGAGAAGGAATTGATCTCAGAGAGGGACAGCATTCAACACCGCATCGATGAATTGACGCGTTCGATAAAGCTCTTCCGCGAGGTGGAGCAGGCAAGATCCGGAGTAAGTGACGATCGTGCCGCATTCATCGAATACGATAGACTGGATCGCGAATTGCACGACTACGATCTCGAAAAACAGGCTGCACTGAAGGTGCGGGAGATTCTGAGGAGTATGAGCAGCGAACTCGACCAGTTCATCGGCGGCGTACTACAGGGCGAAGACAGTTTGAGCGAATTCATTCGCGCGGTGACCGGCAGGTACGAAAAGGTTTCTGTTGAGAGTGAGAATTTCATCGTCGAAGACAGGTCCGGCAGAAAGTATGCATTGGATAACTTGAGTAGCGGTACTAAAGACCAGCTGCTCCTGTGTTTTCGTATGGCCGCCTTGCGGAAAGTCTATCCAAATGGTACCTTCATGCTCCTCGATGATGCTTTTATCTTTGCTGACTGGCAGCGGCGTGAGCGGCTGGCTAAGTTAGTGCAGAATTTTGTCGAAAAGGGGAATCAGGTAATTTATCTAACATCAGATGATCACACGCGCGATCTATTCGAAAGTTGCGGTGCAAGAGTTGTGACATTGACGTAGCACTACGCAATTGCATTCATGAGACTACCTCAGCAGATTGAGAGTGAGATTCTCTCTCGTACGGGTCTGGAGGGATTGAATTTCAGAACACAATCACGCTACACCCGTAAATTGAAACGTGTAAGAGAAGAGATGAGACGGCTCACTGCCGATTTTTTCGTCAACAATCCGTCAGAAGCGAAATATTCAGATGCATATTTTCTATATAACTTCCCAACAAATGTGATGAAAACAATGTTCGTGGCGGAGGAGATCAGGAAACACTGGTCGCAGTTCTTACTGAACAGAAATCATTACAGCGTGCTCGATGTCGGATGCGGTGATGGTGCGGGGATGATCGGGCTCTATCATGCTCTGAAGGACAGAGTCCCTGATGTGGAATTCCGATTGATGGGGATCGATTCGTCGAAGATAATGCTCGATAGAGCCCGACAGATGCTACAATTTCGAAGCAGGGGAGATCCAAGGTTGAAGGCAAGACTGTTCCAGAGGAATGCGAGAGAAGTCTGTAGCGCTACAAGTAGAAAGAAGTACGATATCATACTGCTCGTCAATTCGCTGGCTGAGATAGTTGAGGATGATACGCTGCCGAGTGATTTCATGGGCAGGCTGTACGGCAGCCTCGTTGAAGGAGGGTTGCTTGTTATCATCGAGCCTGCGTTGAAGAAACTCACACGCCGTCTGATGTATTTAAGGGATGATTTGACAAGGCATAAACGTATCCAGGTTATACTGCCTTGCTTGCATGATGGTCCTTGTGCGCTGTTGAATGTGAAAGGCAGGGACGAGTGGTGCCATCAATCAGTGGCGTGGTCACCGCCCGAGTATCTCAGAGTGATAAACCAGGGGCTCAACCGTGAGATCGGTCTCTTGAAATTCTCCTATCTCGTGGCGGTCAGGACGAAAGTGCCGCTTTCCGCCACAGCCGGCTATCGGGTCGTCAGCAATTTGCTTAGAGAGAAGGGAAGGAGCCGATGTTATCTCTGTTCGCCGCGGGGGAGGGTGGAATTGGTCAGGTTGAACAAGAACGAGAACCAGTGCAACAGAGACTTCGGTGAGACTGCCAGAGGCAGCATCCTAAGGATCGAGAATGCTGCCTCGGTGAAGCCGCTCTACTGGCAAATATCAGACAGAACGACGGTCGAGCTCATAGATTGATCATCATTCCTACCATATATTGAGGCATCCTCCACCGCACCCACCACAGCCTTTCGGTCTTGGGCGGTAACTGAGGCCAATGGAAAATGTGATCCCGTGGTGGGGCCCTTCAAATCGATTGTCCTGGTCGATGATGGCCGAAACTTGAGCAAAATTGATTCGGTATCTGATATCCGCGGTGATCTTTAAGTCGTACGTCCGGAAGAAGACCACACCGCAGCCGGCATTGAAGGCGGGACCGATCGCCGTACCCAAATCGAAGTCACCCTCAGGCTGAAGCGTAATCCATCCCAAACCGAAGCCACCGCCAAAATAAGGTGATATGTCCCCTTTACTCGTCATGTACAGGATCGATATCTCGGGTGCAACAAATTCGGCAGCATTTCCTTCCAAATCGAATCCTAAGCTCCCTGTCCAGGCGTAATACGCGGCAACTTCCACGGCCAAATTGGGCATTTCATACCAGTATTGCGCACCGGAGAGGAAGAGCATGCCGGCATCGGCATACCCGCCCAATGGTTTTATCACTCCTACCTTTATGCCGGTGGTATGGAATACCCTTCTGCGCAAGGGTTCTTTTTCTTCTTCCTCGGTTATCAATCCGACCTCAACCGTCTCTTCTGCCTTTTTCCCTTCAGAGATCGACTTTGCCAATCTCTTTACCACAGTGTCAAGGTCTTCAGCCGTTTTGGCGGCGAGACTGCCTGCCCAGACTACTTCTCTCGTCGCAACGTTGACGACTGAGACCTGGACGATATGCTTCTCCCCAAGCGTTGAAAGTGAACCGTAGATGACTCTTTCGACCTCAGCTACTGCTCCGGCATCGGCCGCACACGCGGTCTGATAACACTCGATGATCGTACCGGTTGCATCATCCATGGCTTCGGGATTGAGTACAGTATGTCCGAGACTGGTGAGGTCGCCGGCCAAGAGATTGGCTACGGCCTCGGTCGTTGCATAAGATACACCCACCGACTTAAGATGCAAGATCCCATACTTTGTTGCGTGCCCTGTAAATGGTAGGGCGAGTATCATAATCAGGGTAAGCCATTTAATCATGTCGTTCCTCACAGTTCCTCCTTCACTTTATCGTTGTTGCAGCCGGCGACCGGCATGGACGTGTGGCCACCGGCTGTTCATTGTCAAAACTCTATGAAAGTCTCTGTAGAAGACATTGTTACAGATGTATATAGCAAAACGTGTGCCAGAGCAAATGCACGAAATCACGGCGGATTCCGTTGGCCAATGCACTGAATCAGTATATAATGCACAATAATCATGCATGGTGTACCTTACATACGGGTTCCAAGTATACTCCTCGATGATTATACCGTTTTTGACACGCTCGTCAATAAACGAATGAACTCCCGCCGATGAACTCGCGGAGGATCGAGTTGGAGGGGACATCGCGGCCGGAGAGATCATAGAACAGATTGAGGAAGTCGATGAGCCGCTTCGCTTCTGCGAACTCGGATGAGCGTTTCGCTATACGTTTGAGGAGCGGCACGCAGAATCTCTTGAGTACGCCGGGTTCGTAAACGAGCGCCGAATTGAACATCTCGTCGGCTTCTTCCTGGTACGGATAGATATTCCCTTCCTCGCCCCTGATGACCCTGCCCCATAGCTTCAGTACTTCCCGGGTACGGTAGCCGCGGAAATGGGTGTCGCGTACCAGCCTCCTTATCAGACGCGTGTCAGTCGTAGAAATGCGGTTATGATCATCGATATTGAGCTGGGTCAATGCACTAATGTAGATCTTGAACTTGATATCCCTCCGTATCCTGTGCGTCAGTTGATCATTCAAACAGTGTATCCCTTCGAGAAGAACGACATCAAAGTCTTTCCCCTTGACCACATGGCCCTTGATGCGTCTTCCAGTGACGAAATTGAATTTGGGAACTGTGATGGTGCGGCCATTGATGATCTGAAGCAAATGAGTATTCATAAGTGCGGTGTCGACCGCCTCGATCGTTTCAAAATCAAGCTTTCCGTACTCATCTCTTGGTGTTTTGCTGTGGGGTTGGAAGTAGTTGTCGGTCGATATGACAAGCGGTCTTGTTCCGTTGACGATCAATTGTATTGCAAGGCGCTTTGTGAATGTCGTTTTGCCTGCGCTGCTGGGGCCAGCAACGAGAACGACCTTGCTCCTCTCCTTGACGATCCGGTCGGCAATCTGAGCGATCTTCTTTTCATGTAATGCTTCCACGATCTTGATTATTTGGGGTCCTCCGCCGTTCTTTATTACGGCATTCAGTGGTCCGACGTCGTCGATCTCTAGGATGCGCGCCCATTCCACGTATTCATTGAATATCCGGTTGAGTCGTGGTTGCGGCACGAATTCCGGCAATTTCGAAAGGTCCTGCCAAGTGGGAAAGATCATAACAAAACCGGGGCTGAAATGCCTGAGGTAGAAAAGGGGAACCCGTGCCGTAGTATCGAACGGCGGGATGATATACATATCATATACGTCGAGCAGTGAGTAGAGTGTGACGTGCTTCTTACGAATATTGGTCAGGAGTTTCACTTTGTCGGGTTGCCCCAGGTTGTTGAAAAGGTAGGCGGCTTTTTCTCTCGGGAAAGAGGCTTGCTGAATGGGCAGGTTCTCGTCGATGAGTTTCCTCATTCTTCTCTCGATCTTCTTCACCATAGCGGGGTCGATTTTCGTACCGAGCTTGCAGTAGAAACCTCTGCTCATCGAGTGTTCGATCCGGAGTTTTCTTTTTGGAAAGAGTCGTTTGACTGCTGCGTAAAGTATGAGGGAAAGCGTAGACTGATAGCTGCGCCACTCGTTCAATTTCTTCAGATCGCCGGTCTGGATTGTCTTATTCGATACCACTTTGTGTTCGCGGTCCGAAAAGCGCGGTGCCGATACGTATCATGTTTGAACCTTCTTCGATGGCAACTTCGAAATCCGAAGTCATGCCCATGGAAAGAATGGGGAAGGGGCGGTCGTATTCCTGTGCAAGTTCCTCCTGCAATCCGCGCAGGATGCGGAAACAGAGGCGGGATGCCTCCGGGTCCTCGACGGCCCAGCCCGGGCCGATCGTCATCAACCCCTGAATATCGATGTGCCTGCAGGCAATTATACTGCCGTAGAAATCAAGAACGTCATTCGGAGACAATCCAAATTTGGTGCGTTCTCCAGAAGTATTGACTTCGATGAGGCAGTCGACTTTGGTGGTTGCTCGTTTTTCGATCTCTTGAGCCAGGCGCAAGGAGTCGAGGCTCTGGATCATCGAGAAGATCTTCAGAGCGTCCTTCACTTTGTTCGTCTGAAGGTGGCCGACCATGTGCCAGGTGACTCTGTCACCAATGATCCGGTACTTCTCGATGGCTTCCTGGACGCGGTTCTCGCCGATGATCCCTATACCGCAGGAGATCGCTTCTTCTATGCTCGCAGCGGGGAAGGTTTTGGCAACCGCGACGATCTGAATTTCGTAGGCAGTTCGCTGTACCCTGGCTGCACAGCGGTCGATCCGTACGCGGAGAGATGCAATATTCTCTTTGACCGACATGGGCTATTATACGAAATATGAATACGGTGTCAATCATAGTCCCGGCAGCGAACCGTTGACTTTGTCGTACGTATCAATATAATAGGGAGAAAGGAGACATATGGCCCGAAGATGTGCGGTTTGCGGGAGACGTGCCCAGGTTGGTTCAAAGATAAGTCACGCAGATAATGTGACGAAAAGGAAGTTCAGGATCAATTTGCAGAGAGTCAAGGTGAAGCTGCATGGCGAGGCAAAGAGAGTCCTCGTCTGCACAAGATGTCTGCATGCCGGCAAGGTAACAAAAGTCAAGTAGCGCAGTGCCGAGATCCAATCCCTTTGATTATTTTTTCATTCTAAGACCCCTCATTCTCATTCCCTCATGGAATTTCCTCCTGATCGGGAGCTATTTTGGCGCCGGACAGGGGCGTTTCACCTATGACATCACATTGGGCTTAATCATATACACCATGGCGGCCGGTGGTGTATATATTCTGAATCAGATCATGGATGTTGATACTGACCGTGTGAATGAGAAACTCTTCCTCATCAGCGGGAGTTTTGTGAGGACCCGGGCCGCCTATATTGAAATGGCAATACTGTGGGCAGGAGCTATCTTTCTGTCGATACGTTTTGGGTGGCTCTTCTCAGTTCTTGTCATTGCATCGATCCTGCTTGGCACCCTCTATTCGGTACCACCGTTTAAATTCAAGGGGAAGCCGATAATCGACACCCTGGCGAACGGGGTTGGCTATGGGATCATAAATTTCGCCATCGGGTGGCTGTTGGTGAAGGAGTTCGATTTTCACATTCTTGCTCGTTTTCTGCCGTACTTCTTGAGCATCTGCGCTGTGTTCATCAACACAACGATTGTCGATATCGACGGCGACCGCAAAACGGGTGACCTGACGACCGGTGTGTTTCTGGGTCCGACACTCTCTCATGTGATCTCCACTTTACTGATGGCCGGCGCGATTGTCGCTGCTTATATCCGACGCGACTATATTTGCCTCATTCCGGCTGTTCTATCATGGCCGCTCTTCCTTTTTGCAGCTGTGCACGCACTTTCCGCGAGTACCGTCCATAGAAAGGTCACGATCGCTTCGTTTCGCTTGCCGGGTCTTTTATTTACCATCGTCACCGGAGTACTTTATCCATTATACTTCGCCGCTCTGATCGTTTTGTTTGTCGGCATGCGCGTCTATTACAGACGGCGCTTCAATGTGAATTATCCAACCCTTTATGGAGGTTGAGCGCAGGTCATTGAATTCTCTGCGGGGAGAGTTTAACAAAAAAGGGATGGCAAAACCATCCCTTTTTTGACATTTGTATTGTTATTTCACAGCATTTTTGAGGTCGCGCCCCGCCTTGAATTTCGGCGCTCTCTTTGCCGGTACCTCGATGGTCTCTCCAGTACGAGGATTACGAGCCGTTCTTGCCTTCCTCTTGGAAATAGAGAACGTTCCAAAACCTACTAGTGCTACTTTGTCACCGCTTCTCAGAGCATTGGTTATTGATTCGACGAACGTATTTAAAGCGATGCCAGCAGCGCGTTTGGAGATTTTGGCTCTTTGTGACATTGTCTCTATCAGTTGAGCTTTCGTCATAGTCGTTCACCTCCTTCTGTTCATCACTATGCTTATTCTACACGTAATTCCGGATTTGTCAAGCCCCAATTGACGTATTTCCAATGCTTGGCGCGTCATGCTCATTACCGATCTGAAGTTGACACAATTGGATTAATTACTATAATTATGATAGTGAAGACAAGGATCGGTATCCTTACGAGCGGCGGCGATGCGCCGGGCATGAATGCGGCGATCAGGGCTGTAGTAAGGACTGCACTGCATTACGGGTTTGACGTCGTCGGTATCCAGGATGGCTACAACGGGTTGGTTTTGAATTATATAGAAAGGTTCCATCGCGGGTCTGTCGCAAACATAATCCAGCGCGGCGGAACAATACTGGGGACGGCGCGTTCCAAGGAATTCGAGACCGAGAAGGGGATGGCGAGGGCGAAGCAGGTACTCGAGGACCATGGTATCGACGTCGTGATCGTCATTGGCGGCGACGGTACGATGCGCGGTGCAGAGGCTTTCTCGATAAAGTATGGCGTGCAGATGATCGGCCTGCCAGGCACAATAGACAACGATCTCTACGGTACCGACTTCACGATCGGTTTCGATACGGCGATCAACAATGCGCTCCAGGCAATAGACCAGATAAGGGATACTGCTGCATCACTGGAGCGGCTTTTCTTCATTGAGGTAATGGGGCGATTGTCTGGTTTCATAGGATTGGCCGTTGGATTGGCCGGAGGAGCAGAGGATGTCATGATCCCTGAAACGCCGACCGACATCAATGCCCTTGCCCACAAGATCAATGAAAGCATAAAGAAAGGGAAGAAATCGAACATTGTCATCGTCTCTGAGGGCGATGAGGCAGGCAATGCGTTCACGATCGCGGCGAAGGTGAAGAACCTGGTACACGAAGATTACCGCGTCGCCGTGCTAGGTTATATACAGCGCGGTGGAACGCCGACGGCAAACGACCGCATCCTTGCCTCCAAACTCGGGTTCGCCGCAGTCAGTGCGGTCCGCGAAGGCAAATTCGGCTGCATGATCGGTGAAGTCAAACAGCAGATAGTTTGCACGCCGTTTCGCGAGACCTACGAGAAGAAGAAGAAGATCGATCCCACCTTGTATAAGATCATCGAAATTCTTGCGACGTGATTTCGGCCCGTAAGACATAGAATCGTGTTGTCGACTGCGCGGGCAGCGTAGTCTGAGCTTGCGAGTCTCATTTCACAGCAAATGGTGCTGGGAGAATGAATAATATCCGTCCTCAGATATTATTACGTGGTCGACTACGGATACACCGACAATATCGCCGGCTCTGCATATCCGTTCGGTGATTTTCAGGTCATCCTCAGAGGGCTTCTGTATTCCGCTGGGATGGTTATGGATGAGGAAGATTGCACTGGCACTTTCGTTGATCGCGAACTGGAATACTTCGCGCGGGTGGACCAGACTAGCATCGAGAATACCCTTTGACACCGTGTGGTCATTGATGAGTATGTTTTGTCCGTCAACGGCTGCTACTTTGAAGACCTCGAATTTCAATCCGCCGATCAGCGGAGCATAGAACTTGAAGACATCATCCGGGTTGGCAAATTTGACTTTCTTTCTTCCTTTACTTGAGAGGGAACGCCTTCCCGCTTCGAGCGCGGCGAGTATCGAGATGATCTTCGCGCGACCCAGACCAGGGATCTTCAGTCGTTCGATCTCCGCGACGGTCTTTTGGCTCAATTTCTTTAGGCTGCCAGCCTTGTTGAATATCTCTTTGGCCAGATCCACCGCGGTCCTATTCCTGACCCCTTTACCGATGATGATGGCGAGGAGTTCGGTATCGGTTAGACCGTAGCTTCCTCGTTCGTAGAACTTCTCTCTGGGTCGGTCGCTTGCCGGCCAGTCCTTAATCTTCAACTACCTGAAGATCGTGAAACGCAGAATGAATCCGGCGAAGACAATGGAGACCGTGGACATCAATTTTATGAGTATGTTGAGCGATGGCCCTGCGGTATCTTTGAAGGGATCGCCAACAGTGTCTCCAACAACAGATGCCTTGTGGTCGGCTGAACCCTTGCCGCCCAGTGCACCTTTTTCAATATATTTTTTCGCGTTGTCCCAGGCGCCGCCCGAATTCGCCATCATCAGCGCAACCGCGAAGCCGGTGATGAGCGCGCCAACGAGCAATCCGATGACCCCGTTGGGACCAAGTAAAATCCCAACCACGATCGGTACGGCGACGACGAGCAGCGAAGGCACGATCATCTCTTTCTGTGCGGCGACGGTGCAGAGGTGGACGGCTTGTGCGTAATCAGGGCGAGCCTTGCCATCCATCAACCCCTTGATCTCATTGAACTGACGCCGAACCTCGACGACGATCTTGCTCGCAGTTTCACCGACTGCTTTGATCGTACGAGAGCAGAATAGAAACGGCATCATACCGCCGATGAATAGACCGAGAATGACCTGCGGATTCGCAACGCGCAGGTCAAGATCCGGGAAGACCCTGGCTATCTGGCTTCGGTACGCTGCGACCAGGGCGAGTACGGTCAAAGCCGCGGAGCCGATTGCGAAACCCTTGCCGGTCGCTGCGGTTGTATTGCCGATGGCATCGAGCGCATCGGTCCTTGAGCGGACTTCTTCGGGCAGGTTGGCCATTTGAGCGTTGCCTCCGGCATTGTCCGCGACCGGACCGTAGGCGTCCGTAGCGAGTGTGATGCTTAGCGTTGACAGCATTCCCACTGCAGCGATTGCCACGCCGAACAATCCGTGATCCGGGTTGGTGGCGCCGCCCGGTAGGTAGTATGCCGCGGCGATTGCGATCGCGACGACGACAACCGGCGGCACGATCGAAAGCATGCCGACACTCAGACCTTCGAGTATGACCGTTGCCGGTCCGGTCGTTGCAGCACTGGCAATCCTCCGTGTTGGTCGATAATTGTCCGAGGTGAAGAATTCAGTGGAGTATCCAATGAGGACTCCACAAGCGAGCCCGATGAGGACCGGCCAGTAGAAATTGAAGTAGCCTGGGAGAAGATAGTAGATTGCCACCCCGGAAAGAATGGCCATCAAGATACCAGCAGCCCAAACGCCTTTTCTTATGGCGAAGAGCAGCGCCCGCTGACTTGCTTCTTCTTTGGTTCGGACGAGAAACGTACCTACTACTGACGAGAGAACACCGGCAGCGGCAAGGATCAGCGGTATGACCACGCCGCGGAATCCGAGTCCGGCGGCGAATGCCAGAGCCATGGCCGCAACGATCGATCCCACATACGACTCGTACAGATCGGCACCCATGCCTGCGACATCGCCTACATTGTCGCCTACGTTGTCGGCTATGGTCGCCGGGTTGCGGGGATCATCCTCGGGTATGTTGGCTTCGACTTTACCGACAAGATCAGCACCGACATCCGCGGCTTTGGTGAAGATGCCGCCGCCGACCCGGGCAAAGAGGGCCTGGAACGAAGCGCCCATGCCGTAGGCAACGATTGTCTGGGTCACGACCAATAATCGGGCATCGAGGGGCAGGCTGCGGTAGATCCAATTGAGGAGAAAGAACCAAAAACTGAGATCTAAGAGACTCAACCCGACGACTACGAAACCCATGACACCGCCCGATGCAAAAGCCACGCGCAGCGCACTGTTGAGGCTCGTTCTGGCTGCGTTGGCGGTCCTTGCTGACGAATTCGTTGCCTGGGTCATGCCGATGAACCCGGAAAGCGCCGAATAGAATCCGCCGGTAAGAAACATGAATGGCACAAATGTGGGGAGCATCTTCGACAACGAAAGAGCGAGCAGTATGACGAAGACGATCGCGAATATGAGGGCGACGATACGGTACTGTCTTTTTAAATAGGCTCGGGCACCTTCGCGTACTGCCTGTGCGATCTGCCGCATGACATCAGTGCCTTCATCGTATTGCCTTGTTGCTTTAGAAAGGAAGAGTGCAAAAATAAGGGAAAGGAACGAACCTAACGGCGCAAATATGAATATCGGTGACATCCTACCTCCTCAACGGGCATATCTTCGGTTTTTCTCTTTTGTGTGCTGTTCTTCTGACCATATCATACAATCGGCGAGCAATATCATCACCGATTTGGCCTTTTTCAATCTGTCTTAGAGCTTCGTCCATTCTATCATAGGTACAGCCAATCTCTCCTTCGTCCGTTTGACCTGCCCAGAGACCTGCGCTGGGCACCTTTTCGAGTACCTTCTCCGGTATGTTAAACGTCCGTGCAAGATCTTTCACTTCGCCTTTGTAAAGGTCACCGAGTGGTAGGATATCACAAGCACCGTCGCCATACTTGGTGAAGTAGCCAAGTGAGATCTCGGTCTTGTTGCCGGTTCCGCATACGAGGTAATTGAAAACATTAGCATGGTAGTACAGAACGATCATACGTAACCGGGCTTTTATGTTGCCGAATGCAAGTCGGTCCCCCGCAGGCATAAGTTTGACCAAATTATTGTAGATCGTGGTGAGATCGATGTATTCGGTCTTAAGGTCAAGTGTTGATGCGACACTCGCGGCGTCATCGAGATCCTTTACGTCTGATTCGATGGGCAGAATAATTCCCAGGCAATTGTCCGTTGCCCTGCGGATCAATGCGGCGCAGACTGCAGAATCCAGACCGCCGCTCAATCCTAGAACGAATCCGTCCGTATTTGTCTCTTTCAGTTGTGCTCTTAGCCATTGGGTAATTTGCTCGACGAAATCATTTTTCATTTTGTCATGATTATAATAAAAACCTGACGAAAATCAAGATTGACGGCTCCAGCGTAAACCGCGTATCATGCCTCAGCCTTCACATTACGGTATTTTGCCAATTGGCAAAATACCGTAATAGCCAGTTCGGTACTGTAATACATACAAGTTTAGAAGTCCATGAAACAACCGTCGGGTGCTCTATTGGCTACAATAGCCTGCTGGTGGTTCCGCGGACTGGGGCTTGCCCTAAAAAGAATTAGACATAAGGAGCGGATCAATGCGAACACCGTGGAGTGGGGCGGAACAATCTCCTCGTTTGAGTCGATTCTCTGCAAAGCTAAGACTACTCGAGTTTGATGATTTTCCGGATGGCCTTAATTGCTGGGGTTTCGAAACGGCACCAGTACACGCCGGCGGGCAGCGCTCTGCCTTTGCTGTCTCGTCCGTCCCAGAAGATTTGATGTTGTCCCACATTTCGCCGCTCGTCACAGAGACCGCGTACCTCCTGACCCAGGGCGTTGTAGATTACACATTGTACATTCTGTTCATCGGCAAGATCGAAGGAGAAGGTCGTTGTTTTCACAAAAGGGTTTGGGCGCGGAATGTAGAATACATTGCTGCTGATGACCGGAATTGCGACCGGTTGTTCCTTGCATCCCGCAAAACCGATCCACGGGTCATAATCCACGTGGTCACTCACTCTGTCGCCGAGGCCGTTCGGATTATAGAGGGTGTCGATATCCGACGTATCACGTGGACCGGTCGAATCGCCCCACCAGTTATTCTCAGCGTAGATCCAATAATCGTTGTCGGCATTGAATACCCCATATTCGGTATTATCAAATATCTCGTTGAGTGTTATAACAGGCAGTGCGCCATATTCACAATTGATGCCGATGCGATTGTCTGATATCATATTGTTCGATATTAACAGACTATCCGTTGTTCCGTAGCAGTAGATGCCGTAGTTAGTATGGTTGGAAAACTGGCAGGCACCAATGATGGCATTGATCGCACCAATACCAAGATTGCATCCCGTTACGAGGCAGCTATCCATGCGGAATGGACCCTGACCGTCGATCCCGATGTATGCGGATTCGATGATGCAGTTGGAGAATATACAGCTATCTGCGGACGGTGAGATGAAAATCCCACCCCAGCTGTTCGGTGTAGGATACGGGGCCATCGATGTGAATGTAATCTTTGACGTATCGGTACCGCAGGCGATAAGTTGTCCGAATACCGATATCGAGAAATATGTTTTGAAAGTATTACCTGGCGTGATCGTGAACGTACCTGTAGTATCGATGATAATACTACCGAGGATTTCGCAATCGACGCTCCCGGCTGCTGGACTCCAAACATATTCATCTTGGACAAGAACATCGCCGTCGATGTAGATGTCGTGTGTGTTATTGGAAAAATGGTTTGGCGTATAGAATACGGGTAATTTGGTCGGGTGACCGCCCATGTCTATACCTCGGTCGTTATCACTTATTGTATTTGCTCCAAAATAAGCTTCTGCCCCTGATGAATGAGAACCGCCATAGCCTATACCTACAAGATTATTGGATATTTGGCAGCTGTCTATTGTAATGTTACCGTTGCAGAAAATACCTTCAATTTGGTTATATTGCACAATTGAGTGTGAAATTCGCATCGGTGTCGTAAACAATGTGGTTATGCCTTGTCCATACTCGATGATACAATGATCTATACTCGAAGAATCGGTTGCCGAGCTGGAAAAACATATGCCACCCCAATCTCCGGGATTGGGGGAGGAATGGGATGATGTAAAGGTAATCATACTGTCTGCAGTGCCACGGGCAACAAGCTGTCCGTTTACCGTGATCATGGATCCGTGCATCTTGAATGTGTTGCTTGGCGTGATCGTCAATTTCCCGGATTCTGCGATTGTGATGCCTGACCAAAGCAGGCAATCTACCCCGCCAACTGCCGGATTCCATGTCATCTCCTCGGTGATTTCAGACAGACCGCCTTCGATATCTATTCCCACGCCATTGTTGATGAAGTAATTAGATATAATGTAACATGGCATGATTCCACCATCGACATGTATGCCGTAAGGATTGTTAGAAATGACATTGTCTCTTATCGTTGGTAGAAGTGTGCCTATCTGGTGCACAGTTATACCGGCGGTGGCATTGTTCGTTATCACGTTGTCACTGAATAATCCGCCATAGATCCATGATATGCCCTCAGTGCAGAATCTGAGTAGAGAATTTCTGATGGTGACATGTCTGCAAAACTCCAAGCCACATCGACCATACTCAAAAATGCAGTAACTGAAGTGGCTTGAATCGTTTGTGCCAAAAAAACTGATACCCGGCCAATCGGCTATGTTCGGGGTCGGACAGCTTGACGTGAACAGTATCGAATCCTGTACTGTCCCATTGGCGATCAAACGGCCGGTAATTGAAAATCCATAATATTGTGATTGAATACGGACGCCTGGCTGTATGATCAACGAGACAGTGTCAGGCACAAGTACTTGTGAGACGACATTATAGATCGTATCCGGCGGATTGCCGGTCGGCCCCCAAACAGTGTTGGTGGCAATAGTCCCGCCTACATCCGTAATGGCAAATGCCTGGCTGATTGCCACGAAAAACGCAAATACGATCTTCTTCACGATTTCTCCGTTTGATAAATATAACCAGTGAACAATTGTTGTCAATTACCCGGTCCACCGTGCTCTTGATTTCTTTTGTCACTTAGCCATAATTCCTTGATGAAGAATAAGGAACTGGCGAGGATATTCGACCGCATTGCCGATGCTTTGGAGTTCAAGGGTGAGATGGTCTTTCGCGTGCTCGCCTACCGCAAGGCGGCACGCGTGCTCGATGATCTCGTCGAGGATGTAGAGGTTTTGAACCGGGAGGACAGGTTGGCCGATGTGTCCGGTATCGGCGCCGGCATTGCCAGGAAGATCGCTGAGTATCTCGAAACGGGCAAGATGCAAAAATACATTGAAGTGACAAAGGGAATACCCGAATCACTATTGAACATGCTCGATATCCAGAACCTTGGTCCGAAGACACTCGCCCTCGCTAACAAGGAACTTGGCGTGGAGACTTTGGTCGATCTGAAAAAGGCCATCAGGAGTGGCAAACTCGCCGAGCTACCGCGCATGGGTGAGAAGAAGGCAGAGAACATAAGGAAGGGAATTGAGCTCTATGAGAAGGGACACGAACGCCTCTCGATCGCAGTGGCGGAAAGGGTTGCGAATGATGTGATAGGCTACATGCAGCAAAAAGCGGCGATCAAAGACATTTCTGCGGCTGGTTCTCTGCGGCGGTGGAAAGAGACGATCGGCGACGTCGACATCCTGGTGACGGGCAGGAACGGTTCAAAGATCGTGAGAATATTCACCGAGTTTCCCGGGACCGAGCGTGTGCTGGCATCTGGTGACACCAAGGGTTCGATAGTCGTCGAAGGCGGCGTGCAGGTTGACCTGAGGATCGTCCAGCCGAAATCATACGGTGCAGCGCTTCAGTACTTCACCGGGTCAAAGGCGCATAATGTAAGGTGTCGGAACATAGCGCGGACAAAGGGCATGAAGCTGAGCGAGTATGGATTGTTCAAGGGAAAGCGAATGGTCGCCGGGAAGACAGAAGCAGAGATCTACAAGATGCTCGGGTTGGGCTACATACCACCCGAACTGCGTGAAGACCGTGGCGAGATAGAAGCTGCGTTCAAGAAGAAACTGCCCAGGCTTGTAGAACTGAAGGATATCAAAGGCGATCTTCAGATGCACTCGGTATATTCTGATTCGGATGCGACGATTGCTGCCCTCGTCGGTGCTGCAGAGAGGTTACGGTACGATTACATATTGATAACGGACCATTCAAAGTCTGCGGCATACGCCCATGGTCTCGAATTCGATCGGCTGAAAAAACAGTGGAGGGAGATCGACAGAATCAACGCAAAGTCGAAAAAGGTGCGCGTGCTCAAGGGAATCGAGGTCGATATCCTGCCAAGCGGTAAGTTGGATTATCCTGACAAGATCCTTAAGGCATTCGATCTGGTCGTTGCATCAATACATCAGGGGTTTAAGAAGAACGTGACCGAGCGGATGTGCGCGGCTATGGATAATCCCTACGTCGATATCATCGGGCACCCGACCGGTCGGTTGATCTCATCACGCGAAGGGTATGCAGTCGATCTTCACAGGGTGATGGAAAAGGCGGTCGAAACGAAGACGTGGCTTGAGTGCAATGCATTCTGGGACCGTCTTGACCTGAGCGATGCCAATCTCAGGGTTGCCAAGGAAATGGGGATCAAGATATCGCTCGGCACGGATGCACATGATGCAAAGGGCTTACTCTGGATGAAGTTCGGAGTTGCGACGGCGCGCCGTGGTTGGCTCGAGCCCCAGGATGTAGTCAATACCTACCCGTTGAAAAGATTGCTTACTTGGAGGAAGATAAAGAAACAATAATTAGTATTTGTATATCTGCTCGCCAGTCGCTAGTTCATGGAGATGGACGATGGCGTAGGCTGCATATACGGTATTGGGATATTCGGAGATTATTTCATTGAAGATCGCCACTGCTGCACTCCGATGGTCGTCACTCCTGGTGATTTCGTATAGAACGCGTTCGAGGTATCCAGTCTCTGATAATGCCATGACGTTCTCTTCGGTTTCAGGGTATCTATCGCAAAACTCGCGCCACATCTCCAGTTCTTCCTCTATTATCTCGACCGAATCGTGCCAGGGCAGATGTTTAATGCGGTATATGTTGATCAGCCGGTACTGTGCCTTTGCTGCATACCGACTGTACGGGAATTCTCTTACGATCACACGGTAAGTATCGCCATTGTAGTAATTCTGGTGAACGGATTCGTTGCGCTCAATACCCGGGAATGAATCATTGAGGGAAGCGATCGCTTCTAATGATTGGCCGAGATAGTATAGTGCTTCGGGTAGATAGTATGAGACGTCGAAGTACCTTGCAAAAATTTCCAACAGCTTTGCGGCTTTCTCGTATTCTCCATCGTCAAAGTATCCCCTTGAGAAGATGAACAATTCGTGTTCGCCGATTCCGCTGTTAAGATCGACCATCACATTTCTATCTAATTCGCCGAAAACGGTATCATATTTTATCTGATATCGTTCGGTGGCATTGTCGATTATATCGACCATATCGCCGGTGTTGAGGATGCGCATCCTGTGGTCGTCACCATAGAAAAGGACGTTGTCCACGATAAGCACCCCAGGACTGCTGGATAAGACTATTGCGAGAAGAGTAAGTGTCATTGATTTAGTATAAGGAATCGTGTTACATAGTCAATGGAGCGCAGTACATATATAGATTGACTCCAGTCTGTATTTGTGGTATCATGAATTGAGGAGGTTGAATGGCATTCAGTATCCTGGTCGTCAATCCGGGTGCAGGTTCGACCCGTGTTGCTCTATTCAATGACGAGGATCCGGTCTTTGAAGAGAACCTGAGGCACAATCCGGATGAGTTGCTCAAATTCGCCAAGATCATCGATCAGTACGAGTTTCGCAGGGACAAGATCATAGAATTACTGCAATCGAAGAACGTCGCTCTCGAATCACTGAGTGCGGTCGTGGGGCGGGGCGGGCCTTTCAAACCTCTGACCAGCGGTACATATCTGATTGACGATTTGCTGATCCATGACATCAAGTCGGGTAACTACCAGTCCGAGCATCCTTCCTTGCTCGGTGCGATGGTCGCGGCGGAGATTGCAGGCAAATCTAATGTGAAGGCTTACTTTGTCGATCCGGTCTCAGTCGACGAGTTTTGGGAACTTGCGCGGTTTTCGGGTCTGAAGGAAATAAAGCGTAAGGCTTTGAGCCATGCATTGAACGTCCGCATGGTGGCGAAGAAGACGGCAAAGAAATTGAATAAACCTTACGAAAATTGTAGTTTCATCATCATTCACCTCGGTACCGGCATCACGGTCGCCGCTCATCTGAAAGGAAAACAGGTTGACTCGTCCAATGCCAATGAGGACGGTCCATTTTCGCCACAGAGGACCGGTGCTCTACCCACGATACCGTTGGCTAAATTGTGCTTCGCTTCGGGCAATCAGTATGATGACATCAAGAAGAAATTGAATCGGGAAGGAGGGTTACTGTCCTACTTGGGTACGGATGACATCAGAGTAGTAGAAGATCGGATTGCCCGGGGTGATGAGGATGCAGAAGCGGTGTACAATGCTATGATATATCAGATCGCGAAAGAAGTGGGAGCTTATGCAGTCGTTCTAAAAGGCGACATAGATGCCTTAATCATCACCGGTGGGATTGCCCACTCGGATAGATTCGTATCACAATTGAAAACATGGATATCATTCTTGTGCCCTGAGTTCTTCGTTTACCCGGGCGAAGGGGAGATGGAAGCCCTGGCACTTGGTGTGCTGAGGGTTCTGCGCGGAGAAGAAGAGGCAAAGACCTACCAATAGTGGGGACAGGCATACACTTTTGAACTTTCTTGTCATCACCGTATTACACTCGATGATCATCACTTTCGTTCTGCAAAGTGCAAAAGTTTAAAAGTGTATGCCTGTCCCCGGGTGTACGCGAAGTTGACATGTTGCGTGTGGTGTGTATAATAATAACACACCTATGAAATCACTACTTTCGGGTAATGAGGCCGTTGCCCGTGGTGCCTGGGAAGCAGGATGCAGAGTTGCCACCGCATATCCGGGGACTCCTTCGACCGAGATCCTTGAAAATATCATCAAATACCCGGAAATAAATGCCGAGTGGTCGGTCAATGAAAAAGTCGCTTTGGAGGTTGCTGCCGGCGCAAGTTTTGCCGGTGCCCGCGCCCTCGTGGCTATGAAACATGTGGGACTCAATGTTGCCGCAGACCCCTTTTTCACAATGGGTTATTCGGGTGTGACCGGCGGTCTCGTCGTCGTCTCGGCCGATGACCCGGGCATGTGGTCCTCCCAGAATGAACAGGACAACCGTCACTACGGGCGCCATGCAAAAGTGCCGATTCTGGAACCTTCTGATTCCAACGAAGCTAGGATCTTCACCAAGCTGGCTTTCGAGATATCGGAGAAGTTCGACACACCGGTGTTGCTGCGGTTGACGACGAGGATTTGCCATTCTACGTGCCTGACCGAACTGGGAGAAAGGAAGGAAATTGAAGTTAGCGGATATGTAAAGGACATAAACAAGCGGCTTGTACTACCGGCACACGCTCGGGCGTTACATCTTGTGGTCGAAGAGAGATTGAAGAAGATCGCCGCACAGAGTGAGGTCTTTCGGTACAACAGGATCGAATGGGGCAAGAAGACCTTGGGTATCATCACCTCAGGCGTTGCATACCAATACGCAAAGGAAGTATTCCCCGAAGCCAGCGTGCTGAAATTATCACTTACGCATCCAATACCGGAGAAGATGATAAAGCGATTCGCGAAGCATGTGCGTAAGATTGTGGTAGTGGAAGAAGGCGATCCGGTACTGGAGACCGAGATCAAGGCCATGGGTATAAAGGTCACGGGCAAGGACAAGATACCATTGTGCGGCGAGCTGACCCCAGATGTGCTGAAGAGCAGTTTTTCGAAAAGGACGAAAGCCCCCGCCAAGAGCAGTAAGGTTCCACCGCGGCCGCCCGTACTATGTCCTGGTTGCCCGCACCGCGGCGTCTTTTATGTTATAAATAAACTCAAACTAGTGGTGACGGGTGACATTGGATGTTACACACTCGGGGCTCTACCTCCACTCAGTGCTATGGATACATGCGTGTGTATGGGCGCGTCGGTTACGAATGCTCAAGGTATGGAAAAAGCATTGGGTAAAGAATTCAGCAAGAAACTGGTCGCCGTACTCGGTGATTCAACATTCTTCCATTCCGGTATCACTGGTTTGGTCAATGCCGTGTATAATAAAGGGAACCTCAGTTTACTAATTCTAGATAACTTCACGACTGCAATGACCGGACATCAACCTCATCCCGGTACGGGTAGGCTTGCCAGAGGTGAGCGTGGGCGTCGCATTGCACCTGAGGATATTGCTCGGGGATGCGGCGTCGAAATGGTCAAGGTAGTAAATCCTAATGACCTTGCTGCTACCGAGTTAGCGTTTAAACAAGCACTGGAATACGATGGTGTCGCAGTTCTGGTTTTCCGGAGGCCGTGCGCCTTGTTGGTAAAACCGAGGCCACCATACCGGATCGATCCAGAATCGTGCAACGGATGCAAGCTCTGTCTGCGAATAGGTTGTCCTGCCCTAAGCCTCGTTTTTCCGGAGCACCGCGAAAAACCGCTGGCCGTTGTAGACGAAGCATTGTGCGTCGGTTGCGGGCTGTGCGTTCAACTTTGCCAGCGGAGTGCAATTTTCTTGAGCAGGAAATCTGATGGCTAAGAGCGTGAGAGAAAAAGAGAACACGAACGTCATCATCTGCGGAGTGGGTGGTCAGGGTATCATTCTTGCTTCGGATGTCCTGTGCTATTGTGCGTCACTCGCGGGTTTCGACGTCAAGAAGAGCGAGGTACACGGTATGGCGCAACGCGGTGGGAGCGTCATTACCCACATTCGTTTTGGGGGGAAAGTCTATTCGCCTCTCATCGCTCAGGGTACGGCCGACTATATCCTGGCTTTCGAGAAGGTCGAGGCCTTGCGTTACGCGCACTACCTTGAGAAGAACGGCGAAATAATCGTGGACAACCGTGAAATACCACCGATGAGCGTCCTGGTCGGCGAGGCGGAATATCCGGCTGACATAGACCGTCGATTGACCAGGATGGGCAAAACTCATTTCATCGACGCGACGAGTATTGCTGCAGAGTTGGGTAATATGCGTGTCGTCAACATTGTGCTGCTCGGTGTACTGTCCAGGTTTCTACGGCTGAAGGAGAAACACTGGCGGGATGCGATAAGAAAGAATGTAAAAGAGCAATTCGTAGACCTGAACATACAAGCGTTTGGCCGGGGCCGGGAGATTGCCGGTTGAACGCGCACCGCACCGACCACAGGGTCGATTCGATTCACAACGAGTGATAGATGATCAGGGTCATAAGACTCGGCGCTGGTGACGAAGCACTGGCCGAGCGTGCGATCAACACATTGAAAAGCGAGACGCCCGCGGATGTTATTGCGAGACTCGGCAAGGAATACCTCGGTAAGTTTCTATCTTGTGGGCATAATTACTTCTTGGTGGCGTTGGCCGGTGATCGGCCGGCAGGGTTCGCCCTCGGATATCGGTTGATGAGGGCGGATAGAGATCAGGATATGATGCTCTTATACGAGATCGTCGTCGATGAAGGAAACAGAAATCAGGGAGTGGGTACGCTTCTGATTAATGAATTGAAGACCTTCTGCCGTGAGAATAAGATAATGAAGATGTGGGTGCTCACTAACAAATCGAATGTGGCGGCTACCGCGTTGTATAAAAAAACAGGGGGCGCGGAAGATAAGAGCGGAGACGAACTGACCTTCACATACTTTCCCGACTTCGAGTAGAGGATATGCAACGGCCTGAAGTTGAATTTATCCAGTTTGACAAACGGAACATGAAAGTGGTTGATCAGTGCGCTGAATTGATGTCCGTTTCCGAGCCCTGGATTACCCTCCGACGGACGTACGATGATGTGGCGAAGATCATCACCGATGAAACGAGCGAGGTCCATTTGGCGATACTGCGTGATGAGATGATCGGGTTCGCAATCATCAAGATGCGGGGTTCATTCGTGGGCTATATCCAGAGCATTGCGGTCAGACCTCAGCACCGGGGGCAGGGCATAGGCAAGAGATTTATGGAGTACCTTGAGCGTCGCATCTTTTCAGAACAGCCGAACGTCTTCATCTGTGTTTCTTCATTCAATCGAGATGCAAGGAGATTGTATGAACGACTGGGTTACGAGACGATCGGTGAGCTCAGGGACTATATCGTAAAGGGACACTCAGAGATCCTGATGCGAAAGACCGTCTCTCCACTCAGTGAGTTCTGGAAATTGAAGAAATGATATCCATCGGCACGACCTTCAACTATGAAATAGTACTTAATGATCAGCTGCGGATGGTTAAAGAATCTGGTTTCAGCCATGTTTCGCTGGGGGCAAGGGTGGTACATTCCAATTATCTGACGACGAGGGGGCAGAAGGATATCCGGGCATTGGTCCAAGGCCATGGTCTCGCCATATGTTCGATTCATACGCCTTTTGGCGAGGGGTTAGACATATCTTCACCGCATAGGGGCACCGGAGACGATACTGTTGATGTTTACCGTAAATGTATCGAGGCTGCGCATTGTCTTTCAGCGCGAGTCGTCATATTTCACCCAACGGCATACCAGAGACACGACAATATCGAGATACGGAAGAAAACGATCGTCAGGAATTTGGGGAAATTACTCGATTATCTGGGCAAGACTGGCGTGACAATAGCCGTGGAAAACGACAGTCACGATGCAGCGAACGATATCGTTTCATTCTCTCTGGACGAAATTGGCGACGTCCGATACGGCTTCTGCTACGATTCGTCCCACGATAACCTAGTCCAGCAGCCATTGGCACTTTTAAAGAAATATGGCAGTAGGCTGTTTACTACACATATTTCTGACAACCGTGGCAACAAAGATGACCATATGTTGCCCTACCAAGGCACGTATGACTGGAATGGTTTCTGTGAGATATTCACCCGCCTTGGCTTTGTCGGGGTATTCCTGCTCGAGGTAGAAATGCGGGAGTCTGGCTTAAAATCACCCGCGATATTTCTGCGCGAGGCATTCGCGCGTGGCGAAAGACTAAGGAAGATATGTCAAAAGGAATAGGAGAGTAAATCAAGGAACGAACACGCGGGATCATTTACACGACCGTAGCATTCTCGGCATGGGGAGTACTTCCACTCTACTGGAAAGCGCTCGGATCCGTGTCGGCGTTGGAGATACTCGCTCACAGAATACTATGGTCATTTGCCTTCATTGCAGTGGTTCTGCTGATCCAAAGAAAACCCTATGTATTCAAATACCTTAGAGATGTGAGAAACCGGCAGACACTCTTGATCATGAGTGGCTTGATCGGCCTGAACTGGTTCATCTATGTCTTTGCGGTCAACAGCGACCGGATAGTCGAGGCCAGCTTGGGTTATTATATCAATCCAATACTGAGCGTCATCCTCGGCGTTATGATCCTAAAGGAGCGCATGAATGCCTTGCAGGTCATCGCTTTCATACTTGCATGCTCAGGGGTATTGTATTTGACTTTAGATTACGGCAAATTCCCCTGGGTCGCCGTGGTCCTTGCGTGTGCATTTGCACTCTATGGTTTGCTGAAGAAGACTACGCAAATTGATGCAATGCCTGGTTTATTGATCGAAACAATGATTCTTTCGCCGATCGCTCTTGCGATTATCGTATATCAGATACTTGTCGGCAAAGGAGTGTTGATCACTCTTTCGCCGCGTATGGGTCTGCTGATCGTTTTCGCAGGGGTGGTGACGACTCTGCCGCTCTACTGGTTTGCACAGGGTGCCAGACGTATCCGCCTCTCGAGCGTTGGATTCCTTCAATATATCGCTCCCACGCTGATGCTCTTCATGGGTGTCTTCCTCTACCGTGAGATCTTCACGACTGCGCATCAGATAAGTTTTGGGCTTGTATGGTGCGGGCTCCTTCTTTACACATTGAGTGTGTTGCGGGATTCTCGGGCACGACCGGACTGACGACTGCGCTTGGACCGCCATGCCGTCCGTATACTTTCGAGGCGTTAATTGGCAGATTGACATGAGAAACAAAAGTGATATAATCTGTAAATACTAATGGCCAACATCATCAAGTGTCGAGGATTCGTTCTGAAGACCGCACCCTTCAAGGAATCCAGTCTGCTGGCATCCGTGCTCACAAACAAGCTGGGAAAAGTCAAGTTGCTCGCTAAGGGTGTCCGGCGTCCCAAGAGCAAGATGTGCGGTGCTTTGGAACCTTTCAGCCTCGATGAAATCATCTTCTACAAAAGGGAATTCAAGGATATTTACACACTGAGTGATGCCGTCATCGTCGATGGGTATCCTGAGGTCCGGGGCGATCCCCATAAGGTAAGCGGAGCAATGGTGCTGTGCGAATACTTCGACAAGACACTGCCGACGGAAGAGAGAGATACTGCGGCCTTTTCAGGATTTTACAGATTTCTCAGGAATCTGAGGAGAGTGAACTCAGCCGGAGTGCGTGCACTGGTCGTCGGTCATCTCATCAAGGCTCTTTCGGCATCGGGGGTAATGCCGCATCTGGACAACTGTGTACTTTGCCATGTGCCTTTGAGCGATGGTAACGGCAAAGTCGATTTCAGCGTGAGCGCTGGTGGTGTGGTGTGTAGTAAGCATCATGATGATACGGTGGTGTTGTTGAGCCGCCAAACGATCTATGCGCTCAGGAATATCTACGGCAAATCAGATGCGGCTATCAATGATGAGGCACTTCGAGAAATAGAGGTTTTTATGGCCGACTACATGTACGTGCATTTGAACCACCTGAATTTACATTCGTTGAAACATTTCAAGTGATCGGTGCACACAGTGCATATTCCTGAAGTAGTTTTCACTATTGCCTTGATTACAACCAGAGGTGAATACAATGACTAATATCGTACTCGTCGGTCCGCCCCGGATCGGCAAGACATCAATAATAAAGGCGGTCATATCGAAACTGACTGACAAGTGTGAAGGTTTCTATACCGAGGAAATTGTAGAACAGGATGAAAGGGTCGGATTCCAACTCGTCACCTTGACAAAGAGAAGTTGCACGTTGTCGCACCGAGATATAGCTGGTCATGTCCACGTTGGCAAATATGGCGTCGATCTCGAGTGCGTGGAGGAAGTGGGTGTGACAGCAATTAAGAAAGGTATCAAAACTGGTAAGATCGTCGTCATCGATGAGATCGGTAAGATGGAAATACTATCCCGGTCTTTCAGGCTTGCCGTGCTCGACGCCCTCGATTCGCAGAGCGCGGTCGTCGGCACCATGTTATTCAAGCGCCATCCCTTTTGCGATAAGATCAGAGCACGTAAGGATGTTGAGGTGCTCGAAGTGACCGAGGGAAACAGGGATAAACTTGTCGACATCATAATCGGCAAATTGCCAAAATAGATAAACAAGTCAAGCGCAAATAAGAACCTGCTTTAAGTGGTCAACCCCTATACCTCTCTGCCTTATCTTTATCCATTGTTTAGATGGTACGATCTTACGAATTGTATACTGCGACAGATGATTATACGATATCTTGTAGGGTCTGCCTAACGGGATCGAACTGCACGTACCTTCTGAATGAAGCGCTCAGAAGCATTGGTAGATAACACAGAAGTACCACAGTGAAGCTGGCTGAGATTAATAGCCTGATGGAGAAGAATTCGGCTAGCACGCCGCCCAAGGCAAAAGCAACGGGCATCAGGCCACCTGCGATACTTGTCAGCAGGCCGAAAACCTTACCGCGTTTGTCCTGGGGCGTTGTGAGCTGCATGACGGTGTTTATGAAGGTGTTGAGTATCGCGTTAACAAAACCGGTCAGGAAAACAAGTGCCGCCATCAATGGAAAGTAAAGGTGGACGGGCAACAGTATCATGCATCCACACATGAGCAGGTAGCATGTGGAGAATACCATAAATCGTCGTTCGGGCTTGAATTCGACGAGTGATGTGAAAAGGAATCCTAAGAACAAACCTCCGGTAAAGAACCCCATGATGATGCCGTAGAGAACCGGACCGAGATGCTTTTCCTGGTGAAAAAGGGGTAGGATGAGCATGATACCCATTACCGCGAAGAAATTGATGAGGCCGGCGATGGTGATAAGTGTTCTCAAGCCGCGGAAGTGCCAGACGAATCTGAGTCCGTCTTTCATGTCGGCGAAGAAATGGAGTTTTGCTTTTTCGTGGATGATCTTTGGAACCTTGATGAATACTTCGGTGAAGGCAGAGAATATGTACGAAAGGCCGTTGAAGAGGAATAAGAATGAAGCGCCCAATACCTTAAAAAGGATGCCGCCTGCCGAGCTGCCCATGATTCCTGATGCGGTTTGAATGATATTGAATACTGAGTTCGCTTGTACCAATTTGCGTTTATCCACGATGTCGGGAATGATGCTGCTTACCGCGGGATTGAAAAATGCGCCGCAAGCACCGATGATCATACCGGCGGCGAACACCATCCAGATCTCGATGAATCTGAGGTACGACGCGATGCCGATGAACACCACGAATACACCCCTGATGACATCCATGGTTACGAGCAACCACTTGCGGTCGCTGCGGTCGACAACGACTCCGGCAAAGGGCGAAATGAGTACGCGGGGAAGAGACGATGCAGCCATGAGTGTGCCCATAAGCGCTGTGGAACCGGTGACGGCAAGAATCCAGAACCCGAGAGCGATCGAATATGCTACATCGCCGAGCGCTGAGACGAGTTGTCCCTGCCACAGTAAGAAGAAATTAATATTCCAGAGTTTAGGCTTGGTATCTGCCGCTGGCGGCTTCGTCTCCTCTTTCAAGTAGGCTCCTTGATTCTTTCATAATCCGGATTTTGCAGCGGTAGTATATGGAATAATCAGGCCGAGTCAATGGTAGAGTCCCCCTGTTGCTCAGAATGGGAGTACAGGAGACTGGCGTAGCATATGAACTGATTCATTCAGTCCACCGTTCTGTCGATGATTCCCCCACCGATGACCAGATCGCCCCGGTATAGAACGATTGATTGTCCCGGTGTAATCGCCCATTGCGCTTTCTTGAAGGTAATCCGGGCTCGACCATGGTCCAACGG
Source organism: Caldifarciminota bacterium (assembly GCA_020349965.1). Classification (GTDB taxonomy): domain Bacteria; phylum Hydrothermota; class Tepidihabitantia; order SM23-42; family SM23-42; genus SM23-42. The sequence continues at coordinate 978,263 of CP070705.1, read as the reverse complement.
TTCGACGATAACTTTTCCCGGTCGTGAGAAATACCGTACCTTGGCATCCACGCTGAGTCTTTTTTCAAGAATGTCGAATGGTATGAAATGCAAGTCCGTAGCGATCAACCGGCGCTTGAAAACGTCTCTTCTGGCACCGACATGAATCGAGTTGTCATCAATGTCGATCCGTGTGATGTAATAAGGGTGCTTGTGGCTGATGCCGATTCCATGGCGTTGACCGATCGTATAATGAAATATCCCTTTATGTTCTCCAATTACCTTACCCTCACGATTTATTATCGGGCCGGGTCTCACAGGTAGTATTCTTCTTAGAAATCCAGCGTAGTCGCCATCTGGAATGAAGCACGCATCTTGGCTCTTCTTGCGCGACGCGGTCGGTAGTCCGCGCAGACGGGCCATTTTACGTACTTCATCTTTGGTGTACTTGCCGAGCGGTAGTAGGGTCCGGGATAGCTGATCCTGATCGAGGCGGTGCAGAAAGTATGATTGCTCGTTCCTTTCGCGCCCCTTTTTCAAGACATAACGCCCTCTGTCATTTTCGACCCGGGCATAGTGACCGGTGGCTAGTTTATCCGTTGTTGCAGGTGTTTTGTCTGGCAGCAGCTTGAACTTCATTGTCGCGTTGCACAGCACGCATGGGTTAGGGGTACGCCCGCGCTCATACTCGGAAACGAAATATCTGACGATCGTTTCGTTGAACTCTTCCGCGACATCGACGCGGTGCAGAGGGATGCAAAGGTGGGCGGCGACCCGGGATGCAAGATCTACGTTCTCTTTCTCGATGCCTTCGAAGACCATTATCGCCCCTTCGACCTCATATCCGGCTTCTATCAGAAGAGCGGCTGCGGTTGAAGAGTCGACCCCGCCGCTCAGTGCTACGAGGACACGATTTCGCGCATCGATGGCTGATGTCTTCTTCATGACTGAGGCTTCATCTTATCGTAAATGAGGATTGGCGTCAAGTGGATTCGTTGTTGACTTGTTTCGTATTTTAATGTAATATTCCCGATGAGATTTCCCTTGGGCCGACCGATCATCGAGAACACGCGGCTTGAATTCATCAATCTCAACAATGTCCTCACGGCGTCGAAGCGAGAACGGGCGCACCGCATCGTCGGGTATATTGCCATATATTATCATGACATTTCCGAGCTCATATTTCTCAATCAGGGTGAACCGTTCAATGCGGCGCGAATCACTCCCGAAAGGAGAGAAATCGTACCAATTGGCGAGATTGTTGACAAAGCCAAGAAAGCAACGTCCGGTACATTGAGTGAATACGCGACAGACGAAATACTCTTGAGATTGATGATCTCCTCCGTGACGCTCAAGCCACTCAAGAGTTCCGTCGATCTGACGAGAATACAACCCAAGATATTCATTGAGAAATTGAAGAGTAGCAAGTTTAATGGATTTATCTGGGTGAGGACAGGATTGGATGAGTCGTACGTCTATTTTTCGAAGGGGGCAATTCCTGGTTGTTACATTGCGGGACGGGAAGATCTTGAGCCGGAAGAAGCGATATACCCCATTCTCGCGCGGACCGAGGCAAAAGTTGCGATCTTTGACCACGTGGGTAAGGTGATCGATGAACAGGCAACACCTGCCCAGGTTGAAATGTTCTGTAAGATCTTCACGGCCCTCCTGAAAGCTTATGCCCACCCGCTGGGTCAATCTTTGGTTCTCCGCACTGCGCTGGTTTCGAAGAACACCGCGCAGAAAGAATTCCCATTCATCTCAAAATTCGATGTGGACTCGGACCTCACGTTTCGCGGTGAAGTTGTCGTTGAACCCAAAGCATTCGCACAGGGCATGGCACGGATGTTTGACCTCATTTACGAATCTTTTTCGACGTTTCTGGGCAAGGAGAGTGAATTGATCGCAAGAAAGATATTGACCGATTACCGGTTTGCCTTGAAGACCTTACAATTCTTTGATTTTACGAAATTGAAAATTTAATGCCTCTCTATATAGTCGCCACACCAATTGGCAACATGAAGGACATTACAGAACGCGCGATAGAGACGCTGAGGGGATCAGATATTGTAGCATGTGAAGATACACGGCGTGCCGGTTTGTTGCTAAGGAAGTATGATATCAGGAAGAAGCTCGTTGCTCTCTACGAGCAGAGCGAGAGGAAGAGGGTCCCGCAGCTCATATCACTCCTTAAAGCGGGGAAGAGTCTGGCTTTGATAAGCAATGCCGGTATGCCCCTGCTGTCCGATCCGGGTTTTGTTTTGGTGAGGGAGGCTATTGCTCAGGGAATTGAAGTCCATGCCGTGCCGGGACCTTCTGCGATCACCACTGCGCTCGCTGTGGCCGGTCTGCCGACGAGGAGTTTTGTATTCGAAGGTTTCTTGTCGAAAAAACCCGGCCAACGCAGACGAGAATTGGACAGACTAAAGTTAGAAAGAAGGACGATTGTTATTTTCGAATCTCCCCAGCGCCTCGCACGCTTACTTGGAGAGATTCTCGAAGTAATGGGAGACCGACAGGTAGTGCTATGCCGTGAATTGACAAAGTACCACGAAGAGGTTGTCCGTGGTGCTGTCAGCACAGTGCTTGAGAAGCTCAGTTCGCGGAAAGGAGAATTCACAATCGTGCTGGAAGGAAGCAATGACTGAGATAAAGGAGATCGGCCGAAAGCTATTCGTGCGTCCAATCGTTAGCGTGCTGATGGCGTTGAACGTACATCCAAACGTTATTACGATCTCCAGCTTGGGTCTAGCGATTGTGGCCTTCTTCTTCTATAGAAGCGGCGTTTTCTGGGCCGGCGCGATCTTCCTTTTCTGGTGTGGTATCTTCGACACTTTCGATGGCGAGATTGCACGGCGCAAGAACATGATTTCAAGGCTCGGGAGTTTTCTCGATTCAACAATCGATCGCATCAATGAATTCATTGTCTATTTTGGTATCTATTTCTACTATCATGACAAAGGCGGTACTATCCAATTCTGGATTCTGGTGGCGATATTCGGTTCGATGATGGTCAGTTACACGCGTGCCCGAGCCGAAGGGCTAGGTATTTCGCCGCAGGTCGGGATATTCGAGCGGTTCACACGGATCGTCCTGCTCGTTACGGGTTCTATTTTCGGGCCGAGATTCATGCCCTACATCATCGTGATTCTGGCATGCGGGACAATTCTAACGATGCTCAGACGGATATTTTTCGTAAGAAAATTTTCTTTAAAGGATTGAACGACAAGAAGATCCTGACTTCCATAGGAGACGGTAGAGAACGAGTGCTGCTGGTCGCCGTCGTGGATACGAAGGTCCATCGGTGGCGCGTAATACAGTCACTCGAGGAACTGGGCAATTTGACGAATACCGCCGGCGGTGAGGTCATCGAAAGTCTGATGCAGGTTAGGCATCGTTTCAATCCGGCCACCTTGATGGGCACCGGGAAGGCGCAGGAACTTGCGGCGATAAGCCAGCAGCTTGAAATCGATTTGCTCATATTCGATACTGAACTCACGGCAGCGCAAATCAGGAATATCGAGGATATCGTTGGTGTGCGCGTTATCGACCGGACGACTCTGATACTCGACATATTCTCAAAGCATGCACGTACAAAGGAAGCAAAATTACAGGTTGAACTCGCCCAGCTGAAATACCGGTTGCCGCGTTTGGTCGGTATGGGGTTGGAATTTTCACGGCTGGGCGGTGGCATTGGTACGCGCGGGCCCGGCGAGAAGAAATTGGAAGTCGACCGGCGGCGTATCAAAGAGCGGATCGCTACATTGAAGAAGATGTTGAAGAAGATCGAGTATTCCAAAAAGGTGCAGAGGAAGCGGCGTGCCGACATACCTAAGATCGCAGTCGTGGGCTACACAAACGCAGGAAAATCATCACTTGTCAACGCACTGACACACTCAAGACTCGTCACATCGGGTCAGTTGTTTTCTACGCTCGATTCGAACACGAAAGTCTTGTTCGTACCTCCTAAATACAAGATGCTCATAAGCGATACCGTCGGATTCCTAAAGAATCTGCCGCATGATTTAATAGCTTCTTTCCACGCGACCTTGGCCGAGGTTTTGGAGGCTGATGTTCTCATTCATATTGTCGATGCAACGGCCGAAGATCTGGAAGAGAAGATCGCCACGGTGGACAATGTGCTGGAGGAATTGTGCAAAGATGCGAAACATAGTGTGCTGGTTTTAAACAAGATCGACCGTCTGTTCGATGAGGAAAAAGAACGCCTCAAACATAAGTATCCTCGAGCAATGTTCGTATCCGCGGTGGAGAATCTCGGGCTCGATCTTCTCAGACATAACCTGTGTTCCCATTTTTTTAACACGTGCACGGCGTAGCATCTTGACCGCGCACTCATTTCTATTATAATTGATGGTGATCGATTACCTCGATGAGATTGTGGGTCAGGAGGCTGCAAAGAGATTCATTCGGACCGCAATCAAGAAAGACAACCTTTACAACTTACTCTTCGTCGGGCCCCGCGGTGTTGGCAAACGTACGATGGCTTTTGCTCTGGCGAAGACATTGGGTTGTCCGCCAAAATCGCAATATTTCAATCTCATTACGCCGATCCCTTCGAAAATAAAAGACAGGGGTGACAAGATAGAGGAGTATTCGAGAAGCTATCTACCGGACAATGTGATTGTCCAAGCCGAAGATCGCGCATCGATACTCATTGAACAGATACGTAATTTAGATGAGCGTTTGATGCACATGCCAGGCAAAGAGACGAAGCGTGTAGTCTTGATCCTCGAGGCCGATCAGATGACCGATGAAGCTGCCAATTGTTTTCTCAAAACACTTGAGGAACCACCGATCGACACAGTCTTCATTCTGACGAGTTCGAGGCCTGAATATCTGCTTCCCACAATACGCTCTCGCTGTCGGACTATTCCCTTTGTTTATCTCAACGCGGATCAGATCAAGAAGGTCGTCTTTGAGGGAACCGACGATTTCATCTTGGGCAGTGCGGGCGAAATTCTTACATTCCGTGACGGCAATATTGTAGAGAACGCGATCGACGTATTTAAAAAGATGCCGGTAACCCTGAAAGCGGCGGCCAACCTGGCCAGGGTATATGAGAGGAAGCGAATAATCGAGATCTTCTACCCGCTGTTGCTACTTTACCGTATGGTTCTTTACCGGAAACTAAATTTAGCTGGCAGTGCGCGGTATGAACGCGAGATTGCATTCAAGGCTAAGAAGGTTCCCACGGACAAGTTGGTAAATGCGGTCGAGGTCTTAAATGAAGGTATAAATCTCCTGGAAAGAAATCCAAATAGGCTGCTGCACCTTTTTTATGTATTCTTGAGACTTCCATAGTTCCAGTAATGACGCCAAAATTCATCTGTAATGGAATGTTAGGCAGGCTCTCCACGCTATTGAGAATAATCGGAATCGATTCAGCGTACTCCAATGAAGGGATGGCGATCCTCCTCAGTGCACGCAAGGAGGGAAGGATCATCGTGACGCGGAATACGAAGCTGCGGGGGCGAGCAGGTGTTTTTTTTGTTGAAACGGCGGAACCGGAGAAGCAGCTTCGCAATCTTGTCGAGGTTTATGACTTATGGAAGGACATAAAACCATTTACGCGATGCTTGTTGTGCAACGAAGAACTGATACCGACAAAGAGAAATGCGGTCAAGGGCAAAGTACCATACTTCACGTATAGGAATTTCGAAGAATATGCTAAATGCCCTCATTGCGGGCGTATATATTGGAAGGGCAGCCACTATAAGAATATGCTGAGTGAGGTCAAGGGAGTCCTGGGTGAGGTTAAGGATTAGGATCGATTCACGTGTCCGCATTCTAGCCATCGTAGCGCTTATCACAATTAATTGCATGCCGTATGTGGGGAGGGTGCGGAGAGAGAATCTGGTACGGATAGCCGTTGAGTGTGGTGTTGATGCAGCAGTGGTGACTGGTGTCCTAGGCAAAGGATTCTGCAGGGAATATCGTGTCACGCCAGAGGGGGCTTTTCCTTTGATTTTGGGGCCGAAGGACGGTCGGGTGGCCGTAAACGGGCGAAACTATCGCGGTGGCCTTGAGGTGAGAAAGATCGACGGCCGACTGTGGGTGATAAACGTTCTGGACGTAGAATCATATCTGAAAGGTGTGGTGCCTTGCGAGATTGGAGGTATTACCGAAAAGGAATTAGAGGCAGCGAAGGCTCAAGCAGTTGCAGCCCGAACCTACGCACTCGCACATAGCGGGCAGTATTCAGATCTTGGTTTCGACCTCTATGCAACGGTTCAAGATCAAGTTTACAAGGGGATAACTTGTGAAAGGGAGATAACGAGCCGGGCTGTGGAGAGCACGGCCGGAGAGGTGCTTTACTATCGAGGTGCGCCGGTAGAAGCTAAGTACCACTCGACATGTGGCGGTAGGACCGCTGATTTTAACGATGCCTGGGCCGGGGCGGCACCGCCCTACCTCTCAAGCGTCCGTTGTGACTACTGCAGAAAGAGCCCGCATTACCGGTGGACAAAGGTAATGACGCGGGATGAATTCTTCACTCACCTGCGTCACCGTCTTAGCAGGATCAATATCAACCTTGAGGAAGGTGAATTGATCCATTCGTTCAGGATGATGAGGAGTAGAAGGAGCCATAGATTGAAGGAACTCATTCTCGTTACGAACAAGCGGGAGCTCAAGATAGCCAATTACCGGATAAGAACACTGTTCGGCGAGCCTGATGACCCGGGAGGGTTGCTGAAATCAACATGTATCTACGTGAAGACCAAGGGTGATGAGGTCGTGATCGAAGGCAGAGGATTCGGACATGGTGTTGGTATGTGTCAGTTCGGCTCGCTCGAGATGGCCACACAGGGAAGACATTATAGAAAGATATTATACCATTATTATCGGGGAACGCGGATAAAGAAAGTGCGATGAACAGAGTGGGTCTTAATTCGAGAGGTATTTTTATTTCAATTGAGGGTTGACAAAAAAGATATTATGTTTATAATATCGATGAGGCTTAAGTCTATGCAAGAAAAAGCGCCAAAACCTGACTGTTGGGGGGCGTGGGTGCAATAGGAAGGAGTGTATGATGATATCTGCACGCAAAGAATATGCAATTGGGCAGCTTCTCAAGAACGCGAATGACCTTGAAATTAAGGGTAAGGTCCCGGAGGCGATGGATGAGGTGAGGAAAGCCATCGATTTGAACCCCGAGGATGGTAATCTATACAACCGGCTGGGTGACCTGTACCTAAAGATCGGAAACAGGGATGAATCGATAGACAACTTCCGAAAAGGAGTCGAAGCTTTCCGGAGAGACAACTTTCTTCGCAATGCCCTTGCCCTGAGTAAGAAGATTCTCAGACACGAACCTGACGGATTCGACATGTATTTCACAATAGCTGATATACTCGTCGAACTCGGTGAAAAGCAGGATGCTGCTCAGTATATGTTTGAGTATATTGAAAAACAGACAGAACAGAACCGGACCAAGGAAGTGTTGAATGCGATCGATTATTTGAGGGGTCTTGACGTCAAGGATGAGAAGATCGAAGAACGTATCTTGGACTACTATAATTATGTTTCCAAAGGAGATACTTCTGTAGCACCCGAGATTGAAAAGAGCACGAAAAAACCAGAACCCGCAGAATTGAAAACCCCGGATTCGCATCGAGCCGAGACAAGTCCGGTCAATGTCAAGATGGATAAGAAAGAGATTCCGGTAAAGGTGATCGACCATACGGAGACCCTGAAAAGAGATGTCAGTCAACTCGGTTCGTCGGTGAAGAAGATCGAAGAGGCATTCGCCGGCCTGCGTGAGGCCGTGCGTTTCGATGAAGTAGGGCTAGCTCTCGAGAAATCTTTGGCAACCCTGTCTGCAGAACAGCGGAAGGCAATCACCGAGATGCAACAGTCGATGAAAGACAACATGGACGATATCAGTGGATCGTTGAAAGAACTTCGGCAAAGTTCAGACAGGAATATGGAGGAATTGCACGGGACTCTCGACAAGCTGAACAGGGCACTGGCCAGTCTCAGCAAGAATCAGGCGAGTATTGCGCAGCAACTGAGCAGTAATCTCACGGACCTCAGCGTACATCTAAGATCGCTAAGCGACCAATCGGCGAAAGCAATCAAGTCAGTCCAGGAGGAATATAAGCGGGCGACCGATGAGATGTGTTGCCGCTTGGACGATACAAAGGATGCTAATGGCAGGCTTGTGACTTGTACCAATGAAATGAAACAGGAACTGGGGAAAATGAGTGATCAGGTTTCAAAGTACATCATAGCTCAGGCGTCCAAGGAGAAGAAACGGGACCGGTATATGATGATCATCCTCATTGTCATCTCCGTCATTACGGGATTGCTTGTAGTTTCTTTGTTCTTGAGGTAAATTCTTGAGGTGTTAGATCTTCGCTTGCATGTTGAGGTAAGCGTAGATAAAATCGTCGATTTCACCATCCATCACATTGTCAACCTGAGATGTTTCGTAGTCAGTCCGATGGTCCTTAACCATTTTATAGGGGTGGAACACGTATGATCTGATCTGATGGCCCCAGGCAATCTTCGTTTTTTGTTTGTTGAGTTTCTCGATCTTTTCTTCTTCCTGTTTCTTGTAATAATCATACAGCCGCGATTTCAAAATCTTCATGGCATTTGTTTTGTTTTGAAATTGCGATCTCTCATTCTGACATTGGACCGTGATGCCGGTCGGAAGGTGTGTTATTCTTACCGCAGATGAAACCTTGTTGACATTTTGCCCACCGTGACCGCCGGCGCGATAGGTGTCGATCCGTAGGTCGTCATCGTTTATATGAACACTGATGTCCTCCACTTCGGGGTATACAAATACCGATGCAAAGGAGGTGTGGCGTCGAGCATTTGCATCGAACGGTGATATGCGTACCAGACGGTGAATTCCAACCTCTGCTTTGAGCAGGCCGTAGGCGTAGCTGCCAATCACCTCGATCGTGGCATCCTTTATGCCGGCAACATCGCCGGGCAGCAAATTGAGCGTCCGGTAGGTGAAATTCTTCACTTCCAACCAGCGAAGATACATCCTGAAAAGCATTTCGGCCCAGTCACATGATTCTGTGCCGCCCGCACCAGGGTGGATCGTGAGGATGCAGTCTTTCATGTCATCTTCTTTGCCCAGCAGCAATTTCAACTCGAGGTCGCGGATTCTGCCGCTCAATTTTCTGACCTCGCCGGTTGCTTCAGCCAGCATCTTTTCATCGACCTTGGGTAATTCTACGATATCGTTGAGGAGTTCAAGATCTGCAGTTATACCGTTTATCGCTTCGAGCCAGTATTGTTTTTCGCTGATCTCCGACATGACTTTCTGGGCTTCGGCTTTGTTCGTCCAGAAATCAGGATGGGAGGTTCTCTTTTGTAGTTTTTCTACTTCCTGTTCGATCTTCTGAAGGTCAAAGATGCTCCTTCAGACCATCGAAGCGCGTTTTCAGTTCTTTGATTTCATCGACTGTAACAACACTGCCATCGATAGGTCTTTTCACCGTCTACTCCTTCGACTTGCGGGCTTTTGTTGTTGTCTTCTTCGAAGCGTACCGTCTCTTGAATTTCTCTACCCTGCCAGCTGAATCGACGATCTTCTGCTTTCCGGTGAAAAAGGGATGGCACTTGGAGCAGAGATCGACACTTATCTTCTCGACGGTTGACCGTGTCTCGACGCGGTTGCCGCATGCGCAGGTTACGATGCACGGTACGTAATTCGGATGGATCTTCTTTTTCATTTAACTCACTCCTTATCTGTCATTACTCATTGACTCGAGGAAATCTTTGTTGGTTTTTGAACGAGCCATCTTCTCGCCCAGGAATTCCATCTGCTCGATGGTATTCATTTCAGACAGCAGTTTGCGCATTATCCACAGCCGGTTGATCTCGAAATCAGAGAGCAACAGTTCTTCCTTCCTGGTGCCTGATTTGTATAGATCGAGGGACGGGAATATCCTTCGGTCGGAAAGCCTCCGGTCAAGTATCAATTCAAGATTACCCGTACCCTTGAATTCCTCGAAGATTACCTCATCCATTCTCGACCCTGTATCGATCAATGCGGTCGAGATAATCGTCAGGCTGCCGCCTTCTTCTATGTTCCGGGCGGCGCCGAAGAACTTCTTTGGTTTTTGAAGTGCGGTCGAATCCAAACCGCCGGACAATGTTTTGCCCGAATGCGGGACGACGGCATTGTGCGCACGGGCAAGACGTGTGAGGCTGTCCAGCAGTATGACGACATCTTTCTTCGTTTCGACCATACGTTTCGCCCTTTCCAGAATGATCTCGCCTACTTCGGTGTGGCGTTCGGGTGTTTCATCGAATGTGGATGAAACGACTTCTGCATCGACCGAGCGCTCGAAATCAGTCACCTCCTCGGGCCTTTCATCGATGAGGAGCACGATGAGATATATCTCGGGATGGTTCGTCGTAATCGAGTTGGCAATTTTCTGGAGCAATACGGTCTTACCCGCCCGGGGAGGAGAGACGATCAATCCGCGTTGCCCTTTGCCGATTGGCGTGAAGAGGTCGACGATCCGCATGGAGCGGTCGTTCTTCCCCTCGACCTCGAGATGGATGCGTTCGTTGGGGTAGAGCGGTGTAAGGTTGTCGAAGAGGACGCGCTCGCGGAATTCCGAAAGCGGGATGTTATTGATGTGTTCGATCTTAATCATCGCGAAGTAGCGTTCGCCCTCGCGGGGCGGTCTGGCCAGCCCCCTGATGTGGTCGCCGACCTTCAGGTTAAACTTGCGGATCTGCGAGATCGACAAGTAGATATCGTCCTGGCTCTGCAGGTAGTTGTAGTTCGGCGAACGGAGAAACCCGTAGCCTTCGGAATGGATTTGAAGTACCCCTTCGACTGGTACGAGTTCCGCGCGTTTTGTTTCGGCTTCGATTATCGCATGTATTAGATCAGGTTTCTTGAGGTCTGTAAAACTGGAAAGACCCAGGTCCTTGGCAATAGCATGCAGCTCGGTCACCTTCTTCTTCTTTAAGTCATCTATTTCCATCATGCACCTTCCATTTGTGGTCAATTTAAGTGTCGATATAACAATATCTTCTGCGGTCCTACATTATTGATGACCTATGGGCAACTTAAATTGATAGCCTTCTATAATAATGTATTCAGGATCACTTAACTTTAAGAGATTATAATTGCTTTTAGAGGTTTGTCAATAGGTTATTTTACCATCAGCATTCGCTCGATCGAGCCAAGAGCTTGGATCCGCATCTGTTCGTCAACCGTTATTTCGAATTCGTTGCGCTCCAACGACCATAGGATCTTCTCGAGGGTCGTGAGCTTCATGTTGGGGCAGATCGCATTGGGACTGCCCGCGATGAACACCTTCTCCGGGTTCTCCTTTTTTAGCCGGTGCAGCATGCCCAATTCAGTGCAAATTATGAAGTGTTTTGCTTCACTGTCTTTGGCATATGTTATCATTTGCGATGTCGAGCATATTCTGTCGGCTATCTCCTGCACATCAAGGCGGCATTCCGGATGGGCGACGATCTTTGCCCCAGGATATTCTTCTTTTAGCTTCTCCAAGCCTTCTCTGGAAAACACCATATGGGTCGGGCAATAGCCTGGCCAGAGATGGAATCTTTTCCGTGGAAGACTCTTTGAAACGTAGGCGCCGAGGTACTGATCCGGAATGAAAAGTATCTCATCTTCAGAGAGCGACTCAGCGACCTTGACCCCGTTTGCCGAGGTACAGCATATGTCGGTCAGGGCTTTCACGTCGGCATTGGAATTCACATAACACACGACCGCGGCTTTGGGGTGGTCCTGCTTGGCGGCTGAAAGCAATGCGGGTGTGATCATATTCGCCATTGGACACCCGGCATGCTGGTCGGGCATCAGGACGGTCTTGTCGGGATTGAGTATCTTGGTGATCTCGGCCATGAAATATACACCGCACAGCAAGATCGTATCCTGCTTTATGCCCTGCGAGATCCGCGCCAGTTCGAGGGAATCGCCGACGTAGTCGGCTATGTCCTGAATTTCGGGCACCTGGTAGTTATGAGCGAGTATTAATGCGTTCTTCTTCTGTTTGAGTGATTCTATCTGCTGCCGAATATCTTTGACCAACACTAATCTATTATTGAGGTGGCGGTCAGAACATAATTCAATGGGTTGACCGCGACTCGGGAAAGACGGATTTCATAGTGGAGGTGGGGTCCGGTCGAACGTCCGGTGTTGCCCACGTAGGCAACGACGTCGCCGCGCCGTATGCGCATCCCGGAATTGACTCTTATCCTCTGACAGTGCGCATACATCGTGACGAAACCGTAGCCATGGTCGATCTCGACACAAAGGCCATAGTCTTTCCTCTCACCGGCATAGCGGACCGTGCCAGATGCCGGAGCGACGATCGGTGTACCGATCGGTGCGGCGATATCGAGTCCCTCATGCATCTTCACCTGTCCGGTAAAGGGATCGATGTGGTAACCATAGCCTCGTATCATCCATCCCTGGATGGGCATGATCGACGGGGTATGATCCCTAAGATGGGCTTTTTCCTGGAGATGCTTTGCGAGTTCCTCGTAACTCGATTTTTGGATCCGGGCACGCCCGAGGAGGTTATCGAGAGATTCGGTAAGACTGGTCAATTCTTCTTGGACAGCCGGTGCAACGTCCTCCTCGGCGAATTCCGGCGTATACCCACCGATCCCCATCTTCCGCAATTCTTCATCAATCGGTCTGAGGGGCGCATAGGAGCGCAGTTTCTTGTCATAGGTTTCCAGACTGTCGATCGTGCCTTGCAGGCTAAAGAGTTCTCTTTCGATCCTTGTGATCTCCCGACGCACGATGCGGTTCTCGTTTTCTAGAGTGGACAGTCTGTTCCGGTCGACTTCCTTTCGCGCATAGCTTGTGAGATTATAAAAGAAAGAGACAATGACACAAACGCAGATGATGACGATGAGTATGAGGTAGGTCGGTTTGATACGAAGATTGGCTGTTTTCCTTCCTTTCCCCGATATTAGAATGATGTCCACTTTCTCGCTCCGTTGTATTATAGCGAGTCGGTCAAATAAGTCAAGACCAGGATGTTCATTGCCGGATCATCGGTATGTTTATCCTCTTTTCTTTGGCGAAACGCACGGCTTCATCGTAGCCGGCGTCATAGTGGCGGGCAACGCCGATACCAGGATCGTTCGTCAGCACGCGTTTGATCCTGTCATCCATTTCGTCGGATCCGTCACAGACCAGCACCTGCCCCGCGTGCAGCGAGTAGCCGATACCTACGCCGCCACCGTGGTGGATCGATACCCAGGAGGCGCCCGATGCGATGTTGAGCATGCCATTCAGTATGGGCCAGTCGGCAATTGCATCTGACCCATCGAGCATTCCCTCGGTTTCACGATAAGGTGAGGCGACCGAACCTGTGTCGAGGTGATCCCGGCCGATGACGATCGGCGCTTTGATCGTGCCATGTTTTACCATACGGTTGATTTCGGTACCGAATCGGTCCCGTTCGCCGTAGCCGAGCCACATGATCCGTGAAGGCAATCCCTGGAACGGTATCTTCTTCTGCGCCAGCTCTATCCAGCGCCGCACCGAATCGTCAGTTCCAAACAATTCGAGGACTTTCTCGTCGAGGCATTGAATATCGCGCTTGTCGCCGGAAAGGGCGGCCCAGCGAAAAGGTCCGCGACCGCGGCAGAACAGCGGTCTGATATACTCAGGCACAAAACCGGGAATCCTGAACGGATCTTCGACGCCTGCTCTGTGCGCCTGCCCGCGTATGTTGTTGCCGTAGTCGAATGCGATCGCCCCTTTCTGCTGCATCGCGAGCATCGCCTCCATCTGCCTTGCGATCGATTCGAGTGCCCGTTTCTTGTATTCTTCAGGTTTTCTCGAGCGCAGCGCGTTCGCGTCATCGAGGTTCATGCCGCCCGGGACGTACCCGTTCAATTCATCATGGGCAGATGTCTGGTCAGTCAGGATGTCGGGGATGATACCCCTCTTCAGCAATTCGGGTTCGATATCAGAGGTGTTGCCGATGAGGCCCACAGAAAGCGGTTTCTTGTCTTTCACTGCTCTAAAGACAAGGTCCAGCGCCTGATCGAGATTATCGACCATTACATCACAGAAACCCTGGTCGATCCTTTTCTGGATGCGGGCGGCGTCAACTTCAATGTCGAGAATGACTCCTTCATTCATGGTTACGGCAAGTGGCTGTGCCCCGCTCATTCCGCCCATTCCGCCGGTGAGTATCCATTTTCCCTTTAATGAACCACCGAAGTGTTTTCGCGCACACGCGGAGAAGGTTTCATAAGTTCCTTGAATTATGCCCTGCGTGCCTATATATATCCATGACCCCGCGGTCATCTGTCCGTACATGATCAGACCGAGGGCTTCGAGTTTGCGGAAATAGTCCCAATTCGCCCAGTTGGGTACCAGAAGTGAATTGGCGATGAGCACGCGCGGCGCGTGTCCGAAGGTCTGAAACACACCAACAGGTTTGCCCGATTGGACGAGGAGTGTCTCATCATTCTCGAGTTTCTTGAGTGCATCGACGATCGCATTGTAGCATTGCCAGTTTCGCGCGGCTTTGCCGCTTCCACCGTAGACGACCAGTTCTTCCGGTTTTTCGGCAACATCCGGGTCAAGGTTGTTCTGGAGCATTCTGAGAGCACCTTCCTGCTGCCAACTCTTACAGGAAAGTTTCGTACCATGTGGTGCAGCGACGGGTCTGTAGGCGAGTTCTTTGACTGTTCTCGTTTTCTTCATGAGACCTCCTCGCTTATTCTACGCCGAAAGAGGGGCTTGTCAAGCTGAGGGCGGTGACTATTCCGTGGCAGTTGTTGACTCACCATGTAAAATATATATAATACGCTCGATGAGAAATCTACTTGGAATATTCACAGTCGTACTCGCCAGCTGTGCTCTTTCACCTCAAGAGAGAGCAAAGCGAATCATCGATGAAGGTCTAAGAGATGAAGTAAAGGCCGTACGTATCGAAGCTGCTCGTGGATTACGTTTCTTGGATCCGGAGCGGAGTGCAGAGGTATTGCTCGCAACAGTAGAGGATGCTGAACCTGACGTAAAGGCAGCGGCCCTTATTGCACTCATTCCGTATACCCGTACCGCACCCCGACTTCAACCGGTGATTGTGCGGATGTGCAAGAGTGAGAGTCCATCAGTGCGTGTTGCCGCGTATCGTAATGTCGCGGCGGGGATCGATACCGTCAGGGAGGATCTGCTAAAGGGGGGCGTGAGCGACGAATCCCCGCGTGTGAGGCAGATCGCATATGCAGGTCTTGCCGAGTATGGAGATGATAACGTGCTCCAGGCAGGCTTCCAGGATGTCGACCCCTTGGTCCGCATTACAGTGGCCAAGGCGCTCAGTGAGACGGGTAGGGCCGGCATGTACGAATACATCAGGGCGGAGTTGAAGAGATTGACTCCTGAATCACTCGGTCCAGGCGTCATAATGCTGGCCCAAGCCGGCGATACCTCTGCGAGATCCCTAATGAGAGCATTGGTTCGGGAGAGTACGGGCGAACTGAGAGTCGACGTTGCCGAGGCTTTGCTGATATTAGATGACGAAGCTGGGGTGAGTGCGCTCGAGAAGGCCGTCCAATCGCGGGATCCATTTGTGCGCATCCGCGCCGTTGATGTGCTGATAAGGTATGATATTCCGGAATTGCACGATTACTTGATAGTAGCTGCGCGGGATGAGTACGTCAATGTAGCGATCAAAGCAATAGAAGCACTGTCAGAACATCATGCTGAAAATTATCGAGAACTTTTTATTGAGATCATGGGTGCGCAGAATTCATTGCTGCGTGTTGCTGCGGCAGCAGCATACTTAAGGAGTTAAGGTGGCACTGAAACTATACAATACGCTGAGCGGTAAGACCGAGAATTTCCAGCCCCTGGGCGATCCGGTGAAGATTTACACATGCGGGCTGACCGTGCAGAGCGAACCCCACGTCGGGCATATTCGTGCCGCCCTCGTCCGCGACATATTGATGCGCTGGTTTGGACAAGCCGGTTATAATGTGCTTGCCCTCGAGAATTTTACCGACGTCGATGACAAGATCATCGAAAAACAGAAAGAGCAGAAAAGGGACTGGCGAATGATCGCACAGGATAATATCGATACATACCTGTGGGCATGCGACCGACTTAATATCAAGCGCGCCAATTTTTATCCGAGGGCGTCACAGCATATGGAGGAGATAATCGATCTGGTCCGGCGATTGATCGATAAGGGTTTTGCCTACGAAAAGAAGGGTGATGTCTATTTCAGTGTCCGGATGCTGCCGGACTACGGCAAGCTGTCGAAGAAGAGCATCGACGATCTCATGGTCGGGGCAAGGATCGCGCCGACCGAGGCAAAGGACGACCCTTTGGATTTCACCCTGTGGAAGGCGGCGAAACCGGGTGAACCCTACTGGTTCAGCCCGTGGGGTAATGGGAGACCGGGTTGGCACATTGAGTGCTCGGCGATGTCGATGCGGTATCTCGGCGAGACCTTCGATATTCATACGGGGGGCGAGGACCTGATATTCCCTCATCACGAAAACGAACGTGCGCAGTCTTTCGCCGCGACCGGCAAACCATTTGCTCGGTACTGGATGCACAATGGCTGGGTGACTTTGACCGGCGAGAAGATGTCTAAATCGACGGGACATTACACTCCAATAAAGGAGGTGCTGCAGAAATACTCAGCCAATGTGATACGCATGTTCATGCTCAAGACCCATTACCGGAAACAGCTTTCGTATGACGACGAGCGGCTCGATGAGGCGCGTGCAGCCCTTTCGACGATCAAGACATATTTGGACAATGCTACCAACAAATTTGGGGAGATTTGTGAAACCTCAAAGCCGGCGATGCTCGGTGAATTCACCGATGCAATGGACGAAGACCTCAACACGTCGAGGGCATTGGGTGTGGTGTATGAATTGATCAAGAAGGGTAATGAAGAGGATACTCCAGAAATAGCCGCCAGCGTGAAATACTACGTTTCGCTGCTTGGTTTTGTCGTCGAAAAACCGCTATTCAGTGAACCACACAAGGATGTAATGGCGATAGTGACGAGTGTGCGCGAACGGTTGGCAAAAGAGGGCATGACTGACCTGGTCGGCGAGATGGCTGGTAATTTCCTTGATATGCTGGAACGGAGTGATGCCAGCGGACTCCGTCCTGCCCTGATCAATCTGCTACTGATGATCAGAAATCGGTTCAGAAGAGAGAAGAAATACGAACTTGCGGATTTCATCCGGAAGAAACTGCTGAAGATAAATATAATCGTCGACGATCAAAGCATTGACGTCAGTACGTATCGATCGAATACGAAATGATACAAGCTACTCAGATCAGGCGTGGGATGCTGGTGAAAATTGGTGACGATCCCCATGTCGTTCTAAGCGTCACTCATATAACTCCTGGTAACAAACGCGGCATGATAATATGCAACCTGAGGAATCTTCAGACCGGCTTGTCCACTGAGACAAGGTTCAGGTCAAGCGACCGTGTCGAAGAGACCGAGATTGAACAGGTGGAAATGGAATATATCTACTTTACCGATGATAGGTATTTTTTCATGAATTTGGAGACGTACGAACAACTCGCTCTCGGTGCCGACCTTTTGGGTGATGGTGTTAAATTCCTCAAACCAAATATTCGCGTCGGTGTTGAATTCTATGAAGGCAAGCCTTTCGGCATTATCCTGCCCAAGTACGTCAACCTTAAAGTTTTGGAAACACAAGCCTATATAAAAGACGCTACGGCTCAAGCACAATCGAAGCCGGCCAAACTCGAGGGCGGCCACGTGTGCCAGGTTCCGCCGTTTGTCGTGGTCGGTGATGTGCTCAAGATAAGCACCGAGACAGGTGAGTACGTGGAACGTGTGTAGCGAGGCGTAATGGCGTCGGTATACGTTGAGTCTTCAAGGAGGATTTGTGGCTGATGAACTGCTTGATGAGATAAAGAAGGTTGCGGAAAAGATCCCCGGTTGCCTGTATGCAAGCTTGGTTGGTTACGACGGCATCTCAGTTGCCCAACATGTGATACACACTAATTATGATGTCAATGCGTATGACGCCGAGATATCTTCGATCATGCTCACCGCGAAAGAAGTGCGCGACAATCTCGCCCTGAGCAGGACGAGTGAATTGATTTGGCTGACCGAAGACGCATTTTTCATTATCTGTCCGATCGGGGAGGATTACTTCATCTATACATGCCTCAAGGCCTCAGGTTCCAATCCGGGCGCGGCACGCATTGTCCTCAACAAGGCAAGGCAGAGGATCCATAGAATCATCTATCAAGAATCTTAGTCTGCCGCGGTTCACGCGCGCGGAGTAACATCGTACACATTTCCCCCAAGCACATCAACCGCGATGATATCGATGGCGGTTTTGTTGATTGCCAATGGCCACGGCAAAGGCGGGTTAGAGCTTTCTGTGTGGGTGGGAGGATGACGCGAAAAAAATAGCTGTCGGTATATTGGCATCGATCATCGTAGGCATTATTCTGCAAACATCGATGGAGATATCCGTACTCTGTTATCTCATCGCCACGATAGTTGCAGTATTACTTTCGCTCTTACGGAGAAGATTCCTTTACCTTGCCGTTCTCACACTCTCGGCGTTGAATGTATATGCGATCCGCCCTCGGGGCGTCGCTTTGGGCGAGCGTGATGCAATCTTCTCGGGAATCGTGTATGGTGAAAACCAGTATGAGCGATACAGTAAATTGACTGTACATATCGATCGGATCATTCTGTCGGGTGATACGATCGACTACCGCTCTAAGGCGCATTACTACGCGTTCGGGCATGATGCCTACTTTGGCAAACGGCTCATAGTCAAGGGACGGTTGAGACAACCACGTTATGGACATCAGCCTTTGCAGTTGACCGGGAAGATCATCGGATCGAGCGTACAGGACCACCCTTTCGGCATGATATTCAATCGCTTGAGGGTTTATGTTGACCGTTTGCTTAAAGATCTGTTCCGAGGCGAAGATTACTTGGTCGCAAGTGGTTTGGTACTGGGAGGTAGCGGACGATTGCCAGAAGCATTGAAAGAGGTCTTCGGCCGCGCCGGCGTTCTCCATATTATGGCAGTTTCCGGCCTGCACGTTGGTTTTGTGGGGGCATTTCTCGGAGCCATATTGTTATTCATACCACTGGATCGTAGAATTAAATTCGTCATCATCGTCTGCGGGCTCGTCGTTTACGCAGGTGTAACCGGATTCAGACCCAGTGTCGTTCGTGCAACACTCATGGCATTTCTCTTCGGCACAGCGCTCGCTTTACAGCGTAATGTGAACGGCATGCACATTGTGAACGTGACTGGAATCATATTTCTCTTGTACGATCCGCTGCTACTATTCGACGTGAGCGTCCAGCTTTCCTTTAGCGCGGTCTACGGTATTTTGTTTCTCTATCCGAGGATCGAAGAAAAAGTGATAAAGAGAGTACGCCGACGCCTTGTGCGGATCTTGCTGCGACCTATGGCAGTTTCCTTTTCTGCACAGGTTTTCGTTGCGCCCTTTGTCATCTACTATTTCCATCGGCTTCCGCTGTACGCCGTACTGACCAATGTGATGATCGTACCTCTGGCTTCGATGATTATCTTCCTTCTGCTGCTGTGTCTTGCGATCGGTTGGATGTGGTTTGGTGTGGTTAGGGTGATTGCGTTTCCGGTTAGCATCCTTATCTCCGTACTGGTCGCAATATCGACATCTGTGGCACGGTTACCCCTTGCGGCGCTTCGACTGACTATTTCTCCGCTGCTTATTTTTCCATTCTTCTGCTTGTGCTGGCGGCGGATCAGAAAGGCCGCAATTTGGTTGACGTTGACCTTTGTATGCCTCTTCTCGCTTGCACGGTCAATTGACAATGTCACGGTCTGCGTCGCGGCACGCGGGATTCTCATCACGGCGCCTGGCGGTGAGCATATTCTTCTCACCGATAAAGTTTCTGCTGGGCAACGTGCGTTTTTGGATGAGGAGGGAATTACAGATCTCGATTACCTCCTTTCACGGTCAATGGATCATCCGGTTAAGCGCGGTTATGCGGAATTACCCGGGAAGATGCAATACGCCGAAATGACTCATGGAGATTTGAAGATACATATCACGGACCGGGTCCGGATCCGTTACCATGATTTCGAGAGGGAATATGCGTTGGGCGAGCTGGAGAGACGGTCAGGAAGGGGGCTGGCAACGTATGTTTTGACCGATGGTGAGAGTGCGCACACGGTGAATCATTGTATTTACGGCACGGTCGTTGATGATGCGTTCTTTGATCTGCAACTGGTTCTGAGCCGGCTTGCGATGGTTTTTTAGGAATGACTGGCTGAGCGCGAAAGGAAATGTGAGATCAGCCGAGACTGCCGACGGTTTTTTCAACAACGTCGAGTATCTCGCCCGATTTGACTAGTTCTTTCATCCTGTTATGATCGTCATAGAGCGGTCGGTCTTCTTCGAGATGCTCAACGTACTTGCGTATTACTTTCCTGGCTGCTGCAACGCCCTTGCCGGGGTTAAATTCACGAAAATCGAGGGCCTGTGCTGCCGCCATCAGTTCAATGCCGAGAATCCCGTAAGCATTGTCGATGATCTGCGCGTTCTTCAGCGCCGTGTTCATGCCCATCGATACGAAATCCTCTTGATCGGCAGCTGCCGGTATTGACATCGTCGATGCTGGAGCAGAGAGTATGCGTTGTTCGACAATAAGAGTGTCGGCAGTATACTGGCTCAACATAAGTCCGGAAAACATGCCGGCGCCTTTGGTCAGGAATGCCGGCAAGCCGACACTGAGATTCGCATTGGTCATACGGTTCAACCGCCTCTCGGAGAGTACGCAAACCATAGTTACTGCGGCACCGACCATATCCATTGGCAGGGATACCGGACTGCCCTGGAAGTTCGCACCGGTCAGGGTCAATTTGTACTCGGGAAGGAAGATGGGATTGTCGCCGACGCCGTTGAGTTCGATCTCCACCTGTTTTCTGGCGTATGCCACGGCATCGTGCGCGGCGCCGATCACCTGTGGCGAAGAGCGCATCGAATACGCATCCTGCACTTTCATCTTGTGCTTTCCTTCCAGGAGATCACTGCCACCAATGCATTTCATGAGGGCGCGCGCCGATCTGACGGCACCCGGGAAACCGCGGGCCTCATGCACGCGTACGTCATAAGGTTTCATATTGGCCAGGAGTGCCTCCAGGGTCATGGCACAGGCGATCTCCGCCTGTTTGAGCCAGCGATCGATATCGAAGAGTTGCAGTGCGCTTATCGCCGTGATGAGGTTGGAACCGTTGATGCATGATAGGCCGTCGCGTGCTTCAAGGTCCGGGATGTCAATACCAGCCCGATCCATTGCTTCCTTTCCTGGGAGGCGTTCACCCTTATAAAACGCTTCACCTTCGCCCATCATCAACAGAGCGATCTGCGACATCGGTGCGAGATCGCCGCAGGCTCCAACCGATCCCTTCTTGCAAACGACCGGAGTGACACCCTTATTCAGCATCTCAACATAGGTGAGAGGTATCTTGGGTCGGCAACCGGATTTGCCTTTACTCATGACATTGACGCGGCTTGCCATTGCACCTCGTACGTGTTCAATGGGTGCGGGTTCGCCAATGCCAGCCGCGTGATTGTATATTAGGTACTTCTGGAAATCCTTCACCTGTTTGTCGTCGAGTACAACCTCGGAGAGTTCTCCAATGCCGGTGTTTATCCCGTACATTATCTCTCGCGCCTTGATCTTATCCTCAAGCATGGCGCGGCATTCTTTTATCTTCTCGACCGATGCAGGTGCGATTTCGACCTTTTCGTCGTAACGCGCGATAGCAACGAGTTTTTCGATCGTTAGATGGTCACCATCCAACATAATTGCCATAGATTCTCCTTTTCATTTCCATGTCCATGACATAAATCGATGAAAGACTATGATGCTCCTCAAAGAATGGACAATACTAACCAAATACAACCAAAAGTCAACGGTTGCGAAATTCACTTCTCATACTCCGTCAATCCGAGAATTACCGGAATGACGGAGTGAAAGATGGTGGTAAGCATCTTATGGCAGGCAGGGTATGATACCGTGAAGCTTGACGCACATTTCTCTTGCCATTATACTTTTGAATGCAGTGTCGGTCATGCGGCAGCGAGGCAACCATTTCGAGAGCGATGCCGTATTGCCCGGTGTGCATACGTGAGCGGTTCGACGAGCTGCGGCCCGCAATCGATGAAGCACACGAACGAGCGAGAAGTTCCTTCCACCTACCGGCAAGAATCCCGGCCGAAGCCGGCGGCGTGAAGTGCTCACTATGTGTTAATGAGTGCAGCATTGGGGAGGGTGGTTCGGGATATTGCGGCGTACGCAGAAACATAGCCGGAAGCATAGACGGTCCGGATGGCGACTGGGCATATGTCGACTGGTACTATGATCCGTTGCCGACGAATTGTGTCGCGGATTGGGTTTGCAGAGGCAGCAAAGATCACGGATACAAGAACCTTGCGGTATTCTACGGGGCTTGCACCTTCGATTGCCTTTTTTGTCAGAACTGGCATTTTCGTGAGAGGAAGAACAAGGCGTCTGTAGAGGACTTGGTGAAGGCGGTCGATTCACTGACCGGTTGCGTCTGTTATTTTGGTGGAGATCCGACTCCCTTTGCATTGCATAGCCTCGAAGCATCGAGACTGATGAGCGAGAGAAGGAGAAAACCGCGGATTTGTTGGGAGACGAATGGATCAGTGGCTCCAGCATATATGGAGAAATGGCTTGCCTTTGCGCTGGCGAGTGACGGCTGCATCAAGATCGATTTCAAGACATTCAATGAGAATCTGAATATCGCCTTATGCGGTGCCTCAAACAGAAACACTAAAGAGAACATACGGCAGGTCGCTGAATGCATTGAGCAGAGGGAAGAACCGCCGGTTCTTATTGTGAACACACTGATCATACCGGGTTATATTGATGAGCAGGAACTGGAGTCGATGGCCAAGTTCATCGGTTCGATCAACAAGAAAATACCCTGGTCCTTTCTGGCATTCTATCCGCATTTTCGCTTCGACGATATGCCCTGTACTTCACGTAAGCAGGCGGAGATGGCGTTGTCCATCGCGGCAGACTACGAGATTAAGAATACGCACCTAGGCAACGTTCATCTCTTGCGGTAATCGTGTGGCTGTTATCTGAATGTTGATCACTGTAATCTTGTAGTCACATCTAGCTGATCGAATGTACGAAGTACATGCCCATTGATTATGACTGAATTCAGAGTATACTGAGTCCGTACTTCCATGAAGAAGATATCAAGAAATTTTTTGTCCCTATTTTTCAGTGACGGTATAACACGCATCATCGGTTTTGCGGCAACCGTGTATATTGCAAGGGTGCTTGCAGTCGAAGGGTTCGGCTTGATTAATTATGGTCTGGCTTTCATTAGCTATGCACTTCTTTTTGCCAATCCGGGTCTGACGATCATCGGCGCACGTGAGGTAGCGAAGGACCCGAAGGACCGCGCATTTATCGAACAAACCCTCGGTCTTCGCTTGTTCCTGGCAGTGGTCATTTTTGTCGTATTCGCTACCGCCATATTCCTGCTACCTGGTGAAGGCATGACCAAACAGATCATTTTGATCTATTCGGCAACGCTCTTCCCTTTTGCCATTCTCCTGGAATTCGTCTTCCAAGGCAGGGAAGAGATGGAGTATATAGGTGCCGGCCGCATCCTGCAATACGTCTTATACCTGTTGCTTCTTTTGCTTTTGGTAAGGAGTAGCCTTGACTTACTGGCCGTACCCTTTTCGTTCGTTCTTGGTTATGCAGCCTCTGCCATATTTTTACTTCTGGTATACATCAGAAAATATCGGGTATTCAGACCCCGATTTTCGATTTTGCGATGGCGTGCGGTCCTGACAGCGGCAATTCCGGTAGGACTGGCGATCATTTTCAATCAGGTGACGATCAGCCTGCCGCCCATTGTACTCGGTTTGTTCAGGACGAATTATGAAGTTGGTATATTCAGCGCCGGATACAAGATCATCTTCACGCTATTGATAATCGAGAGGGTTTTCTATTATGTATTCTTTCCGGTTCTTTCGAGAGATTACGCTGAGAATCCGGCAAAGCTGAAGAGCAATTTCAGTTTTCTAACCAGATTTCTATTTGCACTGACAATTCCTCTTGCCCTGGGGGGATTGATACTCGCTCCTGGAATCATCAATATTGTATACGGCCCGGTGTTTTCTGATGCAGCTACTGTGTTGCGTATTCTCCTTCTGTATTTCATGATCGTTCCGGTCAACACGATCTATGGTTACGGTTTGATTGCGATGGATAGGGAGAAGCGGTTTTTCAGGATAATCGCCATAACTGCCGTTGTCAGCACCGTGCTCATAATCCTGTTGGGTCTTAGGTTCGGCGTGTATGGCGCCGCCGTTGCGCTGCTGGTTAGTGAAGCCATCAGTATCTCCCTGATGCGTCGGGAATTGCAGAGGGTGATCAGTTTTGGGAGTCTCCGATATGTGACGAAACCGGTCGCTGCTTCGCTTTTAATGATCGTCGTTCTATACGTACTCAGACAGTGGCACTCAATTGTGCTGATCGTGGTTGGTGCCTGTATTTACGTGGTTCTACTCTACCTGTTCCGCGGCTTCTCTGTGCAGGATCTGAAGAGCATTGCCCGCATGTTCGTGGTCCGGTAACACGACGCAAGGGTGTCGCCAGTGTTCTCTGCCGTAAGGTGCATATCGAGAATGGTACTAATAAGTATTATTCCGGAGTTCTTTTTTGGGAGGAAAGCCTACTGAGTGCTGAAGTCTGTCAACTCCTTTGAGAAGGCGGTCGTGGGACCAGCCGCCTCGTGTTTGATAAGACCGACATCGGGTGCAAACCAGCTATAGCCGGTATCATCTAATCCAGTATACTGGATACGCCAACATTCGGTGAACGTACCGGCCGGAACAGCTAGGTCCTCAAGACCAAGCACCTCGCCGGTCATGCTACCCCATGGCTCGATTCGTACGGTCCAGGTATTTCCGAGAACCAGCGGCAATACGAGCAATGTGTCAGGTTCAGAGTCGTTGATGTCATTGTAGAAGAGAACATTGCCACCTCTCTCCTGAAGGTATGAAGTGTCAAGCCAGGCAGTCGTGGATGTATCCTCCCAGTCAGTGGATGTGACCTGTTCAAATAACGTACCGTGGGATGATACAACTTCTGCCGTAATCGTGGAGATTTGCACGGCGGTCTGTGTCTGGGAATCTGTTTGTATCACATCATATTCCCAACTGTAGCCGACCGCTAATGGATGATAATCGGCGGTATCGTCATCGGCGGTACAACTGATGATCAAAATCAAGGCTGGTATGAATAACAGGGTTTTTTTCATGGCGATTCCTCCCTTTTCAGTAATACAGTATAGGGACTTACCCGACATTGTCAACTGTGTTGACTTTGGCGGGAAAATGTATATAATAAACAACTGGGCAATCTGCTGTTTTTTTTTATTTATTTCCAATGATTTGACCGCAGAACAAATACATGAAACAGGAGGATTTATGAAAAAATACCAGAATCTTATTAATGGCAAATTGATGGATTCAAAGTCGGGTCGGACATTCGAGAACCGGAATCCTGCAAACTGGGATGAAGTCGTTGGCATCTTTCCGAAATCAAATGTCGAGGATCTGAATTTGGCGATCGCCGCGGCGAAGAAGGCATATAAGAAGTGGCGGGCAGTTCCATGGCCTAAGCGTTCGGAGATCATGCGGCGTGCAGCGGAAATTATGGTTGAGAAAAAGGAGCACGTGGCGCAGATCATGACCCGTGAAATGGGTAAGGTGATAAAGGAAACAAGGGGCGATATGCAGGAAGGTATTGACACTGCTCTTTATGCCGGTATCGAGGGAAGGAAGTATTTTGGATACACCCTTCCATCTGAGCTGCCCAATAAGTCATGTTTGACACGGCGCGAGCCGATGGGCGTATGGGGTCTGATCACGCCCTGGAATTTTCCGATCGCCATTCCCTCATGGAAGATCTTTCCGTGCCTGTTGAGCGGTAACACTGCCGTTGTAAAGCCGGCAACGGATACGCCGGCCTGCGTTGGTGAACTTGCCGAGATTCTGCACGAGGCAGGGTTACCCGATGGTGTGCTCAATGTCGTCTACGGTGGCGGCGGAGAGATCGGCGAGGGGCTGTTAAATCATAGTGATATCGCCGGCATCTCCTTCACCGGCTCTTCCGACATTGGAAGGCGTATCGGTGAAGTGTGTGGTAAGACGCTGAAGAGATGTTCCCTTGAACTTGGAGGGAAGAACGGGCAGGTCGTGCTCAAGGATGCCGATCTTGAACTCGCGCTCGCAGGTGTACTCTGGGGTGCATTTGGAACAACCGGGCAACGCTGTACCGCAACTTCACGGCTCATCGTCGAAGAACCGATCTACGAGAAATTCATTGACATGCTCAAGGCCAGGACCGAAAGGTTGAAGATTGGGAATGGTTTGAATGAGGACGTTGAGGTTGGTCCGACCGTGAGCAAATCGCAACGTGAATCGATCCATGCTTACGTCGAAATAGGCAAGAAAGAGGGCGCCAAATTGATCACCGGTGGCGAGTTCCATACCGAAGGCGAATGTGCCAAAGGATGGTTCTACAGACCAACGATATTTATCGATGTTCTTCCAACGATGAGGATCGCCCAAGAAGAGATCTTCGGCCCGGTTCTTTCAGTTCTCAAAGCAAAGAATTTCGAACAGGCAATGGAAATTCTCAACGGCACTGTGTACGGCCTCTCCTCGAGCATCTATACGAATGACCTCAACCGAGCGCACAAGGCGATCGAACTGGCAGAAACCGGTATCGTATATATTAACGCACCTACGATAGGTGCAGAGTGCCACCTTCCCTTCGGCGGCATGAAGAATACTGGCAACGGTCATCGCGAGGGTGGATGGACCGCTTACGAAATATTCACTGAGATAAAGACCGTCTACATCGATTATTCCGGAGCCCTGCAGAGAGCTCAGATCGATACATGGCAGTAGCGAAGGCAAAGGAGACTATGGCAAGGGCTGTTTCCAAGAAGCGCACAATATCAAAGAGATCTGGCCGTTCGCGGGCGGCGACTGCGAAGAAGAGGCCGAACGTTGGAACCGTTTTACCCGGTCCGAAGGCGAGGCACATTCTGAATAAAGACCGGAGATATGTCTCTCCGTCATATACTCGTTTTTACCCTGCAGTGATCGAACGGGGCAAAGGGGTGTGGGTGACGGACGTCGACGGCAACGTCTTCCTGGATTTTTCATCGGGTATCGGGGTTGTCTCCACCGGTCACTGCCATCCCGAAGTCGTCAAGGCAATAAGGGATCAGGCAACGAGACTGCTCCACATGTCGGGCACGGATTTCTACTATCCCAATCAGGCAAATCTAGCCGAGAAACTGGCGGAAATCGTCCCTGGTGCAAGAAACAAGAAGGTATTCTTCTGCAATTCGGGTGCCGAAGCGGTGGAGTGCGCGATGAAATTGGCGCGGTATCATAAACGAAGGACACGATACATCGCCTTCACTGGTGCGTTTCACGGCCGTACATTCGGCGCGTTGTCGCTCACCGCATCAAAAGCGACGCAGCGCAAATACTTTGCTCCGCTCCTTTCCGGCGTCACGCATGTTTCCTATGCTTACTGTTACCGCTGTCCCTTCAATCTGCAGTATCCGTCGTGTGACATGGCCTGCGTGAAATACATAGATGATGTACTGTTCAAGAAGATCGTGCCACCAGAAGAGGTGTCGGCGATGTTCATTGAACCTATCCAGGGCGAGGGTGGATACATCGTTCCGCCGCCGGGGTTCATGCCCGCGCTGCGTGCGCTGTGTGACAAGTACGAAATTCTGCTCGTCGATGATGAAGTCCAGTCGGGCATGGGGCGGACGGGTAAGATGTTCGCGATCGAACATTTCAACACGAAAGCAGACATCTATTGTGTGGCAAAGGGGGTTGCGTCTGGACTGCCCCTTGGAGCATGCATATCAAGGTCTGGGATCATGGATTGGGAACCGGGCTCTCACGCGTCGACATTTGCTGGCAATCCCGTTAGTTGCGCCGCGGCCCTCAAGACCATCGATCTATTGGAGAACGGGTTGCTGGACAACGCAGCGCGGTGCGGAGACGTGGCGCTCGCGCGGTTATCGGCTTTGAAGGAACACTTTGAATTCATCGGCGACGTGCGGGGCAAGGGTCTAATGATCGGCGTGGAACTCGTCGGCGATGCGATATCGAAGGTTCCGGTGAAAGACCGGCGCAATGCGGTCATCTATGAGGCATTCAAGAATGGCCTGCTGCTTCTCGGAGCGGGTGAGTCGACGGTGCGGTTCATACCGCCGCTCGTCATAACCGAGAACGAACTTCACATGGGGCTGGAGATATTCGAGAGAGCGTTGAGAAAAGTATTCGGAGTCCGTTAGGTTAGAAAAAAAGGCCGCTCAAAGCGGCCTTTTTTCGGACAATTCTTTGCCTCAGAACATCAAGATACCGAACCAGACGTCGGCGGTGTCGGTTTTCTCGAAATACTCATCGATGGCGACGAAACGCAATACCGCTTTGGCGGTTTCTCCTGAGCTCAGGCGATCGCGTGCCGGGGCAAGGGGCACGGGAACGTTCAGGAGCATGAACGTGTCGACGACGCCTTGTTCGACAATACCGCTGATCTTACCGTAGATTGCCAGGGCTGGTGTTGGTCCAAAGACGAGCGAATCGTTTATATAGTACTCGATGGTGTAATCCTTCAGGTAACTGTCGAGGGAATTCTCGGCCACAAAGTGTATCTCATCGATCATTGCCGCGGTTGTCGAGTCACCCGCGAAGGTAGGCCATGCCAATGGATTGATCCAGGTGATTTCGATATCTGGTTTCAATGCCAGTGAATCACTCGCATAATCGCATGCTACAAAAATCATCGCCAACAGAATAAGTATCATGAACTTCTTCATCATTCCTCCTTTTGCATTCTGTAAATTCTATTCAATATTTCAAATTTGTCAAGTATTATTTTCATTTTGCCATTGTTGTGGTGCAGAATAGCCCGATTTCTTACTTTTTCCGGCGAGGTTCGTTCTTCTTCTTTGTGATATCCACTCGGTATCCCTTGACAAACGCGTCGTCGAAGTCATAGACATCGACGAAATCATCGATGCTGTCTTCGGGCGTCTTGCTCAAGAGTCCTGTGTTTACCATGGTGATGACGATATTGCCGAAATCTATCGTCTTTGTGATGCCCCAATGTTCGAAGACCATCTTACACATGGCGCCGTAGCGTTCGAGGCCGAGGTTTCTGATCCCTTCGAGGAGTTGGCGGCCCGTGACATGGCCTTCAATGTTGAAGCTCTGGCGTGTATAATTCAGCGCTTCCAGCACGAATACATATGCTTCTATATGATAGCGCGTGTCTTCTTTTGCTATCTGTTTGAGGCGGATGCGGTCATTCATCGTCATGCGCGATGGGGTCACCGGTTGCGACGTTCTTCTGCGTCGCGTTCCTGTGACTCAGTCTATTTTTCCGTTCCTGTCGAGGCGGCTTGCTCTTTCTTCCTGTCGAGCCGCACGCTGTTTGATCCGCACTTTGGGCATGTCCTTTCCTGCATAACGCCCTTTGTGTACGGCAACTTGAATTCAGCGCCGCATCGCAAACATCTGAAATTTCTTTCTTCAACTTCGGCCATAGAAACCTCCGGGTTTTGACCCTGCTAGGATTTCTTCTGAGCTTTACTGCCTGCCTGCTTCTTCTTTGCCTTTTCTTTTTCTTCTTCCTCGGTCAGAACCTTGATTGTGTGCTCGATCTCTTCATGTGTTACTTTCTTTCTCAGTTCTTCAATATCCTGCATGGTCTTTTGGAACCTTTGCCCTTCTGCAGCACTTATCCATTCGAGGAGCAATCTCTCCGGTCGGATCCCCCATTTTTCGAGTTTGTCCCAGAGTTTCTCCACCCTCTTCTGGGTCCAGCGGTTTGCATCGATATAGTGGCAATCGACGTAGTGGCAACCGGATACAACTAC
>CP070705.1:890781-948178 GCA_020349965.1 Caldifarciminota bacterium | reverse complement strand
CTGTTCCCTCACAATTCCCGGTAGCATTACCGATGGGGAAACACCTCTACCCATTCCGAACAGAGAAGTTAAGCCCATCAGGGCCGATGGTACTATGCTGGTGACGGCATGGAAGAGTAGGTCGCTGCCGGGTCTTTTTTTGCCGCTAAAAAGGGGACAGGCTACTTTTTCTACTTACCTGCTATCTAATCACCCAATTTTGTTAAGGCACTCTAAGATTAAAGCAGCTTTTGAGTTGATTATGACACGCGAGATAAAGTAGCCTGTCCCCTTTGTCGTTAGAAGATTTCGTCTTTTTCTTCTTCTTTGTAACTTATCTGATAAAGGTCAGACCGGCGGTCTTGCCAGGTAAGAACGCTTCCATCAGATCGGTGTTTCTTGAGGAGTTTCAGATCCAAATCCTGGAAGATCATCGTTTCGATGTTGGGTGCGCACTCGGCAGCGACTCCATCGCGCTGGAAAGGAATGTCGCTCGGTGTTAGAATGGCTGATTGCGCATAATGGATATCGAGGTTCTTGACCGTTGGTAAGTTACCGACGCAACCGGCGATCACCACGTATATTCCATTCTCGATGCAGCGTGCGTGCGCGCAGTATCGGATGCGCAGGTAGGCTCTACGCTCATCGGTGTTGAAAGGGACGAATATCAAGTTGGCTCCTTTGCGTACGGCTATTCGGGACAGCTCCGGGAATTCGATGTCATAACAGACAAGGATTGCGATTTTGCCTTTGTCCGTGTCAAAAACCTCTACCTTGCGGCCGGGTTTCACACCCCACCAGCGGCGCTCGCTAGGGGTGATATGTATTTTGTACTGTTTCCCGATTGTGCCATCGCGGCGGAAAAGAAAGGATATATTGTACAGCCCGTCATCCTCAATGGCGAAGTGCGATCCTCCTATTATGTTTATGTTGTGCTTTATCGCCAGCTTTGTGAAAAGATCGAGATAGCGAGGCGTGAATTCGGAAAGGGCGCGCATGGCCTTGCCCGGACGTTTGATCTTCAAAAAAGAAAGGAGTTGCGAAGTGAACATCTCCGGGAACATGATGAAATCACATTTATAATCAGATGCGACGTCGACGAAATACGTACAGTGATCGGCAAAATCATCGAAATCTTCGACCATGCGCATCATGTACTGTACAGCACAGACCCTAACGTAGAGCGGTGCGAGTGCTACTTCTGGCGCGGGAATGTAGTCGATGTTCGTCCATTCGAGAAGTGTAGCATACCCGCGCGATTCCTTGTCTCCCGGAAGATAATCGGGTATGAGCCTTTTCAGAACAAAGCCATTGGCCAGCTGTGCTGTCAGTACCGGGTCATATATTACTTTGTCAAGCACCTTTTCGACATATTTCCGTGCCGATATTTTATTCGCGTGCTTGTGATATCCGGGGATGCGTCCGCCCAAGATGATCCTTCTCAAATTGATCTTGCCGGCGAGTTTCTTGCGTTCGTCATAAAGTCTGCGGCTTAGTTTGTAACCCCTGAATTCAGGATCGACCATTATCTCGATACCGTACAGCGTATCTCCGTGCGGATCGTGCGTCGTTGCGTATCCTTGCCCGGTGATGTCGCGCCATGTGTGTGTGTCGTGGTATTCATCGAAATCCACTATGAGGCTGCTGCACGAAGCAATTACCTTCTTGCGCAGAACAATGCAGAGCTGACCTTCAGGAAAGATAGAGATAAGGCTCTCGAACTGTTCACGGGTCCATGTTTTCATTCCGGGGAAGCATTTTCGCTGGAGACCGATCACCGCTTCGTAATCACCCTGATTGAGTTGGCGCAATTTTATCTTCTTCTCAAATTGCTTTATGTCTACATCTTTCATTGTAAATTATTATACGGGCTCAGGGGCAGCGAGTCAATAAGAAATGGGGACAGGCTACTTTTCTTAGAGCAGGATCCTGCTCCCTTTAGTAATTGAAATTCTACTTAAATGAATCAGCCGTGATGAGTTATGTCGAGAAGAGAAAAGTAGCCCGTCCCCTTATTTTTCGTGTCTGAACAGCGCATAAGTCATACCTGTCGAGATAAGGTAGAGGGCGCTTGTTGCAAGGAAAGGAGCGGCATACCCGAAGAATTCGATGAGATATCCACCCAGATTCGCGCTCGCCCCCCATCCTGCCGTAAATGCCACGGTCAAGAGTGCATTTGTGAGCGGTTGTTCGTCATGATTGACTTTCTCCATGGCAAAATTCGTATAGAGCGGTTGAGCCATATTCATGAATGCTGCACGGGTCAGGAAGCCAAGGACCGCGAGCGAAAGGTTGTTTGTAATGCCAAGGATGATCAAGAAGGGTATTGAGATGATTTGCGACAGCACGACCGTTCGTATTTTTCCGATGCGCTCGGCGATCACGGGCGCAACCAGGAGCCCGGTGATCATTAAGAACTGCTGCATACTGTAGAAAATCCCGATCAAAGAATCGGTTGCGCTGAATACGTTCTTAAAATACAGGTTGAAGAACGGTATGCTGAGGCCGGCGCCGATGCCGACGACAAGATTTGGAAAGAACAACTTCGCGATCATCCGGCTGGAATGTATTCTCATCCGTTCGACCCGCCGTGCTGGCTTCTGTTTGATCAATGAAATGGGGATGAGGGCCGCAAGTACAAGTCCGCTGAATATCAAGAGTGTGTAACGGTATGCTAGATGCGGGGCCAGCCCCGATTGCTTAATAAAACCAGGCAGGAATCCGCCAAGCAAGTTGCCGATTATGCCGGCAAAGAGCATGAGGGCAAACCACATGCTGAAAAGGTACGGTCTCTCTTTGATCGTACTATTGCGCATGAAAAATGGCGCAGCGGCGACCCTGGAGAATACACCCGCCATGCCAGCGAAGAACCCGCCAGTGAGAATGATCGGGTAATATTCAGATGTTACCTGAACGGCGTACGACAGGACCGCAATCGGTGTGATTGCCAAGAGAATCGGCTTGATGGGAAATCTGCGTAGCACGACGGAAGCAGGGATAGCCATCATCACCATTCCGAGGGTGGAAAGTGAAATTATGTTCCCGATGTTACCTTCAGCATAGCCTAGTTCCTTGAGGTAGAGATTGAAAAGCAGCATGAATCCTGAAAATCCCATTCCCCAGAAGAACGTTGCGAGTAGAAATAAACGTGCGTTCCGTGAGAATAGACGGAGATTATTTAGGTAATTCTTAAGGGCGCGTTTCGATTTTTGGGGAATGAGTGCAGGGTTGATCAAAGCTGAGGCGGCGGTTGCTGACTACATCTTGTGGGCGATGAGTTCGGCGACTTTCTTGCCTGAGAGGAGCATGCCGCCAAAGATCGGACCCATCCGCGGCCCGCCGAACACAGCGTTTGATGCCATACCGCATACGTATAGATTGGGGAAGACCTCTTTGGTGTTGTCTATCGTGAACTGCTCGGCAACGTCGGCCCACATAGACTTTTCGCCCTCGATCTTTCCCGACGGCGTGTCCAGCCTGCCGCCGCTCTTCTTCTCCACGATGCGCGTTATTTCACACGGATGTCCCGTGGCATCGATTACCACCTTCGATTTGAATGAAATCGGATCGATGTGGAGTTTTGCCATTTCAGCGCTCGTCCAGTTTATGACGACTCCGGCAACCTGTTGCTCGCGTACGATAACATCTTCTATCGTTATCAGGTTAAATATCCTTGCTCCTGCCTTCAATGCTTTATCAGTGAGGGCTGCCGATGCTTCAAGTGAGTTGGCCACGAAATAACCTTTCTTGTATTCTTGACAACGGATGTCGAATTCTGCAAGCATATCGCGCGCCTCTTCCTGGACCACGATACGATTGAACATGATACCGCCGCCGGGCATTCCGCCGCCGAGCTTGAGTGCTCTTTCAAAGAGCACGACTTTGAGTCCTCTTTTTGCCAGATAGTACGCCGCACACAATCCGGATGGTCCGCCGCCTCCGACAATGATTTCGCTTTCTACGGAATCGATCAGTTCATGAAGGTACGATTCGATTATCGCTTTTGAGATAATTGTTTCTTCGATCATCTAATGATACCTAATCGTCCTCCGAAGGAAAAACGGAACCACACGTCGGTTTCATCGCGTGCGCTGTTGTAGGAAACAATGATCCCGGGTTCAAAGAACAGATCGGTGCCCGAGGTCACAGAATAATTAAATCCCATCCCGCTGCGAAAATCGAAATCAGTACGTCCATCTGCTGCTACGCCAATGCCAAAGAAGGCATAGGGTTTGATCCCGCTCATCGGAATATACAGGATTCCATCGACCGTTAGATTGCGCAGGTTGAAGTAGAATTGCGTATCCCCCTCTCCGTCGCCATCGCGATCACCAAAGTACAGTTCAGCGATGTCCATGCGTAATCCTATGTTCCTCAGTGGATTGACCACCACCTCGGCACCAAGCCCGAGTCCAACGCTTCCAATATAGAGGCTTGCTTTCGGTCCCAGTTCGATGAATGGTCTCCTGGAACTCTTGCGAAGGGCAGCTTCACCAAGCCCGACCATCAACAGAAGAAGCAGAATGATACTCAACCTTTTCATGTCCGTCCTCCTTTTATACGATTCTATACAAATAGAGCCTGATTTCAAGTATCAACGGAAATTTCTCTTTGAAGGTATTATGCATCTGCCAGGGTCTTATCCGGCAGACGCAAGTTCTTTCAGGAAAGTGAGTACTTTTTGGATCTTCTTGGGATCGCCTCCGCCTCCCTCGGCAAGATGCGGTCTTCCGCCGCCGCCGCCGCCGAATATCCTTGAAATATCTTTGACAAGCTTGTCTGCCGGGTGTTTATCGATGAGTTCGGGACCTACAAAAAGCAGGTAGTTGATCTTTCCCCTTGATTCCTGGTATAGAATGCCGATCGCACCCTTCTCCGTTTCACGGAGTATATCGGCGATGGCTCGCATTGCATCGCTCGAGTAATCGGCGAATTGCTGGCTGATAAAATGGCTCCTTTCCTTTTTCATCCTGGCAAGCATTTCAGCTGCTTCTACTCTGGCAATTCGGAGGCAGTTATCCTGGTTGGCCTTTTCCAGTTCATGCATTCTGCTTTGGAAATCGTGGACTTTTTGGAGCAGATCTTTATCTGTGCCGAAGATGCCGTTAAGCTCCTGTATCTGTGCATAGCTTTTCCTGAATTCCTCAAACGAGTGCAGACCGACTATTGCCTCCACCCTTCTTATGCCGGCGGCGGCAGATTCCTGCCCTACGATCTTGAACAAACCGATTTCGCCAGTGTTTTCCAGATGAATACCGCCGCATAGTTCGATCGAGAAATCACCGATTCTGACAACACGTACGCGTTCGCCGTATTTTTCTCCGAAGATGGCCATTGCTCCCATCTTCTTCGCTTCATCGAGGGAAGTGAAGAACTTTTCGACGGGCATTGCGGAAAGGATTTTTTCATTGACGGTATCCTCAATGGCGTTGACCTCGTCATCGCTGAGCGGTTTAAAGTGCGTGAAGTCGAATCGGAACCTGCCGGGTTCGACAAAAGAACCTTCCTGCCGTGCATGTTCACCGAGCGTCTCTCGGAGTGCGGCATGCAGCAGGTGCGTCGCGGTATGGGCGCGTGCGCTCTCCTTCCTTTTGCTCAGGTCAACGATTGCCCGCACTGATCCCGAGGTCAATTTACCAGAGGTAAGTTTGCAGTGGCATACTATCATTCCTTGATACCAGTATGTGTCGATGACCTTCAGTTTAAAACTCGGACCTTCTATCTGACCCTGCTCACCCACCTGCCCGCCTGCTTCTGCATAAAAAGGCGATTCGGCAAGTACAAGTTCGACCGTATGATCGTGTACATTATACCGCAATACTGTTGTTTCAATATCGGTACTTTCATAGCCTACGAATGAGCCAACACCATCTTTCAAGACTTTCCATTCACCCTTGGGTATGAATTTTGCTTTTGCCTTTGAAATCTCTCTGGCCTCCCCGAGCATTCGCATGAATCCTTGCTCATCTACCTTAATGGTCCGCTCCTTGGCGATCTCCTGGGTTAGTTCAACGGGGAAACCATAAGTGTCGTAGAGCCGGAACGCATCTTCACCAGAGATGGTTTGTTGCTTGTTGAACAATTCTTCGAGTTGGATGAGTCCTTTTTCCAGAGTACTGAGGAATCTTTCCTCTTCGGATTTTATCACCAGGGTTATCTCTTCTCTGCGGTCGGCCAGCTCATGATAAACCGGTCCATATATTTGGACGACCCGTGGCACAAGTTTATAAAGGAACGAATCCTTGATCTTCAGGTTTCTGCAGAGCCTTACGCCTCGCCGCAATAACCGGCGCAGCACATAGCCGCGTTCTTCATTCGAAGGGATGATACCGTCGCCGATCGCGAAGACGAGAGCACGTATATGGTCGGCTAAGACGTTGACAGCGATGTCGGTTTCCGGGTCCCCGCCGTGTTTTATCTTCGTATGTTCAGCGATTTCATCGATGATAGGAGCGAAAAGATCGGTCTGGAAATTTGAATCCTTCCTTTGAAGAACCGAAGCCAGTCGCTCGAATCCCATGCCCGTATCGACTCCTCGGTTCTGCAGAGGCTGTCTCTCGCCGGAGACGGTCTGGTTGAATTGTGGAAAGACGAGGTTCCAAATTTCGGGGAAGCGGTCACAATCGCAGCCCGGGGCACACGATTTCTTTCCGCATGAAAATTCCTTCCCCAGATCGTAAAAAATCTCTGAGCAGGGGCCGCAGGGACCGGAATTGCCGGCAGGTCCCCAGAAATTGTGATCATCGCCCAGACGGACGATCAAATCTTTCCCGAGCCCGATCTTCTTGTGCCAGATGTCATAGGCCTCATCATCGTCAGTGTAGACTGAGACTGAGAGTTTTGATTTGTTTATTGCCAGTACTTCGGTGAGATATTCCCACGCCCATACGATTGCGTCTTCTTTGAAATAATCACCAAACGAGAAATTTCCGAGCATTTCGAAGAAGGTCAGGTGTCGGCGGGTTCTGCCGACATTATCGAGATCCGTGGTTCTGAGGCATTTCTGAACGCTCGTAGCGCGGCGGTATGGCAGGGCCGTTGTGCCAGTCCACAGAGGTTTAAACTGGACCATTCCGGCGCTTGTGAACAGGAGGCTTGGATCGTCCCTCGGGATCAGGGACATCGACGGTACTATAGTATGGTCCCGTTCCTTGAAAAAATCCAGGAAGCTTTTGCGCAGTTCAGCACTTTTCATGTTCTCGTATTACCTCATATACGACGCTTGGAGTGAAACCTCTTGTCAGCAGGCGACGTATGGCCCTTGCCCGATCCTTTGGCTTCTTGATGTTCAGGTCAGATAATTTCTTCTGCACAAGACCTTCGATAACGACTTTCTCATCACGATTCGTGATTAAATGCTCGATTACCTCACCGGCGATTCCCCTCTTCGTCAACTCTCGCCGGATATAAACATTACCTCTGGGTCTCAATTTAGTGTAATCTGCCACAAAAGATCGGGCAAATTTCTCATCGTCAAGGCTATTGTTCTGCATCAATTCTTCGATCACACCAGCAACGAGTTCATCATCGAACCCGATTCTCAAGAGGCGTGTCTTCAATTCCTGTGTCGATCGGCTGCGGTAGCGCAGAAGACGGAATGCACGGTTGCGTATCATTTGTTTTTCACTTTCAAGCAAGACGTTCTGTACCGTCTCGTCATCGAGGTCATCGCCTTCGTGCAGGTCGAATTTTACTAAAACCTCGTTGGATAGGCCAAAGGCGAACTTTCCATCGACGAAAATTGAAGAACGATTCTTATTTTTCTTTTGCGGTTCGATCTTGCTTATCTTCACTGGATTTACCGAACATCGCTTCGCGGATCTTCTGGTCGACCTTTTTGGCAATGTCTTGATTGGTTTTGAGGAATTCTATCGCGGCATCCCTGCCCTGTCCGATCTTGTCGTCACCAAAGGAGTACCATGTTCCGGATTTTTGAAGTATGTTATGTTGCGCGCCGATGTCCACTAATTCGCCGTATTCCGAGATCCCTTCGCCATAGATGATGTCAAATTCGGCGATTCTGAAAGGGGGTGCCAGTTTATTCTTGACGACTTTGACCTTTGTGCGGTTCCCGATTACCGTATCCCCTTTCTTTATCGACGCAATTCTTCTGATATCGATTCGGACTGACGAATGGAATTTTAGAGCCAATCCTCCGGGCGTGGTTTCTGGAGACCCGAACATAACGCCGATCTTGTGCCGGATCTGGTTTATGAAGACAGCGCAGGTCTTTGATTTACTGATGACTGCCGTCAGCTTTCTCAGGGCCTGAGACATGAGGCGCGCAATGAGACCAACCTGCATCTCACCCATTTCTCCGGCGATCTCTGCCTTCGGTACGAGGGCAGCGACCGAATCGATGACCACAATGTCGACGCCGCCCGATCGTGTGAGGATTTCAGCGATTTCCAGTGCTTGTTCGCCGGTATCG
This sequence comes from Caldifarciminota bacterium, assembly GCA_020349965.1. Taxonomy (GTDB): domain Bacteria; phylum Hydrothermota; class Tepidihabitantia; order SM23-42; family SM23-42; genus SM23-42. The sequence continues at coordinate 939,768 of CP070705.1, read as the reverse complement.
GGCTGCGAGATGAGCAATTCGCTGAGGTTTATACCAAGCGCTTCGGCGTAGGTTGGGTCAAAGGCGTGTTCGGCATCGACGAATATGGCATTACCACCAAGTTTTTGTGCCTGTGCAATTGCTTCGAGCGCGAGGGTGGTTTTGCCGCTTGCTTCGGGTCCGTAGATTTCGACCACCCTGCCCCTTGGCAGACCGCCTATTCCCAGGGCAAAATCCAGTCCCAGTGAACCGGTGGGAATGATCTCAACATCCGCCCGCGTCGTTTTGTCGCCGAGCCTCATAACCGAACCCTTACCGAACTGTTTTTCGATCTGGCTTATGGCTAATGATAATACTTTTTCTTTATCGTCTTTCCCCATATTCCTCCTTCCTCCGGATCGATCACGGCGATGAAAGAATAGATTACAGTGATGGGTTTGTCATATCTCTGCAATCCAGGTATCTATCTCCGAATCTTCCTCGGAATATCTTAATTAAATTCAGTAGCAAGTCAAGGGCAGGATGTTCTGGCGAATGGCTATCGTGCCGCGAGTGTTTTCTTGCCGTATACGATTCTTTCTTCGAACGGTGAGGTGCGAATAATGGCGAGCTCTCTTGCCGCCTCTTTAGCAATGCTTTCTGCTTCTCCTTTCTTTCCGTATATGCTTTCATAGGCACGGGCTCCGGCGATCCTGCCTTCGAGCATTGCGGTCGATGCTTCTTCGATGCACGCGAGGTCACCGCAGACAAAGATATTCGGTTTTGAGGTCAGCATGTTCGTATCATGGTATGGCACATGGCCACCCAGGTCCGGTATGTATTCGATCCTACAGCCCGCGTGATACAGGAGATCGCAGAGCGGTGACAGACCTATTGCGATGAGTATCATGTCGCACTCGATCGCTTTCTCGGTTCCGAGCAAGCATGTATAGTCATCGCCGACCTCTGATATCACTGCGGCTTCAACCCGGTCCCTACCTTTTGCTTCAATCACCGTGTGTTTGAGATAAATAGGAACGCCTGCTCTCTTTATTTTTGCGGCGTGAACGTAGTATCCGCCGAACTTAGCCATTATCTCGACAATGGCCGCAACCTCCACTCCTGCCTGGAGCAGCTGATAGGGGACGATCAAGCCTATGTTGCCAGAGCCAATGACCAGAGCGCGCTTGCCCGGGACAACGCCGAATACATTCATCATTGTCTGGACCGCACCCGCGCCGTACACGCCCGGCAGATCAGCGTTGTCAAAGGCGAGCATATTCTCACTTGCTCCGGTCGCGAAAATATAACGTTTGGCCTTAAGAGAGAATAAGTTGTCATGCCTTAAGATACCGAGCGTATCGTGGTCATAGTACCCAACAACCGTGGCGTCGTTAATCACTTCAATTCCCAAACCTTGAACCCGGTTGCTGAGGATCGTTGCAATGTCTATGCCACGCACCCCGCAATAGTGTAGCTTCGAACCAAAGAATTTATGCGTTTGCTTGATTAATTGCCCGCCTAGGATGGGATTATCATCGATAATGAGCACATTACAGCCGAGTTCTTTGGCAACGATCGCCGCCTGCAAACCGGCCGGTCCTCCGCCGACCACGCAGATGTCGACGGTCTTCTCTGCAATCTGGTATTTGTTTTCTGTCATTTGCTCTGATGTCTTCCTTTTTGGCGGCGCACTTTCATCCCGGCACGCAGGGGTTCCATGCAGACCATCACGTTCTGACGTCCGTCCACTTCCATGAGACATGATGAACACTTGCCGACTGCGCAAAAGAATCCACGCGGCCGCTTGTGTTTTTCTGAATACGAGAGAACCCTTACTCCTGCGGCATGAAGTGCAGCAGCGATCGGTTCATTCTCATAGCCCTCGAGTTCTTCTTCCTCGAACATGAATCTCACCTTCTTTGCGTGGGTGAATTGCAAGATTGGATGAAGCTCAATATACTCTTTCATGGTTTCTCTCGATTCTTGAGAAAAGTGACCCAAATAGATGGTAATGTATTGAACATCCGAATTTCGATTTTAGGATTTAAAATAATTGACTGCATTCTTGAATATGAATAGACCATCACCCTCCCCGTTCTCTCCCTGGTTGCGGCGAGTCGGATGCTGGATGTAGGATACGTGTCGCTCCGGGTGAGGCATGAGGCCGAGAATTCGTCCCGTGGAGTCGGCAATGCCGGCGATGCCCAGGGTAGAGCCGTTCGGATTTAGCGGGTATTGAGCCTCCTCTCCTCTCTCATTCACATAGGTGAAGACGGTCAATCCCTTAACTTTTTCGAGTACCGTGTCATCTTTAGCGACGAATTTGCCTTCGGAATGGGCAACTGGCAAAATGATGATATCCTTTGAATTCCCGGTAAATACCGATCGTTCGCCCTGCACTCTGAGGTATATCCAGCGGTCTTCAAAGCGCTCTGAATCATTGGCGACGAGACTCACTTTTTGCTCCTCGAAATAACCATCGATACCCGGCAATATACCACACTTCACAAGAACCTGGAACCCATTACAGATGCCTATAATGAGATTTTCCTTTTCGATGAATTTCATGAACTTGTCACGGTATCTGTGTTTTATCTCATTCGCGTGGATTTTACCGGCGGCAATGTCGTCGCCGTAAGTAAAACCACCTGGCAGTGCGATAATCTGGTAGTCGAGCAGATTTATCTGTTGGACATCATCGATATAGGTCCTTTCTACATTGGCACCGGCAAGTTCAAATGCATGCTGTGTTTCGATATCGCAATTCGTACCGGCTGCTCGAATAATCATTACTTTCGGTTTCATTTCTTTATATGTTGTGTGGTACGGGCAATTCGTGAACTACTAAAATTTGCGGGTTTTGCCGTCTGCGGCGGCTTCGATCTTGTATTTTGGATATTTCTTTTTGAGGTTTTTAATGTTTTTCTCAATGAATTTATCAGTGCTGGAGTGGTCATGGTGGGTGACCATGAAGTTTTTGACTCCGGCATCGCTGGCGAGTTTAGCGACCTGCCCGTATGTTGAATGGCCCCAACCTAGCCTCTTCTTGTATATTTCTTCAGTATATTGGGCGTCATGAATGAAAAAATCCGAACCGGTTATGAACTTCACGAATTCTTCATAAGGTGTCTTACCGTCCTGGGCAAACAACTCGTTGTCGGTCAGGAAGACAAAACTCTTCTTTCCTTCGGTAAATTTCAGGCCGCGAGTGTGATTGGGGTGGTTGTTGACAATGGTGTCGATTTCAATGGACCCGATTGTGATAGATTTCTTCAGCGGCTTGACCGTGATTTTCGAGGGGAGGCTGGTAAAATCTGTGGGGAAATATGGTCTGGTCATTTGATAAGACAATGCTTTTTCGGCAGATACTTCTTCACTAGGACCGAGGATCGTCAGTTCTGTCGCCTTCTGGAAGATGGGTGTGAAAAACGGGAAACCCTGGATATGATCCCAGTGATAGTGGGTGAACAGGAGATTCAGTTTGCGTTTTCCTTTATCGAGCAGTTCGACGCCTAAGTCTCGGATACCGGTTCCGGCATCTACGATTATAGTGTCTCCGGACTCCGCCTCGACAGATATGCAGGTCGTATTGCCGCCGTGCTTCTTGGTATGTTTATTGGAAACCGCAATCGAACCTCGGGTCCCGTATAATGTCAGAACCATCTACTGCTTTTCCTTTGTTTCCTGGGACATGCGGCAGTTGCCGTCAAAGAAGACACCTTTTTCAACGATGAGTCCCTTACAGATGATATCGCCGTACATCTGTGCCCCGCTCTGGAACTCTATTACCTCTTGGGCATTGATATTACCCTGTATCTTGCCGCCGACAACCGCAGAGCGACAGCTGATATTACCTTTGACCGCAGAATCCTTACCAATGAGGGCGCTTTCTTTACTGTGGATATTGCCTTCAATTTTGCCGTCGACCTTGATCGAGCCACTGACTTTGATATCGCCGTCGATCGATGTGCTTTTGCCGATTACGCTGTCGATCTTGTCCTCTTTGTTCATCAATCCTCCTTAACCCACACCGAGTGTAAATTTATTATACTTAAAAGTCAAAAACTGTCAAGCACAAGATAGAATATATTAATATAGCGCCAACGGGATTTGAACCCGTGATCTTCGCCTTGAGAGGGCGACGTCCTAGGCCGGACTAGACGATGGCGCCATGCGTAATTATACTTATTATGGACACAATGTCAACGCACTTTAACGCTCTTGGCAAAGGCATTAGTAATGGGCGTCCGGTGGCTTTACAATGGACCGAATATCAGTATAATTGACAATGGAGCAGCACAGAGAAGAGAGCATTCAGGAAGAAAAGCCAGATTCTGAACAGGAGGCACAATCCCAGGTTGTCGCGCGAGAGGGGGGCAATACCAAGGCGATCGTTGAGGCCCTGGTCATTGCCACGACAGAACCGCTTCCCGTGAGGGGCATAGCCCAGATTGCGAATGTGCCTGAGGGGGTTGTCAGAGCGATCATTGAGGAGCTGAACCAGGAGTACCGGGCCGCTTCGCGGGCGTTTGAAATCAAGGAGATCGCCGGAGGGTTTCAGATCTATACGCTTCCGAGATTTGCTCAATGGGTTGGAGCCCTGCATAAGAAAAAGGAGAAGTTGTCAAAGGCTGCGCTGGAAACGCTGGCGATCGTGGCATACCATCAGCCAATAATCAGAGCTGATATCGAAAAGATTAGGGGAGTCGATACAACCTCGGTCCTTGATACCTTACTCATGAAGAACCTCATCAAGACATGCGGAAGGTTGCCATCTCCGGGCAGGCCAATAAAGTATGGGACGACTAAGGAATTCTTGAGGTACTTTGGTATTAAGGATATAGGTGAACTCCCAAAAGAGGAAGATTTTGGTGACCATGTCAGTGGCAGTTTCCCGGCCTCTGAAATAGCGCAAGCAGAAGGGCAGGAAAGCGAGAGCGGCTTAAGGCGCGGTGACATCATGGCAGAGGAAGGGGATTCAGCGGCCGGAACGGTAACGGAGCAGACTGGAGATGAAATCGTAGATCTAGGTGTCGATGATGAAGAAGAGAGTGAAGAGACAGACACGTTTGAACACGATGACAAGTTGACAGGCGGGACCCCTGATTCTGTTGGGGGTGGTGATCTGTTGGAAGATATCGAGGAATCCGAAGAGAGAAATGTTGATTCTCAGTAGTCACACAGCAGTATGTGCGTGAATTGTGACACCTGACAACCGTACTCAATTTGTCGATTTCTTGAAACATCATGGAACTGGCATCGTCGGTTTTTGCGAAATCCCGAGCACGTTGCAGATTGCAGAGATCGATGAAACGTTTCCCCGAGCGATCGTCTTTGGCTTTTCGCTTTCGAAGTCAGTACTCAACACAATAATGGATCGGCCGACACTGCTTTACAAGAACCATTATAAAACGGTCAACTGGATGCTCGACCAGACCGGTTTTCGCCTTTCCCGCTTCATTGAAGAACTGGGCAGTCGAGCCTTGGCGCTTCCGGCTTCACAGACCGTTGATTGGGAGAAACAAAAGGGGCACGTCTCGCACAAGGCACTCGCTGTCGCGGCCGGTTTAGGTCACATCGGCCGGAGCGGACTCGTCATACATCCTCGATTAGGCGCCCAGGTCAGGTATGCATCGGTTTTTACAGATATGGAATTTCCCGTGTCTGCTAAAGCGGTTACTTCATGCGGTAATTGTATGAAGTGCGTGGCCGCATGTCCGGCGAGGGCGATAGAAGAAGACGGCATTGACCTCGCAAAATGTCTGGACAAGCTCCGCGAGTTTTCGAAGGTCCGGGGCATCGGTCAATATATCTGCGGAGTCTGCGTGAAGGTGTGCGATGGGCGACATTAAAGACCCGCAGAGAGTGATCCCGGTTGTGGGTTTGCTTACAGCTCCGGACTTCAAAGATGATCTGTTCGGAGAACTCGAAAGCAAGACGGGTCGAGTCTTGCTCAAGTCAGAACCCTTCCCCTTCCATCATACGACATACTATGAGCAAGAGATGGGCTCTGGGTTGATAAGGCAGTGGTATGCGTTCGAGAATCTGGTGTGGCCTGATGCACTCGTTGATCTCAAACACGTGACAAATGCCATGGAGATGGAACATCCCAATCGGCATGGCGGCCGCAGAGTCAATATCGACCCCGGGATTGTATCGCTTGGTAATCTGGTCCTGGCTTCCACGAAGAATTATTCACATCGTACATATCTCGGTCGCGGTATCTATGCCGAAGTGACTTTGATATTCAGGCAACAGCGGTTCGTTCCGCTCGATTGGACCTATCCGGATTATCGCGAAGAGAAAGCATTGGATTTTTTTACCGAAACCCGCGAGATTTTGAAACGGAAGTTGGCAGAATTTCAGGAGAATTGACAAAGGAGAGAGTATGTTTGAATTGTCGGTCGAGGGATATTTCGCAGCCGCCCATCAAGTAAAGGGTTATCCTGGCGATTGTGCAGATATCCATGGCCATACATATAAGGTAACGGCAAAGATTGGGGCTGGGAAGCTCGATAAGATAGGCATGGCAGTGGATTTTCGCAGCATCAAGAAAAAGCTTGACGAAATCCTGAAAGGCTTGGATCACAAGAATTTAAACTCGCTTCCTTTCTTTGAAGAACACAATGCGACGGCAGAATATGTTGCGAAATATGTCTTCGACCAGATGAAGAAACATATCCATAATGTCATTACCGTCACAGTCTGGGAAGGACCTAATTATTCAGTAACGTATTATTCTGATGAAGGCTAAGAGCATTATTCTACTTTCCGGCGGACTTGATTCAACGGTGAGTGCAGCGATTGCCCGGCAGGAGACCTCTCCTCTTTTCGCGATGACGTTCGACTACGGTCAGCGGGCTACGGCCATGGAATTGACTGCCGCCAAGAAGATATGCCGGGTTCTTAAGATCAAACACAAAACGGTCAAACTGCCTTTCTTCGAAGAATTCAACAGGTTGATGCTGTTGCGCTCGAAGAATGTTGATATCAAGAAGCTCAGGAAAGTAGAAAGTCTATGGGTGCCAAACCGGAACGGTTTATTCATCAACATCGCTGCTTGCTATGCTGAATATTGCGGTGCCGAGCTTATCATAACCGGCTTCAATCGCGAAGAAGCATGCGAATTTCCTGATAACTCAGCAGAATTTATGGTTGCGATAAACGAATCGTTGCATTACAGTACGCTGAACCGGGTAAAGGTGAAGAGCTATGTGGCGGATTTTACGAAGAAGGAAATTTATCAGTTAGGATTAAAGCATAATGCGCCGCTTGAGCTTATCTATTCATGCTATTTGGGAGAGAAGGAGATGTGCGGTAAGTGCGCCTCATGTAAGAGACTCATCGAAGCCCGCAAATGAATATTCATTTCAATCCAGCTGCCATCATCAGAAAAAAGCGCGATGGTGAAAGACTGAGCGCGAAAGAGATCGGATATTTGATCTCTGAATATACAAAAGGCAACATCCCGGATTATCAGATATCAGCTTTCTTAATGGCAGCATATCTACAGGGGCTGGACCCCGAGGAAACGACGCATTTGATGCGATCGATGATGGGTTCGGGGGCAATGTTGGATCTCTCCAGAGTCAAAGCACCCAGGGTAGACAAACATTCGACCGGTGGCGTGGGTGATAAGGTTTCGCTCATCCTGGCACCTCTTATCGCGTCGTGTGGTGTGTGCGTGCCAATGATCTCTGGTCGTGGGCTTGGCCATACGGGAGGCACTCTGGACAAGCTCGAGTCCATTCCTGGCTTCAGGACCGACCTAACGAGCACCGAATTCGAACGACAATTGAGAAAGATTGGCGTTGCGATGATCGGGCAAACTGTCGAGATAGCGCCCGCCGACAAGAAGATCTATGCCCTGAGAGATGTTACGGCTACTGTAGATTCCATACCATTGATCGCGGCAAGTATCATGTCCAAGAAGCTCGCCGAGGATCTCAATGGCCTTGTTCTCGATGTCAAATTCGGTAACGGTGCGTTCATGCCCGAGTATAGAAGGGCAAAACAGCTCGCCCAGACCTTGGTTCAGATTGGCCGGCGGTCAGGTGTGAAGACAGTTGCCGTCCTGACGAGCATGTGCGATCCGCTGGGTGTGAACGTTGGAAATTCGCTCGAGGTTATTGAGGCGATCGAGTGTTTAAAGGGAAGGGGGCCGGAAGATCTGATTGAAGTGACCTTGACATTGGGAACGGAGATGCTGAAGGTGGCAAGGATCCGTGCTGGTGCTGAGTTGCTCAGGGAGAACCTCGAAGAGGGTGCGGCACTGCACAAGTTCCGGGAGATGATTGAATGTCAGGGCGGCAATACGCGGATCATCGAGGATTATTCACATCTTCCGCTGCCAGAGCACACAACCGATGTATTGGCGCGGAAAACCGGTTTTATATATGGGATAGATTCTTTCTCCGTCGGGATGTTGCTGATCGAACTGGGTGGTGGTAGAAAAAGAAAAGAGGATTCAATTGATGCATCTTGCGGCTTTAAGATTCTGAAGAAGACCGGCGCCCGTGTAAAGAAGGGTACATGCCTATCCCAGGTGCTTGCTGACGATCGTGCGACGGCACAGCACGTAGCACATAGGTTGGAGCAAGCGTTCAGCATAAAAGATAGACCCCCCAGGCATACAAAACTGGTGCGTGAGATCGTAAAGTAAAACCGCAGAAAGTCTTCAATCCCATCGTGCCAGACCCATTATGGTCGACGGGCCGAACTTGCTGATACTCGCACGGGATATCCCATCTTCGATGCTCTGAAAAGCGAGAACGTGTCCTGATATCGCGGTTGGTTCAGTCATCGTCCGATTTTGCCCGTATTCTTCCGACCAAGAGAAGACACCCTCAAGGTTGCACCGTGCTAATATTGCCTTGCAACCAGTCGTGCCGGCTACATGGAAATAACGTGCATCGTCATACCTGCCCTTTGGTATGTATCGTGGTTCCAGAAAAAGAAGATCCGCCGCTTCTTTTTGTGGAGGGTTCGCAACCCAGACAGGAGAGCCTGTGCTGTCGTACTTCACGACCGTTATGACGGTCATCCCCTGCGCGTCTTCACTCGTGCCCGCAACATACACGCTCAGGGCTTCGTCGATAGCGATCGCCTTCGGTTTGTCGTCGCGGTGCGCGGCACCGTCGTATTGGCTCATCCATTGCAGATTGTTGCTTTCATCATAGACAACAGTGAGATAATCTTCTCCATTCTCAGGATCACTGATGCTTGCGGTAATGTAGACATAACCCTGCGGGTCTATCTTGACACCACAGAGTTCACTTACCTTGAGACCTTCATGAATGGTATATCCCATGAATTGACCAGAGCCATCGTATTTCATAGAGAACAATTCGCCTGAGGGTTTGAGCACACCGGCCAATACTAGATAGTTCGATTGCATCATATCACACCGCAGGTCGGTGAAGTTAATTTCCTCATTGTAGTATTTCGTGAACCAAACAACATCCCCCGATTCGTTGTACTTCCCGATATAGATGCTTGGTCTATCTTCGACATCCCTTTCCCAACCCGCGACATAAAGGTTACCCACATGATCTGACAAGAGCGCGGCATGCAGGGTTCCTTCGCTGGAAATAACGGTATTCTGCCAATGGACATTTCCGAGTGTGTCATACGTTGCAAGCACGACACTTTGGTGACCATTCGTGTCTCCCGTCTGGACGAGCACGTAGACTTTGCTCCTTGCTTCCAACGGTTCAGCGCTCGTCATCGACGCGACGATTTGAATACCGGCTGCCTGTCTTATACCCGGTGATTCAAATACGCTGAACCAGTCGGGTGAACCGTCGGCGTCATACTTTGCAGCGAAGCATCGAGAATCCTTCTTATCTTGCCAATACGTACCGATGATGTATATCTCATCTTTCATTGCGCTTACGCTGTTAACGAGGTAGTTTCCTGGCCCCAACGCATCGACATCGCGTGTCCATTTGATTTCGATTTCGCTACATGATTCCAGGAGCAGAATGACGACGGCCACGGTAGAGCATCTTCTGACCAAGAAACTATACCAATACTTGGTGGTCATCTTCCCCCCTTGTGTTTTACCGCAGATCTATACTATTTTTCCGCCCACTCCTTCAACGACTTCTTGATCTTTTCTTCGATTTTCTGGGCGATTTCCTCCCACTCCTTGTCGCGTTCTTTTTTCTTCGTTTCGTCCAACCACGCTTTCAGACCCTCACGGACTTTCTCCTCGACTTTTACACTGATCTCGGCCCACTCATCTTTCTTTGGGCGGCACTTCTTGCCCCATTTCCACGGCTTCGCGCGCCATGGAGCTCCAACTGAAAAACAAAGGCCAATGAGAAATCCGAGATTATAAGGCCATCCGCTGTTATTGAATTCATATACACCGACGTCGTTTGTAAAAAGGCTGACGATGAATGTAATTATGATGATAATTCCATGCCATATACCGGCCCAAAATCCTGCTTTGTGATCCTCTACCCAGCGTTCATTGCCAGGCGCGCAATTCAATGCGACGAGCGTGAATATCAGGATAAGACCGAATACGATGAACCTCTTTTCCATAGATACCTCCCCCAGTTGTTTTCACCATTATTATACGCGCATGGGAAGTCGAGTCAACAAATGAATTACTTTGTACAGCGTATGATGTTGATGACGGTGCGCGGCACGAGAAAGAATGCATGCATGTGCTGTTGAGTGGCGCGCGCTATAGAACACGAAGAAACCTCAAAGAGTAGCATTCGAGGATAAAGAAGCTTCTATTAGATTCGCTGCATGCTGTTGACATGCGTCTTGATGTTTGTATAATGGATGGATCATGAACCTATCCGAGATAATGAAATCTGTTGCTGGCTTGGGAGGTCTGAGCCTCGTCTTCGGTATTATCCTCGCTGTTGCTTTTAGGCGATTTGCAGTGGCGGTCAGCGAAGAAGAAAGGAAGATCAAAGAACTCTTGCCTGGCGCGAATTGTGGAGCGTGTGGGTACCCAGGCTGCGAGGCGTATGCCAAAGCCCTTGCCGAGAAGCCCGGTGACTACGCTCCTAATCTCTGTACAGTAGGCGGAGCCGATACGGCCCGAAAGATAGGTGAAATACTGGGTATAGAAGTTGAAGAGACCGAGCCAAGGTTCTGCGTGCTGCGATGCAAGGGAGGCAGAGCCGAAGCCGTTGAGCGCTATGAGTATTTAGGCCCAGGCGATTGCCGCAGCAACTATATCCTTCACGGTGGAAATAAAGCGTGCGCCTATGGATGTCTGGGCGGTGGGCACTGCGTGACCGTATGTCCTTTCAAGGCGATCCGGATGAACGAGAATCATCTCCCGGTGATCGATCCTTACAAGTGCACTGCATGTGGAATATGCGTCAAAGAATGTCCGAGACAGGTTCTCGAACTCATACCAAGATCCCAGTTGGTATACCTTGCGTGCAAGTCATTGGACAAAGGCAAGGCAGTGAAGAACGTGTGCAAAGTTGGGTGCATTGCCTGCACCATGTGCGTGAAAGTCTGTCCATATGAAGGTGCGATAGCCATGGAAGGCAACCTGCCGTTAATGAATTACGATAAATGTACTTCTTGCGGTATATGCCACAACAAGTGTCCGACCAAATCGTTCATTGATCGTGCGAAGGCGCGTCCTTATGCTACGATATCACAGCAGTGTGATGGCTGCGGAGATTGCGTGAAGGTTTGTCTTTTTAAAGCGATCGAAGGCGAGCAGGGCAAGAAACATACGGTAATTAAAGATAATTGTATTGGCTGCGGTCGCTGTTTCGAGGTCTGTCCGATCAAGGCGGTGACGATGATCGGCGCCCTGGGCTATGCTGAAGCAGCATGACAACAGAAGAAGTGGAAATCCTTAATTCGAATTTCGAAATTCTCAACAAATCCCAAATCAAAAATTCGAATATTCTTTGCATAGTTTTGAATTTTGGTATTTGTGCCTTGTATTTGTTTAGATGTTAGGATTTTGTGCTTAGAATTTATGAAACTATACTACGCAAATAGCACAAAAGCACATGCCGATGTAATAGTGTTGGGTATCCCCTATGACCGGACGTCATCCTTTATCCCGGGTTCACGTTTTGGCCCGCAATTCATACGTCAATGCAGTGAAAACATCGAGGACTATTCTCCCTATCAGAATAAGACTTTGTGTGACCTTAAAATATGCGACATGGATGATATCCAATTCTATGGCGACAATTGGCTGCAACAGATAGAAAAGGAAGTTTCTAACATTCATGACGGCAGAAGATCGCCTGTCTTTCTCGGCGGCGAACACACGATCACCGCGCCGATAATCAGGGCCATACACAAGAAAGCCGGTGCTTTCACAATAGTGCAATTCGACGCCCATTGCGACCTGCGCGATGAATACCTTGGCGAGAAGGACTGCCATGCAACGGCCATGCGCCGCGTGATAGACGTGCTGGGCGCTGACCGTGTTTTCCAGTTTGGTATCCGTTCTGGTACAAAGGAAGAATTCGCGTCGGGCAAGAATCTTTTCAAGTACAAAGCGTTCGAACCTTTGTCGAAAGTAATCGACAGGATAAAAGATCCCATATATATCACGATCGACGTCGATGTCTGTGACCCAGGCGTCTTGCCGGCAGTATCAACACCCGAGCCGGGCGGCATTTCCTACCGGGAGTTGATAGACTCTTTGATTCTCTTCAAGGGCAAAAGAGTCATCGCTGGCGACATCGTAGAATATAACCCACTTGCTGCCCCACCTTATGCCTCGGGGTCGACCGTCGCCGAAGTACTGCGCGAACTGATCCTGGTCATGGCCCACCAGGGCTAGTTTCGCTTTTCACACCCGACAACTATTATTCCACTACCAACACTTCCGTCTTCTGGATTCCATGAATTGGTATCTACTTTATCCCGCAGGGTCATTGACTTTCTGGATAGCGTTTTTATAATCAAATGAAGGAGGAGTTATGACAATATTAGCGGTATTCGTGGTATCGAGTTTTTTTGCTGCGACGGAGTGCAAACATGTGTATTATCCCGAGGTCATCCGTGCCGAATCTACTCATTCATATGATGTCCTTCACTACTTAATAGACTTAGATCTCCCTATGACATCGCGCGATCTTGAGGGTGCGGTGACTGTCTCCGCGCGCAGTAAGGAAAATAATCTTACCGCAATTGACATCCATCTTCTCGGGTGGAATGTCGATTCAGTCAAAGTGGACGGTGCAACTGCGTCGTATAGCCATAACGGCGAAACGCTATTAGTTTATCTACCGCAGCCGGCAAACATAGGTGACTCATTCGATATTCAGATAGGCTACAGCGGGACAGGTTCAGGGACTATGGGTTATCTTTATTATTCCAGTCCTCAAAGGATTTCGTATACGTTGGGGTGCCCTTTTTGCACGAGACGGTGGATGCCTTGCTATGATCGGATGTGGGAAAAGGCAGATTACGGTGTTGAATTCTTTATTACGGTACCCGATTCGTTCATGGTATGCGCAAATGGTGAATTTCGTGGCATTGACAGTGTGGCCGGCATGGCGACATACCACTGGAAGCACGATTGGCCGATCGCGCCTTATCTGATCCACTTCGCTGCGAGCAAATTCACCACGTACTCGGACTGGTATTATCCCGCACCTGCAGATAGCATTGAGATAAAGTATTTCTTCTGGCCTCAAGATACGATCTACGCAGCAACGGCATTCCAGCACACCGTAGACATGATGACTTTCTTTGACTCTCTTTATGGTGAATACCCGTTTGAGCGGTACGGCATGGTTATTCTAAGTCCATTCTACTATGCGGGCATGGAGCATCAAACATTGGGTTCGATCTGGCGTACCGGATTTTTGACTAACGATTACTATCTCATGGCTCATGAGATGTCCCATATGTGGTGGGGAGACATGGTAACGTGTTTTGGCTGGTTCAATGTCTGGCTCAACGAGGGTTTTGCTACATATTCGGATGCGCTGTATAGGGAACGCAGAGAAGGACATCAGGCATTTATCAATACAATGGTCTCGCGTCGCGGTTCCTATTTCGCAGCAGAAGCATCTCACCCGCGTCCCCTCTATGATACGACGCTTGTCGATCTTTTTTGTCTGGGTCATGATTATTATAAATCATCATGGGTGCTGCACATGATCAGATATTTGTGTGGGGAAGATGCGACGTGGCTGAATTTCATGGAGGCATACCGTGATTCATTTGGTTATGGGAATGCCTCAACCGATGATGTAAACGATTTGCTGAATCAACTGCTCGGCGGCAATTACGACTGGTTCTTCGACGAATGGATTTATAGCCCCGGTTATCCCAGATACAATATAACATGGAGCAAGATTCACGAATCACCTAACTGGCGCCTGGTTATGGACATCACGCAATACCAAACGATAGGACCCCCGGTCTTTCATATGCCTTTGCCAATCGGTGTAAGTTATGTTGCTGGTGATACAATTCTCACCCTGGCAATAAACTCATCTCCCCAGCATTTTGAGTATGTATTACCGTATGAACCGACCGGGATCACGGTCGATCCGGAAACGTGGATCATTCAGCAGAACACTGTGACCGGGATCGATGAATACGCGGCAAAAGGCGATCTATTCGTTCAGAGGATTCAGACTATTGGCCGGGCCGTTAACTTGAAGCTAAGTATGCCGGGGCTGATCAAGGTCTATGACATTACGGGCCGCCAGGTCTACCAGACGCATGCCGAAGAAATGAATTACCAGCCTTCCAGCGCGGGGATATACCATGTTATAGTGGGGGAGCAAAAATACAGGGTAGTGGTGGTTAAGTAAGAAAATATTTAGGTGACAGACTCATTTGCTCCAAAATTTTTGCGATTTTATCCATATGGAGTTGGTTTTCTTTTTCGAGCCTTGCTAACGCCTGATTTCTGGTTAGCAGCCCTTCACGCACCATCTTTGCGTAAAAATCGTCTTTTTCTGTCATGCCCAGTGTTTTCATGTACATGTAGTCTTTCAAATGGCTGATTCTGCAGTCGAATCTCCACGTTGAGTGCAGTTCTTTCGGATAATTCCATTTGAGCTCATTCGTAATTCTTGAAATGACGTCTTTTTCATTCCATTTAATGTAATGGAAGAAATCGATTTTTTCGATATCGGACGCGAAGACTCTGGGGCCAATCGCAGTTTGATTGGCGAATAAGTAACCTTTTAGCAACGTCGGGAGGTAGTGCGGTTTTACGTATGATAGATTCTTCAAAGATTCCTTAGCAAGTCCTCGTATGTACTGTACGTAGTAGGTAGATAGATCAACATCTCTTGATACAGTGAGCAGTTCTTTCTTGAAAGAGGTGTACTCATAGGGATTACCACCACTGACGATTAGAGATATTCCTAATTTCTTCGCTGTCTCGACAACATTCTTCCAGATCAATTTACAGCCGATGCACATCATTGGTACCATAGCGGGCGAAGGATTCTTAAACCAGGCGGTGAGGTTATTTTTGAAGCAGGATTCATGGATACTGCTTGTGTGTTTGAACTTAATAAGATCAATCCCGAGTATTCTAACCATATTATTGATATTCTTTTCCGCCTGTTCATCAGTGAAGGGGTTTGCATAGTTAAAGGTGAGGACCTTCACCCCATAGTCTTTTCGTAACTTAAGAAGGGTGTACGTGCTATCCCTCCCGCCACTGATGTTTACCATACATTCATACTTCTTTGCTTTGTTACGATGAGAGTCGATGATTCGCAATAATCTTCTTTCTCCGTGGGGGCGAAATTTCTCGTAGCTGGTGCAATAGTTGCACACTCCGTCTTCATTAAACGAAATATTAGGGGTTTTTTCAGTGAGGACACATTGCGTGCACCGTATAGTAGAATGTACCATATACCCTCTTACTGACGATTATAATATGCCGTCTGCGTAAGTCAACAGGGTATTCGGTGCTATATTTTGTGCAGATTCAGGATTCTAGCGAAGTGTGGATAAGGAGAGGTCTTGATGTTCCTAATCTGATCAGATAGCCCAGTAAATGCTATTTGTGCTTCAGAAGCTGCTTGTACAAACCCTCATATTGCCTTACGTAGGCTCTTACATCATGGAATCTTCTGGCGAACTCATATGCGTTCTTGGCGATCTCTTGTCTCAATTCATGATTCTGGAGTAATTCTACCACCCATTGAGCGAAAGACTTCGGATCATCTGCAAGTATGATATCTTTTCTGTGTGTTACAGAGATTCCATCTGCTCCAAGAGATGTTGAAACAACGGCAGTGCCATGGGCCATAGCTTCAAGAATTTTTACCCGGACACCTCCACCGTAGCGTATAGGAGATACGAATACTTTATGGCTTGAAAGATAGGGGGAAATATCGCTAACGGGTCCTATTACATCGATATCCTTATTCATCGCTATTTGCTTTAGTTCGTCCTCATATCCCTTGCCAACAATGGTAAGCTTTGCATTCTTCATATGAGTCTTAACGGAAGGGAAAATATCTTTAATGAAATACTTGACTGCATCAAAGTTTGGGCGATATGCAATATACCCGATAAAGAGTATATCCTTGGGCTTCCCGGTGTTGAAATCAACCCGGCTCTTTATGTCGACACCGTATCGTATAATTGACGTATCCTTATACCTTGGCACAACACTCAGCAAGCGTCTTTTCTCAGGTTCTGAGAGCATAACACAATGAGTGAGATGTTTGACAGTACGTTTCTCAAATATGAAAATAGTGAAATAATAAAGTAGAGACCGCAGTCTATCCATGAAGGTAATATCATGATGAATCTGCCTTTTATACCTTGCAGACAACACATCCTGTACCGCATGAAGAACTGGGGCTCTACAGTTCAGGAAGTATTGGGCCATCATGAGATGCTGAATTTGGATGATATCGAAATCTTCTTTGTGGAGCAATTGTTTTACAACCTTCGTCATAACGGGGTTGTCTTCGAGAATGGGTATAGAGAATAAAATGCTCGTCAAATACCTTATGGGATAAGTGAATTTCCTCCAGTTGCTCATTCTTGCGCGTGCCACATTGATCTCGCGGGCAGCCGTCTTTCTGTGGATACTATCCAGATGCTGGACGTCGCCTTCTTCATAAAATGACAAAACAGTTGTGTCATGCTTCTTTGCTATGTGTTCGACAATAGGATAAAGGCTTTTCTTATATCCACTCTCCGGAGGGTAAAGGTATATATATGTGGCGAATAGAATCTTCACTTCATCTGTTTAATTTTTCAACGACTGTAATCAAACCAATTGTCAGCGCGATGTAGAAATTACCCGCACCGAGATTGATGAAGGGAGATGTGATCGAAAAAATCAGCACTGAGACCAACCCTGTGGATAGGCCTGCGATAATTGCTCTTTGGTAGGATGATTCCAATGTTCTTAATAGAGTGATAGCTTTTCTGAATACGAAGTAAAGAATAACCGTGAATGCACTGATTCCAATGATACCCATTTTCAATAACATCCAGAAGTAGCTGTTGTGTATGTAAAACACTGCATGTGTGATCCACGGAAAAAGCATGTCACGCCATGAAATGATTGCACCTAGCCCGATGCCAAAGAGGGGGTGCGAACGTACGGATTTCATTACCTGAAGGATTTCCTGATAGCGGTTGAATAGCGAAATGTCCAAGGTTCCTTGAAATATAGATGTCGCCCTTATTGCACCCAAGTCAACGATTCGCTGCCAAATTGGTTGAGAAGCCAGAGTGTAAGCGAGGATGATAAGTATGATGACAGCGATGAAAGATACTCTAGCAAGGTTCAAAAAAGCCCTTCTACCCCGCAGATAAAGGTAGTATCCTATAAGGATGGTAGTTGAAATCAAAGTACTCAGCCACATACCGCGAGTAAGCGAAATGAAGACTGCAAATAACAACACGATGAGCGCCGACGTAAGAAGGTATCTGGTGGCTCTCGTGCTTCTGACAAATAGCAATAAACTTACTATCAAATTAACAGTTACTGGCAGAAACATCTCCGCGTTGGATATCACCCGTGGTATCATAGCGTTCTTCACGTATACTACATGCCCGAGGGAACCTTTGTAAAAGAATATTTGCTTGAATTGAAGCATATAGAAAAAAATGACGACCGCGATGAATGCCATGGTTACTGTAGCAATGATTATCGTACTCACGACAAGCTTAGCATCTTCCGGTGTGTTAACCAGTGAAACAATCATGAAGTAGGCAAGTAAATAGACATACATTTCAAATTCTTGTGCAACAATGAACTGGGAATTCCCTCTTGCTAATCCGTAGATTGCGCTTGTGAACAGAATGGCTAGAAATATCAGAAGGGGACGGCTGAAATCGCCGCCTTTTAGTATACTACTACCGGCAGCCCCTGAGGTGACAAGAAACAGAAGTAGGATTACCATCAGCAGCATGCGCTCGCGGAATACAAGGACTGCTGCGAACGGGAAATAGTGGTTGGTTACTATCATAGTGACAACGATGAAAAGAAGGCCGTACAAAGGGTTGTGGAACATGAGGGTGAGAAATATCGTCAGAAGCAATGCAGAAATAACAAATGGTACAAAAGATGCTGGGTAGAGGATATAGAAAGCGATGAGTGCGCCCTGCAAGCATATGAAAGATATAAGGAGCCATTTTATGTAACTGTACGTTGGTACAAAAGATCCTAGCCCCCAAAGTTTTAGTAACGCTGACATACTAATACCTTAAAAGATGCATGTTCATAAATGCCACCCTGATAAGCCCAGTAGCCTTCATTAAACGGGTAGCGTAGTTTCTTGGGCGTAGAAACGGGGAGAACATTATCGCGAACAGATTTAGAAACACGAGAATTGTGATCAGGAACTTCAGTGTGTTTGTAGTCGCCCTACCGTAGAATTTTGAAAAATAGCGGTAAAGGCTCACATAGAGCCTCGCATAATCGATTCGTTCCTTCCCTTGTGTGCTTGTAGTTTGCATAATGCTTTCACCGCCGTAGTGTATTACGCTAGCCTCCGAGTAATATGCAGTTTTCCATTTGTGCATAGACATCCTGGTACACCAATCCATTTCTTCACCATAGAGGAAGAGACATTCATCGAGTAATCCGACTTCGTTGATGACTCTGCGTCTTGTTAGAAAACAGGCAGCACAGACCCAATCAACCATTAGGTTTGAAGAGTGGTTCCAGTCCGACATGTAAAAGGATTTCAGTCTGGGAATGCGCTTACATAATCCGAAGAGGTGTGGCAGTACTAGTCTTGGTGTAGGATGGCGGCCACAACTTGATTGAGTGTTACCATTCTTGTCGACAAGACGACATCCCATTGCTCCGATATTAGGATGAGATTGCATGAAATTTAGCATTTTGTCGAGGGCTCCGGGTAACATTACCGTATCAGGATTCAGAAGGAGCACGAATTCACCGCGCGATGCTTCTATACCGATATTATTTGCTCTTGAGAATCCTACGTTCTTGTCGTTGATTATTATTTTTGTTTTGCTGCTGAAATCCTTCAGCATTGTTGATGTTCCGTCAGTTGAAGCGTTATCCACAACTATCACTTCAAGGGAAAAATTTGGAGGGTCTTTGAAGATCGAATCTAGGCAGTTCCTCAAGAATTCTCTTACTTGGTAGCTGACGATGATAACCGAGAGCAAGGGTTTGGCGTCTGCGCCAAGTTTTACGCGAGGTGAATTCTTCATACTTTTCTTCGCAGGATTTGCTTAATCAAATGCAGATCCTCATTCGATATGCCACCAATTATATAAAGTACCGTTACGTAAACTAGAATACTGAGCAGCAAGAGGATAATGAGATCACCACTGATTTTAAGGAGAATTGGTGCAGCCATGCACCCAGCTGCTACGACCGGCCTAAGGAAAAAGACTAATGATGGTGCCAGCATTTCCTTCCTGAGGACGTAATATACTCCAGTGAATACCGTTGCCTCAGAGATCACTGTTGTTATCGCTGCCCCCACAGCTCCGTATCTTGGAATCACTAAGAAATTCAGGCCAACATTGAATACCGCGGCCAAGGTTGAATAGATTGCCAGTTGTTTCTGTTTACCGAGACTTATCATAGCGTAGGAGAATACAACACTGGTGAATATTATCAATACTGCAATTAACAGTATCTGAAAGGGCACAATTGCCTCTAAGTATTGTTCACCGAAGATGAATTTTATGATGTGGGAGGAAAGCAGAATTCCGCCAACAGTTATCGGGACAGAGAATGACAACAATATCTTGAAAGACCGATTGACGAGTGCTTTTGCTGCGGATTTAGATACCCTGATTCGTTTGGTTAAAGCCGGCAGGTATACCATACCGTAAATGCCCGCAATACCGGTGAGCACAAGAACTATTCTGTAGGCCGCACTGTACCAGCCAACTACCTGATCACTACGCAGAAAGGAAAGCATAAGTGTGTCGAAATTATAGTAAACACGAGACATGAGCGTTGCCCACCCTATTGGCAGTGCACCTCTTAGGAATATCTTGAGATTAGCAGCTAAATCGCTCTGGACGAAGCGGAAGGAATGAAAGGATTTAAGATAGGCCGAAGTGGAGAAAAGTGCCATAATAACTGTTGATGACAAGTATGCAATTCCAACGGTGATTATTGTAGAACGAATCGGTAGGAACAGGAAGACTATTAATGCGTAGGTTAGATAGCGAATTGAATACGCAATTGCCCTGAACTCCATTTTTTCGTGGCCCATGAAAACCCATGTCAGGTCGAAAACCGTTGGAAACATGGATAGCCCGAGAATCAATATAAGGTATTTCTTTTCGGAAGGAAAATGACCCCATACGGCGGTGATGAGAATAATGAGGACGGAGTATGCTATGATTGAAAGTACTGCCTGGATTAATATGAGTGTACTAGCTATGCTGGTTGTTCTCTTGACATTGTGACTTACCTCCTTGATTCCATAGGTCGCGAGTCCAAAATTCGTAAAGAGAACAAAGTAACTAAGTAAAACTAAGGAAAAAGATATCTGCCCGAAAGCTTCACTTCCGAATACTCTGGCAATATAGACGGAGACGATAAAACCAATGACGTGGCTGACGATTTCGGCTGAATATAGAACTCCGAGGTTCTTAGCGAAACGAAGTGATTCGGTCACCTATGAAAGTTAATTCAAGAAATACTGGTTAGGTCTTTTTGCGCCACTTTTTGATCTTCGACTTGATGGAGGTGTAGTCTTTCTTGAGTTCGCCTGCCATGTATTGCCATTTATTAGACAAATCCTTGTTTTGTCTGATCTTGTTTATGTATTCTGCCGTGAATATAAAAACGATACTGAATAAGCCGGAGAAAATAACTGCAAGGACTGCCATTATTTTCCTCTGAGGAAAGCTTCTCTTCTCAGGCGGAGATGCTTGGTCCAAGAATTGAACTGTTGGGGTGTCTTTTAGTTCCATTATTTTGGCTTGTTCGTATTGTTGTGCTAGCAGTTGGTATATGGCTTCTTGTACTTTGACGTCACGGTACAGACGTGCATATTCGAGAGCTGCTTCGGGTAGTTTCATCAAGGGGACAGCGAAGCCAGCACCAAACCCGTTTTTGTCTTTTGTCTTCTCGCCCATCTCAATCTTGGATAATTGGCTCCGCAGGGCATTCAATTCACGGTTGATGTTGTGGAGATAAGGATTGTCTGTCTGCCCCGCCGCTGACCAGGCACCTTTCTGCACTTCATACATGATTATTTGACTCTTCAGCTGAGCTATAGTTTCTATGGCCGCTTGAATCTCGGCGTCCATTGCAACTGTTCGATTTTCTTCCTGAAAGAGTTTAAGAGTCTCTTCGGCTGTTTTAAGAGAATCTTCAGTTTCTTTTAGTCTCTGTTCAATAAAGATTCGATACCGCTTACCCACTGTCATTGCAGTCTCGGTATTGAACCGATCTAGCTCATTTACAAATGCGTTGGCAATATCCACGGCAAGATTTTTATTCTTGTAAGTTACTGATATAGATATTATGCCCTCTGGAGTGACAACTATATCGACGATATCGTCCAGCGCTTCGTATGTATCATCCATAGTTTTTTTCTTGAATTCTTGCTGGAGGTGGTAGTTCTTTATTATCGTACCTTTGATGCTGGAGCTATTCATTATTGCTGCATATAGATCTGAAGGTGTGACCATACCCGGAAATCCTCCCTGTGCTAGAGCCGCAGCAGAAAGACCGGCGGAAATTCCTCCTGAAAACATACCAAAGAGTGCTTCTTGTTGAGGACTTGGTGGCAGGATCGTTGCCGTAGCAGTATATTTGTGGGGAAGTACAAGGCTTATCACGATTGCTATGAGGGTGACTATGAAGACATTGCGGATCAAGAAAACGCGCCACTTTACTAACACTGCCAGATAATCGGCAATTGAGGAAATTCTTTTTTCTTTCACAAAAGAAAGT
Source organism: Caldifarciminota bacterium (assembly GCA_020349965.1). Classification (GTDB taxonomy): domain Bacteria; phylum Hydrothermota; class Tepidihabitantia; order SM23-42; family SM23-42; genus SM23-42. The sequence continues at coordinate 917,447 of CP070705.1, read as the reverse complement.
ATATTCAATTCTCTTTTGATGTCAACCAACCACATTGAAGCTACATACATAGATCAAACAATACAAGACCTGTCTGGAATGGTAGAATTGTGTTTAGGTGACCAAACTGCCTATAGATGGAGACGTAATAATCTGCCTTGTCCGGGCGCCAGCCTGATCTTAAAATAATAGATCGGGGGAGACCCTATCGTTGCCTCAGGTTTAATGATTTCCTGCTTATGACAGTCACTTAGGTACTTCAGATTATGGAAGTTGATGCCAACGACTGCCTCAAGCGTCTTACCTGGAAGGCAATTTCGGTTGACGACAATAAAATAGTGGTAGTTATCGTCGTGCAATATTCCGATGTGCAGAAGGTCTGCGCTCACCGATTTGATGAAGCAATTTTGTGGAATCTGTTCTGATTTGAAGACCGTGTCCGACGTTAACCCGCTAAGAATCGGTCCCATGTCAGTGAGTGCAGAGTTTATTGATTTTGCTGTGTTCCATATCGGTCTTTTGATGTTACCAGATGAGTTGGTTAAGCCAACGTCCCAGACATAATGGGACCACTTCGGCATTGAAAAATAATGATGGTTGCTGTGGTAGATATAGTAGCATATACCTTTGGCGCCATAAGCCAGGGCGATCCAGACCATGCAATTGAGTTCTCTCGGACTTGGTTCACGCCACCAGCCGGTGCTTGCACTATCATGCAGCCAAGCTTTATTCCACCACGATGCCCATGTACTATCGCGAGAAGAAATACCTTGGCCGAATGTTTGAGGAATGAACCAGAATCTCTTGGTTGGGTGTGAAAGAATTGCTTTGCGAGCCTCACCGAGAAAATCACACATGTCGTCAATTCGACCCTGAAATTCTTTCCCACTATCCACGGGGACGTAGTGAAAACTATATGTGCAGGCACCACCATTTAATGGATAGAAGTCAACAAAGAGTTCATCGGTTTGCACAATGTCGAGATAGTCACGTATAAGATCTTTGCGGCAGACTGCCTGTATGCCCCCGCGGCGTTCATTCTGTTTTTTCAACAGGCGGTTAACCTCACTGCTTGCCCAAAACTGGCTCGGCTGAGGTTCATCCCACATGTAGTAACGGAAGAGTGCTTCTTCTGTATTAAAGTGCGTTGTGATGGCTTTAATATCTGCTTCGTAATAGCCAGCGTAGAGTGAATATGCTATTGTATCCATAACTATCACCTGATCGCAATACAGGCGTGTGTCGGTTCCCGTATACCAAATGGCATAGTCAAGACTGCCGCTGCCTTTGGTGAGCCTGAATTTGAGAGCAAAAGTATCGTAGACTCCAATTCCTGAAAAATCCTGCTGAGTAACAGCGCGAACTGCATATTTGATGGTTCTTTTATCTTCTTTTTTCCGGACAAACAAACTACAGATTGGAGCTTCTCCAGTTACATGGTCGATTTTCAATCTAAAGACAGCGTAGTATGTTGTGTTGTCATCGTATCGCTGTGATTGTGCATCGGTCCGTGGTCCTCGTTGAAACCAGCTTGCTCTTGTACCCCGTACGCCCCATGATTGATGGTTTGCCGCATCGTAATCGCTGAGCTCTTGGCCTATTTCATGTGCAAAATCTGATTCACTTTCGTATACATAGCGCTTTCCACTTGACATAGTATTGATATCCGTAGTTGCGGGCAGTTGAGCTCGGGTCAGAATTACTTTTATGCCCAAATCATTTGCATGATTGAGTAAAGTTTCAACGCTGTCGAAGCGGGATGCACCAAATACTCCGCCATAGAAGAGCACCATATTAATGTTGCATGAATCTGCCTGTTGCAACAATTCACATCGATAACCTCCGATCGGAAAAAGTTGAGCCCTGGTCAGGGTTGCTATGAGAGTAGCGGTAATGAATATCTTCTTGACTATCATTGCTGTTTGAATGCGCAGCGCAAGTCAGCCATAAGGTTGCTTATGGAAGAGACCTCCTGATGTCTACAGTGTCGTTCGATTGCCAGGTTAGTGCAGGTACAAACAGGTAGGCGTTAGGATCATAGCGATGGTGAGGTGTCATTGCGTTCATAAACGAATATAATCTGGAAGACGAGGATGTCAAGATTTCTGATATGGATCTATGTGGGTATATACTTAAAGGTGAATGGAGCTTTTTTGCTGAGATTAGCCGTAACTTGACTTGCTACACATCGTGCATATACTATTGATCCTATGAGAAATGATTTAAAACACCTAGATGAGGGTATATTGAAATCCAAAATCTGTCTTTTTGGTGATCTGTCGAGCGTTCACCTCAGAAGGTGGGCAATTGCCCTAAGAAATGCAGGCTGCAACTTGTCAATCATCTCATATAGAAAGGCTGCATTAGATGCAGTGCGCGTTTATGACATTTCTTGTTCCAGTATGCGAGGCAAACCAAGATATGAGAAGTACCTGAGGTTATTACGAGGCGTTAAGATGGTTTTCCTCTTACGCCGCGCCATTAGGCAAATCAAGCCGGATATTCTCCACGTTCACTATCTTGTCAATACACCCTTGGCGTTAGCCTTCTGGAGAATCCGGAAATTGGTCGTGTCACCATGGGGGAACGATATTATATACGATCATGGACGTGAACCTTTGGCGCTGATTCTATACAAAAAAGCACTTTTGAAATGGGCAAAAAGGATAACTGCGACCACCGAATTTCTCGCATGGCATATACAGAGGTATGTAAAACGCACACCCAAAGTGATACCTTTTGGCGTGGAAACGGATCTTTTCAAGAGAAGGAGATCAAGGAAACAAAACATTATTGTTATCAGTTTTATCAAACACCTAAAGGAGAAATATGGACCGCGTTTTCTATTGATGGCAGTACCGCATTTGCTTAAAAGAACACGTAATATAGCGATCAATATTGTTGGAACTGGGCCGCAAGATGAATATTTGAAGAAACTGGCGGCAGATCTTAAGATAGAAAAGTATGTTAATTTCCTGGGCGGAATACCCCATGGACAGGTCGTTGAAATTCTAGAAGATACCGACATTTTCGTGATGCCGTCGGTTTACGAGAGTGAAGTATTCGGTGTTGCGGCAATCGAGGCTTCGGCGATGGAAATTCCCATTGTCGCCTCTGATCTTGGGGGGATACGAGAAGCCGTTCGGGACGGAGTGACGGGGATACTGGTGCCTCCCCGGGATGAATGCGCAATTGCAGACGCATGTCTTACGCTGATCAAGGATCCCTCCTTGAGAAGAAAATTGGGTAGGAACGGTAGAAAGTTTGTGACGGCCGAATTTGAATGGTCAAATTGTGTAGAAAAGATGATTCAAGTTTACCAAGGAGTATTAGAAGAAAGATGAATGGCAGCAAGAAAGATGTAGTCATGTTACTCTCAAACCCCTTTAAACCCGATTTACGCGTGTACAGAGAGGCAAGGAGTCTTGTAAAATTGGGATACAGAGTTACGATTGTTGCATGGGATCGCCAATGTGGGTATCGGACTGAAGAGGAGATTTCTGGTATACAGATTAGGAGAGTAAGGATAAGTGCATCATATGGAACCGGTGTTTGGAAAATACTCAGGCTTTTTTTGTACTGGACTACGGCCGCCCGCATTTCAAAGAATAGAACCTTCAAAATTGTTCATTGTCATGATTTAGATACATTAATAGTTGGTGTTTTTTTAAAGGTATTCTACAAGAAACTGCTCATTTACGATTCTCATGAGAAATACTCAAGGATGACTCTGATGAACTCACCAAGATTTGTGGCGTTTCTCGTTGAAATTCTCGAAAGAGTACTCATCCTGTTTGCTGATGCTATTATCGTTGCCAGTACCAAGCTTGGCGCTGAATGGAGTGATCGTCTAGCAAGAGAGGTTGTTGTCATCGGGAATTGGCAAGAATTCGTGCCTCTAAACAAGGCACGTGTGTACTCAATAAGAAGGATGTACGGTGGAGGTTACAGGTTACTCATTGCTTATATCGGGATTTTGGACAAATCTCGCGAAATACTTCCCGTTATTAATGCAGTAAAATCGATACCAGAAGCAAAGCTGATCATATGTGGCGACGGAGTGCAAAAGATGAAGATTCAGGAAGCATGTCTGGATGTGGATAATGTAACTTACCTTGGTGTAGTGCCTCTGTCCATGGTTCCTTATTATACTGCCGCAGCCGACGTTATATGTTATATACTGAATGACAAGCAGCCGATAAGTGCATATCAATCGCCGAACAGTCTTGGGTTTGCACTAATGAACGGCCGAGCTGTGTTAGGATCTGACCACGGTGAGATTGGCCCAACCGTGCGTAAATTCAAATGCGGATTGCTCGTGGAGGACAGTTCGCATGACAGGATTGCAGATACTATCCGTGCGTTCTTGAACAAGAAAATGTTGCGTTACTACCAGAAGAATGCGCAAATGGCTGGCCAGAGCCAGTGTAATTGGCCGAATATGGTGGTACGTTTGAGAAAATTGTATCAAGATTTGCCTTAATACCAATTCAACAATACTGATTCTCACAGGGCATATACTTGACATTGCCATTTACCTGCATATAATGTGCCCATGAAAATAGCGATTATTGGGGTTGGATATTGGGGCCCTAACCTTACAAGGAATTTTGCGAAACATCCAGACGTTGAGAGCGTTGTGTGTTTCGATCTTAAGAAAGAGAGACTCGAAAGAGTGGTGAAAGATTTTCCTGGTATAGATGTGGCATCAAGCTATGATCAGATACTAAGAGATAAAACTATTAACGGCGTCGTGATTGCTACTCCGCTGAGCAGTCATTTCGAACTGGCAAAGGCCGCATTGGAGCAGAAAAAACATGTCCTCATTGAGAAACCGATGACGGGTAGTACTCAAGAGGCTGCAGAATTAATTGACCTCGCAGAAAAGAATAGTTGCGCACTAATGGTCGATCATACTTTCGTATATAATGGTGCAGTACAAAAGATGCGTGATTTGATCGATAGCAAAGAAATAGGTGATATACTTTACTATGATGCCGTGCGAGTAAACCTGGGTCTTTTTCAGGGCGACATAAATGTCGTCTGGGATTTAGCTCCACACGATATCTCAATTATGGATTTCTTGCTGAACAAGAAGCCAGTCGCAGTCTCTGCCGTCGGGTGGAGTCATTATGACAAATATGAAGATATTGCCTACGTAACGATGTTCTTCGCCGATAATTGCATAGCACATGTACATGTTAGTTGGCTGGCGCCGGTTAAAGTCCGAAGGATTTTGATCGGCGGATCAAACAAAATGATAGTGTATGATGACATGGAAGCGTTTGAAAAAATAAAGATATATGACAAGGGTGTGGAAGTAACGACTAAAGAGGAGGTTGATAAAATTTTGGTGCAGTATCGTATGGGAGATATGTATGCACCCAAGTTTGGAACGACTGAACCCCTGGCTGCAGTGGCGAATGAGTTCGTTGAAAGCATTAATGCGCGCCGCAAACCCTTGACTGATGGTGTGGCTGGGCTTAACATCATCAGAATCCTGGAAGCTGCCGAGAAGTCAATAAAGAATAAAGGTCTGGTGGTGGAGTTATAGCCAGGCTAATGGTATGGATCAATTAATAAGAGACGTTAAACTAGGTAAGAATGTGAAGATATTCGGCTACGTGAATTTGTATGGATGCACCATTGGTGATAACACGAAGATCGGTTCATTCGTTGAAATACAAAAGAACGCTTATATCGGGAAGAATTGCAAGATATCTACACATACCTTCATCTGTGAGGGTGTTACCATTGAAGACAATGTTTTCGTAGGTCATAATGTTACCTTCGTAAATGACAAATATCCTCGCGCAACATCTGCAGCTGGGGCGCTTCAAACGGAAGCAGATTGGCAGGTTGTACCAACGTTCGTGAAGAACGGTGCTTCAATCGGTTCAAGTTCGACAATAATGTGTGGTGTTACGATAGGCGAGAACGCAATCGTTGGTGCGGGGAGCGTTGTTACAAAAGATGTGCCTGCGAACGCTATTGTTGTTGGTGTACCTGCACGAGTAACACGCAGAAAGATTCACGAAATCGAATAGAAAATTAAAGAAGGAGGTTCAATGCAGGTTCCTTTTATGGACCTTAATAAGCAATATCAAACAATCAAAGATGAGATTGACCGGGCGATTCATGATACCATTCAATCGTGTGCCTTTGTTGCTGGTGTTAAGGTCAAGGATTTCGAAGAGAATTTTGCGGCATATTGTGGCGTTGATCATGCAATAGGGGTTTCGAGTGGTACCAGTGCATTGTATGTTGCTCTAAGAGCGCTTGGTATCGGCACGGGTGATGCGGTTATAACGATCCCACATACATTTATTGCTACAGTCGAAGCGATTTCGCTTACTGGCGCGACGCCGGTTTTTGTAGATATTGATGAGGATTCTTATAACATTAGTACTGATAAGATCATTGAATATATTGAAGGGTCTTGCACACAGGATGGCGGCGTATTAGTCGACAAATCAAGAAACGTCCGAGTCAAAGCGGTGTTGCCGGTGCATCTGTATGGTCAGATGGCAGATATGCGGCAAATTCTCGAAATCGCTCAGCAGTATAATCTATATGTTGTTGAGGATGCTGCTCAAGCGCATGGTGCTGAATACGGAGGCAAGAAGGCAGGTTCGATTGGCGATATCGGAGCATTCAGTTTCTATCCAAGTAAGAATCTGGGTGCTTATGGACAAGGTGGTATGGTGACGACGAAAGATGCCAAGCTATCTGAAAAAATCAGATTGCTGATAGACCATGGGCAGAGAGCGAAAAACCTGCATGCATTTGAAGGTTGGAATTTCAAAATGGACGGTTTGCAGGCCGCAATTCTAAATGTGAAACTTGGGCATCTCGATCGATGGAATGAAGAACGCAGGAGTAACGCAGCCATTTATGGTAAACATTTGTCGGACATAGATGGAATAATCGTGCCTAAAGAACTCGCGGAGCGAAAACATGTTTATCATCTTTATGTTGTCCGCTCAAAGAATAGGGATGTGTTCGTGAATTTCTTAAAAGACTCCGGCATTGGGAGCTCTGTACACTATCCTACGCCTGTTCATCTCCAGGAGGCATACCAACATCTGTCGTACAAAGAAGGAGATTTCTCCGTATCCGAAGCGTGCGCACGAGAAGTGATTTCACTTCCGATGTTCCCCGAGCTGACTGCTGAAGAGGTTGAGTATGTGTGTGACGCAATAAGCAGGTGGCCAGAGCATAGGTAACTAGATCTGAGGTTTATTGATAACGTGCTTGGCTCGTGGTTGTGCAAGGATTACGGATGTAGGATGCAGTTCTTAGTGTTCGCGTTGAATAAGACATTAGGATGAAGCCTTTACCCACTATTTCAATACTCATTCCGATGTTAAACGAAGAACGATACATTGTGCGATGTCTCGATTCGGTACTCGCGAACGACTATCCTCAGCAGTTCATAGAAATAATTGTTATCGATGGTATGAGTACTGATCGTTCAAGGGAAATTGTAAAAGCGTATTCCAAAGAACATTCCTTTGTTCACTTGATCGACAATCCCAAGCGTATCCAATCAGCCGGCTTGAATTTGGGGATAAGTGCGGCGCACGGCAAGATCATTCTTTGTATGAATGCGCACACAACCTATGCTGTAGATTACGTGAAGCAGTGTGTTGAGGCGCTTGAAACTACTGGTGCGGATAATGTGAGTGGTGTACAATGCGCTGTTGGTACTAGCTATATTAGTGACGCGATAGCGGTTGCAATAACTACACCGTTTGGCATTGGTGATGCAAGATTTCGTTATTCAAACAAGCAACAATGGGTGGATACTGTCTTCCCGGGTGCTTGGTATAAGAGAACACTTGACAGGCTTGGTGGATTCAACGAGGAATGGGTCATTAATGAAGACTATGAATTGAATTACCGTCTTCGTAAGGCGGGCGGTAAGATATTGCTATCTCCCCGGATACATTGTCAATATTATGTGAGAAGTACTCTTTTTTCTTTTGCGCGACAATATTCCCGTTATGGGTATTGGAAAATCCGAACCCTTGTGGCACATCCTGCTTCCTTGAGATGGCGGCATATCATGGCTCCGATCTTTGTGCTTCTATTGCTATTATCGATGATAACTATGTTCATATCTTGGCGAATAGGCATTGTTGTACCCATTATCTATGGAGTATCTTGCGTTGTAGCTTCTTTCAAGGCAGCAAGAAGGACATCGTGGAAGTGTTTACCACTGCTGCCCTTGGTATTCTTTGTATTACATTTGTCGTGGGGCATTGGCTTTTGGTGGGGTATCGTAACTTTTGGCGTTCCAAAATTCACCATTAAAATCTTGCTACGCGCTTTCAAGTCCTTCTGAATGACTCATGAGTTCAGGCATTGTCGGAGGCCCGATTATTGCCCTTGGTGAGATTAATTTATCTTGACTTTACAGCAATCCTATTTATAATAGCTCAATGCAGGAAGGTATAAATATTTTCGAACAAGATTTTTGGTCGATAAATGACGCGATGAACCGCCTCCTGCAGGGGACCCACGCCAAGATAATATTACTCATCGACCGTGAGGGCCAACTCATCACTTCGACCGGCGATACGAGCCGTATGGATACGTCTTCGTTCGCAACGCTCTCGGCGGCGGATTTTGCAGCGACGAGCCAGCTTGCCTCGCTGATCGGCGAAAGGGAATTTTCTACGCTCTTTCATCAGGGAGAGAGGGAGAACCTGTATGTGAGCCTGGTCGCTGACCGTATCATCCTGGCCGTGATATTCGACAATCGTACCACGCTCGGCCTGGTGCGGGTGAAGACGAAGAGCACGGTCGCCGAGCTTGAGAAGATCTTTAGGGGAATATTCAATAAGGTCAGACGAGAATCTGGGCCCAGAAAAGAGATCGACGACGATTTCACACGGATGGCCGAAGAGGAAATAGACAAACTCTTCGGGATGTAACTGCGGTGTGGGTTTTTCAAGGATATATTAAGACTATTTGGATAGAATATTATGGCGCTAATTAACTATGCATCGAGGGAGATAAACTCCAAGATCGTCTTCTACGGCCCGGGTCTGGGCGGGAAGACGACAAATATCAAGTACGTCTATTCGAAATTGAATCCCTCGATCAAAGGAAAGTTGATAAGCCTGGCAACTGAACTCGACCGGACGTTGTTCTTCGACTTCCTGCCGGTCGATCTCGGGACGATTAAAGGTTTCAACACAAGATTTCATCTTTACACCGTTCCGGGTCAGGTTTTCTACAATGCCTCCAGGAAACTCATCCTCAAGGGCGTTGATGGTATAGTTTTTGTGGCCGATTCGCAGATTGAACGTTTTGATGAGAACATTGAATCGCTGGACAACTTGAATGACAATTTGAAAGCGCACAATCTTACGTTGGATAAAGTGCCGTTAGTCCTTCAGTACAATAAGAGGGATTTGCCTAACATCACGTCGGTGGAAGAGTTGCAGAATATCTTAAATCCAAGGAATGAATACCGTTACTTCGAAGCTGTAGCCACTCAGGGGATCGGCGTATTTGAAACCCTAAAGGAGATCTGCAAACAGGTTCTTAAGGCCTTGGCTTAAAATGTATAGCCCCGGATCGCTTAGGAATTGACGGTGTCATCAGGAATCTGCAGTAGGTGTAGCCGCATCATTCAGCCCGGTGACCTGTTTTACAGCCTGCTCATAAAGGTCTCTTCCGGCTTCGATGGTGTGATCAATATCAAAGATGAGAAATATGATATTTCGGAGGAATTCGAGAAAGTGAAGTCATATCCTGAGGAACTGATAAATGAAGAGGTATACAGAGAATTTCAGTACGTCCTGTGTCCTCGCTGCAAAGAGATCTACTGCGCCAACCCCTTGAATCTACCGCTGGGCGGTTCTGAGCCTGAGTAGCAGGCGGTATATGAGCGAGAATTAAGTCTTATATGGTGCATGAATGAGATTTGTACATCTCCATAATCACACAGAATACTCATTGCTCGACGGTGCGATGAAGATCGACCGCATGACCGAGCGTGCGGCAAACTACGAGATGCCAGCTCTGGCCATTACGGATCACGGCAATATGTTCGGGGCGATCGAGTTCTACATCAGCGCGCGCAAACTTGGCATAAAACCGATCATTGGTATTGAGACATACATCGCCCCAAGGTCGCGTTTGGACCAGTCGAGGGATATGCGGATACCCGAGAGTTCATTCCACCTCACACTTCTTTGCGAAAATGAGGCCGGGTATAAGAATCTGATAAAACTATCGTCATTGGCTTTTCTTGAAGGTTTCTACTACAAACCCCGTATCGATAAGGAATTACTCTCCGAACATTGCAAGGGCTTGATCGGACTTTCCGGATGCCTCAAAGGCGAAATTCCCTATAAGATTGCAATGGGTGACCTTGAAGGTGCACGGAAATCACTGGCCGAGTACGTAGAGATATTCGGACCGGAGAATTTCAATCTCGAGATAATGCGGTTGGGTATGCGTAGTGAAAACAAGATACACGGCGAGTTGATAAAACTCGCCCATGAATTTGATGTTCCCATCGTAGCGACGAATGACTGCCATTATTTGGATGTTGATGATTACAAAGCGCATGATGTTCTGCTGTGCATCGGAACGAAGAAAACTTTGTCTGACCGGGAACGTTTGAAGTTTGAAAGCCATCAGGTCTATTTCCGGTCGCCTCAGGAGATGGCAAGACTCTTCGATGACCTTCCCGAGGCCATATCTAATACATCATTGATCGCCGAGAAGTGCAATCTCCTGATCGACACGACGGGCAAGGATGTTAAACTGCCTAGTTTTCCAAGACCAGCCAATTTTGAAACGGATTTTGACTACCTCAGATTCCTGACCAAAGAAGGGATAACCCATCGTTTTCCCAGAACCACTCAAGGTATGCAAGATCGGCTGGATTATGAATTGGGCATAATAAAAAGAATGGGTCTGTCCGGTTACTTTCTCATTGTTAGGGAAATTGTCGAGTTCGCGCGCCAGAATGGTATTCCGACTGGCCCTGGTCGCGGTTCGGCAGTGGGAAGTCTCGTATTGTATTCACTTGGCATCACCGATATCGATCCCCTTCAGTATAATCTCATCTTCGAACGATTTCTAAATCCGGAACGCGTAAGCCTGCCAGACATCGATGCTGATTTCGGCGACACCCGCCGTGATGAGATAATAGACTTTATTAAGAAAAGATACGGAGAAAAGAACGTCACTCAGGTCATTACATTCGGTACAATGCAGGCGCGGGCAGTAGTACGTGATGTTGGTCGTGTCATGGGTATCCCCTACAATGAGATTGACCGGTTGGCAAAACTCATACCTTTCCACTCAGACATTGATGAAGCGGTGTCAACGATCAAAGAGCTGGAGACCTTGATACTTTCCAAAGAAGAATACAAGGAACTGTTCGACATTGCCAGGAAGTTGGAGGGTCTTGCGCGCCATCCGGCGACGCATGCGGCCGGCGTCGTCATAACACCAAAGGAACTCGTTGAATACGTTCCGTTATACAAGAGTCCGGAACGAGGTGAAATATCTACCCAATACGCGAAGAATTCACTTGAAGACATTGGTGTTATAAAGATGGATATTCTGGGCTTACGTACGCTCACGGTCATAGAAATCACCCTCAAGATGATTGCCCGTCAGCTCAGCGACATTCCGATCGACGACAAAGACACCTATGACATGCTGAAACGCGCAGAGACAGTCGGTGTTTTTCAGTTAGAGAGCCAGGGCATGAAGGACATCCTGCGGAATTTCCAACCAGAACGATTCGAGGATATAATCGCGGTCATTGCTCTGTATCGTCCCGGGCCTATGGCAAATGTCAACCTGCAGCAGATGATTGCTAATAAGCAAAATCCAGAAAAGATCGAATACATGCACCCGTGGCTCGAACCCATTCTCCGGGAAACCTATGGGATGATTGTATATCAGGAACAGGTAATCCAGATCGCATCGCGCATTGCGGGGTTTTCGCTTGCTGAGGCTGACATGCTCAGGCGTGCAATGGGTAAGAAGATCGCCGATCTAATGGTTGACAACAGGGAAAAATTCATTGGTGGAGCCGTTAAGAATGGTGTCAAAGCCGACCTTGCCGATCAGATATTTAAGAAACTCATTCCATTTGCTGGCTACGGATTCAATAAATCGCATGCTGCAGCTTACGCCGCGCTGGCCAACCAGACTGCCTATCTGAAATGCCATTATCCCTTGGAATTCATGAACGCATCGCTGAATAGTGAGATTAACAATACAAACCGTTTATGGGTCCTAGTAAGGGAATCGCGCAGGATGGGCTTGGCTATCCTGCCTCCCGACATAAACACAAGTAATTTCGAATTCAAGGCCGAAGGAGAAGGCATCAGGTATGGGCTCGGTGCTTTGAAGAACCTTGGCAGACCGATCGTAGAAACGATTACGACTGAAAGATCCCGCGGTCTATTCAAGTCGTTCTTTGATTTTCAAGCGCGCACCAAAGGTCTTAACAAGAAGTCGATCGAGTCTTTGATTAAGGCAGGAGCATTCCGGGAATTTGAATCCGACGTCGATAAATTACTTGGGCTTGCCCAAAAAAGCAAAGACCATATCGGGACCCAGACAGAACTGTTCGGTACAGAAACGTCAGTGCAAAGTGGCGCACCAGACAAACCGGTTCAGGATAGAACGATCTATGAAAAGGAAGCGTTTGGATTCTACTTTACCGAACACCCGCTGGAAAGATTCCAGGAGGAATTTACTGCCCTCGGGTTGAAGCCGATCAACCAGTTGGGCACTGTAGAAAACGGCGAAGTCATTGCAATTGGAGGCATTTTAAATACTAAGAAGATAAAACGTGATAAGAATGGAAGAAACTATGCGATCATCAACTTGGCTGATCTGGAAAGCGCTATCGATGTGTTCATCTTTTCTGATCATTTCGAACGCTTTGCCGGATTACTTAAGATCGATAATCCTCTTATCATCAAAGGTAGAATCTCTGGAGAAGAAGACCGGAAATCCATTAGGGCCGAGGACATAGTTGCCTTGAGTGATGCCTGGAAATACTACAAGAAAATCTTCATCAATTTCAACGACCATAATGCAGATGAAGATACGCTCAAGGTTTTGTGCGACTTGATTAACGACCACCAGGGTGAATGCGAAGTGTGGTTCAAAGTGAATAATGATAAGGAATCGAAGAGATTCCGTTCTCGAAGCTTGAAGATCAGTCCGGATGCCGAAGTCATTGGAAGGATAAAGAGTATCCTCGGTAAAGAGAGTCTGAAGATTTACGGTAAGATTTGATGCTGAAGGTTAGTAAAAATCAACCTTGGGAGGGAGCATTATGGTGATCTTGGTTCTGATAGCGAGCCTTTACTATGTGGATCAACCCTATCCTTTGCCACCCGAACACGGCGTCTTCAACGTGGAACTCCGATTTGGTCCGGATGGTGGTATATTGGGCTATTTCAACGTTGGTTTATGGGACAGATTTGGGCTAGGTTTGAGTTATGGAGCGTCAAATTTGATCGGATATGGCGATCCTGAGTTCTACGAACAGCCAGGAGTACAGATCAGGTTACTTGCTATCGAAGAAGGTATGTTCTATCCGTCTCTTTTCTTCGGTTTTGACAATCAGGGTTATGGAGACTACACTGATCGATACAATATACGGTCAAAAGGACTTTATGCCCAGCTTTCGAGGTCTGTGGGGTCAGCGAATTTATTGATAGTCCCCAGCCTCGGCGTTAACTATTGCTTTGAGTCAGAGAATCAGTTTGACATGTTCGCCGGGTTCGTGGCTCAATTTGGGGGTTCTGGCGCGTTTCTGATCGATTATTCATTGAACCTGAACGACCCGACAGACCGGAACAAAGGCTACTTGAATATGGGGCTGCGCCTGCTATTTTATGGTGAAATGTACTTCGAATTCTCGCTCAGAGACCTACTTGGCAATAACGTAGGTGATCAGCAATTCAACCGCTGCATTAAATTGGGTGTTGAACAGAGTTTCTGATGTTTCACGTGAAACATATTGTGCAAATTGAAGCCATCATGGGTAACTTGAACATCACTGAGTATAATTACGCTTTAAATGAAGGAGGTTTTAATGGTTAAGGAGCTGACCGATAATGACTTCCACCGGGAAGTCGACAAGGCAAATCTTCCTTTTCTAGTTGATTTCTGGGCGATATGGTGTCCACCATGTTCGATGGTTGCGCCTATCCTGGATGAGATCGCAAAAGACTATGAGGGGCGTCTTTGCATTGGTAAGGTGAACGTTGATAATGAGATAAAGACTGCTAATGAATTTGGTATTCAGAATATCCCGACAATGATCGTATTCAATGAGGGCAAAGAGGTTGAAAGGATCATCGGAGCTTTGCCAAAAGATCAGATTGTCAAGAAAATAGAGAAATACATCAAGGAATAAGGGGGCGTTATGAAGAAGAACGTGTTGATGCTTCTACTCATAGCCGGAATAGTGTTGGTTACTTGCGGTTCGAAAGAGAATTCAAAATCGACTGATCCCGTTCTCGCCGATTTCTCCTTACGCTCGCTCGATGGAAATGAGATCAAATTGGCAGATACAGAGGGTCAGGTTGTCTTAATAGATTTCTGGGCAACGTGGTGCCCTCCGTGCAGGAACAGCATCCCCACCTTCATTCGGCTGTACAATAAATACCATGAGCATGGATTTACTATCCTCGGTATTGGCCTCGATGACGAACAAGCATTGCTCAAGTACAGAGATGAAGTGGGAATACCGTATCCGGTCCTCATCGGCAATAACGATGTTGCAAAGGCATACGGAGTGACTGGTATCCCGAAGACGATATTCGTCGACAGAAAAGGAAGGGTACGGAAGACTCAGGTGGGGTTTGCTCCTGAATTGGAAGCCCAGTTCGATGCTCTGATTGACTCTCTGATAAATGAATAGGATGATGCCATTTAGGAGATCACCTGTATGATTACCCTCACGTGGTCTCGAGGCCTGCAATTTACGGCCGAAGACGATCATAAGCACAGGATATTCGTAGACACTCACAAGGAAATGGGCGGTTTGGACCAGGGCTTTACGCCGATGGATCTGTTGCTGGTTTCCCTTGTAGGTTGCATGGGCATGGACATAGTTTCCATTCTCCAGAAGAAAGGTGGAAAGATTGATCATTTCAGACTCGAATCCGAAGGCATTCGCGCCGAAGATCATCCCCACCGTTTCACAAAAATCACTGTCAGAATCAGGTGCGATGGCGACTACAGGCGGGAAGATCTTGTCCGTTCGTTTGAACTTTCTCGGGACAAGTACTGCTCTGTCGTCGGTACTCTGCAGGTCGCTCCGGAACTCGAATTCGTTATTTGATAAGTTAATTGACCTTTATTACCTTCAGTGTTGGATAATCGTGGTTGTTGGCCGGACAACCCCAGTAAATCCCCGCAGAAACTTTTTTCCCAGTGGCATCCAATCCATCCCATATAAAAGTGCATCTTTGATCCTTTTGCGCCATCAACGGGGCAGATGTCACTGACTCGGCAACGAGGACCGTGACTAATCGTCCAGATGAATCGTATATATTCAAACGTGTCTCGGTTTGCATCGTTGGTCCTGCCATGGTCAATGTTGTACGTTCGCTGAAAGGGTTGGGAAATGCCGTTAGCACGAAAAGTTGTTCCTGCGCCGCTCCGTCGATACCTATGGGATATCCGAAATCCGCGAGGTAGATGCTGTATGGATCGCTATCTCCCTGGGTCCACACCACATATGCACCGCATACGCTTGGGTATCTAATTGATTCTGGATAGTTCAATGACCCTTGGGTCCACCCAGAGCTGAAGTAGTAAAGGTCAAAATAGATGTCATTGGAACCGGCTGAATCTTCTTGCCAGAAAAGGTAGCTCCATGTTGACCCAACGGTCGAGACTACGGGATAGGTTGAATTCCCTTGTGTTTGATACCCCCCACCGTTCCCTCCATAGAATGTGGCTTCCAAATTGCCGCTTGTGCTATCTTCGTAGCAAAAAGATAGTGTGTCGTAAATCTGTCCATGCGCGTAGTCTATCGACGGATGGCGCATCGGTAAGTAGTGCGACCACACTCTGGTCGTGTCCCATAAGGTTCCTTCCTTGTGACGGAGATGGATCTGGTATGGTGAATAACACTGCAGATCGTAACACTCCCACAGAGCGTATAGACGGTAGCCAGGGTGGAAGATGCTGATCGATGGATGATCATAGGTTGCCTCAGGCGAACCGTATCCGCTGATCCGTACTGTATCGCTCGATACACCGCCACCGATTGCAGTCCGGTAGTATATGTGATTATACCCACCGATTTGCTCAACCCATACCACATGTATAACTCCACTGGAGTCGGCGACCAGATCGGGTAATGTTGACAGCCCCGCGGACTGACTGACGTTGACCGGTGGTGCCCAATCATCCAGGCAGTCGTAGTAGATCTCGTTATCGAGAGACTGCCATGCTACGTGGCGAAATCCGAATAGATTCACATCGATGGCAGGAGATCTCCCCTGGCCGAACGCGACCGGTGTCGACCATGTGTACCCGCAGTTGGTCGTCACGGCAATGTACACGCTGTCAGAAGATTGAAAGACGACGTTGATGGTGTCATTTGTTCCTTCCCCGGATTTGAGTGCGATCTTATGGCTGTTATTGCATGCTGTCGCTTCGGGCGAATCGGAATTGGCTACGAAATGAATGTTTTGGCCATAGGAGATAGAAAAAAGAAGGACCATGAAGCTACAGTAAAACACAGACCTTGAATTTTTATACATTGTATGCCTCCAAGAAATTGTACTTCAGTTTGCCATCAAGTCAACCCCTCCTCTGTTCGTTTTATCATTTTGGCAATTGACAAAATAATAAAATGATGTATAATTGCTCATGAAAAAGAGGATTCCTGAAATTCGGTACCGTGCTTCGAGGCTCTGCCGCGCACTGGGTAATCCTACGGCTTATGAGGTTCTGACCCTGCTCGACGAAAGAAGAATGACTCCAGAAGAACTCGCCGATATTCTAGGTGTGAATATTGCCACGGTGTCTCAGGTCTTGCGCGTGTTGAGGAACCTGGATCTTGTCCGTTATGAAGTGACATGGCGGCACCACCACTATTGGATCAAGGCCGGGCCGGTCAGGCGCATTATGCAGGATCTCGAGCAACTCGTCGAGGTCATCCAAACTCGGTCGTGATATAGTCTATCATTTAGGCAATCGACAGAATGATAGAATGATACGTCCGGAGTGTGGCAAGTTTGGTCTTCCCGCAATGTTCCGTATGCATACGGTCGAGATCTGCTATGTCTCCATTTAAATGGTGTGTATAATAAGACTGCCTGATCTAGACGATGGTAATCGACCCAAAGGTGTCAGCCGTTTTCGTATGGCAGAACGGTTCGAATACCGACTATTGACTTATTATGCACTACAGATATAATTACAGGCATAGGCAGAGTAGTTACTCAAAAAAAGGAGGCAATATGCAAATAAAAAAATATGTGTTGTTGTTGGTCGCGGCATCCCTCGCGTTTGCCATGCCGAACAATGAAGGTACTATGGGGCTGTTCCGTACCATGTCAGCAGGCAATGGATCAGCCGGAACTTTCAATCTAGGATGGTATATGAGGGGGTTCTACGAAGATCGCCTTGCGACTCCCACTGGTGATACGATCGGTGATACACAAGCAGGTCAGGATGCTACCTATGGTGGCGGAGATATGGCCCTTTATCTGGGATACGCAATGACCGATTGGTTCTCCTTCAACATCGCCGGGATTCTCCATGCTGACGGTATCGATTACAAAGAGACCGGTAATAACCGGGCCAGTCTGGGATTTGGTGACACGAAGCTGGGTTTGAAATTTGGTTTTGGCGGAGAGTCGGTCAAGTATGGATTGTACACATTCTTATCACTCCCGACCGGTTCGGACCGCGATGTCTCGACGGTCGGCGACGAAGTCAAGGACTATCCGATATTCAACGAAGCATACACAAACCCCGGTGGCGTGTTCAGATATTTCGGCAGCGATGCGCTGGATTTTGGCGGCGTCGCGTTGTTGACGGCAAAGACTGGCATGCTTCAGTTTGATCTGAACCTTGGTTATGTTCTCCGCAATGCCGAGGGTGGCGGGCTCAGGAATAATGCAAGCATATACAATGTTGCATTGAGCCTCCATACGCCGGGTATCATACCGTTCGTCGAGCTAGGTGCGGTCGACTACAGCGGCAAAGACCAGTTGTTAACCGTATTCGACGATTCATTATGGGGAACGAGTGCCGTATATATCACTCCGGGAATAAGCTTCCGGCCAAGCAAAAACTGGCATATCAATCTTGCTTTTGATTTCCGCGCCTGGGAAGGTGAGAACATGCGTGACTTCCCGACCGACCAAACCGACAGTTTCAATATCGCGACCGGTTGGGGTGCTGCACCGCCGTGGGCAGTTATACTCGGATGGGCATTCACGACCGATTTCTCACCAGAGCCGGTCTTTGGCGATATCGCCGGTAAAGTTGTCGACGAAACAACAGGCGACAACCTCATTGCGAACGTTGGGATATACACCGATGGCGCTCTCGTAAAATCAATGGATAGTGACGAAAGTGGACAGTTCGGGTTCATGACCCTCGATCCTGGGCCTTATCAGCTTAAGGTCAGCGCTGCCGACTACGAGCCCTATGAGGTCGGACTACTGGTCAGAGCGGGTGAAGTGACGCCGATCACGATCTCCCTGAAGCCAATACCCAAGGTCGGTACGCTGATCGTCAATGTCCTGGATATTCAGACGAAGAAGCCGGTCACCGGTATGATCACGATTGGCGATATGGCAGCTGAGAAGGTTACTGGAAGAATAGAAAAAACATTGGCACCAGGTGCTTACAAGGTAGCTGTCGTTGCCGAAGACAAGAACTATCTGCCCTATGAGAGAGTGGTGGATATCGTAGCCGCGAAGACACTCGAGATTGAAGTGGCGATGGTCAAGAAGGAATTCAAGATCGTCCTGCCCGAGGTCTATTTCGAAACCGCGAAGTCAGATATAAAACCGGAATCATATCCGGTCCTCGATGGCGCGGCAAAGACGATAAAGATGGTCTTCGAAGGCAATCCAGACGTTAAGATCGAGGTCCAGGGCCATACTGACAGCCGTGGCAGCGATGCGTACAATCTTAACCTTTCGAACGATCGCGCCGGTTCGGTCAAGCAGTACCTTGTGCTAAATCACAATATCGATGCGGACCGTCTCATTGCGAGAGGGTACGGAGAGACGAAGCCAGTCGCCTCCAATGACAGTCCTGAAGGCATGGCCAAGAATCGTCGCGTTGAGTTTGTGGTTATGAAGTAACTATTTGCCTACAAAAAAAAGGGGTGCTGTTCGCACCCCTTTTTTATTCAATATCGTCTATTCAAGGACGTGGATGTTGCGTTTCGAACAGATGTCTTTGAGCTGCTTTGGCCAGACCGTAACACTGACCTCGCCGAGGTGCGCGGCGCGCAGCAGGTACATATAGGTACGTGATTGTCCAATGCCGCCACCGATACTCAATGGAATTTGGTCGTTGAGGATTGCCTGATGGTATGGTAGTTTGAGAAAGTCCATCTGCCCTGCCATTTCGAGTTGCTTCTTCAGCGTTTCTTTGGTGACGCGGATACCCATCGATGTTAGTTCGTGGCGCCGCTTCGTTACCGGGTTCCATACCAAAATATCGCCGTTTAGCCCATGAGTGATCATGCCGTCCTTATGCTTGACCTCGGTGATCCAGTCATCATAGTCTGCAGCACGCATCTCATGCGGGTATCCATCCTTCAGGGGGTATCCGACGCCGATTATGAATATGGCTGGATACTTCTGCAGCACCGCTGTTTCGCGCTGTTTGCGCGGAAGATCCGGATACATATCGAGTATTTCCTCGGCATGTATAAAAGTCAACTCTTCGGGGATCTCCGGATACTTTGTCGACTTAAGCTTGGGGAACTGTTCCTGGGCGAATTTGTTAGCACCGTAGATGACTTTCCATATTTTCTTCACGATGTCCTTTAGAAAATCAAGATTACGCTGCTCCATGGTCATTACACGTTCCCAGTCCCACTGGTCTACGTAACTGCTGTGATCGTGATCGAGAAAGTAATCCTTACGAACCGCTCTCATGTCGGTGTTGATACCCTCACCAGCTCTGCAGCCGAATTGCCTGAGGGCTGGCCGCTTCCATTTGGTCGCCGCTTGCACAATAGAGGCACGAATGGGTTTATCGAGACCCAGCCCACAATTGAACTCGATTGGCGTCCGGGAACCATCCCGGTCCAGCATGTCGTTGACACCGCTTTCAACCGTTACGATCAATGGGACCTGAACCATATTCAGGTCGAGTTCCTTGCACATATTCTTCTCAATGTAATCCTTTATCGCGTACAGTGCCTTCATCCGCTCCATGGGCGGCAAAAGCGGCTGGTAATCGTTGGGCAGAATCTTATCTACTTCTTCGTAGGTGCTAACACCCGGACCAGCGAGATCTGCTTTCTTATCTGCCTTTCCTGCCATTCTCTTCCTCCTTTTCAATTTTGAGTTAAAATCTGCCAGTGATAAGTCTCAAAATATATGATGGTCCTTGGAATAATCCTTACGGCACACCTGGACCATACTGTTACCGGAACAATTATCTATAATACAGTGGAAAAGTCAAGAAAAACATATCAATTGACAATGGTGTATGCCACGGTATAATACCGAAATGAAGGTATTCATGAGCGGCGCAGAGGGCGCTCTTGGAAGGGAAATGACTGCCCTGTTGCGGCATGCGAAGGTAAAAGTCCTGCCTACGGACATTAAACAACTCGACATCACGGATTTCAAGAAGACGAGCAAGGTAATATCAGATTATCGACCAGACGTGATCCTGCATTTTGCCGCGATTAGCAACGTTGACAGCTGTGAAACTGATCGCGATACCGCCTATCGTGTCAATGCGCTGAGTACGCTCGGGCTGGCCGTAAATGCCAAGCGTGTTGGCGCAAAGATGCTTTACACGAGTACCAACTTTGTGTTCAGCGGTGATTCCGAAAGTCCTTATTCCGAAAACAGCCAACCAAATCCGATAAGCGAATACGGAAGGACAAAATTATTCGGCGAGAACTACATCAGGGAAATTTGTGACCGCTACTATGTAGTGCGCACATCGTGGTTGTTCGGCATCAATTCGAAAACGTTCATTTCAAAATTCCTTTCGATGGAGAAGAAACCGCGCGCGATCAATGTCATATGCGATCAATTCGGTTCCCTTACCTACATCCCGCATCTCGGCGAGGCGATACTGCGAATCATTAAGTCTGATAATTACGGGACCTACCATATTGTAAATAGCGGAGTGGCATCGTGGCTCGATTTTGTATTGAGAGCGAAGAAAATAATGAGATTCAGGACAACCATTAGGCCGGTAAAGACGGATGAATTGGGCTTGCCGGCCAAACGGCCGCGGTATGCTCCACTTTCTTCGAATAACTACGAATTTCTTTTTTCCTGCAGCATGAAATCCTGGGAAGATGCATTGACTGAATACATAAAACGTCTGATGCGCAAACCTTGATTTCTGTTGAACATTTGATATAATCATGCAATCATGAAGGGCTTGATACTCGCCGGCGGTTTTGGCACAAGGCTTAGACCATTGACCTATACCGGTGCGAAACAGCTGATACCCGTCGCCAATAAACCCATCATTTTCTATGGGATCGAAACTCTTGTCAATATCGGAATAAAGAAGATTGGCGTCGTTGTAGGTGATACAAAGGAAGAAGTCATGCGTACCTTGGGCAATGGTGAGCGGTGGAAGATCAACATCGAATATATTCCTCAAGAGGCGCCGTTAGGACTTGCCCACGCTATCAAGATCGCCAAAGAGTTTCTGGGCACCGAGCCATTCATAATGTATCTCGGCGATAATATCCTGAAGGATGATCTCCGCTCATTGGTCGATCAGTTCGAAGAAAACCACCCTAACGCGTCCATTCTCCTGACCGAAGTAGATAATCCGCAGGAATTTGGCGTGGCCGTGATCGATGAAAAGGGATGCGTGAGGAAATTGATCGAGAAACCAAAAGAGCCGCCTTCCAACCTTGCGTTGGTTGGTATTTATCTCTTCGACAAGGAGATCTTCAAGGCGATCGACAAGATAAAACCATCCTGGCGCAATGAACTCGAGATCACCGATGCGATCCAATGGCTTCTTGACAACGGCTATAAGGTTGAATCGCAGACCGTGAAGGGTTGGTGGAAAGATACGGGTAAGCCTGAGGATATAATCGAGGCGAACCTTTTGATCCTGCAAGATATCGATTCAGATAATCAGGGCAAGATCGTGGACTCGACGGTCAATGGTCAGGTAAGAGTGGCAAAGGGTGCAATCGTCGACAAAAGCACAATTCGTGGCCCGGCAATAATTGGCGAGAATACCAAAATCACACGGGCCTATATCGGACCATTCTCTTCGATCGGTGATAATGTAGTGATTGAGAATTCCGAAGTTGAGTGTAGTGTGATAATGGATGGCGCCACGATCTGTAACCTCGAAAAGAGAATCGATCGCTCGATATTAGGCAGGAATGTCGTCATCAACCAGATCAGCGAATCACCGAGAACACATAAATTCATCTTAGGCGATCAAAGTTACGTCCAGATCATAAAATAAGCGGAGAGAGTAATGGCTAACAAAAAATCGATAGAAGGCGTTGTCACCAAAAATTTAAGGTTGATCCCCGACGAACGGGGCAGGCTAATGGAAATCCTGCGCGCCGACGATAAGGAGTTCTCAAAGTTCGGTCAGGTCTACGTGACGACCGCTTACCCGGGAGTGGTAAAAGCGTGGCACTATCACAAGATCCAAGACGATAACATGACCGCGCTGAAGGGCATGGTCAAGATCGTCCTGTACGACGATCGCACCGACAGTCCGACAAAGGGGCTGATCAATGAGTTCATCGTGGGTGACCATAATCATATACTTGTTCATATACCCAAAAACGTATGGCACGGGTTTAAATGCATCAGCGACGAGGAAGCCATGATAGTGAACCTCGTAACCGAATGCTACAACTACAGTGCACCGGATGAGTACAGAAAACCCCCGCATGGGTCTGACATACCGTATGACTGGTCCCGTAAGGACGGTTGAGCTGAATCACATCCGAGTAAAAAAATGAAGATACTGATCACCGGAGGATGCGGATTCATTGGCTCTAATTTCGTCCGCTACTTTTCAGCGAAGTATCCGTCCGAAAAGATCCTTAACGTCGATAAATTGACGTATGCCGGCAATCTTCAGAATCTACAGGGTATGGACAAACGGAAAGGTTACCGCTTTGTAAAGACGGACATAGCAAGCGCCAGGAAGATGAAGGATATTTTCAAGAATTTTAGACCAGATGCAGTTGTCAATTTTGCTGCAGAGACCCATGTTGACCGAAGTATATATACGCAAGGAGTTTTCTTAAAAACGAACTTTATCGGAGTTGGTGTGCTTTTGAATTGTGCGCTGGAATACGGTGTCGAAAAATTTGTACACATATCGACCGACGAAGTCTATGGCTCGATAACCAGAGGGAATTTTCGTGAGGACTCTGTTCTCAATCCGTCTAATCCATACTCCGCCAGCAAAGCAGCTGCCGATGGTCTGGTATTAGCATATTATAAGACGTACGGACTGCCCGTTGTGATCACGCGTTCCTCCAATAATTACGGTCCGTACCAGTTCCCTGAGAAGTTTATTCCGCTGGTGATATTCAATGCAATGGAAAATAAAAAGATCCCCGTATACGGCGATGGCCTGCAGGTCAGGGACTGGCTATTTGTCGAGGATAATTGTCGGGCCATCGATCTCGTCCTGCGAGGTGGTAAGGCCGGCGAGATCTACAATATAGGTGGGCAGCATGAACGTGCAAATATCCAAGTAATAAAGCGAATACTGAAGATTTTGCATAGACCGCCAACACTGATCGAACATGTGAAAGACCGGCCTGGACATGACCGTCGGTATGCTCTTTCGATTTCGAAAATAAGGAGGCAGTTAGGCTGGCAGCCACGAGTTTCTTTTGAATCTGGTATCGCAAAAACCATGAGATGGTATCAGAAGAACAGAGGGTGGCTTAAGAATACACAAACCGGCGCCTACCGCAGTTTTTATCGAAAATACTACTCTAAGCTGGGACTGTCAGAGACATAACACCCCCTGCGGGGGAAATTCGAAATCCTAAACACTAAGAAAATTCGGATTTCGAAATACAAGTGACCGAAACTACTACGAACAATATAGCAGCAAATTGAGAAAGCACGGTATCAACTGACGTGACGAAATAGATCAGAGTATTATGTCATTTTGAATTTTGGCATTTGATATTGCTTAGTATTTTGTGCTTAGGATTTGATCGTTTTCATGCATCTTGAATCATGTATCCTGTATCTATTCTGTCAAATCCGCAATTTGGAGCGCCATGCCTTATGCGCTATGCTCTTTGTATGTGTCTTATTGACACTCCTCTGTTGCTGGATATAATGTCGGAGCGGGTCGTTAGCTCAGTCGGTAGAGCATCGGATTTTTAATCCGGTGGCCGCAGGTTCGAATCCTGCACGACCCATTTTGATTATGATGACTCAACCCCAGTTCATTATTTTCCCCAGATTTTATTATTCAAGAAATATTCTCCCCGCAGCACCATGATATCAATCTTCTTTGCCATATTGCTCAGCAGTCAATCAGACAACGTTCCGGTGATGCATTTCTTCTACCGTCCATCGTGCGGTCACTGCATGGATATTCTTCTTGCCGATATTCCGGAGCTGGAGAAGAACTACAAATTCACATTGAAGAAATATGACATCGATCTGCTCAGCAACTACCAGACTCTGGAAAGAATGGAGGGAGCCAAAGGAGCGAGCGGCGAAGATCTACCAGTGATCTTCCTCGGTGATTCGATCTTCTATGGACCCGTAAACATATACGACAGGCTCAGAGGAGTGCTCGAAACCTCTTCCAGAACGAGAAAAAAAACTGTAATAACCGCTGACACCGCGAGAAAAGAGACCGTTCCCCAAATCCAAAAACACGTCGATATTCTGTATTTTTTTCAACCCGGATGCAAAGAATGTGGTCGCCTCGAGGCTCTCTTTGACCGCCTTGAGATAGACCATTCGGATATCCGAGTGCAAAGGTACAGCATTTTTGACGATACGAACAAGGTTATGCTCGAGGCGTTGTCCGCAAGGGTCGCCATTCCTGAGGGTCAGAGGCTTATCGTGCCGGTGGTAATCATCGGTCAGCACTATTTGATAAAGGAGCAGATAACTTCTGCGCGGATCTTTGAACTGATAACAGAATATGAGAATGGCGACGAGATACTTGCCGATACGACGTCGGGCTCTGCCGAACAGAGCATTCTCGAGAGATTCGGTCGATTTTCTATGCTGGGTATTGCCGTGGCTGGCCTCCTCGACGGAGTGAATCCCTGCGCATTCGCCACCATCATATTTTTCGTCAGTTATCTCATGTTTCTTGGACGCAGGCGGAAAGACATCATTCTCATGGCAGTGTCTTTCATATCTGCTGTTTTCGTCGCATATTTCTCCATCGGAATCGGCGCATACAACATCCTCAAGTATCTGGTCGCATATGATATCATCGGCAGAATCGTCTTCATCGCTTTCGGTGTTATTGCGATTGTCCTTGGAATTCTGAGCCTCCGCGACTACTTCTTTGCAAGGAAGAGGCTTTTTGACAGGATGCTTCTGCAGCTGCCTCTTGGCATCAAGCAGCGTATCCATCGCGACATCAAGGAGAAGACGGCAACAGGTGGCATCGTCGTTGGTTCATTCGTAGCGGGATTGTTCGTTTCTTTCCTTGAATTCGGTTGCACGGGCCAGATCTATTTGCCGACGATAACGTTCATGATATCCAGAATAGGCTGGGATCTAAAACCCGTTCTTGCCCTGATCGTGTACAATTTGATGTTTGTTGTACCGTTGGTTATATTCGCCGCCCTTGCCATTGTCTTTACGTCGGAGAATGTGGCAAAGTCCGTGAGCGCGCGTGTGCCAGTGGTCAAATTCCTCACGGCAATGCTTTTCTTCGCGCTGGGCATACTGCTCGTTCTTTCGGCATGAAGAAGGTATTCTGGGCAGTTCCGTTAATTGTAATCATGGTTGTGCTCTTCCTTATCTGGTTTCCTACGGAAGAACGGATGTTGAAATCCGACATACATTCCCTACGAAAAGCAGTGGAGTCCGAATCTGTGGATAGGGTCATGGAATACATAGATCTCCAATATCTAGATGATGATAATCTGACCCGGGACGACATCACCGCTCTCATCGGCCAGTTCTTCATGGAAGTTGATTCTATAAGAGTACAGATAGGTCGCATTGAACTCGAGATAGACTCAACAAGCAAGGATAAGACGATTTTCGCCAGTTGCAGCCTGGGAGTGAGGGTGCTTGCCCGCTACGAAGGTGAACGCGTGCTTGCCTACGGCGGACTTGTAAGACCAGGTACAGTACGCGCGAGCTTCAAGAAGACAGGCGACAAGTATAAGATCTATTACGCCAAGTACTAGAATCGAAGATACCCTGATCTCATAAGAGCAATACAAGAAAAACACCTTGAAAAATAAGGGTATTCATTGACAATGGGTGGAAAACCGCTAT
>CP070705.1:754924-890681 GCA_020349965.1 Caldifarciminota bacterium | reverse complement strand
CAAATTGGAAATTTGAGTAGAATTCGTGCATGATCCATGATGAGCGTCTCAGGAAATCCGAATAACAGCGGGCAGATATCACCGAACCGGCACACCAGGAACGGCTGGGCAACTACCCGGATTCTGTACCCGATATTCCGCTACTCTGATCCGCCTCCTGCTGATCCTCTGATAATCTGATCTGCAGCTGCTGAAAGATAGCAGCGGATCCATACGTGCATGCTTATACGTTGAACGTTGCGGCGATCCGCTTCACGAGATGATGGAATTCGGGTGCAGCCGACTCATCTGGTCCGCGAATTCCTTCGGGATTTGGAGAGAGTCAAGTCACATAGGCTATTGACAATTCTGTAATCGTGCTTATAATTACATGTGACCAGATTGATATCAAACAACAAGGAGGTACATGACACGATTAAGTGTATTAATCTTTCTCGCATGCCTCGCTTCAGGTGCTTGGCAATCCGGCGAGGAGCTTGCACTTGCCAAAATAAACCAGGTCACTGATCTGACCATCAGTGACAACGGAGAGATCTGGATACTCTCCCCATCAAGTATTGCAAAGATCGACGAGAGTAACGGCGATCTGTTGATCACAATGCAAATCCAGAGTGCACGTACGCTCGCGGCCCTCGGCGGCGGGATTTATTACATTGACAGTGATGGAAGACTCGTCACACACCCCGTCGACGACAAGAAAAACGCGGTCACTTCGACATTTACCTTTGCCAATCCTCTCCAGATGGCTGCTGTTTCGCTCAATGGAGCACCCCTCGTCGCTGTACTCGAGTCGAACGGGTTATCTTTTGCTACTTCCTCGAATGTCGTGAGTACGCTCAACACGCCCGCAGAAAGATTTGCATTCATCCCCAATGCCGATTATTCCGACCGCAGGACTCCGTTCTATACCGCCACAGAGGGCAGGATCTTCGCCTGGACAGGCGGCAGGGTCCAGGATGCCGACTCCTATTCGGGTAGATTGATCTACAGCACCTCACACGACATACTGGACTTCTGTGCGGACAGGAGTGGTAATCTCTACGTGCTGTTCACTGATTCGATAGCCATTCTCGATGAAGCAGGTCAGTATCGAGGCAAGATAGGTGTGGGCAGGCTATCCCACGGGTCCAGACTTCTGGCAGATCCGTCGGAGAATAGCCTTGTCCTCTTTGACCGTATGTCAAAGAGTATCCAGGTGATATCTCAAGCCGGACAGGTTTCGAGAGAGCTGATAGTGCTGAACAAGAATCGCCCAAACCCGGTGGATAACTATACGGAAATCACGTTCACGATCAGTGAACCTCTCTACCTTACGATTACGATATACAACTTGATCGGCGAACCAGTAAAGCAAATCGCCAAAGACCGCTATATGAAGGGCACGCATCGCGTCGTTTGGCAAGCAGACGACGCATCCGGGAATCTCGTTCCCAACGGCGTTTATTTCTACCGGCTCGAATCTAATCGCGGGATGGCGATCAAACAACTGATTGTCCTCAGATAGAGATCGTCCGGTCAGATCACAGGCAAAAGCACCAATAAGATCAGGGCTATCTTCCCTTAAGTACGCAATAGAACGACATGAGCTATTGGAGAAGCATGCTCATGTAGTCATTGGAGTATCAGGGGGAATCGACAGCCTTGTTTTGCTGCATTTACTACAAATGTTCAATAGACGGTACCGTCCGAATCTGCACCTGACCGCCGTTCACATAGACCCTGGATTTCCCGGAGCGAACATTGAAGGCCTCAAGCAAAAACTCGAAATGACCGAAACTGACCATATCGTTGTCTCTGTCGACATCCGTCGGCGGATATCGAAATCGACTAATAAGTGCTTCGCCTGCGCCCGAGAACGTCATCGGAGATTAATAGAGACCGCTGAAAACCTCGACACTTTCAACATCGCTCTGGCTCACCATCAGGATGATGTTGTGGAAACACTTCTTCTTAACATGTTCTATGCGGGACGCTTGTCCACGCTGATGCCCAGACAGCCCGTTGTTCAGGGTCGCTTCTCTATAATCCGCCCGCTCTACTATCTGAGCAAGACGGAGGTCAAAGCAATTGCAGATACAGCAGGGATCCGTGCGTTCAGCGCACCTTGTCCGTACTACAAAAATTCAAGGAGGGAGAAGATACGTTCTATGTTACATGATCTCAAGCAGAAGAACCCGGACGTCTCCGGTAATATTTTCCATAGCATCTTTAACGTACGCAGACAATACCTTCCTCAGTGAGCATTATGGATCGATACTGGATCACGCAAGCGTAAATCTTTCCAGAACCTCATATATCGGTCCATCCGGTTTTAACGTCGACATGAAGAGCACCAATGAATCAACCTCGAAAGCATCGGTACCTATACTCTTCTGCAGTATATTATCTATACGGCAAGGTTTCTTCACTCGACCAATCGTTAGATGAGGATGGAATCTTTTTTCTTCAGTAAAACCAAATTCCCGCAGCCTGTTTTCCACATCGGAGGCAATGCGACAAAGCACATCATCCCCCTCGTCTACACTAATCCATATCACTCTTGGCTGCCTCTGTGTTGGGAAACACCCCAATACTCCCAGCCGAAGCCGGAAGTGGCACTGCCTCATGCATACGTCGGTAATTGCCGGTATGATGGCCATCTTCTTCTTATCGTCGATCTCACCAAGGAATTTCAGTGTAATATGCAGATTCTGGAATGCCACCCACTTGATCGGCAATTCGCTGTCCGCTTGGGACAAGATGAACTCATGAATAGGTGCCCTCACGTATTCCGGTATCTCAATGGCCAAGAAGGTTCTCATTCTTCGATGCAGTACTGGGTTACAGTCTCTTCCAGCATCATGAGGGCTTGATCGACGGCTGTTTTGCGTATCCGGCTCCGGCTTCCAGCGAGCGAGAATTTTCTGACAACCGTTCGCCTCTTTACAGCAACGGCAATATATACCAAACCAACCGGCTTTTGCACTGTACCCCCGCCAGGTCCAGCAATACCGGTAATAGCAACGCCAACATCTGACGCCATCATCCTTCGCACACCACGAGCCATTTCCTCTCCGACTTCTGCGCTGACCGCTCCATGCCGCTCCAGCGTAGATTCCTTTACTCCGACGACGTTCTTCTTTGCTCTATCCGAATAGGCGATGATGCCACCAACAAAATACCTTGAACTACCGGGAAAACTCGTAATGACCGAACCCAACATGCCCCCTGTGCACGACTCACAAACACTTAGGGTTAGATGCCCGTCCGTCATAAGTCTACTGACCCTGGCATCGACGCCACGACTCTTCATTGCCATCCTTAGAAAACGTTTAGCGGAATCAACCGTAAGAACAATACGATTATCGTTGTGTACACTGCCGCCAAGAGATCATCGAACATTATACCCCAACCACCACTCAGATTCTCTAACTTTCTAATCGGTGGCGGTTTCACGATATCGAAAAATCTGAAAAGTATGACCGTGATGGCAAGAGGGATTATTCTCTGTGGTGTGAAATAGAGCGGCAGCAGAATCGCTACGTATTCGTCAATGACGATCCGGCGAGGGTCTTTGCCCCATTCTTTGGACAGATCATTGCAGATGG
Organism: Caldifarciminota bacterium; assembly: GCA_020349965.1. Classification (GTDB taxonomy): domain Bacteria; phylum Hydrothermota; class Tepidihabitantia; order SM23-42; family SM23-42; genus SM23-42. The sequence continues at coordinate 887,094 of CP070705.1, read as the reverse complement.
CAATACCCGTAACGAAGAAGATTACGGCAACGACGATGTAAAATACCTTGAAAGGAAAAAGAAGATACCATATAAGAATGCCGATCAAACAAGAAAACGTCGCCGGAGCCACCGGTACATGACCGATGAAGAACCCCGTTGCGAGTATGATCTTCAGGTACTTCGTTATTTCTTCTTCTTAGGAAACTTCTCTTCCCATACCGATACAATACCGGCGAGTATGAAGATCGAGGAATAGGTGCCGATCAAGAAACCAATGAGCAGAGTGAATGCAAAATCGGCAATAACCGTACCACCAAAGACCAAAAGAGCAATCACAGCCAGCAGCGTAGTACCCACGGTGAGGACAGTCCGGGAAAGAGTCTCATTCAATCCTGTATTCAAGACAACATTGTACGCCTCGCGACGCATCTTATTGTATTTCTCCCGTATCCGGTCCGAGATGACTATTGAGTCATTTATCGAATATCCGATTATGGTGAGCAATGCGCCAACGACGACGATCGAGAGTTCGCGCTGAGTAAGGACGAGAACTCCTAGCGTGAATATAGCGTCGTGAAATAATGCAATGACGGCCGCAGTACCGAAGCGGTAATCGAACCTGAATGAAACATATATAAGGATGAGAACGAGCGCGATGATGACCGCCCATATCGTCTTGCTCAACAATTCCTTACCGATCTTCGGCTCTACGGTCTCCTCCCTCAGGAATTCCCTCGCATTGTCAGGGAAGTCCTCCGAAAGGACAGTTTTTAGCGCCGGGGCGAATCCTTCGGGGTTTTCACCAGCCACCCTGACGATATATTCAGTTTTCGCAACACCCAGTGATTGTATCTGCGCGCTGCCTCTGCCTATCTTTGAAAGCGAATTTCTCAATGCCCCAGTCGTTATCGCCTGATCGAACTTGATCTGGAGCAAAGCTCCACCAGTGAAGTCGATCCCAAAGTTCGGTCCTCTCACGAAGATTAAGGCGAGCGAGATGACCATGACGACCGCCGAAAAAATGAAACCGTATTTTCTCTTCGCTATGAAATCTATTGTGGGATTACGTAATATTTCAATCATTGTCAGATCCTCAGTTTATGTACGTCAAATTTGTACGTGAAGTAGTTGAAGATGACCTTGCCTGTGAAGACGGCCGTAAATAAGTTGCTCAATAACCCGATGGTCAGCGTAAGCGCGAAACCCTTGATCGAACCGCTGCCAAAAATAAAGAGAATCACACCGATGATGATCGTCGTGACGTTGGAGTCGAAAATAGTGATCCATGCTCTCGCAAAGCCCTGATCGATTGCGGTTCTTGTCGTCTTGCCGATCCTCAGTTCCTCTCTTATTCGTTCAAAAATAAGTACGTTCGCATCGACTGCCATGCCGATCGTCAATGCGATACCGGCGATACCGGGCATCGTCAGGCTACCACGAAATGCACTCAACACCGCGAGCAGGAAGAACAGGTTCAATAGTAGAGCAAGATCTGCGACAAATCCTGACAAAGAGTAGTATATCAGCATGAAGAGGGCAACAACGGCACCGGCAATAAGTACTGCCCGGATCCCACTTTCAATGGAATCGCGGCCCAGACTCGGGCCTACAGTACGTTCTTCAACGATCTTTAGCGGTGCAGGCAGTGCACCCGCTTTCAGTACGATAGCAAGATCACGGGCCTGTTCGGCCGTGAAACGCCCGGTGATGCTGGCCCGGCCTTGGGGAATACGTTCAGTGACCACTGGTGCAGATTGTACAACGTTGTCGAGCACGATAGCCAACCTCTTGTTTACGTTCTTACCTGTTATCGACGCGAATCTCCGAGCCGCTTCCCGCTTGAATTCAAGATCGATTTCCCAGGAACCTGCGTATTGCAGGTTACCGCTCTGATTCGGTCCATGCCGCGCATCTCGAATGGCCTCGCCGGTCAACTCCGCGGCGGTTTTGAGCAGGTACAGACGTTTTACCTCACGACCTTCGGACTGTTCACGCGGACCGAATACAAACTCGATATCTTCAGGAATGACTTCCCTCGCACGACTGAGCATCGCCACTATTGAATCTTCATCACGGTAATCAAAACCTGGGTCTCTTTCGACGGTCATTATGTATGAACTGAACGGCTGGTCAAAAGCCAACGTATCGCCGCCTTGCAGATACTGATCGATTTTCTCGACGACCTCGGCCATTCGGTCATCAGCCGCTACTCTGAATTCAAGATGTGCAACCTTCTTGATCAACTCAATCGCTCTTTCCCGATCCACGCCAGGTAGTTGTACCAACATCCTGCCGCCTGACTGCCTCTCAATAACGGGCTCATACACGCCAAACTCGTCAACACGATTCCGAATGATCTCGAACGCACGGTCCCGCAGATCATCCGGCTTCTCCTCAATGCCAGCTGTATCAACTTCCAGCACTAGATGCATCCCTCCCCTGAGGTCCAAACCGAGATGTATCGCCCTTTTGGCGAGCGCGATTTTCGTCGCCTCCGGGAGGTTCGCTTCCGTGTAGAGCCTGATCGTCGGAATTATTGCGTAGATGCCAAGGAGGACTGCAACAATCACTATCCCTATCCTCAAACCAATATGTCTCATCTTACTCCTTTTATTATCTCCTTCATCTCGCTCACGGCCTGTCTCAAACCGACAAACAGAGCGCGCGAAATGATCGCATACCCGATCGAATAGCCGGTGATCTCCTGGATGTGCAGGAGAGGCAGAATATTCCTGTAGTCAATACCGTGTCCGGCGTGAACTATCAGACCTTCGCGCCGCGCCGCCTTGGCGACACGGGCAATCTTTATCGTTTCATCTTTTACACGTTTAGTTCTCGTATACTCATTGGTATTTATCTCGACGTAGCCGGCACCCACCCTGACCGCCTCTTTGACCTGTTCCGCATCAGGATCGATGAATATACCGACCCTCATCCCCTTACTCTTAAGATCCGATATGTATGCCTTCAAATCCTGTTTCACTGTCATCAGATTAAGGCCACCTTGTGTCGTCACTTCACCCGGGGCTTCCGGCACCAGCGTGATGCGGTCGGGTTTCGCTTCGGACGCGATGCCTGCCATTTCGACGGTCGCAGCCATCTCCAGATTCAGGTCGGTCCTGATCACGTGTCTGAGTACGCTCAGATCGCGCTCCTTTATATGCCTGCGATCGCTGCGCAGATGCACCGTTATCCCATCGGCCCCACCCAATTCGGCTTCGACCGCCGCATGTACCGGATCGGGAAAATTTTCTTTACGCGCTTCTCTGACGGTTGCTACATGGTCGATATTAACCGAGAGTTCCATTGGCTATTATATTCATCCTCTCGCACCTGTCAATAACACAGGGTGCGCTGCCCACAACACCACGTCTGAATATGTGGAATATCCGATTGTTTTCATTGTATTGTAAGTAAAGGAGGAATTCATGAAGGCCACTCTAATGGTTACACTCACCGTTCTAGTGCTTCAAGCGCCAGGCCGTGAGACCAAGAAAATCAACTCATATATCGGAGCATTGAAGATAGCCAAACCGATAGCCTACAAGAATTTAACGATCTACCCCCTCACAAAGGCACGAGGAGCGAGTCTTGACTACGTTACCCTCGACGAAGCATACGCAAAGAATTGGCTGATGATCAGAGAGATCGGTGACGGAGAGGTCAACCAAGTCGAACTGAAGAATAGCGGTCCAGGCACAGTTTTCATCATGACGGGTGAGATGCTATCAGGCGCGAAACAAGATCGAATGCTGCGCGAAGATGTTCTCGTACCGCCCAAGAGTGACTGGCTGCGTGTGCCAGTCTACTGTATCGAACACGGCCGGTGGTTTTCGACATCCCCGATATTCAAATCATCGAAGGAACTCGCGCCCAACGATCTAAGGCAGCGCGCAAGAATAACGGAGAATCAATCCGAGGTCTGGGATGCCATTGCATCAAGCCAAGAACGATTAGGCATAGTTTCAAGTACGAGCACGGTCCATGCGAATTATGACGATGAGGAGTTCAAGAAAGAAGTCCAAACCTATGAACGCCATTTAGGCCGGCTTCCAGAGCTCACCAGAAACACGGTGGGTGTCGTCGCCGTAACGGGCAACCGTGTGATCTGTATCGACATCTTCGCCAGCAACGTGCTGATCAGCAGATTCTGGATTAAATTGTTGCGGTCGTATGTAATGGACGCGCTCTCCGAGGAGAAACCGGTCATTGGAAGAGAAGATATCCAGGATCTCATTCAGGCCCTCTCCAATGCCAAGCATGTATCTGTTGGAACTCCTGGCCTGGGGAATCTGTACCGTATCGAGAACGATTTGGGTAAAGGAACGGCATTGATCCACAACGACAAGGTCGTCCACCTTGACTTCTTTATAGACGACTCGCAGGATGACGGAGGTCAATGGCGATTGGACATGAGACGCGAGCAGAGGCTGAACGATCGATGAACACTGAAGGTTGACAAACGAGCCCGAAAGTGTATAATGAAAGAGATCGCGGGGTGGAGCAGCGGTAGCTCATTGGGCTCATAACCCAAAGGTCGCTGGTTCGAATCCAGCCCCCGCTATTAGGGGCGGAAAGCATATGCTTTCCGCCCAAATTCCAAATACCAAGCACCAAATCCTAACCAAATTCCAAACCACAAACTCTAAATAACAAAACATACGTTACCTGTATGCTGAGGTTTGAATTTGTGATTTGATTGTATTTTCGAGAATGCCCAAAGTGTGAAACACCCCCAAGCACCAAAATCAACAACCGGGGATAGCACCGTCTTGGGTATTCGAATTTCGATATTGTTTAGGATTTACCAGTGATAGCCTTGCACTGGCCGAGCTATATTTGCCCGGCCGCAAGCAGAATCTTCGTGATGCCGACAATCGCCGCCGTTTCGCTGCGCAAACGGGCCGACCCAAGATACATGGTTTGCACACCACGCCCGAGAAATGAATCCAACTCGGATTCGGTAAAGCCTCCTTCGGGCCCGATCAGCAGAAGAATTCTCTTGCCTCCTGTAGGCATTGCTTTCATACCCGAAGGTTCTGCCACATACATCTTATCATACGAATTATCTCTGATAAATAGATCATCTATTGTCTGTACGTGCATGATTTCTGGTAAGTAATATTGCTGTGATTGAGTCATGGCACTCTGCGCGATCTTCATGAAGCGGACGATCTTCTGACTACTCATGTTCCTGACAACTGAACGCCGGGAAGGAAAAAGCACAAAGCGAACGACTCCAAGCTCTGTGCCCTTCTCGATGATCATTTCATTGCGCATACCCTTTAATGGTGCAAATGCTAGCGTGATGTCGACGTCATATCTCCGCGGCATCATTCTTTTGTGCACTATCTTTGCACTCAATGAGGACCGCGTAAGTGAATCGATCTTGGCTTCGTATAGGCAGCCCGTGCCATCGGTGAGGTGGATACTCTCACCCTTTCTCTTGCGCAGCGCGCCCTTAATATGTGCGAGTCGCGAACCCTTAATGTGGACCGCAGCGCCGCCCATAGAACCCGCCGGCACATAAAAGATATTGTGCTCATCCATATCGGTTGATATCGCCGAAGAATTCGTTATTGATGATTACTGACTCAGATTCCCTGCTCGCCCCTGGGCCGAGGCTTGGGTTCGCCTTCGTAGTTTTTCAGTTCCTCGATGATCTTGCTGACATTCTTATCAGTCGATTCCAGAGGTTTCAGATCGAGCTCCACATACATATCACCGTATCCACCATCTGGCCTCGGCATACCTTTTGCCTTGAGCCGTATTATCTCAGGCGCACTGCTGCCTTTCTTGACCTTCACCCTTTCTCGCCGGCCATTGAATCCCGGTACGTCGATCGAACCGCCGTTGATCAATTTCGAATAGGGCGTCAGCATACGGATATAAAGATCATATCCACGCCGTTCAAAATACATGTGCGGCTTCTCTTCGAACTGCACAATGATACTACCGTTTCCGCCCCGCCCAAAATGACCCTCACCGCGTAGCACGATATATTGTCCGTTCGCAACGCCACGCGGCGTCTTTATTTCTATGGTCCTGGTAACCCTTGATCTACCCGTGCCGCTGCACTTAGAACACGGCGTCTTTATCGTCTGTCCCGAACCTTTACATGCCGGGCAGGTGCCAACGCTTGTGAAGGTACCGAAGAAACTTCGAGATTGAGTCTTCACCTGACCACGACCTCCGCACTGACCGCAAGTGGAAAAATCAGTGCCGCCCTTGCCACCGCACGCAGTACAGCCTTCGAAACGATTTACCTTGAATTGCTTCTTGGCCGAATTGACAATCTCCTCAAGCGTGACCTTCAGTATCACATGAATGTCACCGCCCCTGGATTGCCTCTGTCCTCCTCTGCGACCACCGAAACCAAAAAGATCTTCAAAATGCGAACCGCCAAAAAGATTGCCCAGGATATCCTGAAGATCGTCAAAATGCGTGAAGTCATCCCAGCTGAAACCACCGCCCTTGAATGTCTGCGACACACCATCATGCCCATACTGATCATACAGCTGCCGCTTCTGCGGATCCATCAGCACTTCGTAGGCCTCAGAGACTTCCTTGAATTTCTCTTCAGCCTCCTTCTTATTCGTGGGATTCATGTCCGGATGGTGTTGCTTTGCTTTTTTCAGATATGCTTTCTTGACATCATCCGAACTCGCGCCCTTGGCAACGCCCAGCACTTCGTAGTAGTCTCTCTTCATGGCCTATCTATGTTACGCTGATACGTCAATATTCCCCACCTTCACAAACGTCGTTCCTGGTTCCTCGGTCAACTTCCCTTATCGGCCTCGTCGTCAACTACACGATAGTCAGTATCCACCTGCTCACCACCTTCTTGGGGACCCTGCTCTGACGTGGCTCCAGGCGGAGGTTGTCCCTCCCCTGCTTGCTGCTGCGCCTGTGCTGCGTCCTTATAAACGGCCTCGGAAAGCTTGTATACTGACTGCTGCAGCTCATCTATCGTTTGCTTTATCGCCGCCGCATCATTTCCGTCCTTCAGTTTCTTAAGCTCATCGACCTTCTTGCCGATCTCGCTTCGTTCCTCGAATGAGATCTTCTCTCCGTAATCTTTTAGCGTCTTCTCGACCGAATAGATAACACTATCTGCCTGATTGCGCACGTCGATCAATTCCTTCTGAACCCGATCCTCAGCAGCGTGCTCCTCGGATTCTTTTACCATCTTTTCAACCTCTTCCTTGGATAGACCGCTCGAGGCAGTAATCCTTATTTTCTGCTCTTTACCAGTACCCATATCCTTGGCTGAGACATGCATTATACCGTCAGCATCGATATCAAAGGTAACCTCGATCTGCGGTATTCCTCTTGCAGCCGGCGGAATACCGTATAGATCGAATTTCCCAAGACTCCTGTTCTGATGCGCCATCGTCCGCTCGCCCTGCAGGACGTGTACTGTCACAGCTGTCTGATTATCTTCTGCGGTTGTGAATATCTGAGATTTCTTGGTCGGTATTGTAGTATTGCGTGGGATGATTGGCGTCATGACCTGCCCCAGAGTCTCAATACCAAGGGTCAGCGGCGTTACATCCAGAAGCAATATGTCTTTAGTCTCGTGACCTATGATAGCGGCTTGAAGTGCGGCTCCGACTGCAACTACTTCGTCCGGGTTGATACCCTTATGCGGTTCCTTGTTGAAGAAATTCTTGACCACCTGCTGGATCTTGGGCATTCTCGTCTGCCCACCGACAAGAATAACCTCATCGATATCGTTTGGCGTCAACTTCGCATCGGCAAGTGCCTGTTTGCACGGAGGAACTGATCGCTGGACAAGATCCTCGACCAATGATTCTAGCTTCGCCCTCGTGAGACGCATTTCCAGATGTAATGGCGTCTTGTCCTTGTCCGAAGCGATGAAGGGAAGGCTGATCGTAGTCTCCATTACGCTCGAGAGTTCGGTCTTTGCCTTCTCCGAAGCTTCCTTCAATCGCTGTAATGCAGTGAGATCCTTCCGTACATCGATGTTGTGCTGCTTCATGAACTCCTCGGCAATGTAATTGATCACTCTCTCGTCGAGATCATCACCGCCAAGGTGCGTATCGCCATTCGTAGACAATACGCGGAAAACACCCTCATCGCTTATCTCGAGGATCGAGATGTCGAATGTACCTCCGCCGAAATCATATATTGCTATCTTCTCATTCTTCTTCTTGTCAACACCATAGGCAAGTGACGAAGCTGTAGGTTCGTTAACGATACGCTTGACCTCCAGCCCTGCAATACGACCGGCATCCTTCGTCGCCTGTCGCTGTGAATCATTGAAATACGCAGGAACAGTTATCACCGCTTGTGTAATCTTCTCACCGAGGTAAGATTCAGCCGCCTGTTTCAGGTATTGCAGGATCATGGCCGAGATCTCTGGCGGCGAGTATTTCTTTCCCGAAACTTCCACCCAGGCATCACCGTTGTCATGTTCCACTACCTTGAACGGAAAGCGAGCCGTTTCATTCTTAACTTCACCGTATCTCCGCCCCATGAATCGTTTGATAGAATAAACAGTGTTCTCCGGATTCGTTATCGCTTGCCTCTTAGCAAGGGGCCCCACCAACCGCTCACCTGATTTTGTGAAAGCTACCACCGAAGGAGTTGTCCTTCCTCCTTCCGGGTTCGGAATAACAACTGGCTGACCTCCTTCCATCACCGAGACAGCTGAATTTGTTGTTCCTAAGTCAATTCCGATTATTTTCGGCATCTTCGCTACCTCCTTTGCTCCGTTTGGAGACCAGAACTTTTGCTGGCTTTATCACGCGCTCCTTCACCACATACCCTTTGCTGACCTCTTCGATAACAGTGTTCTCAGGCTTCTCATCGTCCACAACCGTTCCTACAGCGTCATGGCGCGCCGGATCGAAAACTTTGCCAAAGCTTGAGAATTCTTCCAGCCCCATGGATTTCAGTGTGTCCTTGAGTTGCCGGTAGATCATTTCAACACCCTCTGTATAACTGCTATTTTCATTGTCAACTGTCGCACCATCCATTGCCCGCTCAAAACTTTCCAAAACCGGCAATATCTTTCTGAGAAATTCTACGTAGGCATATTGACGAAAACTGTCAAATTCCTTTTCCATACGCTTACGGTAGTTCTCCAGATCAGCCAGCGCACGTAAATATTTGTCCTTGAATTGCTTTATTTCTTCTTCCTTCTTCGCAATATCTTCCTTCAATTTCGTAACCGGACCTCTTTTTTCCATCCGTGATCTCCTCAACAGAATGTTATTAATGCTCGAAATTTAGACAATATCATGGCTTACTCGGTTTACCCGTGTGGTTCTACGAACGCACGCCATCGACGATCGAGAATTCTCTATCGGCCGGCCAATAGGCGGTCGGCCAGCACCTCGGGAAGACCACCTATTACTATCTTCTGCTGTGCCAACGGAATGTTATAATCCAATCTTACGACTTCAATACCGTTCTTGTTGCCGTCATAGATTACATAGCTTGCACGCGGATCTAAATCCCTCGGCTGTCCGACGCTCCCGACATTGACTATATATCTTCGCTTTGGCACGATCGGGAAGGGATTATCGCGTACTATGTCACAATAACCATTATCATCTCGGTAAATAGCCGCCGGGATATGGGAGTGACCAATGAAGCATATTTGCTCTTTGAATTGTGTGAATTCCTTCTCGAATTCCTCTAGACTGAACAGATAGTTCCAGCCCTCAGGGTCTTTAGGTGTCGCATGAACCAACAGGAGATTGTCCACAGTCTGAGTAAGAGACAGACCCTTCAGTTTAGCTATACCGTCTTTACTGATTCGCTCCTGCGTCCACTTTATCGCCTGTGCCGCTACTGGATTGAACGTAGATACATCGGTCTTATTGACGGCTGCCCAATCATGATTGCCGGCCACAATCAGTTTTGACTCTTTTATGCACAAATCGATACACTCATTGGGATTCGCTCCGTAACCCACCAAGTCACCCAAGCAGAATATACTTTTCAGGCGACGTTTCTTTATATCCTTCAGCACTACGAGCAGCGCTTCCAGATTCGAATGTATATCACTTATGATTGCTGCTTTCATGATTCTTTCTTATTGCGTCAAGTACACCATTTATAAATCTACCTGAATCGCTTCCTCCGTATTTCTTACCGATTTCAATCGCTTCGTTTATCGAGATCTGAGACGGTATTTCATCAAAATAGATGAGTTCACATGTACCCATGCGCAGTATTATTTTGTCGACGAGCGAAATACGATCATATTCCCAGTTCTTCAGCACCTTAACGATCTCTTTGTCGATTACATCAAGATTCTCGATAGTACGTTCAATCAAAGTCCGCGAGAATCCTTTATCATTCTCTTGATATCTCCTTACATCCAACACGCTCCGGATTGCGCAATCTACATCCGTGTCCCCCTCCTCACATCGGTATAAAACCTTCAACGCAAGCTCGCGAGCCAATCGCCTGCCCATCTACTTCACTTGCGAATAAAGGTCGGCCAGCTCAAGTGCGGTGAGTGCCGCATCCCAGCCCTTGTTCCCCTTCTTCGTTCCGGCCCGTTCGATCGCTTGATCCGTGCTGTCGGTCGTTATGATACCGTATACAACAGCTGGCCCGGATTCAAGGTTGAGCGCTGCAATACCTTTCGTCACCTCGCTCGCTATGTAGTCAAAGTGCGGAGTTTCACCCCTGATGACGGTGCCAAGACAGATCACGCCATCGCATTTTGTGCCTCGCACTTGCCGGGCAACTCCGGGTATCTCGAAACTGCCCGGGGTCCAATAGACAGTAATATCCTCAAGACGCACCGCATGTCGGGTAAGACAGTCGATCGCACCATCAAGCAGACGCCTGGAAATAAACTCATTGAAACGTGCAATCACTATCGCAAACTTCTTGCCCTGTCCAATGAGATTTCCCTTAATTTCTTTCATCTTTCCTCCTCAACTTTCGCCTTTTCTTAGCTTCTGGCAATTCATCTTTTTCGAAAACAGAATCAGGGATCAAATGTCCCAATTTATATCTCTTGGCCCTCAGATACTGAACATTACGGCTGTGCACGGAATATATCGGTACCTGTTTGACAACATTCAGACCATATCCTTCTAAACCGACGATCTTCTTCGGGTTGTTGGTCAACAAGACGATGGACGAGAGGCCAAGGTCGACCAGTATCTGAGCACCGATACCGTAGTCACGCAGGTCCGCGGGGAATCCGAGAGCAAGATTTGCCTCGACCGTATCGAGCCCCTTGTCCTGGAGATTATATGCTCTCAGTTTGTTCAGCAACCCAATACCCCTTCCCTCCTGACGCATGTAGAGAAACACACCGCGCTTCTGCTTGGCAATGAGCTTCAGTGCCTGTTCCATTTGGTCGCCGCAATCGCATCTCAGCGACCGGAAAACATCGCCGGTAAGGCATTGAGAGTGCACTCGAACGAACACATCCGTCTCATCCCTTACGTCTCCAAGGACAAGTGCGATGTGATGGTCGTGATTCAGTCTATCTTCGTACAAGATAAGACAGAAATCGCCGTATTTTGTCGGAAGGCTAGTTTCGAGTATGCGCTCTATGAATTTCTCCTTTGTCTGACGGTATTTGATCAGATCTTCAATGCTTATGATCTTCAGATTGAACCGATTGGCGATCTTTCTGAGAGCGGGGAGCCTCGCCATATGCCCGTTGTCGTCCATTATCTCGCACAGCACGCCTGCTGGCGGTAATCCTGCTATTCGCGCAAGGTCAACACTCGCTTCGGTATGGCCGGCACGCCTTAACACACCACCTTCTACTGCCCTCAGAGGGAATATATGGCCCGGTCGTGCAAGATCAGCCGGAGTCGTTTTTCCATCAACCAGTGCTTTTATCGTCTTTGCCCGGTCATAAGCCGAACTGCCGGTGGTGGTGCCGTTTTTCGCATCGACGCTGACCGTGAATTGCGTGCCGTGCAGGGCAGTTATCTCATCGACCATGATCGGTATTTCCAACTCACGCAACCTGTCTGGCAGCAGTGTCGCGCAGATGAGCCCGCGCCCATGTCGGGCCATAAAATTGATGATCCTCGGGGTCGTTTTACTCGCTGCCGCGATGAAATCGCCTTCATTTTCACGACTTTCATCGTCCACGACGATAACAACTCTACCTTTTCTGATATCTTTAATCGCATCTTCGATTGAGGCAAGCATCGACAATATTCTACCGATATTCCTATTGAAGTCAAGAAACAAATCAGGACGAAATGAGTGGGTGTAAATCTATGCTGGGTCAGTCATTACACGTATCTACAATGCAATTCCGGTGAATGTCAACTCCTCTCCTCCTCGGCGTGGTGCTTGATGACCCGGGCTTGGGCAATATAGATAACATCTTCGCATATGTTCGTCGACAAATCGCCGATACGCTCGAGATTCTTGGCTACGAGCAGATATTGTATCGCCGGCCCTATCTTCTCGGGCTCTTCGAGCATATGCGTCAACAGGATTCTGATCGTCTCATTGCGCATCCCATCGACAATACTATCCCGCTCGCATACTTTCTGCGCCCTCACCGCGTCGTTGTGAATGAAGCTCTCTACGCTCTCACGCAGCATCTCGTTAACAATTTTGGCCATATTCCAGATATTCACTATCTGGCCTATTTCCGGAGAATCGGTCAGATATCGGACACTGTCGGACATATTGACCGAATGGTCTCCCATCCGCTCAAGGTCATTATTCATCTTTATTGCACCGATGAGGAACCGCAGATCCGACCCCACGGGCTGATGGCGCGCAATTAACTCAATGCACATGTCCTCGATCGCCATCTCCAGCTTGTCTATTCTGTGATCTAACTCAGTGACCTGTGCGGCCATCTCCAGATCCCTCTTCTTCAGTGCTTCCAGCGACTTGGTTATGGACTCCTCAACCATCGCCGCCATTTCGACGAGCTTTTTCTTAACATTTTGCAGGCCTTCATCAAAATGCCGATCCATCTGCTCCTCCTTTTCCGCTCAGCCAAACCTACCGCTAATGTAATCATTTGTACGCCTATCATTCGGACTCGTGAAAAGCGTCTTCGCCGTATCGAATTCGACCAATTCGCCAAGCAACATGAAACCCACTTCGTCTGCAATGCGTGCTGCCTGCTGCATGTTATGCGTGACGATAATGATCGTATATTTCTTCTTCAATTCAATCATCAGTTCCTCGATCTTACTTGTCGCGATAGGGTCAAGGGCGGAACACGGTTCGTCCATTAACAGAATCTCCGGCTCGACTGCGAGCAGGCGGGCAATGCAAAGCCGCTGTTGCTTCTCTGCCGAAAGACTCAATGCCGGACAATCCAACCTGTCCTTCAGATCATCAAATAGATCCACAGCGGTCAGCGAACGTTCAACGATTTCGGTGAGAGTTTTTTTATCACTGATGCCCCAGACCCGGGGGCCATAGGTAATGTTATCGAAGATCGACAGCGGAAAAGCATTCGGTCGCTGGAAAACAAGCCCTACTCTTTTCCGCAGAAGAATGAGATCGTGCATTGGCGAATAGATATCTTCGTTATCGATCAAAACGCTGCCTGTTATCCTGACGCCTTCGATTAGATCATTCATTCGGTTGAAGATACGCAGCAGCGTCGATTTGCCGCAACCCGATGGTCCGATTATCCCGGTTATCACGTTTCTGCGGATCTCCACATTCACGTTCTTCAGTGCCTGAAATTTGTGGTAGTAGAGATTAAGATTGGCCGTCCGAATGATCATCCGAATTTCCCCCGAATGTAATCATCAGTCCGTCGGTCGACCGGACTGGTAAAGAGTCTCTGCGTACTGCCTATTTCTATAAGCTCACCCAAGTAGAAAAAAGCCGTCCTGTCTGAAACCCTTGCTGCTTGTTTAGTGTTATTGGTCACGAGTATGAATGTGTACTCCTCCTTGAGCTCAAGCATGGTGGCTTCGATCTTGGCAGTAGAAATGGGATCAAGACCAGAACACGGCTCATCCATCATGATCACCTCGGGCCGCATTGCAAGCGTACGGGCAATGCACAACCTCTGCTGCTGACCGCCGGAAAGAAATGAAGCAGATTCAGCGAGCCTCTCTTTCACTTCGTCCCAGAGATTTGCCGATTTCAAGGCGCGTTCTACAAGTTCATCGACATCGGACTTACTCAGCTTCCTGTGGAGTCTGGGTCCATACGAAATATTCTTGCGGATCGATCCGGGTAGGACCACGGGCGTTGCAAATATTATGCCAATCCTTCTCCTCAGCACGTTTATCGGCAATTTAAAGATAGTCTCGTTGTCAAGTCGTATATCACCGGTGATCCGGCCGAGGTCTATTTCATACAGGCGATTCATTGCGCGTAGCAGTGAACTCTTTCCCGAATTCGACGGACCGATGACTGCTAATATCTCACTGCTTTCTACGTCAAGGCTGATATCCTTTAGTGCATGAAAGTTGTCGTAGTATAGGTTCAATCGTTTGATGCTGATCTTAGCCATCAGTAGTACCGAGCGATGAAGCGGTGCATTAAGCGATAGGCAATGAAATTGATGGCGAGGATTATGATTATCAGCACTGCAGCCGTACCGTATGCCTTGGGCATCGAAATACCCTCACGTGCCAATATGTAGAAGTGAACGGCAAGGGTTCGGGTGGAAGAAAAGATCGACGTGGGGAGCCCCAGCGAAGAGCCAGCCGTAAATATCACGGCTGCTGTTTCACCGACGGCACGGCCGATCCCCAGTATGACACCGGTCAGGATGCCGGGCATAGCCGTGGGCAGAACGACGCGCAGTATCGTGTCGAGCTTGCCTCCTCCGAGTGAGTAACTGATCTCCCGATAAGTATGCGGGACTGATTTTATCGCCTCCTCGGAGGTCCTGATGATCGTCGGCAGTATCATGACCGCCAGGGTTAAGCCGCCGGATAGGATACTCCAACCCAGGTTCATGCTGATTACAAAGAAGATGAAACCGAACAAACCGAAGATGATCGACGGCACACCGGCCAGACAATCAGCCCCGAAACTGATGATCCTGCGGATCGGTCCACCGCGCGTATATTCGACGAGATAAACCGCACTGCCAACGCCAAGCGGTGTGGCAATGACCGTCGCCACGATCGTGATAAAGAGGGTCCCCATGATCGAAGGCAGGATCCCTCCCTCCTTGCCCATCTCCCTCGTCTTGTCGGTCAAGAACTCAAGCGTCAACTGGCCGAGTCCGTTCCTCAGTATATAAAAAATGATAAAGAAAAGCACGATGACCATGATCGCGGTCATCGTGAGTAATGCTACATATGCAATTATCTGACTGGTGCGTGGCCCGATGCGAAACGTCATTTTCTGCTCGTGATGCGGATCGCCACGATATTCAAAACGATGATTATCAAAAAGAGTATCGAACCGCATGCAAAGAGTGCTCCCCGGTGGTCACCAGCAGCATATCCCAGTTCAAGTGCGATCGTCGAAGTGAGGGTGCGTACGGAATCGAATATGGAACCCGGTATTTTGAGGGCATTACCGGCGATCATGATGACCGCCATCGTCTCTCCAATCGCCCGCCCCATGCCGAGGATGATCCCGGCAACGATACCTGAACGCGCTGCAGGCAGAAGCAAAAGAACGATGGTCTGCCATTTCGTAGCACCGACCGCATAGGAGCCTTCACGGTATGTGTTCGGCACGGCAAGCAGCGCATCATACGATATACTCACGATCGTCGGCAGGATCATGATGCCGAGAATGATGCTTGCCGCCAGCACGGAAAACCCGGGCCCGCCGAATGTTACCCTTATGAACGGCACCAGAATGACGATGCCTATGAATCCGTACACGACCGACGGAATACCGGCAAGCAGTTCTATAATCGGCTTGAGTGTTTTTTGAATCGTCTTTGAAGAAAATTCGGCAAGGAAGATCGCTGCGGCAAGTCCGAAGGGAATACCCACTGCCAGCGCCCCAACGGTCACCATCAATGACCCGATGACCATGGACAGTATGCCGAAACCACCCCGGGTCGGCGCCCATTTAAGCGATAGGAAATTCCCCAATCCAGCTTTGAATATCAGCGGAATGCCTTGCTGGAAAATAAAGAAAGTGATCAGTGCCAAAGACATG
The DNA here is from genome assembly GCA_020349965.1 of Caldifarciminota bacterium. GTDB lineage: Bacteria > Hydrothermota > Tepidihabitantia > SM23-42 > SM23-42 > SM23-42. The sequence continues at coordinate 871,032 of CP070705.1, read as the reverse complement.
ATCGCCGATAGTGCAACAAACAGCAGCAATTTCTCCGCAATCTTATCTTTCATCAGTCAGCGACAACCTTGTTTGCAGGGATCAAACCACCGCTACCAAGGATCTCCTGCCCTTCGTCGGATAATACATATTCGATGAATTTTTTAACATTACCTGTCGGTTCTTCACGTAACAAGAGTAGGAAGGGTCTCGAAAAATGGTATTTCTCTATGATCAAGTTCGTCAAAGTGGGCTTTGTTCCGTCAATCGCGACCGCCTTTTCACGTTCGTCAACCAGGCCGACGGAAATATACCCCACACCCTGTGGTGTGGTGGCTATGATCTCGCGAACCGCGCCGTTGGAATCCTGAACAAGGCAAGCGTCACTTATTACCTCCTCGCCCATGATCATCTCTTCGAACGATGCCCTCGTTCCCGAACCTTCCTCACGCGTCACTGGAATGATCTCATTTCCCGCAACCCCCAATTGACTCCATTCTGCTATCCGGCGTGAGAATATACCCCTTATCTGTTCAACCGTCAGATCTCTGACCGGGCTGTTCCCGTGCACAATCACCGCAATACCGTCGAGCGCAATGAGTATTGTCTTCAATTCCTGCTCAGTCGGTTTCAGATTCCTCGACGAGGTGCCGATATCGCAGGTGCCATTCATCGTGGCTTGAACACCGGCGGTCGAACCACCACCCTGGACATTGATCTTGATTTCTGGATATTTCTCCATGAAATGCTCAGCAACTTTTTCTATGAAGGGTTGTACGGAAGTCGAACCGGCAATGATCACACCGCCCTTGTTGGGTGCACAACTCAGCAGGCACAGCGAGACCGCAACGAGGAAGAGTCGCACGGATTATTATAATCAAAAAGCAAACTGAGTCAACATGACCGCTCTGAACTTCTTATCTTCTCAACTTCTCCCACTCTCCGTTTCTCCGATTCCCCGTTTAACAGGTACACAGAGAATGGTCGTTCCTTGACTTAGTTATTTCTGCGGATATGATAAGGAATGCGCAAGCAGAACGATAGCATAAGGGTCCGGGGTGCAAGGGTACACAACCTCAAGAACATCAATGTTTCCATCCCGCGCAATAAATTCGTCGTCATAACAGGCCTTTCAGGTTCAGGAAAATCCTCACTGGCATTCGACACCCTCTATGCCGAAGGACAGCGCAGGTATGTAGAATCCTTATCTGCGTACGCGCGACAATTCCTCGGCATGATGGACAAACCTGAAGTCGATGAAATAAACGGTCTCTCCCCAGCCATTGCCATCCAGCAGCGCAGTGCCGCCCGTAACCCGCGTTCCACCGTCGGAACCGTAACTGAAATCTACGATTACCTGCGTGTGCTTTTCGCACGGATCGGCACTCCTTACTGTTACAATTGCGGCAGAAGAATCCAATCGCAGACGACCGACCAGATCGTCGATACCATACTCGGACTTCCGGATGGTAAGAAGATCGAAATCCTCTCACCTGTGGTCAAAGGACGGAAAGGTGAATACAAAGATCTTCTACACAGTCTGCGGCGACGCGGGTATGTGCGCGCCCGTGTCGATGGTAAGGTACTTGAGATAGAAAGCATCCCGAACCTTGAACGCTACAAGAAACACAACATAGAAATCGTCATCGACCGCCTCGTCATAAAAGATGGACTGCGCAAGCGGCTGGCCGATTCAATTGAGATTGGACTAAAAGAAAGCGAAGGGATCGTCATCGTCACGATCGATAACAGAGAAGAACGAATATTCAGCCAAAAACTCGCCTGCGTCCACTGCGGCATCAGTTATCCGGAACTCGCGCCGAGAATGTTCAGTTTCAATTCGCCGTACGGAGCATGCGAGAATTGCGATGGACTCGGTTTCAAGATGGAGATCGATCCGGATAAGGTCGTCGGTGATGAGAAACTCTCTCTACTCAATGGAGCGATCGAACCATATGGTGTACCAGGACGCTGGCGTTCTTCACTTCTTAGAGCCTTATCCAGAAAGATGAAGTTCAACCTTGAAACACCCTACAGCAAACTGCCCGCCAAGGTCAAGAAGGCTCTCCTATATGGTGAAGAGATACCGATCAGGGTCGAGTACCGGCGCAGCGACGGCAGCGGGTACGGCGAGTTCGACGAACATTTCGAAGGCATCGTACCCGAACTCATGCGGCGCCACCGTGAAACCAAATCGCAGATGATGCGCCAGGAAATAGAGGATTATATGACGTTTACGCCATGCCCCGAGTGCAAAGGCACGAGGTTACGTCCGGAAAGCCTGTCAATCAAGGTCGGCGACAACAACATCGCCAAGATCACGGGTTTGTCGATCGGCAACGCCCTTCGGTATTTTGATGGTTTGAAACTCAACAAGATGGAACAGCAGGTTGGTGGTGAAATCATACGGGAGATCAAACGTCGCCTCGGGTTTCTCAATTCGGTCGGACTGGACTACCTGACACTGGACCGGACGACCGAGACCCTTGCCGGCGGTGAGGAACAAAGGGTCAGGCTTGCAACCCAGATAGGTTCGGGTCTCGTCGGTGTTCTGTACATCCTCGACGAACCGTCGATCGGGCTCCACTACCGGGATAACAAGCGGTTATTGTTGACGCTAAAGGAAATGCGCGATCTCGGTAATACCGTGCTCGTTGTCGAGCACGATGCCGAAACGATACTCGAGGCCGACCACATCGTCGACCTCGGCCCCGGTGCCGGCGAGCAAGGAGGTCAAGTCGTTGCGACCGGTACACCCGAGCAAATCAAGAAGAACAGAAAATCGATAACGGGCCGTTATCTCAGCGGCACCGAGCGCATCGAAATACCATACCAGCGCCGGCAAGATAAAAAGCGCCGGATAGCGGTAATGGGTGCCCGGGCTAATAATCTGAAATCGATCGAGGTCGAAATACCGCTCGGCATGTTCGTCGTAATCACGGGCGTGTCGGGTTCGGGCAAATCGACGCTCGTCGTCGACACCCTGTACCGTGCGCTTGCCCAGAAATACTACCACTCTAAATACCCGCCCGGCGAACATGACCAGATAGTAGGCATGGACAATATCGACAAAGTAATCAACATCGACCAATCGCCCATCGGTCGGACACCCCGGTCAAACCCGGGAACCTATACGAGCGCCTGGACGCCGATCCGCGAACTCTTCGCCCAGCTTCCCGAATCCAAAGTGCGAGGCTACCGTCCAGGAAGATTCTCTTTCAATGTTCCGGGAGGCAGGTGCGAGCAGTGTGAGGGGGACGGCATCCTTTGGATCGAGATGCACTTCTTGCCCGACGTTCACATCACATGCGATGCATGCGCAGGCAAGCGTTTCAACCGCGAGACCCTCGAAGTGAAGTACAAGGGAAAGAACATCAGCGAGATCCTCAACATGTCGGTGACGGAAGCGCACGACTTTTTTAAGAATATCCCGAAGATAAGCAGAAAGCTGAAGTTGCTCAGTGACGTCGGCTTGGGTTACATCAAGATCGGACAGTCTGCAACGACACTGTCCGGCGGCGAAGCCCAGCGCATCAAACTTGCCAAAGAACTCTCGAAGATCGCGACCGGGCGAACCCTCTACATCCTCGACGAACCAACGACCGGACTACACTTCGAGGATGTCAAACTGTTGCTCAAAGTACTGAACCGGCTTGTCGATAAGGGCAACACGGTCATCGTCATCGAGCACAACATGGAAGTGATAAAGTGTGCGGACTGGATCATCGACCTCGGACCTGAAGGCGGTGAACACGGCGGCCGTGTCGTTTGCTCTGGCCGGCCCGAGGAGATCATCAGAGTAAAAAAATCCTACACCGGCCAATATCTCAAAACGCACCTCCCCTAACCGTTAGCGGTAGTCTTCGCGTACCGGGTGGAATATGTCGAGGATACGGACCCGTGTCTTTGCCTTGCCACCGTGCTTAACGTTCGGCGGCACGACCGCTACAAAACCCGGTTTTGCTTCATGGGTGTTACTCTCTACCGTGAAATCAAACTCGCCCTCCAGCACATTGACGATCTGCTCATGAGGATGTGCGTGATCGGGCATGACCGCGCCGGCGTCGATATACCAATAGACGATGGTCATGTTGTCGGAATGTACGAATTTGCCTTTTATGCCAGGAACGACTTCTCTTTCTTTTAGGTCAGCTACTTTGGTGATCATCATATGTTTCCTCCCTGTACTTCTCTCTCTTATAATTTATCTCACAAGAACGATTGGAAAATCACAGTACTCATCAAGACCGCAGAACCTCTATCGTATCAGTTTCCATTTCTCGGCAAATGAAATCCTCTTGCCCGGAGATGGATGTGAATATTTGTACCATTCGACCAGACGGTTCGGGTATGCGATCGACAGTTGCTCGTTGCAGAACTTTGCAATTAAACTTATGAACGCTTCAGGGTTACCTGTAAGGTTCAACGCGCCTCCATCTGCCCTGCGCTCATAGTATCTCGAAATGGACGCTCCCAGGGGCCTCAGGAGATACGATATCACGCCGAAGATGAGCACGAAGATTGGAAATGCTGCTATTTCATAAGCGCCTTCAAAACCAAACCACGCGTAAACGAGAGGCTGAACCCGGAAGAAGACATAGAACATAGCTACAGTAATGAGCGACTGCCAGAGAACCAGGTACCACATGTGGCGTTCACGGTAGTGTATTATTTCATGGGCGACTGCCGAGAGTATCTCGCCGGTCTCGAAATTGGATATCAGGGTGTCGCCGATGATAATACGCTTGGTATTGCCGAGACCGACGACCGCTGCATTTGCCTTTGTGGTCTTGCTGCTCAGGTCGATACTGTAGACACCTCTGACGTTGACACCGGCACGACCGCTCAACTCTGTTATCTCACTCTTCAACTCACCCTCTTCAAGAGGAATCGACTTGTAGAAAAGAGGCAGGATCAAGACCGGAAAAATATTGGCGAGGATGATGCTGAATACAATCATTATCAGCGACAGCCACAACCACCAAAGACGGGGTGAAGCCGGAATGATTAGATACAGAACCTCAAAGATGACCAAACCTATAACGAAAGAGATGAGAGATGACTTCGCCCAATCTTTGAACCAAGCCCAGCGGTTCTGCCTGGAGAATCCATACTTGTGCTCGACGGAATATCCTTCAAAATAAGCAAATGGCAGAGTGAGAATAGAGAAAACGAGATAGAGCATTAAGAAATAAGAACCTGACAACAGGATCCTCACACCCGTCCGTTCAGCGATGTAACCTGCAAATCCCCTCGATATGTCAAATACCACGATGACCATCAGAAAAACCACGCTTACGATCAATGACAAAATGTTCCACTTTAGAATGTCGTTACGGTAACGTCGGGCAACCTCTTGTCTATCTCGATCGATCATTGGATGCATTCCATTCATTCGCATTCAACATTCTATCTATCACAAAATCCCTGTCAATGAAAACTTGACTTTCACGACGATTGGATTAGAATAGAAAAATAAAGGGGGTATGATGAAAGAAATTTACGTGTTCGGCAAACCAGACTGTTCCGTGTGCAAAGATACTCGCGAGAAATTGATGTACTTCAAGGAAAGAAATAGGTTCGACGCGCCGATCAAGTATTATGATATGGAGACGGTCGACGGCCTGACCGAAGGCGCATATCACGAGGTGAGCGACATTCCAACGGTCATAATCATCGATGACAGTAAGGAACTCGTACGCTGGGTGAAGAAACCCCCGATCAGTGAAGAATTTTTACCCTACCTTAAATAGAGAGCAAGTATAAAAAAACTCGATAAGCTCAAGCGCATCCTCAGGGAATATCCCGGCGCAGTCGTTGCCTTTTCGGGCGGCGTCGATTCGACCTTCCTCCTGAGGATCGCCAAAGAGGTTCTTGGAGACAGGCTAATAGCTGTGACCGTGGTCTCGCCCTTACAGCCCAAGAGCGAAATCAGAAATGCTGTCCGCATTGCTCGACGGATGAAGGTCAGGCACTTCAAGTGCGCCATCGATATCCTACGCGAAAAAGAAGTCAAGACCAATCCGGTGAACCGATGTTATCACTGTAAAATGACGCTACTACGCAAGCTCAAATCGATAGCAGCGGAACACGATTATGTTGTAATCGAGGCGACGAACAAATCGGATCTGAAAGATCACCGCCCAGGAATCGATGCAATCAAACGCCTGCGTGTTCAATCACCGCTGATGCTGGCTGGTTTCACTAAGGGTGATATCAGGCGTGCCGCACGCCGGCATGGCCTCTCAAACTGGAACGAACCGAGCATGGCATGCCTCGCTTCGCGCATCCCGTACGGCCAACTGATAACCGTTAGTAGGCTCCAGCGTGTTGATAATGCGGAGAACTACCTAAGGAGCATCGGATTCTCACTGGTCCGAGTACGTGATCATTTCCCGACGGCCCGCATCGAAGTCGGTGCGAGTGACTTTAAAATGTTGATTTCCCAGCGAAAGAAGGTCGTCGCGTACCTCCGCAGGTCTGGTTACAAACATATTACACTCGACCTCGCGGGCTACCGTACGGGTAGCCTCAACCCCTAATGCAGAAAACCCTCAGGCAGCTGGCCGTGTCGATATTTAAAGTGGGTTTGTTCGGCTTTGGCGGTGGGCTCGGTATGCTGGCAATTCTCCGTAACGAATGCGTAAAGAAGAAGAGGTTTATCTCCGACGACGAACTCTGTACCGCAGTGGCAATAGGACAAATGCTGCCCGGACCGTTCGTACCTAATTACTGTGAGTACATCGGATATCATCTTTTCGGCGTACGCGGTGCACTCGCCTGCGGCGCAGCACTCGTTCTGCCATCCTTCATTCTCATGATCATACTTACCTGGTTCTATCTGACTTACAGTACGCTTCCAGGTATCGCCCTCGTGTTCAAAGGCATCGGTGCCGTGATCACCTCGATTGTCCTCTGGGCATCATACGAAATGGGCAGGGTACTGATCAAGAACGTCAAGGGTACGGTAATATTCTTCTTCGCGTTGGCACTGTTTCTTCTCAAGTTCGACCCAATCCTCACCGTCATCATCAGCGGACTGGTGGGCATCGCGTTCGAGCACGCGAAGTTCAGTCGTCACGCACTATTTGCCGTACCGCTCTTCTTGTTTGACTTCAGAAAGGCCGCTGAATTATTCGGTATCTTTGCGAAGATCGGTACGATAATATTCGGTGGCGGGTATGCGGCTATACCATTCATACAAAACGAAGTCTGCAGCGCCAGAAACTGGCTGACCGCAAAAGAATTCGTCGATGCGGTTGCCCTCGGACAGATGACCCCCGGACCTGTGGCAATAACCGCTACCTTTGTCGGGTTCAAGGTCATGGGCATACCCGGAGCATTGATCGCTACCCTGGGCATATTTCTGCCTTCCTTTCTAATGCTCTTGGTCATCGTACGCATCTACAAGAAGATACACACCAATATCTATGTGAACTCGTTCTTCAACGGGATCAAATCTGCCGTTGTGGCAATCCTACTCTCAACAGGTGTTTATTTCGTATTGCTCAACTGGCAGCAGCCAGCATATGCTGCATTTGGAGTAATTGCTCTATTTGTGCTTTTATTCCTAAAATTCGAGCCGATATTCCTAATTCTGGCCGGCGCGGTCTTCAGCCTGATCGCTCGATAGGGACGATCCTTCCAATCAATCAGCTCTAACCAAACGAAACTCGGCAACTGCGCTGCGCTCTTTTCCACTCAATAGATCTTTGACCTTCAACACGATCATGTAGCTTCCAGGCACAAGATCCATCGGGTGGTATTCGGCCCCGAGATAGGCCGTATTGCCCGGTTCGATCCAGTCCTTGATCATAACGTCGACGACTTCCTGGCGCATCTTCTCCTTGTTGAAAACCTCGTAGGTTGTCCTCACTCGATACATGCCATCCTTCGTTTGGAGGTTATACGCTTCCGAATAAAGGTAAAATGGCTTGTGCACCGGCAGCGCCGTCTGCAGTAATGGTATGACCCTCCCTACTGGTTTTTCGAATTTCTCGTGCGTAAAGGCGCGGTCGATCAAACGAACCGGGATCAAATCGCTTATTTCTTTTACGTCATCCTGATATTCAATGAGGTTGACACTGAATTCCTGCTTTCCGGCCCTGTTCCTCTTCATGTCGAACAAGGTAACTTCGACGCGGTATTCAGCAGGTTTGAGCCAGAGATTGCTCTCATCGACGAACATTCCGATCTGACCGTGCTCGGGTGCAAGGATATGCTTCGTGTGGCACACAAGGCTGTCCCTGCGGTTGAATACACTAACCTCTCTATACAGGCGAAAATCGGTCGTATCATCGATCTCTACACCTAGAAATATCTCCAGACGGGTCAAATTCTTCTGCTGCCTGAATCTCCCGTATGCCAACGTGAAATCCAAACCTTCTCCCGGCATGATTTCGATGGCTGTGTCCGAAATGATCTCTTTCAAATGCGGGATGAGCACGCCCTCACCGAATTCAGATACCGACATCAATTCGTAGGACCTAGCAATACGTACAAAATCGAACATGAGACCCTCGCTGTGATAGGTCCATATTTCAGCCGGATTAACGACAAGCGAAGCACTTACACCGATCTTCTTCTCGGGTGTAATGATCTCCCTTCGCGGTTCACCGTATTTGACATAAACCGGTATCCGGTCATCGCTTAGCGGCGCGCTTCTGCCGAATTGTCTGAATGCATAGTTACTGCGTTCCTCAAATAGAAGGCGCTCCTCATCCCTATCTGTCCAGTAGCTCGCGTAGAACTCCGTTCTTTCGGCAGGAGAGTCCAGATTCAGATACTCCTGTGCGACAAGCGTATCGATACCTCTGAGTCCAAGGTACTTCACTCTTTCGCCATCGAGCAGTCGGTAATAACGTGCAGCAAAAATATTGCTCGCACAATACACGGTCAATAACAACAACGTAAAGAAAACAAGATACTTCCTGCCTTCCTTCATAACATCTCCCTTCTCACTCCACCGCACTTTCAAGACCATCTTGCCAGTCATAGGTTCCGGGCGCAACATCGGAAAGCCAATCCTCTTCCCTTGTGCCGTCTCTGAACCCTGTGGCAAGCAGCTTCGTCAAATCCCCCGGCTTCAAGATCTTTATGAGCCTCGGGTTGTGGTCGTTCCTGATGTCGCAGAAAAGATAATCATTCCTGCCATAATAACGCCAAACCTCGAAAGGCCTTGCCCAATACTCAACTGACATGGTTTCAATCTCGTCGGGCGGACCTAACTTGATGTATAACCGACCACGCTCCGAATCCCGTCCGAGCAGTGCGCCGACAGAGAATTTCGCATCGGCGTAGTTCATCCGTTTTTCGAACTGAACGTAGCTTTGTCGTGACCAGAACTCCTTCAGAAACATCTTTCTTTGATCCTCGTTCATTCTCTGATACCTGCTATACTCATCATCGGATACGACATACTTGATCTCTTCATAGAGCTCCCGTCCTGCAATGTCCTCACTGGCCTTAACTGAGAACCAGGACTTGCGGGTGACACTCCCCTGCGATGATGGGTCTGACACGGTAAGGGCATATTCATATCTGCCTTCTGTCAGCGGGACCAAGATGAAACTATGTGTATCGACCTGTACGTGATCGTATTTAAGCACGTCTTTTCCATGCTCCAGCAATACACCACCATCGTCGTCACTGATCCGATAAGTCACGTGGTATGTGAGGCTATCCGGCACCAAACCATAAAGTTCGATGTATGAGAATATGGTTTCATCTTCGTGAAATTCGGCTCCGACTGCCGGCAGGAAATCCATACCGTGGAAGACAACATTACCGAATTCCCACCGTCCAATCACCACGTCGCTGCCGGTCAACGATTCCACGATAGGAGCTATGTCGATGACACCACCGGCCTGCATAGGGGCGCCTCTTGCGTTAATGTTCAACGTATATGCGAACCTACCCGGGTAGAGCGAAAGAGGAATATAATCGATGAAGTAATCGCTTTCTTCACCTTGTCTGACAACTATGTCCTTCTCTCCCCGCTGGCATGCTGAATCACTTCCATCTACATTACGAATGTCGAAGTCATATGAATATATTCCGAATACCGTATCTTCCAAACCGCGCAACTGTAGAGTATCAACGAAAGAGGCAAGCGGTAATTGAAACCAGAGTTCCATATATCCACCGTCGAACCGGTATCCCTCAGTTACGAGCAGTCCATTTGCCACAAGAAACAATAAGATCATCTCTCGGTCTCCGCACTCATTATATCCCCGCTCTTCGTGATGTCAACTCACATGAAACTCGAGAATCGTGCTGCCCGCATCGACAGATGCGCGGTTTTTTTAGACAGCCATTGACAATGGACCAATTTCAATTATACTTCCAAACTGGCGGCGTAGCTCAGTTGGCAGAGCAGGAGAATCATAATCTCTGTGTCGGGGGTTCGAATCCCTTCGCCGCTATCTTATTATGGCTAATAAGAATCGCATCAATGAAAGTCTGTACAACATTGCATCCCAAACACAGGTGAGGTTATAACTGCCATGGCTAAAGAAGATACCGACCTCCTCGAAGAACTTGAGAAGAAACTTGCAAAGCTGGAAGAAGTAGAAAAGTTGCTGAGAGACAAAGAGCGGGCGGTATCAGAGACCGAGAAGCGTTTAGAGGAGCTCGACACCTTAAAAGGAAGACTAACGCATGACGTGGATGAGCTGAGCAAAACGCTGGCAGATCACAGAAATGAAGTATCCCGCCTTTCCAAGACCCGGGAAGAAGTTGCGCAACTCAGTGCTGCTCAGAAGAAGTACAAGCAAGACGAAAAGAACATGAGCAAGAAAATAGAAGAACTGGACGGACAGAGAGCATCTATCGAAGAAGAGATTCTACAACTCGATGAGAAGAAAACCGGTCTTTCAAACCTCATTTCCGGATTGGAAAGAGATCTGAATAAGATAAGAGACCAAAAAGAAGATGCAGAGGCCGAGTACAACAGGCTCACAGATGAAGTTGAGAAATTGACGAAGGAACACGACACGCTGACCGGTCAGCAACGTGCGGCCACCGATGGACTAACGAAGGCTGAGAAACAACTTGAGGGTATGATGAAGGAAAAGAAATCCCTCACAGATGAAATACAGGAACTGAGAGCCGAATGTGAGCAGGCGCTAAAGAGCCTCGAGCAAACACGCAAAGAAGAAGCTGCCCTCACTTCGAATATCTCGACGATGCAACTGGAATACGCGTCAATCAGCAAATCACTCAAAGAAAGAGAAAAAACTCACCGTGCAACGAAGAACGACGAAGAAAACGTTAAGAAGGAACTGGTAAAGAAAACTCAAGAATTAGAGCAGATTATCAAGAAACTCGAAAAGATGCGTAATGAACACTCGAACATTGAAGCACGGACGAATGAACTCAAGAATCTCGAAAAAGAATTGAGGAGCATTGAACCTGAATATCGGAAGATAAAAGATGAATTCGACAAAACCAAATTGGAAGGCAGCGAACTTGCTAAATCCATAGGGCAAGTCAGAAAGACACTCGACGACCTGAAATCCGAGACAAAAACATATGAGACGATCGAGGCGGACCTCATCAAAAAGAAGGAAGAAATAGCCCGGATCGAGGAAGTATTGAAGGTCGACACAGTGAAGTTGAATGAGGTGCAGCATGAATACGAGAGATTGGAGAAAGAGCTTCCCAAAATGAGGGAGGACCATAATGCCCTCAAGAAGACAATCGAGGAAGACGATCATGTCCGACAACTCCTCGACACGCGTAAGAAGGAACTGACCGTGATCGAAGAAAAGATCAGCCAGCGAGAAGAGAAGATTTCGGAGATAATGAATACGCTGCGCCTTCTCGAAACGAAGGACAAGGAGGCAATCGCCCAACTGAATAAGGAAACGCAGGAGTTGGCTAAAACCCGCGAGCAGTATGAAAGTGATATCCACCGATTACTCCAGCGAAAGAAAATGCTTGAAGAGGAACATGATGATATGAACGTGCGCCTTTCCGAACTCTCAAGTAAGGCCGAGAAAGCACGTATGTTTGAGAATGACATGGTTGCCAAGATCGAGAAGCGCCGCAACGAGCTCGTGACATTAGATAAAGAGATGGAAGAAAAGAGAGCGAAGATCCGAAAGGAAATTGAGAACCAAACACAAATACTCGAAAATGGTAAGAAGGAACTTGCAGAACTCGAAGAGAAGAAGAACGCCTCTCTCGGTGCGATTGCCGAGACCGACGAGTTACAGAGGTTACTCTCGACACTGCGTGCCTCAAAAGATAATCTCGACCGCGATATCGCCGAAAGAACCAAGGAACTGGAAAAGCTGAAAATCTTCATTTCCCGTTTGAAAGAATCTATTCCCACAGAACCCAAGGAAGAAAAGAAAGACCAGATATCATTCTGATGTTACTTGTTCAGTGAAATGAAAATATTGTCGATCATAGTAGGCGGCGTTATTTTTGCACTCGGTTATGCGGTCTTTCTCATACCACATAAGATCGTACCCGGTGGAGTCAGCGGCATCGCGATGATAATCCGTTTCCTCTACAATACGCCCGTCGGGATAATTACGATACTGCTCAACATACCGCTCTTCCTACTTGCATTGCATGTGCTGGGTCTGCAATTCGGCGTTCGATCGATCGGAGCAATCATCTACACTAATCTGCTGATAGATTTCCTAATCTACCAGGTCCAGATCCAAACGCCGACGGACAATGTCGTGCTTGCCGCTCTCTACGGAGGTATTCTGCTCGGCATTGGATTAGGTCTGATTTTTAGGGGTGGCGCAAGTACAGGTGGTACCGATATCGTCGGACAGATCTTCAGTCGCTACACTAATCTTTCAGTGGGAATGTGGATCATGATCGTGGATTTCGCTGTGATCACAACAGCAGGGATCACGACCCATTCAATCGAACTCGCTCTCTTAGGCTACCTTGCCCTATTTCTTTCCTCCAAAGTGATCGATCTCATCCTCGAAGGAATCGATTACGCACGGGCGGCGTTCGTTGTCAGTACCCGCACAGACGAGATCACTGATCAGATATACGAAAAGATGAAACGCGGTGTGACCATACTTGATGGTCACTCTCCCTATTCCAAGGAGAAACGACCCGTGCTCATGTGCGTCATAACAAAGAAAGAAACGCCGTTTTTCAGATCAATGATCAAACAAGTAGACAAAGATGCCTTTGTCATATTCACCGACGTGTTCGAGGTGGTGGGCAAGGGTTTCAGGCCCCGAGTTTAAGCAGCAAAAGGCCCGACTATTTATTGATTTAGGTGTGCCTTTTTCTCGTCCAGAGGCTAACCAACCAGGTCGCTAATAGAGAAAGGAAAAAACCCGGGATCAATTCATACAAGAATCCCTTGAGCGCTGGAACATTATACCAGACCACGATTGTGACGGCACCGACCACCATTCCGGCGAAGACACCGAATTTCGTAGTGCCGCGCCATTTAAGAGAAAGGATCAATGGCGGGCCAAAAGACGCAGCCAAACCTCCCCAGGCATATAAAACCAGCCAGTAAACTAGACGCTCGGCACGTAACCCCAAAAAGAACGCAACTAGCGCAACAACCACGGTGAAAATCCTTGCAAGTCTTACGAGATATTGTTGAGTAGCCTTAGGATTGATGAGTTTACGGTAGATGTCCTCGGTGATGGCGGATGTCGTGACCAACAATTGAGAATCTACGGTCGACATCATTGCCGCCGTTGCCGCAGCCAGGACCAATCCTACCAACCAACCCGGTAGTATCCTCGAGGCAAAAGCCAGTGTGACGTGTTCAGGATCAGCGATTTCGCCACGCAGGAATGGGATCGCCAGAAAACCCAGAAATATCGCACCGGTTACGGCAATGGTCGTCCAGGTCATTGCGATTATCATTGCCTTTTTGACTTCTTTTTCGCTTCGCAGTGCCATATAGCGCATTAGGATGTGCGGTTGACCGGCATAGCCACAACCTATTGCCAGTCCACCCAGAATCAAACCCAGGTAAAGGGCCGTACCGCTCTCACCCGCCGAGAGCATTACGGCTTTGGCATCGATAGAACCGATGCGTGTCAAAATATTTCCGAATCCACCGAAGTGAATGATCCCAATAATGCACATCACCACCAGTGCAGTAACCATTATGATACCTTGAAAGAAATCAGTCCATGATTCGGCAATAAAACCACCCATCATCGTATAAAATAGAATTATGCTCAGCCCTATGATCATTCCAACGACTACATCGATATTGAAGGTAGCAGCCAATACCTTACCGGCACCCACAACCTGCGCGGAAACATATAGGGTGAAGAAGAATACGATGAGAATCGAGGAGGTGATCCTTAAGAGATGCGAGCCGTCATCAAATTTTGATTCAAAATAGTCTGGTATTGTCAAAGCATTGTACTTTCCGGTGAGCCTACGCAGCGGTGTGGCGATTACCAACCAGTTGAAGAGACTACCCAACCATACTCCAATACCAGCCCATACCGCACCGAGTCCCATCTTGAAAGCCTGACCGGGCAGTCCTATCAACAACCAGGCAGACATATCGGTGCCTTTTTCAGATAGGGCAAGGACAGGCGTCAGCATCTTCTTGCCGCCCAAAATAAAATCATCCAGCGACTTTGACGCCAACTTGGCGGTCACGATTCCGGCGATCACCATGCCGACAAGATAGATTATGAAAACTATTAATACCATACTCATTGAACCTCCATTTTTCTATTCTAACTATACGATTCTTGTTGTCAATACGGGTATACTACACATGCTGACAATTGACGGTCATCAGAATACGCGCTATACTTACGTATATGAACAGAGTCTACATAAGACGGTATCACCACGGGCATCCATGGATTTTTTCGAATGAAATAATAAACAAGAAAGACATTACACCCGATGAAGATGTTGTCGACATATATCGGGGCAGACAATTCATAGGCAGAGGATTCTACAACCCGCATTCGCTCATCGCAGTTCGAAGTTTCTCATCCGAACATAAGGAATTCGACGAGCACTTTGTTGACGCAATGATAACGAAGGCGTTAGAGTACCGCTCCACTTTCGTTACCAACAACACTTTTCGCTTGGTCTACAGCGAAAGCGACGGACTTCCCGGCCTGATAATTGACAGGTACGAAGCGAATTACGTGGTGCAGATCAATTGCCTTGGCATGGACAGGCGGCGTGACCTCGTGGTCAATTCTTTACTACGGTTAGACCCCCAAAGCATATACGAACGCAGCGACTCATCACCACGGGCACTCGAAGGACTCGAACAGCGTAACGGTTTGCTCTATGGTGCCCTAAAGAACCCATTTCCCGTAGAGCTCGATGGCATGAATTTTCTCGTTGACATCGAGCAAGGACAAAAAACGGGTTTCTTTCTCGACCTCAACGCCGTCCGGCAAAAAACAAGGTCACTTTCCAATAACCGGAAAGTACTCGATCTCTTTTGCTACACGGGTGCGTTCGCATGCTACGCGGCACAAGGAGGTGCAAAATCAGTGACCGGCGTCGATTCCTCGAAAACGGCCATCGCCCTTGCCAAAGAAAATTGCCGGCTCAACGGCTTAAAGCAAATTGCATTCACTCACGCCGACGTCTTCGAATATCTCCGAACCGACAAATCCACCTATGATCTTATTATTCTTGACCCTCCCTCATTTGCTAAATCCAAGAAAACATTGGCTGCGGCGCGGCGAGGTTACAGAGACATCAACACTCAGGCAATGAAGCATCTGGGAAGAGAGGGCATACTCATAACCACGTCCTGTTCGCACCATGTAAGCGAAGAGGATTTCCGCGACATCCTCACCAAGGCTGCCATTGATGCAGGTGTAAATCTATCGATCATCCACACAGCAACACAGGGGCTGGACCACCCCATCCTGCTCAATATGCCCGAGAGCCGCTATCTGAAGTGTTTCTTCTTGAAACATATCAAGTAACACCTCTTGACTTTCTGCACCGTCCTAATATAATAGCAGGTGTAGCTGGCATTGAGGATCTACCCCAGCCAAGTTCATTTTTTAAGAATTCAACCACACAAACAGGAGGCTTATGTGAGTAAGGTTGGAGAAAAGACGCTCAGTGTCTACGGGAACGTTGTGCGGCAATTCAATAAGGCGGCCGATCTTATTGATTTCGATCCCGAGATACGCAAGATCTTGGCAAAAACACAGAATGAGGTGATCGTTAACTTTCCGGCAATCATGGATGACGGTCACATCGAGATATTCACCGGGTATCGCGTCCAACATAACAACGGACTGGGTCCATACAAGGGCGGTTTGCGATTTCATCCAGCGGTTGATATTGATGAAGTGAGAGCGCTCGCAACATGGATGACGTGGAAATCAGCGATTGTCAACATTCCATTTGGCGGAGCCAAGGGCGGTATTCAAGTTGACCCCTCGAAATATTCCCAGTCTGAATTGCAGCGTATTACGCGGAGATTTACCTTTGCCTTAGGATGCAATATCGGACCCGAGTTCGATATCCCTGCTCCCGATGTCAACACCAACTCTCAGATCATGGCGTGGATACTCGACACATATTTGTCAACGCAACCGCCCCACACGCGCCAGGCGAATGTCCACGTAGTCACCGGAAAACCCGTTGAGTCAGGTGGCAGCCTGGGACGGGACAAGGCAACAGGGCAAGGCGTTGTCTTTACGCTTGCAGAATGGGCGAAGGACCGCAAGTTCGATCTTAAAGGTGCAACTTATTTTGTGCAGGGTTTTGGCAATGTCGGCTCATGGACAAGCATTCTGCTGAAACCATACGGCGCCAAATTGGTCGCCGTGGAAGACATATGCGGAGCGTACGAAAATCCTCACGGGATCGACCCCGATGAACTCAATGCTTATTTCAAGCAGAACCGTACTTTTGATGGCTTCAGGAATCTGAAGAAAATCGATCACAAGCAATTCCTGGGCACAAAGGCTGACATATTTGTTCCTGCTGCTCTCGAAAATCAGATAACGGCCGAGACTGCTCAATTGTTCAACGTAAAGGTTATTGCAGAAGGCGCCAATGGACCAACCGACCCCGATGGTGACGAAATACTACAGCAGAAGAAAATTGATCTGATCCCCGACATATTGTGCAACGCGGGCGGTGTCATTGTCAGCTATTTCGAATGGCTCCAGAACAAGCGCAGCGAATTCTGGGATCTGGAAGAAGTCGACAGTAAACTGCGCAAGCTGATTGTCGGTGGTTATGACCGCGTCCGCGCGGCGGCCAAGAAACACAAGACCGACTGGCGTACTGCCGCCTACGTCGTGGCTTTGTCTCGATTGGAAAAGGTCTATAAGGAAAGAGGCATCTTTCCTTAGGGCTATCAGTGAATATTCGCTGGTCGACCATCCTTTAGCGTCATTCTGCTCCCCTTGAAGCAGTCTACAGAACGGGAGATTATATTTTGAAAAAGATCAACTGGCAGATCTTCTTGGGCATTGCATTGATCATCTTATCAACGGCTGTGTATATTATACACTACGTCCTCTTTCGCGATGTCCATCATATATTCATATACCTTGTCGGAGATATCGCGTTTGTGTTCATCGAGGTGCTGCTTGTGACCCTTGTCATCCACCGCCTACTCACAGTAAGAGAAAAACGCGCGCTGCTCGAAAAGATGAATATGGTCATTGGCACATTCTACAGTGATGTCGGAACAATATTGCTTAAATCGTTCGCCCGCTTCGATCCGAGCATAGATACAATAAGAGCCAGCCTCACGGCGGCAAAAAATCTGAGTGACCAGGAATTCCTCAAGCTAAGCAGAACGCTGCGATCGCATCATACTACGATCAACACCAGCACGAAAGATATCAAGGATCTTAAGACCTTTCTCGTCGGAAAGCGTGATTTCCTGATCCGCCTTCTCGAAAACCCTATATTGCTTGAACACGCCTCGTTCACGAATCTACTGTGGGCGGTTTTCCACCTTGGAGATGAACTGGGCCATCGAAGGGATATCGGTAGATTATCCAAGACCGATCATGAACATATCAACGGGGATATCAAACGTGTCTATCTGTCTCTACTCAGCGGGTGGGCAAGCTATATGAAACACTTGAAAGATGGCTATCCATATCTGTTCTCATTGGCGATCCGCACGAACCCTTTTGATCCATCGGCCAAACCTGAAGTAGAATAGAAAATCTTCGGAAATCTTGCTACAACATCACTTGCGTTGAGCAGCTATTCATCCCAAAACCTGGGCGCCATACGGTGTTCCTCTATTCTGTCCATAAGGGCACGAGGTATTCGGGTTGGATAGGTACCGGTAAAACAAGCAGTGCAGAAGCCGGTCGCACCTTCACCGACACCGCGCACCAGACCTGCGACGGTCTGATAGACGAGCGTATCCGCATTGATCGACATACGTATTTGTTCGATCGATTTATCCCTTGCGATGAACTCACCCTTCGTTTGCATGTCAATGCCGTACACGCATGGAAACCTTAAAGGCGGAGAGTAAAGTGCATAATGGACCTTCGAAGCGCCCGCACTCCTCACGAGAGAGGTTATCTCACGTGATGTATTACCGCGCACTATCGAATCATCTACAAGCAGTATATCCTTACCGGCGATCTCAGTCTTTATAGGATTGAGTTTCAACCGGACGGCTTCGATTCTCTGTGCCTGTGTCGGCATGATAAAGGTACGATGGATATATCTGTTCTTAATCAATCCTTCACGGTGTTTCACACCAAGGGCCTCGGCCACCATAAGCGCCGCGCCTCTTGCCGTGTCCGGGATGGGCATGACCACATCGGGTTTGAGTCCATGTTTGAGGCATTCTTTTCCTAATTCTTCACCCAGACGCAACCTTGCCTCATAGACACCTATTCCGTCGATGATAGAATCGGGGCGTGCAAAGTAGACATATTCAAATATACATGCTGCCCTGTCCCCCTTTTCGATCTGTTCAACATGGCACTTATTATCGCTGTCGACATAAAAAGCCTGACCGGGCTGAACGTCCTTGATCTCGGTGTAACCCAATAGATCGAGTGCCACACTCTCTGATGCAAAACAATAGCTGTCGCCGTTTTTCCCCACGACGAGCGGCTTGATACCATTCTTGTCGCGGAACGCCAACATCCCTTTATTCGCAATGATCGCAACGACGGCGAAACTACCCATCAACCTCTTGTAAACATATCCGAGCGCACTAAATATCTTCTTCGGGGAGAGTTTCTTCAGATTCTTCTTGCCCAACTCGACCGATAGAATATTCAGTATTACCTCGGCATCGCAATTCGAATTCAGATACCGCAACTCGTTTTCGATCAGATCTTTCTTCAGGTCGAAAAAATTGACGAGGTTACCGTTATGGGCGAGTGCAATACCGTATGGGGCCGTTATGATGAATGGTTGTGCATCCTCTGCCGATCCACTGCCGACCGTGGGATATCTTACGTGACCGATACCTGCACTGCCGCTGAGTCGTTCAATATTCTTCGCGTTGAATACGCTGAGAACCAAGCCGTTACCCTTTTTTAGGTGAAAACCACCCTCGAACGTCGCCGCACCGGCGGCATCCTGCCCCCGGTGTTGCAGCGCGAGCAGCCCGGCGTAGATTCTGTCTATCGCTCTATCGTCACCGCTGATACCGATTATCCCGCACATGTTTGACGGTCTGCTATCGTGCCATCTCGGCGCTTCAAATCTCCAGATTGTCCAATCGGTCCAGCCCTTCCTTGATCTTCTCGTATGTCTTCATCAATGCTTCAGAGATGACCTTGGTTTCGGAAACTATCGGCATGAAATTCGTATCGCCCTGCCACCTTGGCACAACATGAAAGTGGACATGATCAACGACGCCGGCACCTGATACGCGACCCTGGTTCACGCCGATATTGTAGCCCTGAGGCTTCATCGAGTAATCAAGCGCTCGTATCACCCTCGTCATGAGATGGTGGACTGCGATTATCTCTTCGTCATCCAAGTCCATGATCTGTCCAACGTGTCTTACCGGAGCGATCATTACATGCCCGTTGTTATAGGGAAAGCGATTCATGATCGTAAATGATTTCATCCCCCGTTCAACGATGTACACTTTTCTATCATCCCTCGACCTCAGCCCCTCGCAAAAAAAACAACCCGTTCCGGGATTCCTGATGTACTCAACACGCCAAGGAGCCCATAGTTTGTCCATCGTTATATTCTCCATTTATTTAGATCTTCATCATCGACCGGTTCCACGACGATGGTCGTCGTCTTGCCCTTCTGTTTGCAGTGAACTTCAACCTTCGGCTCCTTCTTCCTGTCACTGTAGCGCGCCGTAATAGCAGCGGCCACCTTCATGTATTTCTTATCACCGTGCAGCAATGCACTCGGGCTACCGGTATCTGGCACACACAACAAGAAATGAGATTCATCAACGATTTCCTCGATTACGGTATTCTCTCCTTCATTCCGCCCTACAATTAATTTTGCATCAGAAGCGATTCTGAAGTGACGGCCGATCTTCAGCAGCTCAATATCGCGTACACTGATCTCTTCCTGAGAACGTAGCATGTCTGCCAGGCGACGACAAAAGCCGGGATCAGTTAGTAGACAACCACCACTTGGTGAAAAGAAATCGACGACATTCATTGTCTTTGCGATCTCGAGGGATAATCTGCGTGATTTACCTTTGATCTTTAGCATATTCTTACGATCAATAAGACCTTTTGTTTCGGGTATTGTTGGTGGCAACAACGCTCCACTCAGGGGCCTCACCACGAGGCCCTCGAGCCCGGCTCTCTTTTCAATGAGCAGCAGAGTATCCAATCGCTGGGACATCGGTCTCTGCTCAAGGACCTCGCCGGTGACCACGAAGTCCGCCTCTATCTTCTTCATATAATCCTTGGCTTTGTTCAACATCAGAATTCTGCAATCGATGCAGGGATTGAGATTCTTACCATATCCATACTCGGGCTCCTGGACGATCTTTGCGAATTCGTCAGTCACATCGACAGTCTTCAAACCATCGATGGTCGGCAATTGCTGTGATGAGATGAACTTATGTGAGATGTGGAGAGCATATATCTCGATACCCCACTTCTTTACAATTCCCAGCGCTAACGAAGAATCAAGTCCGCCCGAATAAAGTACTACCGCTTTCGCCATTACTATTCACACTTTCAGAACAACTTCGACCGGAGCGGAAATGTCATTGGCCTTTGAGTTCGTTCAGCATATTACGGGCATTCGTATCACCAGGGTTAATTGACAGCCAATTCTCAAGAATCTGGACTGCTGATCTATTGTCACCCATTGCGAGATACGTCATCACCAGCGCCGAATATGCCTGGGAGAAGCGTGGGTTAACGCCGATCGCACGCTGGAAATACTCAATAGCTTTGTCGTACAAGCCGGTGTTCGCAAAGACCGACCCGATCTGTACGATCATGGCTGGATCCTTAGTTTCAATTTTCGAAAGGTATGCATACGCACTATCTGGCATACCCATCTGCACGAACAGAACGCCGAGGTTGTATGAGAAATACATATTCTGGAAGGGTTCGAACAGCAGAGCAAGACGCCATGCGTTGGCAGTGCCTTCCATGTCGCCCCTCTCACGCAGAACGACGCCAAGATTGGCAAGACCGGCCGCATAGTTCGTGTAAAGCCGGCGCGTGTTGTCGTCCTTATATAGCGCGTAATCATAGAATTCACCGTCCTCTTTACGTTTGTCAAAGTCAACCAGTATCCTGGAGACCAGCTCTTGCTGTTCTGGATCGAAAACACCAGTATAGCGGTATGTTCTATAGAAGAAATCGCTCGTCTTCTCTACGTCTATGGCTTGGGTAGGTTCCATGCTGTCTCCCACCACCCGATAGACGAGCCCTTCGAGCTTGAGGTAAGGGCGAAATCCCTCGTAGTTCTCGGCAGATACTGTCGAGGCGAAGTAGATGGGAACCTTACCACGGTAATTCTTGAGATATCGTTCCGCGAATTCCTCTTGGGTTATCACGTAATCGTTGTCTGAAAGCTTGATGCCCGCATTTGTCGCAAGGATATTCCGAATCATTATATCTCTCACCCAGATGATTCTGCGGTCTCGCGTCATGAAAGGCTCAAGCCGGTTGATGACCCTCTCTGAGAAACTGATCGGTACGCCCCAGTCCTTAAGCTGCCTGATGTACCAGTTTGTGTTAATGAGCGAAAGGTTTGCATTGATGACGCGACGTTTCAGACCCAGGACCTCCTGTGCAAACCATAAAGGAAAGGTATCGTTGTCGCCGTTAGTAAATAGTACTGAATTGTCCCGACCACTTATGAGCATGTTGTAAGCATAATCCTTTGGTATAAAATCACCTTTTCTGTTGTTGACGATGAAATTCCCCGCAAGCGGTACGATCGAGTAAACCAAGAAACCTCCAAGACCACCGATCTCGATCCAGCGCCTGTGTTTTGCTCCACGCTTCACCGACTGCAGGAAGCCGAAAAATCCTATGCCCACAAGCATACCGAAGTAGGTGTGGCCCGTATGGAAAAAATAATCTCGCTCACGTACCTCTTGTGGCTGGTGTCGCGGGGTCGGATCACTCGGAGAAAATTTAAGATTCAGATAACCCACCATGGCAAAGGAGAGCATGAACATTATGAATGCCATCAGGAAGAAGATTTTCCGCTCCCTCCTGAACAACTCGACAAGCCCCCATATGCCGAGAAGATAGAACAGAGCAAGCACTATACCGCGCAGCGCGTTGTTCGCCATCTCAGGCAGCGGCTGCCACGACAAGTAACGGACAAAAAGAGCCATCTGCCAGAAGTACCCTTCGAGCACACCAAAACCGGTCGTCTCTTGAGTTTGCCTTGGTATCAATTTTGCCGGACCGTATTGAGCCCGATGCAACACGTTATTGAACGATTCGAAATTCTCACCGGGATCACACTCGTTTATGCGCGGCGCAATGTTTTCACCGGCATAGTATCTCTCGACGACCCCTTCCTGTTTATAGAGCGTATCGAGTACGCGTGAACGAACGGGCAGGTATAACTCTGCAGACATACCGACGATCACAAGGAAGATGCCTGCCCAGAAGAAACGCCAGTTG
The DNA here is from genome assembly GCA_020349965.1 of Caldifarciminota bacterium. Classification (GTDB taxonomy): domain Bacteria; phylum Hydrothermota; class Tepidihabitantia; order SM23-42; family SM23-42; genus SM23-42. The sequence goes on along the minus strand of CP070705.1, from coordinate 848,011 downwards.
GCATACCGCGCTATATTGCTGATCGGTAATAATATGCCGGCGAGGAGCACCAATCCTAGAATGACGACGGCCGGTGTGTATAATGCCTTTGGGAAGAGGAATGTCAGAGCAAAGAATACAACCTGGAACACACCCAGCAACCACAGAAGCGTATCCCTCAAATAACGTCTTTCAACATAGAATACGAAAGCGTAGATCGGGAAAAATATCAAAAAGGGTGTTAAGTGGATACCGGTCGCCAAGAAGATCAAATAGAACGAAAACAAGAGATACTTGTTCTTTGGTTCACCGGCCTTCACGCTCTCGTACCATAGCAGGGTAAAGTAATTGACCAATAAGAATACAAAGGTAGCGGCTGCATAAACCTCGGTTTCAATTGCGTTTCCCCACACAGTATAGTAGAATGCTGTCGCCAGAGATGTGCCAAAAGCCACGATGATGTAGACAAGTTGGTTGTTATTCTTCTGCCACATCCTGAATATCTTGAGCAACATACGGTACATCAGGAAAACCGTCAGGACTGTGAATATCAGCCCCAGCAGATTCATGTGCCAAGCGACTTCCTTGGAAATCGGCAGAAATGACGCGATCGCCCCGATTATGATCAACCAGACACGACCCATAACCACGTAGAACGGAGTCCCAGGCGGATGCGGGATCGCCAGGGTATAGGCGGACGCGATGAATTCACCACAGTCCCAAAAAGAAAGAGTCGGCGCGACCGTGTACAAATAGACAATACTCACAACAACTAAAAGAAAGTATAATAGTACCTTCTCAAGTCTCTTGTAATCTTTATCATCCATGAGTGCTCCTTCGGTCAATTATAGTCAAACCCCCAGTCGTGTCAATAACGCGCAGGATGTTCATCTACATATCACTACACCTTCTGCCGCCCTTGATACCCTCTCAGATAGTCACATCGACTTAGGGCCTTTTTGAAGGCAGGTACCGCAAAGCCGCTCAGACATAAGTCCATATCGCAGCGCTGAAGCAACGTCAATCTTCAGCACACTGAATACTTTCGAAATACTGGACAAAAAATGAATTTTCGTTATAATCATCGCAGTTATGAAACGGAGACTACTTGTACTCTATGAACTTATCGTCACGATTCTCGGCATTGGCTTGCCAATATCACAGGCCTTAATTCTTCGCCCCGCATTTCCACCACTGCCGGACAGTATTCTCTTCATCCTCACATCCATACTCTGCGCACTTGTCTACATCACGCTAAAGAATACCATATTGTCGTTCGAAGTCGTCATCTATTTCTTTATTCTTATCATGTTCGGCGGCACGGTCGCCTCATGTATGGCGATCATCACACTGCTCATCGTTTGGACACTGAAGAGTGTACGGTTCATACTGCGAAAAGACAGCAGTCGGTTCTGGTATACGATCAAGATGGGGTTATACAATGCAGCCGTGTATGGCCTGATGTATTTGATCACTGGTGCACTCATGACCTATTACCCGATCAACCTACAGTGGGTCCTGGCTATCTTCACCGTCGTCATCCTGAACGAATTATTCTTCTCGCTCCACACGATCCTGAAGGAAGAGTCCTACTGGACGTACCTTAAGGAAGAAGCGGGTCTCAGTGATCTCATGGAAATGTTGATATATCCAATCGGCATATCCATGGCTCTGCTCTACTTGCACTACGGTCTCGTTTCAACGATCCCACTTATCATAAGTATATCTGTATTCTCCTACATCGGTTTTCTCATGTCCCGCTACCAGGTTAGAATGAAGCAACGGATAACCGAAGAGGAAGACCTGAATGAAATTGCACGGAAACTTGAAGGCATCCTGGATTTCGAGCAACTCATAACGACCACATTGAAGAAAGTCCATTCGTTCATCCGTGCCGAAGAGGTGACTATAATTCTCGACGACCAGGAGCAGGGTATCAGCGTGATGCGCAATTACAACGGGACCAGGATCCGCAATCTGAATTTCACGATCCCGCCGAAGTCAATAAATGCAATTGAACTACCGCTCGTCGCAAGAGACAGAACGATCGGTACGATAGTCGTCAAACCAACCGATCCCCTCGATAAGGAGAGTCTCGTCCTTCTGACTAATCTCATCAAGCACGTTTCTCTCTGTCTCTCGAATGCAATGCTATATAAGATATCGACCGAAGATACCCTCACTGGTTTGCACACAAGACGCTATTTTGAACACAAACTCAGCGAGTATATCAATGAGGTCAAACGGAGTAATAGTAGGTTATCGATCGTCCTCTTTGACATCGATAGTCTTAAAGATGTCAATGACCAACTCGGCCACAAAATGGGCGACCAGGTTCTCAAGACGTTCTCGCAGATACTGAGAATACACTCGAGGAAAATGGACGTCATTGCCCGATGGGGTGGCGACGAATTCGTCGCGATCATCCCTGACGCCTCTGAAGACGAGGCACTCATTTTCGGCGAAAGAATGAAGGAACGCTTTGCCGACGAGGTCTTCATCGCCGAGAATAAGAACATGAAATGCAGTGTTTCGTTTGGCTCTCTTGAATACCATCAGAAATCCGGCATTTCCGAGAGCGAAATTTTTCACGAGGTGGACAAGAGACTTCTTTCAATGAAAAAAACACTCGGTCGATGACCGAGTATGACATCACCAAAATACGCTAACAGCCACGTCTGTCCAATCGACAACCCAAGCGAGTGACTCTTTATATCTTCAGTACTGCACCAAAGAAAAAACCTCGTAGTCTTTCAGTTTCTCCCTCCCCTGGAGGTAGGTCAAATCACTGATAAATATACAACCGATGACCTTTCCGCCGAGCTTCTCAATTAATTTGCATGTTGCGTGCACCGTCCCACCCGTTGCGAGCACATCGTCAAAGACCAATATCCTCTCCCCCGGAGTGATTGCATCCTTGTGAATTTCGACAGTATTTTCACCATACTCCAGTTTGTACTTCATGGCAACAGTTTCCGCGGGCAATTTCCCCGGTTTCCTTACCGGCACGAAACCGCAGTTGAGTTTGTAGGCGATGACGCCTCCGAAAATATAACCCCGCGCCTCCACCGACACCAATTTGTCGATCTCTTGACCTTTGTATCTTTCTACGATCGCATCTATGGTATATCGGAAAGGTGCAGGCTCCTTCAATAGTGTAGTAATGTCACGGAACATGACACCCTTCTGCGGAAAATCAGGAATATCACGGATGTATTTCTTCAAATCCATTATGCCTCCTCTGCAACAATTGCCCTCACGAATTTTGTCCAAATCTTTGATTTGGTCACAAAATTCAGTGTCCCGCACTCCCGCAATAAACTGCCGGGAAATTGCCGTAAATTGCCCTGAATTCCCTCTTCCATGACTTTCAGTACTGGAGTCTGAACTCCGTGTACCCCTTCTCCTCTTCTGACCATTTCACTTTCATCCCGGTCACATGCGCAGATAAAGGACCGATGCGCAAACGATTAATAAAATCCTTGACTATACCCTTATCTCCTTCGGCAACCACTTCGACCGTACCGTCCGGCATATTCCTGACATAACCCTTGATGTCGTACAGACGTGCTTGATTCAAGACAAAGAACCGATATCCGACACCCTGAACAACACCCTGAACCGTGATATTAGCTTTCATCTAGAGATCCGATTGAAGGCAGCGTCAATTGCTTCCCGCGCATTCTCCGCAGGAATGATGGGAGCTTCTATCTTCCATGTATCGATACCAATGACCGGTACATTATACATCAGACAATAGGCGATCTCACTCAGTGTCCCATACTTGCCGTCAATGGCAACTGCACAATCACAGGTACGCGCAATGATGAAGTTACGCGCGTTACTCAGACCTGTGACAATAGGGATGTCGACATATGGATTAGCACTTTCTTTATCTACTGTCGGTAATATTCCAATCACGAGACCGTTTGATGCCTTCGCTCCCTTCGATGCCGCTGACATGATACCACCCATTCCTCCGGTGATCAGAATCGCTCCGCGCTCTGCGATCAGTGAACCGACCTCTTCGGCAATTTTCAGGTGTTCGTCACTCGCCTCTGTTCCGCCAATAACTGCTATGATCTTTCGTCTCATGAATTAGTGTCTTTCTCTATGAAATGTTCCCCATGCATTATTGTCTCCCTGGCTCCGTCTCCGTGTCACAGAGTCGGGGCGATGGGATTTGTCCAACAAAATCCGAAATCTCTGATTTCGTGCATTTTGCGAGGATCCCGTTTCATCGACCATGTTCGTAATACTGTCATAGAAGAAAGGGGGAACCCACGACCACCTGTTTCGCTTGCTGAATAAAGTAACTTCACGCTGATGCATACCGATCGGGGCGGTGGGATTTGAACCCACGACCTCATGGTCCCGAACCATGCGCGCTAAACCACTGCGCCACGCCCCGCTATTCCTTCCAGCCCTGTTTGCCGACAAGGGGCACAAACGTACATTCGAACAACTCTTTTCTGAATATCCTACCCTTCTGCTTCGTCACCAAATTCAATGTCTGGAAGAACTCGGTACCGACCGGGATCACCAGCCGTCCTTTCTCCGCCAATTGCTCGATCAGAGCGTTCGGCACTTCAGGAGCACCGGCAGTCACAATGATCCCGTCAAAAGGCGAGTATTGCGGCCAACCTAGGCTGCCGTCCCCGGTCATATAGGCCACATTTGAGAACCCTAACTTATCTAACTGCTCACGTGCCCGCTCCTTCAATGCTGACAGCCTCTCGATCGAGTATACCATCTTACACAGCAATGCAAGGATAGCGGTCTGGTAACCGGATCCAGTGCCGATTTCAAGGACCGTATCACCAGATTTCAATTCCAGGAGTTCGGTCATGACCGCGACCATGTAAGGTTGCGATATTGTCTGACCATGGCCGACCGACAGAGGATAATCGTTATAGGCTTGGTGCTCGTAAATTTTGTCGACAAATAAGTGTCTCGGCACGCACCTCATCGCATCGAGCACCCTCTCATCCTTGACGCCGCGGGCAATGATCTGCCCCTTCACCATTCGTTCTCTTTCGTGGCGCCACTCCTTTGCTTCGATCATTACCGTACTAAGATACCCGAAATTACCCAAAAGTCAATGCATTTCGACAGATAGTGCGGAATGGTAACGTCCACATCATACAGTCACAGGAATATCCGGAGGTGAATGTTATGCTATGATTTATTGAGTTTTTCCCTTAATATGTTCTGCCAGGCTCTTCATGACCTCGAAATCGGTCAGGTCCAGCTTCAAAGGGGTGATGGACACATAATGTTTGTCAATCGCTTTGAAATCAGTGTCCGTATCAGCACGATAAGAAAGGACACCGTCAATGATCGAATATATGACATTCTTCTTTTCTCGATCTCTAATGACCTTATCCTTATATATTCGCTTGCCCATACGGGTGACCTTCTCGCCCTTGATCTTACCTTCCGGGATGTTGACATTCAGAATAAGATCACCCCTGTCTGATGCCATAATGCGTTCTATCAAATCACACGAATACTCAACGGCGTCGGTGAAGTCACAAGAAGCATCGCCCACGATCGAAATGGCAACGGATCTAATACCCATGCTGGCTCCCTGTAATGCCGCCGCGACGGTACCTGAGTAGAAAACATCGCTTCCCATGTTGGGCCCGTGGTTTATGCCCGACACAACAAGGTCAATGCCGGTCTTCATCAAATCATGGTACGCGAGCAAAACACAATCTGTAGGCGTTCCGTTAACAATAAAGAACTTGTCCTGCAACTTCTCGACTCTTATCGGCTTCCTCAACGTAAGAGAATGACTTGCTCCACTCTGTTGGGCGTCCGGAGCCACGACAAAGACTTCGTGATTTTTCCTCAATATCTTATACAGAGCCTGTAGCCCCGCAGCATCATATCCATCGTCATTGGTCAATAGTATCAGTGCCACAGAAGCCTCACTGCCATATTGATAAAACGCATTGTGTCAACGAGTGGATCTATGTGACTGCGCTCGTTGTCATAGATCGTGCTGACCGGTACGAATCCAATCCTGTATTTTCTCTGTGCAGCCTTGATCACCATCTCCGATTCTGTTTCATATCTATTTGTCTGTAGCTGTATTCTCTCGAATATTCGCAGGTCAATGTACCTGAAGCCACACTGCACATCCGCGGTCCGGACGCCGGATAATAAGGATACAACGAGGTTCACCACCTTATTTGTCAATCTCCTGTCGAGGGGCATGCGCCGGAGAATGTCCCTGCGTTCACCGATAGTAATATCATATTTACCGTTCATCTTCAGAAACCCCATGGCTTCCGAAACGTTATGCTGGCCGTCGGCATCGACAACGAGCGCTTTGCCAAGGTTTTCTTTCCATGCGTGAGCAATGCCGCTCTTCAATGCCGCTCCCTTGCCTCTATTCACTTCGTGTTCCACGAGCGCCACGCCGTACTTGCCGGCGATATCGCCGGTACTGTCAGTTGAACCATCATTCACAACTATTATGTTTTTTTTCCCGAATCCGCATTGAATCAGCTTCTCAATGACGCCACCGATCGTTTTCTCTGCATTATAGGCAGGTATTATTACCGCGATCTCTCTCAAATCCACGCCTTATTTTATCTGAGTATGACCCGAAGTCAAGGAAGGTGATATCACTGTCCTACTAATATTGATTATCGCTACAATCTGCCTTTTCATCTCTGTCGTAATTTGCACGAAACATCACGAAGTATCGTCTTGACTTCGCGATGGCGCCGTATAGAATAGTCCATGAAAAACATCGGTGTGTTAGTCTCGGGAAGAGGTTCTAACCTGGAGGCGATAATCAAGAACATCGAAAACGGCACGCTCCAGGCGAATCTTGGGTGTGTGATAAGTGATAATAAAGATGCACGCGCCCTACAGATCACCCGCGACCATGGATTCAAGGCGATCTGGCTCGACCCGGGTCCGAAAAAGACCTGGCTGTTGCCAGAGTATGAGGAGACTTATGTGAAGACGCTGAAGGAGCATAATGTCGATCTCGTCTGCCTTGCCGGCTTCATGCGCATCATAAAAAAACCCTTGCTCGATGCATTCAAGGGGAGGATCCTGAATATTCATCCGGCGCTGCTGCCTTCATTTCCCGGTCTCGAAGTCCAGCAGAAGGCTATCGAATACGGCGTGAAGTTCTCGGGATGCACGGTTCATTTTGTCAGCGAAGACGTCGATGCAGGCGCGATCGTGACCCAGGCAGTTGTACCTGTGCTCGACGATGATACGCCCGAAACGCTCGCTGCCAGGATTTTGAAAGAAGAGCACCGGATCTATACGGAAGCGATAAACATCGTGCTTTCGGGTAATTATAAGATTGACGGACGGAGAGTAATTAGAATATAGTATTTCGTCTGTCAGTGTCGAAAGACGAAAACGTTGTACGTAGAACGAAACGGGCATCGTAAACGTTCAACGTACTACGATTTTTCAAAGGGCGGTTAGCTCAGTTGGTTAGAGCGTTGGTCTCACATACCAAAGGTCACTGGTTCAAATCCAGTACCGCCCATCCCATTTTGGTGCTGCGTGGCGAGCAAAGTGAAGACACAAAGCGCTGCCAAATTGAGGATCCCAAGCGGTACTGAGGGCAGAAGTTTAAAAGTTTATGCCTGTCCCCGGCGGTCGGTGGTATTACCAGTCCGAGGTGGCTTTCTTCTTCTTTTCTTTTTTTTCATCCTTATCTTTCTTGGCTTTTGGTTTCTTTTTCTCTCTTTTATCTGGCTGCTTTGGCATAATTGCTCCCTATCTACGATGATTATAAATGTCGAGCTAGATTTGTCAATAACGTCAATTATGTGGCGCCGAAAAAAAGGGGAGTGACCCTGCCACTCCCCTGCTTCCCCTCTCCGGACTCTACGCTACTCAATAATGCCGGAAACCCAGAAGTCGTCTATCGCCGAATACCAGTCCATTCCACCCGAAGCATCTGCGTTGAATCTGATGAAAACATCCTGGCCATAATCGGTTACGAATGTAGCCAGATCCGCCGATGTATTCGTCGGTGCAGTCGTTGTCGAGATATTGAACTGATCTGTCACCTCGACCCAAATGCTGTCATCAGGTGAAATATAGACATAGATCTCGCCATTCGCTTCCTCTATGTAGACAAACCCGACTGACAGATTTCTGATATTCCCCTGTGCGGTCAAATGATATGTAGCGTGGTTGTTAGAACTGATCGGAAACTCCCGAACCATGATGTAGTTGCTGTCAAATGCTATCTCCTCACGCATAACATTCCAATCGACCGAAGTCCAATTACCGTTTCCATCCAGCAATTCATATGTTGTATCTTGAGGCAGGGACGATGGATAGGAATTGAAGTCATCAGATGCATAGAACGCGTTAAAAACGATTACAATAACCTCTTGTGACGTTGTTTCATTGTCATCTGTATCAGATGCCCTCGCGTAGATGGAATGGCTTGAACTGTCCACGAGACCGACGGTGCTCCAAGAATGCGTATAGGGCTCGATCGTATCGGTTGAAACCAACGAATCGTCAATGTAGAACTCTACGCTCACAATTCCCACGTCATCCGTGGCATCTGCAGTGATGTCGATCGTCCCACTGACAAGGGTTCCGTCTACGGGAAAGGTTATCTCGACCTGGGGTAATCCTTCTTCATCCTCACCCCCGCATGCAATCCATAACACCATGCATGCAAGAGATACCGCCAGAATTTTCTTCATGATTCCTCCTTCTCTGCAGGATATACCAGGCTTTTTTGAAGTGGTATCATCCTCGTGCAAAGTAATTATACCGATGTTTGATTTTGTGTCAAGGGTATAGGAAGTGGTTATTGTCTCAGCAATACTATCTTCTCTGTTTCCGTGTAATGTTCTGTTTCGAACTTCACTAAGTAGACCCCGCTCGGCAGAGTTCTGCCCAAGCAATCGGTCCCGTTCCAGTAAACTGAGGATTCTTGATTCTCGCCACTCGATACTGGTTCTAAGGACTTCACCAATCGGCCAGCCGAGTCGTATATCTTCATACTGACCACCGCGTTCGGTCTACTATTTACTACTTCAGATATGGAGTATCGTATCCAGACGGAATTAACGACTGGATTTGGATAAATCTTCAGTACGCTTGCCGGACGAGATTGGGCCGTCGATGCGCTGACGCCCGGCATTGTCAGCCATGGTTCGAAATCAACATAATCGCTGACCGTGTCGCCTGTTCCGCCTGGATTGGTCGTTGGGTGATAGGGACCCGATGCATCCCCCCACCAGTTATTCTCGGCAATTACGGGGTATGTGGGATCATCATTACGGATGCCGAATCCCAGATTATCGGTGATGTCATTCCAGGAAACGATCGGTGAAGAAAAGTAACCGCTATATATTCCATCGCCCGTATTGCCGGTTATGGTACAGCTATCGATTAGAGGCGACGACGCCAAATAACACCAGATACCTCCGCCCGCAGAATCAGCCACGTTCCCGGTAATGAGATTCCTGACGATCTTGAGTAGCGGCATGAATGCGTAATAGCATGCAACCCCTCCTCCGCAGATGGCGGCATTTCCGGAGATCATGTTTTCTCTGACCTCGGTTAGAGTGAACGGGCAATCGATATACAAACCGCCGCCGTTATGTGCCGTATTGCCCGTGATCATATTATTAAGAATCAATGGTGAAATGTTTGCCGCGTCGCAGAAACAGGCAATACCACCACCATTCTGCAGCGCATTATTATTACTTATGATGTTGTCGGTTATGACGGCAGATGACCACTCGGTGTAGATTCCACCACCCTGCGGCGGTGGTCCGGTCCGGCAATCGAGCAAAGGAACCATACAATCGATCGGCCAATCAGCAACATTTCCGGTTATGATATTGCCAGTGATCAAAGGTCTGCCGCCGACACAATAGATGCCCCCGCCCAACCATGCATTGCCGCTTCTTATCGTAAAACCCTGTATCACGGTCGCAGAATCCCCTGCCATTAGCGACAGATGGATTACGCTGCCGTTGCCGCCGCCGTCAATGATCGTCGTATCGGCACCGGATTCGCTCAAAAGTTGGACGCCCTGGATGTACGGCCAGGTAATACTCTCACGGTAGATACCGGGTGCGACTAGAACGGTGTCTCCGGTCGCGCACAAATCGAGAGCCACCTGTATTGAGTTCAGAGAAGAATCGGGATGTACATAGAAAATCGTGGCCCGGCTAATGCAAAAAAGGCACGGTAGTAATACCATGGCTCCGCGAAAGAAACGTTTCATCATACCTTTTCCCTCCCCAATTCAATGTCATTATCATCACACGAAACCTGCGCAAAACATGACTCCGGACATACGTGATATAAATCATTATAAACCACGATTGGCACACGTCAAGATTGCCAGTGCTTGACAAAACCTGCCAGTCAGGTAGAATACGACATGACCAAGGCAATAGCCTCAATCGACATACCGGCAGCCACCAAACTCAAATCCGGCAAAGTCAGAGAGGTGTTCGATCTCGGCGACCAGCTGCTTATTTGTGCGACCGATCGCATATCTGCGTTTGACTATATTCTTCCAACGTTGATACCGCACAAAGGTGAAATACTGACACAACTGTCTGTGCTGTGGTTCAATGCAACAAAACACATCATAGATAATCACTTCATTACAGATGACGTCGGTGCCTATCCTTCGGCCGTGCACGAATACAGAGACATCCTTCAAGGTCGCTCCATGCTGGTCAAGAAAACGAATGTCATCGATGTTGAATGCGTTGCCCGCGGTTATATTACCGGCTCAGCCTGGACTGAATATGAAAAGACTGGTATCGTCGGCGGTGTAGCATGCAGCAATCTCAAGAAAGGCGATAGATTCCATACTCCCTTATTCACGCCAGCGACGAAGTCCTACTCCGGACACGATATCAACATCACATTTGAAGAGATGAAGAAGACTGTGCCCGCGAAAGACGCGGAATACATAAGGCACAAGACCATCGAACTGTATAATTTCGCCCACGACTATGCCCTGGAGCGGGGACTCATCATTGCCGACACCAAGTTCGAATTCGGAAGAGTGAACGGAAAGATAATCCTTATCGATGAGATCTTCACGCCGGATTCGAGTCGCTTCTGGGATAAAGAGTGCTATGACAAAGAGCGCTCGCTCATTTCCTTTGACAAGCAATTCGTGCGCGATTTCCTCCTGAGCACTGATTGGAACAGGAATTCAGAGCCGCCCGAATTGCCTCCCGACATCGTCGACAAGACGGTCGAACGCTACAGAGAAGCGCTGAAGAGATTGACGCAGTAGTACATTAAGAATCATAGCGCCTTCGTCTCCCGACTGCTAACGCATACGAATCGTGACAAGACCAATACCGGCGAGCATATTCATCAGCAGGAAGACCAAGAGGGTTTGGATGATACCCAGTATCGGTATCAAGAGCGTCGCCGTAACGAGTGCGCCGACGCTTGAACCGACCAGATCGATGCCATAGATAACACCCGCATGCTGCCTGTCGAGCACCGCGACACTCAGCGGAAAATGCATTCCTCCGATGAAACCACCAGCAAGAACCAGGAATGCGATGATCACATTAACGAAAGAAGGCTGCAATATTGCCACGCCGATCACAAGCGCGAAATACAGGCTCAGGGCTAACTCAACCCGCACCAGGTTGGCCAGAGGCGTTCTTTTCAACGCAGGTACTTTCAAGTACATCAGCGTACCTCCTGCTAGTCCCAACATATAGCAGGCGATGATCGCGCCAATCCATCCATAGATGTATCCATAGAAGACCTGAAAGAGCACGATCAGAATCACCTCGGCTGAAATTTCGCTCGCCCCCACGGCAAGTACCGACAAATAGATCATCGATCTGCGTCGATAAAAGAAGAAGATAAGAAGAAGCGGCAAAAAGAAAAGCACGGGCGGCAGGTCGAACAGATTAATGAAGGCGTTCCTAACGTAACTGGTAAGAATGCCGCCCCACAGTACCGAAGAAAAATAGTAACAAACCGGCTTGAGGTCGCTGTTCCTGTAACCTTTCGATTCGGCAATTCTGTCGTTCATATACGCAATCCTTTCATTAGAAAGGTCGTATCTGAAATAGTAATCGTTTACATAGGTCAGATTCAGCCGCCTTCTGTCACTCCGATTACTCAGCGTATCGACAATACCGGCAGCACGACGTACACCGCCTCCGGCAATGAACGTCGCTTTGGCAAGTGGCAGCACAACAACATTACTAAACGCCGAACTCAATGTATTATGCATCGTTCTTAAAAACTCACCGTAGATGGGGCTGATGATGTTTGGAGGAGTTGAAATGCGTATCGACAACACACCATCAGGATTGAGGATTCTCTTTACTTCCTTGAAGAATTCTTCAGTATAGAAACGATTAATCTGAGCGTTCACCGGATCGGGCAGATTGACGATAACTGCGTCGTACGAAACGGCAGAACGCTTCACGTAGTACCGTGCGTCGCCGATGACTACGTTCACCTTCTCTCTGCCCTCGAGCGTCTCCCCGAGGTATTCCCTCCCCATTCTGAGGATCAGCGGATCGAGCTCAACATATGTCACTTCCCTGACACTGGGATGCTTCAGGATCTCTTCGACGCCCTCTCCGATGCCGCCGCCAATTAGGAGCACCTCCTCTGGACTCCGATGAAGGAGCATCACATAGTGAACGGCTTCCTCGCTCGAGTACTTGTCGGGATAGGAAAAATCGTACAGGCCATTCGTGTAGAAGTTATGCTGGTTCTCCGTTCGCGTCACGGCAATCATTCCATATCTCGATTCCTCCAGGCCAATGACATCCCGCGTGCCCATCTGAATCTCACGGAAGAATATTTCGATAGGATCCAATCGAGCAAAGACGACGGCGAGTATCAGCGGCAGAAGGATGAACCGCAACCGCCGTTTCACCACGAGTATAGCCATGACAATGATCATAATCGATAGAATAATAATGCCGAAGGGTGGCAGTACCGCGACGAGCAGAAGAGAGGTGAAGATGCCGCCTACGAATGCACCGAGGCTCTCCACGAAATACACTCTTTCTGCCGGCAGAATCCGGCATGCGGCTGGAAACAGCATGCCGAATACAATGCAGACAGGCGCCAAGGTAAGATTCGAAATAAGTATGATCTTACCGAGATCAATTATCTCGCCGACCGGGAGGCCGAACAGTCGCGGCCCCAATCTAATGGTACACAATGAGGCAAAAAGGAGAATGCAGAGGGCTGATAGCAAGATCGCATAATTCGTCGTTGGATCACGTCCTGGGTTGAATCTGGCATAGACAATGCTACCCAGGCCAACCCAGACGAGCCAGGTAGCGAGGAGGATCCCGGAAACGAGTTCGTTGCCGCTGAAAACAGAGAGCGCTTCGCGAATGATGACGGTCTGCGCAACCACCGTGACAAAACCCGTAAGGAAGATAACCGTGTCAACGCGCCGCATCGGCTAATTTTAAGCAAAAAGCCACGAAAATCAACTGGACAATCACAAAATATAACAATAACCTTGTAATGTCATTAGGATATCAAGTCACCAGAGCGTTGTGTTACTACGAGCTACAACCGTTAAGTACGCAGAATCGCGCTTCTTTGCGCTCGGTTTCTACTTCAGCATTATGAGTTTCTTTGTTTCCCTGCAATCCTCCGTTTCCAGACGGCAAAAATATACACCGGCTGAGACTTCTCGGTTTCTATCATCCAGACCAGTCCAGATTATGTTGTACTGACCTGGATTCTCTATACCATCTTTCAGTTTCGCCACCTGCCGACCTAACACATCGTAGATCGTCAAGGTAACGTTCTGTCTTTGAGGAAAGCTATATGCAATCGTCAGATTCTTCGTACACGGCACTGGATATATCTGAAAGCCCACTACTGCGATTTGATCCTCATGTTCCGCAATACCGGTGGGAGTAAAACGATAGACATTGCCTTTGATCGGCGGTGAATATTGAGACGGATAGACGATCCAGCGGTCACCAACCTGGGGTGGTGGAACAGCGCGCGAGAATCGTACGGCCTGACCGCACAGATTGATATCTGTATCATCGAATCGAAGCGTATCGGAAGGTACGGTAATGGGGATAGTAGGGTATCTGTAAAAACACCAACCAAAAGCACTATCAGGATTCAATGGTGGCAGACGTCTGTAGGGCTTATATGGAATCGTATCACCATAATCTAAATCCGTGACCAATAGCGTTAAGCCGCCATTAGAGTGGCTTATCCAATCCAACTGCATGCGTGCACCACGATATGCCCACCAATAGTAATACGTCATTTCAAAAGCAATTGAATCTTCAGGGTATGTTCCTGAAATGACTCTTACTGAATCATGAGTAAAATTAGCCTGACATATGATTGGAGTACCACCACCGTCACTCAATGTTCTAATGGAGAAGCCGTCTACTATGGGTGAGTAATCGTCAATGCGAATACCGGTGATTGTACCAATGTAGCCGTTTCTAAGGCTGTATGAATCAAGTACGGTCACACCGGTGTTAGAATCTACTATTTCATATATGTACTCTGGCCAGTAGTCATAACGCCGATATTCGAGAAATCTAAGTTCATATGTATGCCCTGTTATCTGTTGGGCATCGTGTACTAGCACAGAAAGATCAACGATATTGTTCAGCCCCTGAATGTGCTCCATTGTACCACCCGAGATTTGATTCAAGAGGCAAACTTGAACGGTTTCTGCAACCGTGAACTCTTCATCATGAGTCTCAACTATCAAGGTTCCAGAGCCATTGCGATAGGGAACCGTGTTCCAGGTATAGATGCTGTCATTAAGTTCATTGGATGCCAAGGTAATGAAAGCGGTATCATATTGATTCTTGAAATAGATATCTAAAAGCAGAGAATCCCCAAATTCAGGATCACCTGCAAACCAAGTGACGTCATAACTACCAGAAAGCGTATCCCCTGTCGAAGGCGAGAGCAGTATCAATAAGGGCGCTGCATTGCCAGGATTATCAATCGTGAAAATGCCGTCGGACCGATCACAACCAACGGTCAAAGAATCGAATGCAAAAATGCCGATTCTATGCAAGACTCCGTCCGGGTGATTTGCCGTGTTCCAATTGTATGTACCACTGTTAGCGAGCAGGGAATCAATAGTTGTCCACGATAGGCCGGCATCAGACGAATGTATAACATTGACCTGCAGAGGATTACCCGTACTCGAAGTTGCATTGTAGTTAAGCATGACGTTGCCGCTGAGGACCTCACCGCCGTTTGGATAATTGACCACCACATCATGACTGCCGTAAATCTGGTAATTTTCGTAGAAAACCTGGGCAGCATCCGCCTTGCGCTTCAGATCCGTGGTATCATAAACCGACGTGTCCCTCGCGCCGATTATAACGTAATCCAAGAGAATGCTGTCACCGGCCTGCAGATTGAACGGACCCACCGACAGCGCAAATCTCTGATCACCCGGCGTTGGAGTGAGAGAATCATACGGATTGTATATGCCTGTTTCAAAATCGTAGCCAGCCAGCAGGAGGTATTTCTCTCGGTCCCAAATAGGCTCATTTGCAAGTATGAATCTCTTGAATGCAGCAACCGGATGGTCGGACAGAAGTTTCAACCCAAATTTGCCTGTCCAATCCCACGTCGGTTCGTTGTATTGTTGATAGCCGAACCCAAGCTTACGTGTCAGATCCAAGCCGGTCAGATCATTAGCTGATACACCGGCCTCATTGCCGATGTCAAAATCCATGCCCATGCCCGCATAGACATTGTTCAACGAATACGTCGTGTCGTTCCTTATCACGTACTCGACAAATATAACATCGTCATACCATGAAGATGGCCATGATAGGGTTCTCCTGTAGACAGTTATTCCCAGAGGTTCCGCAACATGAAATGAATCGGGTACATGATAGACAGTATCGAATTCGTTGAAACAACAATAGCTGTCAAAGAATGATAAGACGGGCAATGGATAGTTACCTTCCGTAGAGAAGTAGATTTTCCATTGCGGATCATTGGGATCAGAATAGGGTAGACCAGGGGCGAATTCGCTGCGACTGTTGTTCGTCATATAGCCGACCGCGACAACTGTATCGCCGTTCGGTACAATACCGCCGATCCAGATCCCGGCACCATATATATAGTTATGATTTGTGTATCCAGGCCAGAACCCGGCTGCTTGACTGGGCGCATCGAACTTGCCGTAATTGGAGATACTTACTCGCCACTGATTTGCATCATACCACCGCCTATCCCAATCCGCCCATATCGATGCACTGATGAGGACAATCACTACAGCGTACTTTGAAATACTCATAATCTACCTCCGTGATTTAATAGTAACTTGACACCTGCCGTCTGTCAAGGCAAAAACCGTACGGAACGTGGACTTGACTTGCCTCTATTTATGACTAATATTAAGCAAAAGGAGTATTTTATGTCTGGACATTCAAAATGGTCCAAAATCAAGAGGAAAAAAGGTAGCGCAGACGCAGCACGCGGCAGACTCTTCTCCAAACTGATCAAAGCCATAACCATCGCAGCACGGCATGGCGGTGGCGATGTCAATTCAAATGCCAGATTACGAACCGCAGTCGACGAAGCCAAGTCGAATAATATGCCCTGGGACAATATCGAACGCGCAATCAAACGTGGAACCGGAGAGATTGAAGGCCAGACGCTTGAAGAAGTCACGTATGAAGCATATGGACCCAGTGGTGTGGCGATCCTGATCGAAGTCGTAACCGATAACCGGAACAGAGCAACTTCGGAGATCAGACACGTCTTGTCAAGATTGAACGGTTCGCTGGGCACGAGTGGTTCGGTCGCTTGGCAGTTCAACGCCCAGGGCATCATATCAGTCGATGCCAAGAAATACGATGAAGATACGATCATCGCCTATGCCTTAGAAGGCGGCGCGACCGACGTCAAAACGGAAGAAGACATCTACCAGATAATCACCACTCCTGAAAATTTCTCGAAAGTAAAAGACATCCTCCAGAACAACAAGATCGAGATCCTGAGCGGAGAGATCACCAAGATCCCCCAGAACACGGTTCCGCTTGACGATAAGGACGCCGAAAAAGTGTTGAAACTCTACGAAGCTCTCGACACTCTCGACGACGTGCAGCACGTCTACGCAAACTTCGACATCTCCGAAGAAATAATGGAAAAAATATCCTCGGAAGCAGGTTGAAACTTATCGGTATCGACCCGGGGATAACAGCTACCGGCTACAGCATAATAGACGAGAACAATTGTATCACAAGCGGCACCATTCGCCCAAAACGGAGCGATGCCTACGGCCGGCTACATGAAATCTGCACGCGCGTAAAATCTCTGGTCGATGAACACAAACCCGATTTCGTTGCGTTGGAAAAAGTATTCCATCACAAAAATGTACAGAGCCTCATACGCTCTTCTGAATTGAGAGGAGCAATAATCATGACCCTCTTATCATGTAATGCTGAGATCGTCGAGTATACACCCGCGCAGATTAAACTGACCACTACCGGCAACGGCCGTGCTTCAAAAAAACAAGTCCGGTATTTCATTGAACGCGCTATCATGAAAGACCATGCAAGGCTCTCTAGCCATGCGATCGACGCCGTGGCCATCGCCTACACGGCAACCCGTAAGATCGGACATGGATTGCACCGCCGCAAATAACAACCACGTGGCAATATGATCGGCAGGCTAAAAGGCAGAGTCATCGAAAAATCTCCACCATTTTTCACACTGGACGTGTCCGGTGTCGGTTTTGTCGTACAGTGCCCATTTTCGATCTTCGATAAGGTCAACGTAAATGAAGAAATCTCCATTTACACAAAATGTCTTTTCAAAGAAGAAGAAGCGTTTATCTATGGATTCCTGTCACGAGATCAGCTCGAGATGTTCAATACATTGACCTCGGTGCCCGGACTGGGACCGAAGTCGGCATTGAATCTGCTATCCAGGTTCTCACCCGAGGAGATCAGCCAGGCGATAGAGACCGAAGCCGTCGAGATGCTCTGTTCGGTACCCAAGATCGGTAAGAAACTGGCGAGTAAGATTATCCTCGAGTTGAAGGGCAAGATCATCACGGCTGGGAAACCCACGGCGTTTGACCAAGCCCTAAATGCCCTCTGCTCATTGGGGCTCACACGGGCCGAGGCAATCCAGCGGCTGCAAGGCTTACCCAATAATCTGAGTCTCGAAGAACTCATAAAACGCGCACTGAGGACGTAGTATGCAGAAGACGACGACGAACCAATTGATCCAGGGTGAGGAAGTATACGAGATAGCGCTCAGACCCAAACGCATCGCCGAGTTCGTAGGGCAGAAATCGATCGTCGACAATCTTAAGGTATTCGTCCAAGCAGCAAAGAAACGCCGTGAGTCCATCGAGCACATCCTGCTCTTCGGACCGCCCGGTCTGGGCAAGACGACCCTCGCCCATATCATCGCGCGTGAAATGGAGGCTAATATCTACCCCACTGCCGGTCCGATACTCGAGCGCCCATTTGACCTCGCCGGCATACTGAGCAACCTGAACGACACCGACATCCTGTTCATCGATGAAGTACACCGTATTAACAAGGCAGTGGAAGAATATCTGTATCCCGCCCTCGAGAGTTTCTGTCTCGATGTTATCCAGGACAAGGGAGTGGGCGCCCAGGTTCTACGCCTGAAACTAAGCCGCTTTACACTCATTGGTGCGACGACGCGCTCGGGCCTGCTGACTTCACCGCTCCGGTCCCGCTTCGGCATCACATTTCGGCTCGACTATTATCCAGCAACAGATCTGCACCACATCGTGAAGCGTTCGGCAAAACTGCTACAGGTGAAGATAAGGGATGATGCGGCCATGGAAATCGCAAGCCGGTCAAGGGGTACGCCCCGCATCGCGAACCGGCTATTGCGGCGGGTCAGGGATTTTGCCCAGGTTGAAGGCAAAGAAGAAATCGACCTCCAGATCTGCGAATATTCGCTTGAAAAACTCGAGGTGGACAAACGCGGTCTCGATGAAATGGACAAGAAGATTATTCGTACGATAATCGAGAAGTTCCAGGGCGGTCCGGTGGGTATCAACAGTCTTTCCGTTGCCGTAGGCGAGGACGCACAGACGATCGAAGAAGTCTTTGAACCATTCCTCATCATGGAGGGATTCATAAAGAGAACCTCGAGGGGACGCGAAGCAACCCCCCATGCCTATGAGCATTTCAATATAAAACAAGACAAAGGGCCGCTATTCAAATAATCCTCACACCTTTGTCGTGATTCGTATTCGTGAATAGAGATCTGCACGCGGCGCTGATCACCAGAGCACTAATCAGAACTACGATAAGCAGCTTGACTTCCCCGGTGTGCCGGATATAATCCGAAATGATGAAGAAATTGCCTGTCTCAGCCATATTAGTCCTGTTCGCTTTGCAGATTGCCCAGGCGAATAAGACACGCATGTCCACCCTGATGACCGGAGATTTCATCGACGACATCTTTTATACCGATAGATACCCTCACCGTCTGCTAAATTACCAGAATAGTCTCTTTCTTGACATTGATACGGCCAACGCGGATTACGGCATCTTTGTCACGCCGAATATTCGTTACGGAGTACTCGGTTTGTGGCAGAATTCGGCAACTGAACACGGTTTCAACATCGGCTACGCGATCAATCTGTATAAATTCGATATCGGCACATCCTTCTCGCCCGTCAAAGACAACATGAGGTTTGCCTTAAGCATAGGTCGTGATATCTTCAACCAACACGTTGACATTTCTTTTCTCACTTTCGACGGTGAAATAGAGAAGATGCACAGCATAAGAGCTCGTTATGCCGTACGCTTGAAAGATTTCATTGTAACACCGAGGTATGCGTTCGATTACGTAATCGAGCCAGCGGATTTTCAGAACCACAGGTTTGGCGTGATGGTACAAAGGGTCATCCTGAATGAAGGATTCGTATACGTCGGCGCCGAATACGATATGGCTCGTGGAGATATCGAAAACGATTCAACACATATTCATGCCGGTGTTGAATTGAAACTCAACCGGTCTCTGGTTTTGAGATGTGGGGCCGTAGAGCACTTCATCAACGGTTTCGAAGATCCCCATTGGCAGGTCGAACCAGGCATCGGTCTACGGATCCGAGATTTCAGTATCGATTTTCATCTTAACAAAGACCGGCTCTTTGACAAAGAACAGACATTCGTCAAATCATTTGGTCTGGACTTCTTCTTCGGAAGATTCTGACAGGATAGCCTGAAGTTATTGGCTGGATGCTGGATTCCAGCATCGACACCCTATGACCATTGACTATTCACTAAGGGGGTGTAGCTCAGGTGGGAGAGCGGTGCGTTTGCAACGCACAGGTCAGCGGTTCGAATCCGCTCACCTCCATTCTGGGGAGGCAGAAACGCCTCCCCAGACTTCAGACACCGTATCCGAAATTCTTGCAGATAAACCCTGTAATCACAACGTGCATAGATTCTCTGCTCATAGGAGAATCCTGCACCCTGCTGAGACAAAATAGCTCGACGAATTCAGACGATCAGGTTTTTGTTCTACATTCTCCTGAACACTCTAAGAAAGTTGCCAGAGAATATCTTCTTTATATCAGACTTCTTATAACCCCTTGCCGAAAGCGCATCTTCAACATGCGCGATGCTACCCGGACCGCGAATTACCGGGTCGTTTATGCCGTCAAAATCACTGCCAATGGCGGCACATTCGACGCCATACTTGTCGCACAGATAATCAATATGGTCAACAATGCCGTATTTTCCCAAGTGGTGTTTGGAGAAGTTCACACCTATGACACCACCGCGGTCGCATATCGCCTTTATGGACCGATCTCCTATATTGCGAACGAATGAAGGGTTCAATGACCGCACGCAGGAATGAGACGCGATCACTCGGTTTTCGCATATTTCGCAGATGTCCAGTACGCTGCGCGTTGAAGCATGCGACAAATCGAGAATCACGCTATACTCACTTAGTTTCCTGAGATATTCACGCCCTCTCTTCGTCAACCCCTTCTTGTCACCATCCATAGCAGAGTGAGCCAGTCTATTGGAATTATTCCAGGTTATGGTAAAGACCCTCACACCGAATTCATACAGAACTTCCACCTGTCCAAAAACATCGTCGAAAATGTGACCGCCCTCTACTCCCAGAACGATGTTTGCCCGGTGGGGCACGATATCGCGATACTCCCTGACCGGTTTCATAGTTCTCTTCTTACTCAGATAATCGGCGGTCGATGCTATCATCCTAACCGCGTCGACGAATGGGTGTTTCGACGTAGGATATACAAAATGAGCGAAAACCGCCCCCACATAGCGCTGCTTGTGCAATTGTGAGGGTCTTATATGTCTCGTCTTCTTCTTCTCCAGGAAGAACGGTGTATCACAGTGCAAATCAAAGACAACCGCCGCTTTCCTATACAACATCTCTCCCTCTCACTGCCGAGACGCCGTGATGTAAATCGAGCGCGAATGGTCGATTCGGCATCAACATACGATAATTCTGTAGAGAATAATCAAGACGACGAATGTGATGATTATACCCGGCCCCACGAATCTGAAAGGTTTCGGATATTTCTTTCTGGGAATCAGATGTCTCTCCTTGGTCTCCTGTTTCTTCCTTCTGAAATCCAACCCCATATGTTATGCCTCCTTCTCAAGGTACACTTTCAAAGCCTTCAGCAAATCCTCCTGAATACTTTCGATCTGCTTGCGAGAGCATGCGAAATTATTGAACATCAAGGAAAAACAGTAGTATCGGCCACCGATGTGAAGGTAACCGGATAAACACGAGATCGCGTCGAGAGTACCGGTCTTGGCGCGTAGCGAACCAACCATATCCTTGAATCTGTTTTCAATTGTGCCCTCACCTGGACCCGGCAAGAGGTTATAGAAATCAGTGAAATACTTTGAGTGGTACATTCTCCGCAGTATGAGTGCGAGGGCATAGGGTGACATGAGGTTATATCGGGACAGCCCTGAGCCGTCGTGCAGAACAACGAAATTCGTATCCACACCACAGCGCCTCATAAATTCTTTCAGAATGGAAACACCGGCTCGAAAACTACCTTGTCGCCGGAAGTAAGCACCAAGAGTTTTAAGCACCGCCTCGGCAAACAGGTTAACGCTTTCTGTATTCAATTCTTTGATGATATCAAACATTGGGATGGAGATAACAGAATCGATTATCGTATACGCTGTATCTGCTATTTGTGTAATTCCGCTGCTACGTATACACTTGCCATTTACTCGGACGTCCGATGCCCGCAATCTTTCCTTAAGATACTCACCGAAATACATCGTTGGGTCTTTCACTGCCACTTCAATGTTACGCGCTCGGCCATACCCAATTCCTCCGTCCACATAGATCACATTCGCATCGGGCCGGCGGTAGATAATAATACTATCATCACCGATTTTTGTCACCATATTGTTGACCAATGTAACATATCCGGTCTCCGGCTCGAGAACGACCCTTGCCTTCTCACCCAATGTGGTGCCCTCAATGGCGACGTTCACGGTATTACGGTTCACTGATAGAGCAGATATCTCAGCAGCATACCGCGCGTCCAGATAGTGCCATGACCATCCGATTGGCAATCGTTCTTCGGTGAAATAATCATCGACCAGGACAATATCACCCTCGATCTCGGAAATCCCTTTGTTCTTGATTGCGTTAACGAAAGAATCTACGTCGGACAAAGAGAAATTCGGATCGCCACGACCAAATACCATTATGTTCCCCTGGAGGCGGCGGTTCCTCAGCCGACCGCCGAAAGCGATCCTCGTTCTGTAACGGAAATCCGGCCCCAGGAACACCAGGGCTGCCGCACTCGTCAGTATCTTGACATTCGATGCCGGCACAAGGAGTTTATCATGATTGTAAGCGTATACAACACTGTCCTTATCCAGGTCCAGAACAATCAAACCTATCTGAGCGTGTTGAAGTCCAGGCTGATAGATGATACTATCGACCATCAGCGATGAAAGTAGAAATAGCAGCATATCAGGGAATCACTTCACCAGGCTGTACCATGGTGCTTTTTGGGTCATTTTCTCCGTGTCCGTCCTCTCTTTTTCGCAAACGCCTTCGCTGCCGGCGCAAAGAGGCCGGCTTTCGTGTCCTTGCAAGTACATCGACCCTTATTGAGATTGACACCACACACGGGACACAGACCCGAGCAATCATCCCGGCAAATGTACACGATCGGCTGCGCAAGAAGGAGCGCCTCTCTGATACCCACGCTAAGGTCAATATAGGTACCACGATAATAGACCCTATCAGCTTCGTGTGCATTCAGTTCAACGTTATCCGAATGTAAATGAGGATCAGAACCTTCAATATAATCGAGATGCAGGTTTGCATCACCATGCTGTGTGAATTTCTGCAGACAGCGCACGCAAGTGAACTCACCGTCGTATCTGACCATGAAATCCGCCCCAATACCGACTGCCGACTTCTGCAGCACCACGTCGGCAGAGATCTTGCCCAACCTGATCGTCCCTTTCTTGTCAAGATTCAACTCCGCCGCATTGAGGTCGCGAAACTCCACGGCCTCCTCGCTCTCGATATCACGGACATGAATCTGAAACTTAGATCTATCTATGTCTTCAACTCCTTCTTGCGCGCTGCTGGAAACAGTACATTATTCAGAATCAACCTGTAGCCGGGCGAGTTTCTGTGCAAACTGAGATCGGTTGGAGGATCACCGACATAGTGCTGGTAATCCTCAGGGTCGTGGCCGGCAAGATATGTAAACGTACCTTTGCCATAATCACCGTGGATATACTTGACTTCTTCAGTGCCCACTACGTCACCAAGCGTCAATATGGGTACCTTGACCGCGGTACGCCTGAAGCCCGAACATTGACCCAAAAATTCCTTCACGAGTGACGTGTGATTCTGAACGAGCATGCAAGGGACAGGATCGAACTTGGCGGAAAAATCAAATAGCGAGAAGTACGTGTCTGGACCCCTCCGGCTTGCCTCTTGGGTTACATCGATAGTTGAGTGCTCATATACCAACGGATCGACAACGACCTGGAAATTCTCGAAAGCGAGACACCTATTGAAATCCAACTTACTATTTACCTGACTATCATGCGGATCGCCATCAAAGACGTCATGGCAAATATCTACCTCTGCCGCCGCCAACGCGATCTCATAAGTATCACAGGCCGAACACATCGAGAAAACGAAACCACCCTGCGCAATATACTCTTTGATCGCAATAGCTACACTCAGTTTCAATTTTGAAACCTTGGCAAACCCGAGACGTCTTGCAGCCTCTTCGTTCATGCGCACCTCTGACTGGTACCATTCATTCTGCCGCTGGCTGCCGTAGAATTTACCGTACTGGCCAGTAAAATCCTCGTGATGCAGGTGCAGCCAATCATACTTCTGCAGAATCCCTCCGAGGACTTCATCATCCCAGATCTGATCATATGGTACGCCAGCATATTCGAGAGCCAAAGTGACAGCATCATCCCATGGTTCAAAATTCTCCGGTATGTACACGGCGATTCTCGGTGCCTTCTCAAGCAGTATTGTTTCCATATTGTTTTCTTCGATGGTCTGATAGATCGATAGAACATCGGATACTGAAATCAGTTCCCATCGTACACCGTTCATCGCGCAATCCTTTTCCACTGCTGCCCCGTAGTCCATGAGAAACGAGCCACCACGAAAATTAAGCAACCATTCTACATTGTTACCTGTACTCACGGCGCGAAAGGCTATACCGTAAGCTTTCAGGTGATCTGTTTGTGATATGTCCATCGGGATCAGTAACTTATCCCCATAGAGATTACCGAGCAAACAAATGAACACAAGGAATCTCGCCAGCAAAGCCTACTCCTCGTTAGCCCTGACGATCTGGAGGATCTCTTCTGGATCCTTTGCATTTCTCAACATCTCCCTCACCGGATGCTTGCGAAGCAATTTGGATAGTTTGGCCAGGGCCATTATATATTCGGATTTCTGATTCTCGGGCGATGCGATAAGAAAGATTATATGCGACGGTTTTCCGTCTATTGATGAAAAATCTATTCCCTGAGGAGAGTGGGCAAAGGCCAGGATGAGGTCTCCAACCGCATTCGTGCGGGCGTGGGGGATCGCGATCCCGTCACCTATCCCGGTAGACTCAAGGTTCTCTCTTTTCGCCAGGGCCTTGATGAATTCTTTTCCATCACTGACCAATTTGTGTTCCACCATGTGTTCCACGATTTCATTGATCGCGGCAATTTTTTCCTTTGCCTTTATTTCCATTATTATAGCCTCTGGTTTAAGATACTCAGAGATTTTCAGTTGCATCAAACCTCCCATTGTCCAACCATGTTCGTACAACACAGTGAGAACAGATCCAGATACGAGAAGAAGCTACTCATAGGCCGATGACAGGGACCGAAGAAGAAACGAAAACGTTCTTAGCCTCGTCTTTCTTCCTGATCACGAGCGCATCGATTTGATACGTCTCAGCATAGCGTTTGGTCAGTTCCAGCAAATTACCTTCTTCGAGGTGCAAGGAAGTCCAGATGCCATTTTCGACCGCCTCATCCTCCACAAGGTATAGCAACTGCCACCCGTTCTCTTCTGTCTTATCATAAATCGCCTTAACCTTTTGATGGGTAAGACTCGCCAACCGCGATACTCGGTTGGGTTCGATAACGAACATCACGTATAATTTCGCGCGCGAATTCTTGCATAACTGAACGGCTGTCGACAAAATCGCTTGATCGGTCTCGCTCGTCAAGACCAGCAAGTATCTCTTGAATTCCATTTCATTCTATGCTCTCACAATATGTAGCGAGAGACATCTACGTTGCGCACTATTTCACCTAACTTTCCATCGACATATTTGTTTGTGACAACCACTTTTTTCTCAGCCTGAGGCGCATTAAACAGTAATTCCTCCAGGAGTTTGGTCATAACCGTGTGCAAGCGTCGCGCACCAATGTTCTCCGTCGTCTCATTCACCATTCCCGCGATTCTCGCAATCGCTACGATGGCTTCATCGGAGAACTCCAGCGCAACACCATCGCTCGCCAACAGTGCGACGTATTGCTTGATCAAGGAATTCTCTGGCTCGACCAGGATACGTCGAAAATCATCTTCGGATAAGGCGGAGAGTTCGACCCGAATCGGAAATCTTCCCTGAAGTTCTGGTATGAGGTCAGACGGTTTCTTGTTATGAAATGCCCCCGCTGCAATGAACAGTATGTGGTTGGTCTTTATCATGCCGTATTTCGTCATGACGTTCGAACCCTCAACGATCGGCAGCAGGTCACGTTGGACGCCCTCACGCGAAACGTCCGGACCGCTCGAACCGCCGCCACCGGCAACCTTGTCTATTTCATCGACAAAAATAATCCCTGAATTCTCTGCCCTTTGCCTTGCTTCGTTCACGACCTCATCCATGTCGATGAGTTTTTCCGCCTCTTCGCTCTGCAAATACCTTATCGCCTCCTTGACCGGCATCTTCCTCTTCTTTTTCCGCCTTGGCATGCGTCCGCCAAAGGCTTCTTCAAGAGCCATGCTCAACTCCTCTATTCCCCCCTGGCTAAAGATCTCAACGATCGGCATGGCTCCCTGCCTGGAGACTTCCAGCTCGACAACACGTCCGTCGAGTTCTCCGCGGCGCAGTTTCCAACGCATCTTTTCCCTCGTTTGAACTGCCGTCTCCGAAACTTCAGAAGCAGAAACTTCCTTGTCAGACCGTACCGGTGTAGGAAGAAGAATATCGAGAATCCTCTCCTCAGCATAAACCTCAGCTTTTTCCTGTACCGCCTTCGTTTTCTCCTGACGAACCATATTCACTGATATTTCAACCAGATCCCTGACCATTGCTTCAACGTCCCGCCCGACGTAGCCGACTTCTGTAAAACGCGACGCCTCCACCTTCATGAAAGGAGCGCGCGCTAAACCAGCCAGCCGCCTGGCTATCTCCGTCTTTCCCACTCCTGTCGGACCTATGAGAATGATATTGTTGGGATAAATTTCTTCCTTTAGCTTATCTTGGACCCGCTGTCGTCGCCATCGATTTCTCAGAGCAATTGCCACTGCCTTCTTAGCTTCGGATTGACCAATGACGTACCGGTCGAGGCGGGCTACTATTTCTTGGGGAGTAGGAAAGGCATCACTGGTTACTGCTGTCTTCGAGGCCTTATCCCCCATCAATTCTTATTATATTTAATATGTTAAATCTGTCAAGATATATGCCCAATTATTGACAAATACTCACATTTCGCATACACTTTCATTATGCGCCTTGCACTTGCTGGAATATTGATATTATTGACATTGCAACGAAACGCACACGCAATCAGTGCCCAAGACATATTCCATGATCCCGCAGACCTACTCTATGCCAACCCACAAGCAGGAAGCATTCGCCTCAGAACGAAAAAGGGTACGGTTGGGCAGGCAATGCTCGTTATTGGAACGAGATCCTTCGGCATGCACCTCGGCTACAGTGATAGGGAATATGAATACCATGTAGTCAGATTGAGTGCGTTCGATTCTACGCTGTCATACAGGTTTCTCGTCAGGCTTGGCGCCGATTCACTAGTCATTCCTGCCGAAGGTAATTTCCGGCCTACCGCAAAGTCCATAACGACACCATCCTGGGCCGCAGGGAAAACATACTACTACGTCAACGTCGATGGATTCAATAACGGTGATACGAGGAATGACCCCGTCGAAAAGAAGGAATGGAACACAAAACCTGAGGATTGGACACCGTACGGCGGCGATCTTAGAGGTATCATTCAGAAGATCGGGTACCTGGATTCGCTCGGACCCGACATTATAATGCTGTCGCCTATCTTCACCGCCAATTCAAACCATAAGTTCAATCCCCGTGACTATGCAACAATCGATCCAGCATTTGGGGACACAAATGATCTCAGGAGACTGGTGGATGCGATCCACGCCGTACGAAAGAGGGTCGTACTGAGTGTCGTGTTTTCACACACCGGCGATGATTTCCCGGCGTTTACAGATATTCTCGCCAAGCAGCGTGCCTCTCGGTTCATTGACTGGTATCGCATCCAATCGACGGACCCTGATGAGCGTGGTTTCACCTACCGTACTTGGCGCTCCGATCTTCGCTTTCCGTTACTGAACCTTCGCAATCAACAACTTCAGAATTACCTGATCGGTTTTATCGACTATTGGACACGCTTTGGATTCGACGGTTTGTATATTGGCGAACAGGACGAAATCGACAATGACTTCATGGTGAGGTTACACAACTACATGAAGGTCAGGTATCCAAACCTCTTGCTGATCACCAGTGATTACCGCTCACGGCGTGAAGGCATATCTGATTGTTGCTTTGATAGAGCATTAATATCAACTTTGATCGACTATTTCGTCAACAACGAAATAACAACCGCTGAATTCGATAGTACCATAAACTACATGCATTTTTACGTTCCCGAGCAGCGTAATCAAAATAACCTCGTTGGCTTGTTTGACTATTCAAAGCGTATCCGGAGCATAGTAGATGATGATCTATTAGAATTGATGTATGCATTCATTTTCACATGTCAATGTTCACCGATTCTGCTTTCAGGCGACGAGATGGGCATGAGCGACTGCGCATTCCTTAATTGGGGCAGTTTTCCCTGGAATATCGGCCAGCAGGACCGTGCCCTGTGGAACAGAATCCGTAATCTAATGAGGATACGCAGGGAAAACCCTGAACTAACGGGTCAACACTTCTACAGCCTGTATATCGACGACATTAAGAAGGTCTATGCGTACGACCGTGGAGGTATCATCGTCGTATTGAACTGCAATCCAGCACAGGTCTTCGTCGAACTGCCGGCTTGGGATGGATCATACGTCGATCTCATAAATAGAGAAAAATACACTGCCTATTCTCAGATCCTCAGATTATCCGTTGAGCCGATGTCATACCGAATCCTCAAACGTGGGATTTAAGCTCGTAACTACCTTTACCCCAAAAGGTGATCAACCAGAGGCAATAAACAATCTGGTCCAGGCGATAAACCAGGGCGAGAAATATCAAACGCTGCTCGGTGTAACAGGTTCAGGCAAGACATTTACAATAGCCAATGTAATCGAACAAATCCAACGACCCACGCTCATCATATCCCATAACAAAACATTGGCAGCGCAGCTCTACGGTGAATTCAAATCCTTCTTCCCCAACAATGCAGTGGAGTATTTCATCTCCTACTATGATTATTACCAACCAGAAGCATATGTTCCTGAAAGCGATTTGTATGTTGAAAAAGATGCATCGATCAACGAAGAGATCGAACGTTTGCGCTTGCGTGCAACCTCCTCCCTCATAACCCGCCCCGATGTCATCATCGTGGCTTCCGTATCATGCATATACAACATCGGTTCGCCAGACGAAATTAAGGAACTCGTAGTTGTTCTCCGGAAGGGCATGAAGAGAGAAAGAGAATCATTATTGAATGCTCTCGTTTCAATCCAATACAGTAGAAACGATATCGATTTTGCGAGAGGTACCTTCAGAGTGCGCGGCGATACGGTTGACATACATCCTGCGGACGAGGAACACGGCATTAGAATACAGGTTGACGATGACAGGATCGAGCGCATACAGATATTTGAACCCGTTTCCGGCCACGTCAGGGAAGAGCCTGACAGTATCGTGATATTTCCTGCCAGACACTTCATAACGACGCAGACCAGAATCGAAAGCGCGATCGAAAATATCAGAAATGAACTCCGGAACAGGGTGGGTCATTTCAGGGAAAGAGGCAAATTGCTTGAAGCCCAGCGCCTTGAGCAGCGAACCAATTTTGACATCGAAATGCTCACTGAAATGGGCTATTGCCCGGGCATAGAGAATTACTCGATGCATCTCTCCGGCCGTCAGCCAGGTGAAAGGCCATTTTGCCTCATCGATTATTTTCCGAGGGAGTTCCTTATTATAATCGATGAATCGCACGTTACGATCCCCCAGATCAATGGCATGTACGAAGGCGACCACTCACGCAAATCAACGTTGGTCGAACACGGCTTCCGATTACCATCGGCACTTGAGAACAGACCGCTGAGATTCGCCGAATTCGAATCACTGGTCAACCAGGCAATTTGCATCTCTGCCACGCCTGGAGAGTGGGAAATGGGAAAATCCCAGCATCGCATTGTTGAACAGATCGTCCGGCCCACAGGGATCGTCGACCCCAAGGTAACCGTCAAACCGGCAAAAAATCAGGTAGATGACCTGCTCAATGAGGTACAAAAGCGGATCGTCAACAAAGAACGAATTCTGGTGACGACCCTGACTAAGCGCATGGCCGAAGATCTTACCGAATATTTGCATGAACTGGGCCTACGCGTGCGTTATATGCACTCGGAAATAAACGCCATTGAACGTGTTGATATTCTAAGAGGGCTCAGGCTCGGTGAATTTGACATTCTCGTCGGCATCAATCTCCTCAGGGAGGGGTTGGATCTGCCAGAAGTCGCTCTTGTTGCGATCCTAGATGCCGATCGTGAGGGATTTCTGCGGAGCGAACGGTCACTGATACAGACCGCCGGTCGAGCCGCGCGTAACGTCCGCAGTGAGGTGATAATGTATGCCGACGAGATCACAAGTTCCATGCGCAATGCAATTAAAGAGATGGAAAGACGCCGAAACAAGCAGATCGAGTACAACGAAGAACATAGCATCATACCGAAGAGCATTACAAAGAGCCATGAAGAGATTATGAAGGCAACATCGGTGGCCGACCGCATCATGAGGGAGGATAGTAATGAAAGAGATGGTATCGAAGAACTCGGACGGTTGTACAAGGAAATGGAGGAGGCGGCCGCGCTTCTCGAATTCGAGCAAGCGGCAGAGATAAGGGATAGGATCAAAGCGATAAAGCGCAAAATGGAGAAATATGAAGGGAAGAAGCAAAAGGACCAAGTATCCAAAAAAAGATAGAGCGACCCTTAAGTTCCTAACGATCATAAAGAGAGCGCTCAGGGAAGACATCGGTCGAGGTGACATTACGACCGACGCGATCGTGTTGGAAAATGACCGTGCGCTGGGCGTAATTTTTGCGAAAGAAGAGGGGATACTCTGCGGTATCGATATTGCGCAGAACGTCTTTGAACAACTCGATCCGGCGATCGATTTTCAGAAACAGATGAATGATGGAAGTACATTGTCTCGAGGAGATACGATCGCCATACTGATTGGAAAAGCCTCAACCTGTCTAAAGGCCGAGCGGACTGCACTGAATTTCCTGCAGCACCTGAGCGGCATCGCAACCAGGACAAGAGAGTTCGTGAATGTCGCCGGTGATAAGATCAGAATCCTCGACACACGGAAGACAATGCCCGGTTTGAGAATAATGGAGAAATATGCGGTTCGCACAGGCGGCGGTTTCAATCACCGCTCTGGTCTGTATGACAGGATAATGATAAAAGACAACCACATTCAGATCGCGGGCGACATAACCGAAGCAGTGAAGCGCGTCAGGAGGAGGAGGAAACAGTTCATCGAAGTCGAGGTCAAGACCATGTCCGAAGTCAAAGAGGCATTAGCTCTCGAGGTCGACCGGATAATGCTCGACAACATGAATGTCAATCAGATCACCCGGGCCGTTAACCTCGTTCGCACAACAGCTGCCACAACCGAAATTGAGATAAGCGGTGGTGTCGACATGACAAATATCGCGCAACTCGCCTCGTGCGGTGCAGATTATATTTCGATTGGAGCACTAACCCATTCTGCAAAGGCCCTCGATATTGCCCTCAAACTGAAGCCACTCGGCCCCAAGGCTATTTGAAAACAGGCCACCAGGATTTTCTCCATTCACTGGTCGACTACGAAAGAACCGTCGGCTACAATTATGACCTGGACATCTATAAGAAATTTCTCGGCCATGTCGGAGCACCCCAAAAGAAACTAAATAATGTAATACTAATCGGAGGAACGAAGGGAAAAGGCTCGACAGCGGCAATCCTGGCAGCATCTTTGATGAATAACGGGTACATCGTGGGCATGTACACATCACCCCATTTAACCAGGATGAATGAACGTATCAAGGTAAACGGCAAAGAGATCAGTGACTCGGACCTGGACCGCTACGCTGCGATGCTAAGGCCACTAATGCGCAGGAAGACGGGTGCGAGAAGCTTCTTTGAAGCGCTTACGACGATAGCCTTTCTATACTTTCTGGAACAACACGTCGATTTCACTCTCCTCGAAGTCGGCTTAGGAGGACGCCTGGACGCTACGAATGCATCTGACCCACTCATTTCAGTCATCACTAGGATCGGTTACGACCACACCAACCTACTGGGCAACACGCTCAGCGCGATCACAACCGAAAAGGCCGGGATCATACGCGAGCATGGTACGCTGATCACCATACACCAGAGACCCGTCGTTGAGCGTGTTCTTGCACGCATTGCGGCAAAGAAAGGGAGCAAAATAATCTTCGCTGACGACCGATGCACCGTCCGGATACTCGAGCAGTCAATCAGAGGAAGCAGTCTCATCATCGATGGTTCGATGGGGGACATCCAAGCTCATCTACCCCTAACCGGTGCGCACCAGATAGAGAATCTTTCTATTGCACTGGCAGTATTGTCCGAACTGAAAAGCACGGGTTTCTTGCTAAAACCCCAGAAGATTGCACTGGGCATTAAACATACCCAACTGCGTGGCAGGTTTGAAGTCATATCTGATCGACCTCTGATCATATTCGACTGCTGTCATAACGGAGATTCGTTCCGAGCTTTCGAGCGCAACCTCGATCTCTTCAATATCAATGATTTCTTTCTTATCTTCGGCAGCAACCGGGACAAAGACAAGCGATATTGCCTGAAGAACATATTCCCGAGGGCGAGGGAAGTTCTCCTTGTGAAGGCGGATAGCCCAAGGGCAATAGAACCCGGGGAACTGTACCAACAAGCCCGAAAATATCAGAGAAATATCACACTGGCAGATTCGGTATGGAACGCTCTCGACCTCCTTCGAACGAGGAAAATAAACACTCTGCCGATCATCATTGCCGGCTCATTTTACCTCTGGCCTCTCGATAAAGATGGTCTATTGATTTCGGGTTAGGGTATGAGTTCCTTCTTGATCCTATCGTATTCTTCTTTCGTAATCTCTCCCTTGGCGTAACGTTTCTTAAGAATATCGAGGGCACTTTCTTCACCGTTGCCACGCTTCATCCATTTTTCACCACGGACAATGAAATAGATTACAAAGGCAACTAATGCCAAGAATATCAACCACATAAAAACACCTCCGTAACTCCACCATGGCATATGATCCCAACCTTCCATCATGTGCCACCCTCTCGGATAATAACACGCCGGCTGTAGCAAGACCAACGACACCAGTATTACCAATAACCTCATAGTGCCCCCTTATATACCGTCAAAAACCTTCTTCAATTTTGCCTCAACTTCTGCCGCCAACCCTCGAAGTGAATCATTTTGCACTACTGCCATTGCTGCGGTCGGCCGCATTACACCGACCCACACCTCTCTGCTTTTTTCATAAACGATCACATTGCACGGTAACAATAGACCAATATCCCACTCGGCAGAGATGGCATTGTGCGCCAACTCCGGATTGCATGCTCCGAGTATCATATATTTCGGAAAATCGATGTTCAACTTCTCCCTGAATTTTCCCTGGACGTCGATCTTTGTAAGAATCTTGAATCCTTCTTTCTGCAATTCTTCCTCTATTTTTTTCAACGCACTGTCGAATTCCAACTCGGTCTTCTTTACGAACCCATAATCCATGACTTCCTCCTAGCTGATTATAATTACTGGACCATCGGCCGTCAACCTTGCTGCCGGTCAATGTTGAATCTTCTGCCTTGTCAGTTGCCGCTCCTTGATCCACGCATAGACGATCGGTATAAGAATCAGATTGGCAAAGGTGGCGCTCAGCAAGCCGCCAATGATCGGCGACGCCATGGGTTTAATCACCTCGGAACCCGCCGAAGTGAAGAACATGATCGGCACGAGTGCCAAGACCGTTGTGAGGACGGTCATCATTATCGGCCTCACACGCAGCAATCCTCCCCTGATGACATTCTCGCGTACTTCAGGAACATCCGAGGGTTTCTTCTCTCCGAAGATGTTCTTGAAGACGGTCAAGAGCACGACCGCATTATCGGTGGCCACACCGAACAGGGCGATGAATCCCACCCAGACCGCAGTTGAAAATTTGAAACCGAACAGATACAGAGGTATTATCCCTCCTACGAGTGAGAACGGCAAACTCAATGCTACGACGAGAACCGAAGGTAGATCTTTGAAAGCAACATACAACAACAGCATGATGACTGCCAAACAGATCGGTAGCACAACGGCCAATCTGTTTCTGGCCTCGACCTCAGATTCGAATTGTCCGCTCCAGCGAAGGTAGTATCCCGGAGGAATCGTCAATTCACCGCTCTCTATCTTCTCTTCTACGGTTCTCTGGGCTAGTCTCACAAAATCAACGAGACCGATGATATCCTGCCGAACGTTGATGAAGACTCTTACATACGGCATGGTATTTTCAGACTGCAGCATGGCGGGACCAAGCTTCCTCGAAGCATTAACGAGAATCCCCAGCGGGATCTGTTGTCCATCGGCTGCGCTGATAAAGATCCGATTCATCGCCTCTGGATTGTCACGCAGTTCTCGCATATACCTCACCCGTATCGGGTATCGCTCACGCCCCTCGACAGTCTGTGTCACGTTCATCCCGCCGATCGCCATCGCAATCACCTCTTGGACCATTCCCAGATTAACACCATAGCGAGCGATCCTGTTACGGTCTATCTCGAGTTCATAATAGGGACGATTGCCAATGCGCTCGGCAAACACATTCGCCGCCCCCTCCACATTCGTGACGATTCTTTCAAGTTCCTCTGCGATTCTTTCTATCTGGCCAAGATCAGGGCCAAAGACTTTTATGCCCACCGGCGTCTGGATACCTGTCGCCAACATATCAATTCTGTTGCGTATCGGCTGTGTCATGATAGGACTGACACCTGGAATCTTTGTCTTAATCTGAATCTCTTCGATCAACTTTTCGCGGGTCATACCCTTGCGCCATGATTTCTGCGGTTTCAAATGAATGATCGTCTCGATCATGGTCACCGGCGCTGGATCCGTCGAAGTTTCAGCATGACCGAGTTTACCAACGACCCACTCTACCTCATCAGGAAATTCGTTCTTGATGATCATGTCCTGTTTCTGCATCACCTCCATGACCTGAGTCAGAGAGGCACCGGGCAGCAGTACCGGCATGAATAGCAAATCGCCTTCGTTCAGCGGCGGCATGAATTCCTGCTTAATGAGTAACGTCGTGAAGAGGCCAATAACAAGAACGAGTCCGAAGA
The DNA here is from genome assembly GCA_020349965.1 of Caldifarciminota bacterium. Lineage (GTDB taxonomy): Bacteria > Hydrothermota > Tepidihabitantia > SM23-42 > SM23-42 > SM23-42. Next base: position 812,690 of record CP070705.1, on the reverse strand, counting down.
TGGCAACGACTATCTTTTTGTGGTTCAGCGACCAATCGAGAGTAGGGCGGTATATTCTCCTCAGCAAGCGCGACATGATGTTCTCATCGGGTAATCTCAAGCGGCCTCGCACAAGGTAGAACGCAAGGGTCGGTAAAAGGCACACGGCGATAAATGCCGCGCCGGCCATGGCGAACGTTTTTGTGAAAGCAAGCGGACGAAACAGCTTTCCGGCTTGCCCTGTCAGCACAAAGACCGGGATGAACCCAATGATAGTGGTCAAGAGCGCAAAGAATACCGGCCTACCGACCTCCTTGGCGGCTTCGATCGTCGTCTCTAATCTTTGAACCGCGGTCAGCTCCCCGTGCCTCTGCCGTTCGGCGACCCTACGGTATATGTTCTCAACGAGAACCGAACCTGAATCGACCATGACGCCGATCGCTATGGCTATACCGCCGAGCGACATGATGTTGGCATCGATGCCGAAAATGCGCATGAAAATGAATGAAATGAGAACACCGACCGGCAGGACGATCGAGATCACGAGACTGCCAAAAAAGTGAAGGAGAAAGACGATGATGACGAAGGCAGTGATCAATATCTCCTGTGTCAGAGCGTCTCTGAGTGTATTCACCGTGCGGTCAATCAGCCCCGTGCGATCATAGAACGGCACTACCCGAACACCAGGCGGCAGTCCGACCTCCAATTCCTCAATCCGCTCCTTGATGCCTTCAATGACGCGCAGCGGATTTTCACCGTAACGCATGACGACTACGCCGCCGGTGACTTCCCGGCCTTCCTTGTCAAGCGCACCACGCCTGAAATCAGGGCCGACGGTCACCCTTCCTACATCCCTTATGTATACCGGTACACTTTCGTGCACACCGACCGCGATGTTTTCGATATCACGGGTATTCTTTATGAATCCGAGACCACGAACGATGAACTCAACACTGCCCTCCGTGAACACCTTCGCCCCAATGTCGATATTTGAACTTTTGACCGCATTGATGACATCAGTAATCATGACGTGATAGTGAACGAGTTTGTAGGGATCCACATCGATCTGATACTGTTTGACGTATCCGCCAACCGATGCAACTTCGGATACTCCACTTACCGAATTGAGTTGAAAGCGAACATACCAATCCTGGATACCCCGTAATTCACTGAGATCGTAGTTCGATGGCATGAGTTTCTTACCGTCCTCTGGGCATACACCGTCCCCTGCGAAAGATTCCTGAGGGTGATCCGGACAATAATATCCGTTCTCAACCGTATACCAGAAGATCTGTCCGACTGCTGTGACATCCGGACCCAATACCACTCTGGCATCGACCGGCATGCCACCTGTTGCGAAGCTCAACCTTTCCAGGACTCTGGTCCGTGCCCAGTAGTATTCCACACCTTCTTCGAAAATTATGCTCACCATGCCGAAGCCGAACTCGGATGTCGATCTGATCGTTTTGACGCCTGGGGTCCCCGTGAGCCGTGTCGTCAAGGGATAGACGATCTGATCTTCTACGTCCTTAGGACTCCGCCCCTCCCAGTCTACATAAACGATCACCTGCATATCTCCGATATCCGGGATGGCATCGATCGGCGTGTTCCTGAGGGCGAAGACACCCCAAAGCACGATCAGTATGAACGCACCCATTACCAGGAATCTATTCTTTAAACATATCTCTATTAATTTTTCGACCATTCTTCTACGAACCCTTTCAACTACGCAGTGCCATTGATATCTCTATGAGGACTTTAATGATCCTTAATGTTGATGGGCAGGTAATGTCTGGTCATCAACACCTAGTGCGCCACCATATCCAATTGCCGCGACACCCGTTATCCTGCTTTCGGAATCGAGGAGGAAATTACCATTAGTCACGACCAATTCATCTTCATTCAAGCCTTCCAGCACTGGGTAGTAGCGCTCTTCTGTGCTACCACCATGCAAATACCCTACGGGTCCAATCTTCACCGTACGAGGCTGATAACCTCTGCCCTCGATATAAACCCACACGACCTTTCGACTGCCGGTGTCAAGGAGAGCTTCCACAGGAATGGCCAGTACTCGAGATTCTGGACTCCGCGGTCCTCCCACATGAATGGGTGAAATGATCGTTGTCTCCACGTACATCCCCGGTTTCAATTTCGCTTCAGGGTTCGACAATTTGATCCTGATCAGATTCGAACGCGACCCTTGCGAAAAAGTCGGGCTGACCGCCATCACTTTGCCAGCGAATCGCTTATCGGGTTGTGCAGCTGATTTCACTATCACCGACTGTCCTCTTTCAATCCATCCAATATCGGATTCGTAAGCATCCGCATATACCCAAGATTCATTCTGTGGCATGACAAGCGATGACTGAACCTTTCTTGAACGCGCCAGGATTCTAATCTCCGCCTCATCCATGCCCATTAATCTCAGCCTGTATTCTGCATTGGCAATAAGCTGCTCCGCTCTCTTTAGAGAAATTTCGTCAATGCTTTCGATATCATCTCTCATCTTAATCGCATTGATGTACTCTTCCTGCGCTGTAACCAGTTCCGGATCAAATGCCACTCTGCCCGCCAATCTTATTTCCCTGTGCAACCTTTCCTTCCTAACCGGATATGTTCTGATACCCGCGAGAGCTGCCGCACTATTCTTTAAAGGGAGTATATCGCTCGATTCTGATCGCTCATATGCCGGGATAAGAGTCATGCCGCAAATTGGACAGCTGCCTTCGGTCTCCGACCTCACTTCAGGGTGCATCGAACATGTCCAGTATGCGATCTCCTCATTCGAGGGCTCTGCTTTCTGTCCTCTTCCATCGTCTCCTTTCTTGTCGTTCAGATATTTATCGGGGTCTTTCATGAATTCAAGGTCACAACCAGGACAGCACATGTAGTATTCCTCACCTTTGTATACGACAACCGGTGTCGATGCGTGAATCGTGAATGTGTCTCCAGTGACCGGACACATTGCTTGCCTGCCGATCATCCCCGTATCGACGACCGCCTTCTCGGCTCGGCCACCGCACGAAATTAAGAGCAGCAACAGCACCGTAAAAAAAACCGCGCCTGCAATCATTGTTTTTTTGCTAAACATAATATCTCCTTAAATTTTAGTCGACTATTCCTATTACTCTTTCCAACTCTGCCGCTGCCGTGAAAAAGTCGGCATTGGCCTGATGATACTCCAGTTCTATCCGTACCAGCAACGTTGCCGTTTCGAGCAAATGTTCGAATTCGACCCCGCCGACTCCATATGCAGCTAAGGCTGACTTCAGTGCCGCTTCGGTCTGGGGCAGCAACGAGTTCTTATACAAGGCGACCAAACGTTTCTTCTTGTCGACCTGCAACTTCGCTCTTTTTACGGACAGCATGACGTTGTTCTTCATCGCTTCATAATCGGCTAAAGCCATTTCACGGCCGAATTCCGCCTCTCTTACGAGATTCCTCTGCTTGCCTATGAACCACAATGGGATTGTGAACCCCAGCATGTACTTACGGTCGTTCATGACCCCATCCATCTGGTTGAATCCCAACATGAAGTCTGGAAGATATGCCTGGTACGCCAATGACTTCATCACCGCTGCTTTCTTTAATGCTACACCATATGCCCTCAGCATGGGTTCATGTTCGTTGGCATGAGCATACAGCTCCTCCAGATTCCGTTCACCGATTTGCGACATTGGTTCTCGAGGAATGCCCAATGGTTCGTCGACGTGCCGGTGGAGCAGCACGTTGAGCACCGCCTCCGATATCGAAATGTCGTCCTCTGCCGCTGCCCGGTCGTTCTCTGCCTTCGACAATTCGATCTGGGCACGTAATACTTCGGACTGCGATGCCTCACCGAGCGCATATCTATTCAAAGTGACATTGTATACTTGTTTGAGAAATGATACTGCCTTCTCGGCTGCCCCTGCCTTCCCATGCGAAAAATAGAGTTGGGCATATGCGGTTTTGACGTCAAGGATCACGGAGTTAACTCTATACGCATATTTCAAATAGTCCTGCTCCGCTGTCAGCGCTTCAACCTTTGATTGAGCAGCAATCTTCGTTGGAAACGGAAGTTTCTGGCTAATACCGTACATCCTATTTTCACCTTCCCATTCTATGGAAACCATTGGATCCGGCAAATACCGCAATACCGATATTCTCATGCCTGCTGCCCTGTATTCTGCCATGAGCGCGCTGAGCTCGGGATTGTTCGCTATTGCTTCAGCGAGTAATCCATCCAGGTCTATCAGCGTATCGGTGTTCGCATGGGCAAATGCCAACAGCGAAATCAAAAAGACAAATAGAAATGCCGTTTTTCGCATCACTATAACAGACGGAAATATCCAGTGGAGGTTACGGCACAGAGAAATCGAGTCGGCTTGAATAGCGGCTGGAAAAGAAAACCGGCGCTTACCGACAAAGCAGATTAAATTTCTCTGTAATGGTAAGCACCGGTTGGGAGGAACCACTAAGACAACTCCTATGCTTCAGTTCCCTTTTATTATATAAGTACTGACGTCTATGTAATGGAAAAGTTACGCAGGAGTTAAGACCGACCCCTGGCAAAACAATTGCACCCGTCTAGAATACTCTGTGTATTGTCAGATCATGTACCCGGATCACCACGTCCGCTATGATCTGAAATGAGGTGTTCTTTGATGCACTCGATACACTCACGCTGCTCCAGACAGCACTTTATCGCCTCCTCGATCAGGCCGATATTGCAATCACAAGCAGTGCCTTTCGTTTCTTCCAGGACTTGCAGCTGGAATTGATGGCAGTCATAGATCTGGTTGATAACCCTCACCGCACTCTCGCTGCTAAGACCGCCGACGTGCTTGAGCGCATATTCAATCTCTTGGAGCATCTCCGCGAGCAAGAACTCATTTACCTTGGCGTCGATTTTGGGTAGACAGGCAAATTCATATGTTCGACGGTCGGCGAGAACGATGTGGATAGTCGCTCTGACCTCGGAATCGACGGTCAGGAAGTGCTGGACGTCTTCGGCGAACCTCTTCAACGGATACAACATATGGCCCGGTAGAGTCTTGGCACTCAAAGAAACCGTCGTTATTTCGAACAGAAATAGAAAGAAGAGTACAGTCAGGACTCTTACTGGAACGACGCCTACCTTGAACAGCCCTCGCAAGGAGAACCGCTGCCTCTCGGCACGAGCTGCCTGCACCTTTCTTAAGACCGCCCGTACGGCGCCACTGGTTGGTTCTGGTTTCGGTAACTCTCTTATTTCTTCGGCGAGCTGCAATAATGGCAGCAATGCCTCTGCCTGGTCGGGATAATCATTAAGACAATCTTCCACCGACCTGCCGCCCGCAACCTCTGCCAACAAAAGGTCGAGAATGTCCTCAATTTTCTGGTTCATGATCCCGCCTAGAAAAATATTCACGCATGGCCCTCAAAGCCCTGAATTGCAGTACTTTCACCGCACCCACTGATTTACCGACGATATCCGCAACCTCCTGGTTATTGTAACCCTGAATGAATTTCAGTACTATCACCTGTTTTTGCTCCTCGGTCAATTTTCCCAATCCTTTTCTTAATTTTTCCTTCGTCAATATCTGCTTGCTCAAATCACCGGCTCCAACGATTTCCTTCTCCGGTATATCAGTAAGACTAACCTCCTGGCGCACCGCACGCTGCCGATAATAGTCCACGAGCCGGTTTCTTGCAATACGGTACATCCAGGCGTGAAAATTCCCGCGCTGCTTCTTGAGCGCCTTCGTGATCTTCAACACCACCTCGCTCGTCAGATCTTCAGCATCCTCAGGATTCGAAACACGGTAAAATAAGAAAGCATAGACATGCGAATAGATATAAGCGCAGAGTTTTCCCAGCGCGTTGTCATCACCATGTTTGCCCTCCTCGATGAGATTGGCTAACTCCTCACTGCCAATGTCTCTCTTTATCAATATAGACGTATCATCCTGCATAAGGTTACTCACATTATAGATAAGGATGCCCGAAAGTCAATTTAAGTGTGACCTTGACAATACCCTACTTTTTTTATAGAATATTGCATGCGGCTGACAACGATGACGACCTACGCGGTCCAGGCCATGCTGGAGCTGGCTGACCAGCCGATCGGTAAGGTCGTTTCTCTGAGGAAGATCGCTGCCCGACATGGGATAAAGGCGAAGTACCTGGAGCAAATCTTCATCAAACTCAATCACGCCGGTCTGGTTAAAAGCAAGAAGGGCCCGGGCGGCGGCTACTATCTCGATCGGCCGATCAACGCCATCAAGATCGCCGAGATCATGGAAGCAGTAGGCGAATCGAGCGCACCGGTCCGCTGTCTCATAACGGGCACGCAGAAACACTGCTCGCGTGCAGAAGATTGTTCATTGAGGGTCTACTGGAAGAAGATGAAAGATACGATCGATCAATTCCTCGATTCATCGACACTCTATGACATCATGCGAGAGAAGAAGAAAACATGAACTTCAGTCGTCTGCATTTAGAAGGAGAGAATATTTATGTCTAAGCTGCCCGGAATCGGAAAGATCTCAGCAGTAGCGTTCAGAGAACTGATCTTTCCTCACCTTGGTGCGTCCCGCCCCGAAATCCTCGTCGGTCCGCAGCACGGTGTTGACGTAGGTGTCGTTCGAATCGGCAACAAAGCCGTCGCCATGACCAGCGATCCGGTCTTCATCGTCCCCGAATATGGCTTTGATAAGGCAGCCTGGTTCGCGACCCACATTCTTGCTTCCGATGTAGTAACGTCGGGACTGCCGCCCGCATATCTAACGATCGATTTGAATCTGCCGCTCTCCATGACCGAAGAAGAACTTACCACTGTCTGGAACACCATCGACGCCGAATGTAAGAAAATGGAAATGGCAATCGTGTGCGGGCATACGGCGAGGTACGAAAACTGCCACTATCCGATGGTAGGTGGTGCCACGGTGCTGGCCGTCGGCGATATCGACAGATATGTATCACCAAGATTTGCGGAGGAGGGTGACCAGTTGATCATCACAAAAGGTCCGGCGATAGAGGCTGCCGGGATCTTCGCTACTATGTTTCCCACGTACATAGCGCGGCAATGCGGTGAAGACTTCGCAAATGCCGCACAGGACCTCTTTTACAAAATGTCGGTCGTACACGATGCTCTGACTGCGGTCAAGATCGGGGTACGCGATGATGGAGTCTCGGCGATGCACGACGCAACCGAGTGCGGGATCTGGGGCGGGATATACGAGATGGCAGAGGCAGCCGGTTTCGGAGTGCGCATCGACAAGTCGCGAATCGTTACCGACGAGCGTGCTTGCCGGATCTGCAACCTTTTCAAGATCGACCCCTATAAATCAATAAGCGAGGGGACTTTAATCATCACCTGTCGCGAACATAAGGTCGGGGACCTGTTGAGGATTCTTGCCGAAAACGACGTCACCGCATCGGTCGTTGGAGAATTGACAGCACCTGAACGCGGGATGATTCTCGTAGAAGATGGGAAAGAGAAGAAACTCGAGCATCCAGAAGTCGATCCTTTCTGGCATGCATTCTACGATGCACTCCGCCGCTACAAGGACATGGAATCGTAAATGGCAAGAGAAGAGAAGTGCATCTACCTTGATAACAACGCGACGACACCGACTGACCCGCGCGTACTGGACGCTATGCTTCCGTACTTTCACACCATGCCGGGCAATCCCTCGTCGATACATGCCGCCGGTCGAAAAGCCAGGCAAGCCGTGGATAGTGCGAGGGGAAGAGTATCTGCGCTCTTGGGTTGCCGGAGCGACGAAATCTACTTCACGTCAGGGGGAACCGAGTCGGACAATATCGCGATCAAAGGCACCTGTTTTGCACAGGAAGAACGGAAAAAGATCATCACATCATCGATCGAACACCATGCCGTCCTTACAGTGTGCGAATACATGCAGAAATTCGGCTACGAGCTGGTGAAGGTTCCTGTCGATCGGCACGGTATCGTAGATCTCGATTTTCTGAACCGGGCGGTCGATGACCATACCCTCCTGGTTTCGATCATGCACGCAAACAACGAAACAGGCACTATCGAGCCAATACAGAAGATAATTGAGATAACACGCCGACACGGTGCCATATTCCACACCGACGCCGTACAGACGGTAGGTAAGATCCCTATCGATACGAACGCCCTCATGGTCGATATGCTTTCACTCTCGGGCCACAAATTCTACGGCCCAAAGGGAATCGGTGCACTCTACGTACGCCGGGGAATTCGCTTTGACCCACTGGCTCACGGCGGACACCATGAACGGAGCAAACGCGCCGGCACCGAGAACGTACCTGGCATCATTGGTCTCGGTGAAGCGTGTGCGATCGCACTCAATGAAATGACCGCTGAAGAACTCCGTCTCAAGGCATTGCGAGACAGGCTCTGGCAGAGCATTTGGGAGAAGATCCCGAAAGTCAGCCTGAACGGCCATCCAACGGAGCGCCTGTCAGGTACGCTCAATTTCTCTGTGGAGTATGTGGAAGGCGAATCGATGCTCCTTAAACTAGACCTTGAAGGAATATGCGCATCAAGTGGTTCAGCCTGCACATCTGGCAGTCTGGAGGCGTCGCACGTACTCGTCGCAATGGGTATACCTCATGCGCTGGCGCACGGTTCTTTGCGCTTTTCGCTTGGCAGGTTCAATACAGAAAAAGATACTGATGCCGTGATCAACGTGCTTCCTGGTATCGTTGAAAAGCTGCGAGAGATATCACCGCTCTACCAACGTTGATCCCGCGCGTATGCAATAAGGAGAGATGATGCAGTATTCACAAAAAGTCATGGATCACTTCATGAATCCGCGAAACGTCGGAGAAATCGAGAATCCCGACGGCATCGGTACCTGTGGTAATCCGGTCTGCGGCGATCTGATGACATTCCATATAAAGGTAGAACCCCATAGTGATGATCTGAATGCCGCACGCATCTCCCAGATACGGTTCAAGACCTTTGGCTGCGGTGCCGCCATCGCCGTTGCATCGATGGCAAGCGAGATGGCGCAAGGCAAAACCCTTTCTGAGGTGATCCAGATGTCACGCGATGATGTTGCGAACAGCCTGGACGGATTGCCCCCAATCAAAATGCACTGCTCCAACATCGGTGTTCAAGCCATCCAGGAAGCAATCAAAGATTACCTGAAAAGAATCGGGCGCCAAGATCTTGCCGTCAAGGTTAAAGGTTGCCCTAAAGAATCCCATTGAGAAAAGCGCCCGCCGAAATCCACACATTGATACAGAAGGCATTGTCCGGGGATGAAGGTGCCTGCCAACGAATACTGAATTTGTACAAGGGTAGGATCTTCAGTTACATCTACCGGATGGTCCGTAATTACCACGACGCTGAGGATATAACGTTCGATACGTTCATTAAGTGTTTCCGTGCCTTGGCCACTTTCGACACATCGAGACCGTTCGCAACATGGCTTTTCACTATCGCCCATAATTTGACGATGGACCATTTCCGGAAGAACAAAATCGAATTTGAATATATAGATGAGTTCCATCGCAGCGGCGATGACCTGACAGCGGACTACGAGAAAAAGAGGAAATTGGAACAGATCGACCTCGTAGTCAGTCAATTGCCTCCGATCGACCGTGAACTGGTCATTCTTTTCCATAAAGAGGAATATTCCTATCAGGAGATCAGTGAAATTCTGAGCATACCAGTCACGACCATCAAAACCAGGCTGCACCGGGCTCGCAGGAAGCTACGTGATCTCGTCCATAAACCAAAGGAATGAGCATGAAACTTCCTCGCGTTTATTGCGTATTACCTATTGATGAAGCATAGAGAAATAGCAAGACTGATCCAAAAGACGCTCGATGGCGAAATAAGCCCCCGCGACAAAGGCAGGCTGGATAAGCATCTGGCTGTATGCCCAGAATGTGCCGAATTCTCTAGAGAAATGGTTCACTCGACGGCTGCACTCCGTAAACTCACTGAATTCTACCCCCAGCCTGGTTTCAACGACCGGGTCATTTCCAGACTCGGATTGCGCAGGAGATTTGCCTGGGCGAAGGCGGGAATTGTCCTTGTCGGAGGTTGGCTGGCCGCCGCCCTTTTCGCGGCATATTCCCCCCTGCCTGCTGAATTGCTGGGAAAGATCGCAACTTCATTTCCGGCGCTCGTGCGGTTCTATGACAACGCAGCGATCGTCGTCTCATCGCTGACCAGCCTTTTGACCCCGGTCGTCAAGAATTCTATCGACGCAACAGGCCCAGTTATCGGAGCGGTTTTCAGTGTTCTATTTATCTACATCTTAGGTAAAACGCTGCAAAAGGAGGCAAAATGCAGAACATGATATTGTTGGTATTTGCTGTAGCGGCCATCGTCAACCCGCTCGTCGCAGACGATTACGGGTATGTCGGCTCGCTACCCGAAGTAGAGGTAATGGCAGTACGATACGATGAGGAGGACATTGCCTGGAGCGGATTGCTGCCAGGCATCGATGTCACTGCACCGCGTTATCACGCCATAGAAAGACAGACGACCGGCATCTTACAGATCGAAGAAAAAGCCAATTTCCATCCGACCCCATATCTACCGGCAACACTCGAGAAGAAGATCGAGGTCTACTGTGAAAGACCAAGAAACGCCCAAATGCAGATCGAGATCTCGGATCTGGGGATATTCAGCGTGATCCCAGGTGCCGTGACATTCAGCGGCGATTATAACCTGCCACAAACGGACACCATAGAGGACGATGTTACCATCACCGGTGGAAACGCCCGGATCAACGGCGTGATCAGCGGTGACCTGGCCGTCATGGGCGGTACCGTGGACATAAGCGGTATCGTCGAAGGCGACGTAGCAGTACTGGGCGGCAACCTCGACTTGACAGGTTCGATCGATGGAGATGCTGCTGTCTTCGGCGGTAACATCAAAAACCGTGGTACTATCGAAGGTGATCTCCACGTCGTCGGTGGGACAGTTTATCTTGACTCGGCATCGGTCGTGAGTGGCGACATCAGTATGGTCGGTGGCACGGTTGAACGTGACGAGGATGCGATCGTCCGCGGCAAGGTCGAATCGGTTGAGATCAAAGCACTTGAGAAGATCTTGCCTCGCATTAGCCGGGCGTTCAGGCTTCCAAGAATGATACCTGGCGGCCAAGCTTTTCCAGCTGCCGTATTTCTCGGTATGCTGTTGGTTCTCTATCTATTCAATCTACTGATCGCAGTCATATTTCCTAGGGCAGTGGAGAAAGTGGACTCAAGAATCGAACAGAACGTATGGGTATCGGTCGGTTTGGGTTTTGCGTTACAGATATTATTCGTGCCTTTGGTCATCATCCTTGCCGTTTCGATAATCGGCATACCACTCCTCATGGCTCTGCCCCTCGCGATCTTACTCGCTACAATATTCGGACTCTCTGCACTTTCTTTTACCACCGGGAAACGTGTCTGCAAAGGATTCAACTGGAACGTCGAAAGCCTGATCGGCCGGTTAAGTCTCGGTTGGCTCGCAATAATGTTGGTGCCCATAGTACTCATACTCATCGGACCGCCTGTCTTCGTAATCGGTTTCGCGCTTATCTATGTCATATTGACCATCAGCCTTGGTGGTGTTATATATGCTCTCATAAGCAAACAGAAGGTGGCTGAGACAAAGGTGGCTGAGACAACGACGAAGAAGTAAACCTTCTTGCACGAGAGGCCGGCGCCAAGCCGGCCTCTCTCTTTCTATCCTTGTTGCAATCCCAAGACATCCAGATATAATGGAATATGTCAAATATTGAGCAGGCCAAACAACTCATCGCCGATGGAGCATTTGAAAGGCTCGACGATCTATGGACCGACCTCGTCACGGATGACAGCATCGAGCTGGAACAATATCTCGGCATCATCGATGCGCTGAAGGTAAAGGGGAAAATCGAACAGGCATCTCTATTGCTCGAACTTCTCGGCGAACACTATGAAGCCCGAGACCGACTGAAGTGTGCGATAGAGGTCCAGAAGTCCTTGCTTCGCTTTCACGAAGAGCATCCACGAATACGCAAGAAACTCATTGACCTTTACCGCCGCCAGTATCTGAAATCCGAGCATCTCGACGATTACTTGCGGCAATCGGGTTTCGATAGTGACGAGCCGATCATGAAAGCCATTCACAGACTCGAAGAATACCTTAAATATGACATAGGGAAATTCTTCTTCTTCGAACGCTACGGCTTGGGTAAAGTCGTTGCCGTCGTTCCCGAGAAGCGAGAAATCGTCTTGGATTTTGAGAAGAAAGACCGACACTTCCTGAGTATCGACGTGGCTCGAGGCCTGCTCAAACCGGTCGACCGAAACCATTTCCTATTCTTGAAGCATGCAGAAGTGGAGAAGCTAAGAAAGTTGGCCGAGGAAAAACCCGAAGAAATCGTCGTGATGCTTTTACACAGTATCCGTGAACCGATGCCAGCATCGAAGATCAAAGGGTTCCTCCAGGGTATAATAGAACAAACCCGATTGAATAGGTTCTGGGAAAAAACGCGTAAGATTCTCGAAAAACATGATAATATAAGGATCGCCGGCAAAACATCCAAGACTTACTCGTACGTCGATACGATTGCTGACAAAGAAGATCAGGCGATCAAAGCATTTCACAAGGCAAAATGGGAAGACAGGTATGGAATCGCCGAAGAATACGTCGACAAGATGCCCGATATTTTCAATGTCCTCATCCCCGACCTCACCAAATTGGGGAGACAATCGCTGAAGGATCACCCTGGCATAGCCCTGGACATTTTAATGCTACTCCAAAACAGAAAACCGGACGCTGAATTGGCTTACTCTATCGACGATCTCCTCGAATCGCACAAACCCGCAGATATTCTGCAGGAAATTACCAACCCAAAGCACCGCGGCAGTTTCCTCGAATACGTGAAGGTAAAGGCACCTGATAGGTGGCAGACTACTGCGGCTGAAATATTTTTCGGTTCTGACGATTTCAGAATAATGGATGCTGTCGCCGACCATCTCAGTGATGTGCCTCAGAAAATGGAGGAAACGTACCAGAGAATACTTGCTATGCCGAGAGCATATCCCAAACAGTTTCACTGGATGCTGAAGAAAATCGAGAGCGGAGCACTCCAAGACCATTTGAAACCAAACCTCATCCCTAGAATCCTCGACTGCACCAACTACGTCCCGGGTGTCACGGCAATCGTCAAAAGAATTCTGGCATTGAAGAATTTTGACCTTATCATATCCGGAGCAGAAGAGGGTGATGCAGAAAGGATACATGATTCGATCAGAACCAGTAACACATTGACCGACCACGAGATATCCGGCTATCTGAGAATTCTCGAGCATCACTTTCCGAACTTGGCAGAGGAGGCGTCTGACGTCATATACGCCACAGAAGTTGCCCTGGCACGTAAGAAGAGGGAACTCGAGCACATCCTTTCCGTCGAGATTCCGGCAAACAAGAAAGAGATAAGCAGTGCCCGTGAATTCGGCGACCTCAGCGAGAATTTCGAATATAAGGCGGCAAAAGAGAAGCAGGATCAACTGTACGCAAAAGTAAAGAACATCGAATCGGAACTGCTCAATACACGAATAATCGATCCTCATAAGATAAACATAGATAAAGTCAACGTCGGGGCAGTTGTAAAATTACAGAGCACCGAAGATGATTCGATCGTACACTACACAATAATGGGGCGGTGGGATACTGATCTGTCGCACAATATCATATCCAATGAAGCACCTCTTGCCCAAATTCTGATGGGAAGAAAATGCGGCGAACGTGTGAAAATAGACCGTACCGAATACACCATCATTAAGATCAGCCCGGCGCTTTAGAGGACCGACTGTCCATTCGCTGATCATTTAAACCAATCGTCATTATCTGGCGTCGAATTAAGAAAGGAGGTAGCAGATGAAGAACATCGTCATTGTTATGGCTTTCGTCTTGCCCCTGTCACTGCATGCTGACCAAGAGATGTTCGGCTATCTGGGTGTTGCTACTCACGACCTATCCGAAGCGATGAGGATAGCGCTTGGCATAGAATACGGTTTGATCGTCGAGGACGTCGAAGAAGGCTCGCCAGCCGAGTCGATCGGGTTGATGGCCGGGGATATCATACTGACAATAGACGATCAGAAAATCACCGACGGCAAGTCCCTGAAGCGAACCGTGAAGGGAAAGCCAAACGAACGTGTGACCATCAAATTCCACCGCCAGGGGAAGAATATCACCAAAACACTCACACTCGGACAGCGTGAAAAATCAAAGCTCCGTTTCGAAGTCGACATACCAGATATTCCGGACCTGAAGGTTATTCTCAAGACGGAGGAAATGCGTAAGAACCTCGATGAGTTGCGAGAGGCGATCGAAGAACTCCGCCATGAGTTGGAGAAAGTAAAGGAGCAAATAAAATAGCTTGCCGGCGTGTTCTGAGAAATGGCATGCCAGTGTTTCCACGATTGGATCGTAGGTACGCCCGCGCCAGCTGACCCCTGCCACGATCATTGACACACGAAGGGCCAGGGATATACTCCCATTGTGGATTTCAGACCGGCAAAACTCGATTTGCCGGCAATCGTGACAACCGCCGTAGTTTGCGCGCTGTTGGTCGGATTGTCGGTATTCTTCATGGCGCTGCCGTACGGCTGGACTCTGGTTGCGATCATGCTCTCGATCATTGTTGTCTCCTACTTATATAGTCCTGTTGCATATCGTTTTAGAGGATCGTATTTGATAGTTAGAAAGGTGATCGGCAGGGAAATCATGATATCGTTAGCCGATACTCTCGGTTATACGATCGTACCGGATTTCACGAAGCTCAAGGCTGTGCGCACCTTTGGCAATGGCGGCCTCTTTGGCTACTACGGTACTTTCTCCACCGCGGAATACGGCACTGTCAACTGCCAATTACGTAGTCTCAAGAACGTGATCATCCTCAAAACAAAGGACAATGCCTTTGCTTTGTCACCTGACGATATGGACCGATTCGAGGTCCAATTGGCCGCCGTGATCGCCGGTGCCGGCGGCAAAACGCAGAAACTCGAGCCCGAACCCCCTGAAACCGTAAAACGGGCAAGCGGTTTAATCCTCATACTACCTGCTGTCCTTTTCCTGCTCACCGTGATTTTGATCTATGTGGCCTACACGCAACTGCCCGAACGCATTGCGGTCCATTTCGACCTCCAGGGCAATCCTGACGGGTGGGCATCCAGAATATCCTTTCTCTATTCAGGTATCTTACCGGCAACGATCCTTCTTGTCCTAAGCATCGGTATTTTCCTCGTAGTCAGAAGGGCAACGAGGAGACCGGATACGCCTTATTTCATCGTCATGATGTTCGCGGTCTTTCAGGTGTTCACTGCTTATGTAACATATGACACGTACTGCGTAAATAGGTACGATAGACATATCGTACCATTTCCATACAATATCATCGCATATTTTACAATCATTGCGTTTGCGCTCGTCTTTTACTACCGGAAGGTAAGACGCCGTTCCTGACGACTTACGTGGTAATGAATACCTCTATTTGAATATTTTCATACCTTTGCCGACGATCGTGTTCAGTTGCTCCTTAAAATAGTCGGTACTATCTACAATATGTTTCGGAATCTGCTGACAATAGTAGTCCCAGGACCTGCGAATCTCCGGCCCTAGGAGTTCAGCCAGAGTTCCGTCTTTCAGGCCCTTTTCGACACGGGATTTATTGTACAGAACGAGGTCTGATGCCAGGGCCTTGGCCAACCGTCGCGCCCTCGCATGCCATTTCTTATCCTCATCGCTCAACTGTGTTTCCGAGAGATGAACTTTCCGTTCAACAGATTCTTCTACCGCCTTGCGCTCGGCTTCTGCCTTTTTCGGTAATTCCAGAGAAGGCGGCTTTTCGACGACTGGCGGCGGCGGCCCAGTCTTTGATATGGTGGACCTCGTTGTCGCCGGCGACTCACCCTCTGAAGGTACGGTCTGGGTTTTCGGTACGGCAGGTTGAGGAGACGGCCTTCGTATGTAGATCACATTCCCGCATTTCTTGCAGCGAACCTTCACGCCAGCGGGTGGTATCTTCCGTTCGTCTATGTTGTACCTGGTGTGGCAGGTACCGCATTCAGCAATCATCTTTGACCCACTCGTATATTTCGCGACACCTGTCTCTCAATTCATCGAGTGTGCCGTCGTTGCGAATCACGAAGTTGGCTTTTGCGGCCATCTCCTGATCGCTCTGTTGTGTCGACAGAATCACTGAAAACAAATGGCTGCCGATGTCCTTTGCCTGGGCCCGCTTCCTCTTAGCTGAACGCCTGGATGCGATCAGGATGGTGTGATCGACTACTTGGAGTATCTCGGGCCAGTCAAAGAGCAACGCTGCGTCAATAACCACAACACCCGATTCTATGCTTTGGATTTTTTGAGCGATCTTCCTGATGAGTAATGGATGTGATACGCGATTAAGGAACTTCACCTTCGCAGGGTCCGAGAAGACCAGTTCCCGGAGTTTCTTTCTATCGATCTCACTTCCGCGCATTATCTGCCCCCCAAATTCTCCTTTCAATACGTGAACTATTTCGGGCAGTACCTCCCAACCCAGCTCATCCGCGGCGATGCACTCGGCGCCAAGATCTTTGAATACACCGACTGCCGCCGTCTTACCTGCGCCGATATTCCCTCCGATACCAACTACTACCTTTGAACCAGGGCGCATTGGAACACCTTTTACATACGTTTAAAACAAAGCGTTGCGTTGTGCCCGCCAAATCCGAGAGAATTCGACAGCGCATACTCGATCTTCACCTCCCGCGAATCGCCAATGATCATATCCAACCCCTCACATTCAGGATCAGGGTCTTCGAGATTGAGGGTAGGGTGTACGATCTGGTCCTTGATCGAGAGTATCGTGGCTACTGCTTCAACGGCACCGGCCGCGCCCAGGCTGTGCCCGAGCATCGATTTTGTAGCATTTAGCACTACTTTACCAACGTGCGGACCCATTAGATCTTTGATCGCCCGGGCTTCGAATTTGTCGTTGAGTTCGGTCGATGTCCCGTGCGTATTGATAAAATCAATGTCTTCGTTGGAACAACCTGTTTCCCGGATCGCTCTTGCCATTGACCGTCGGGCGCCCTCACCTTCGGGCGCAGGGGCGGTTATATGGTAACCATCACCAGTCGCACCGAAGCCAACGATCTCGCAGTAGATCTTTGCACCGCGGCGAACGGCGGAATCGAACTCCTCCAATACCAATGCCCCAGCTCCTTCGGCCAACACGAAACCGTCACGCGCCTTATCAAAAGGTCTCGAAGCCCGCTGCGGTTCGTCATTGCGGCGTGAGAGGGCGCGCATATTACTGAACCCGGCGAGTGCAAAAGGAGTGATCGGAGCTTCAGACCCACCGGTCAGCATCACGTCCGCATCGCCGTACTTGATCGCCCTGAAGGCATCCCCGATCGCATGAGCTCCTGAAGCGCACGCAGATACAGTCGTATAGTTAGGTCCTTTCAGACCCCAGTGAATCGAAGCGTAGCCGGATGTCATATCGCAGATCATCATCGGTATCAGAAATGGCGATACGCGACTTGGCCCTTGTTCGATGAATTTCGTGTGCTCGGTCTCCCAGGTCAGAAGACCTCCGATGCCGGAACCTATTATGACGCCCACACGGTCCGGGTCGTATTTGCCGAAGTCGATCTTAGCATCTTCCACCGCTTCGATTGACGACCATAACGATAGTTGTACGCAACGGTCCAGCCGCCTCGCCGACTTCGGAGGTATTCGCTCATCAGGCGACCAATTCTTCACCTCACCCGCGATCTTCACCACGTGGTTTGATGTATCAAATGCCGTGATGGAGCCGACCCCACTCACGCCTTTGAGCAACGCCTCCCAAGTCGTCTTGACGTCGTTCCCCAGAGGTGTAATCGCGCCGATCCCTGTGACTACGACCCTTCTCATTTTTGCTTCAGCTTCTCCTCTAGGTAGGTCACTGCCTTACCCACATTATCTAGTTTCTGAGCCTCTTCCTCTGAAATCTGCAGCCCGAACTTCTCTTCGAAAGCCATGATCAGCTCAACCGTATCCAGAGAATCAGCACCAAGGTCCTCTATGAACTTGGCATCGATAGTCACTTTCTCCGGTGGTACATGTAGTTGTTCCACGATTATATTTCTTACGTCATCAAAAAGAGCCATCTTATTCCTCCTTTCTATCCATCTGCTCGAGGCACAGACAAACCGGTCAGTGCCCTACTACTGCATTACCATTCCTCCATCGACACATATCGTCTGGCCAGTTATGTATCCTGCTTCATCCGAAACAAGGAACGCAACGAGATCGGCGACATCCTTCGGTTCGCCGAAACGATTGAGGGGAATGAGTTTCAAGTAATTTTGCCTTATCTCCTCCGGGATGGCATCGGTCATCCTCGTTTTGATGAAACCCGGAGCGATTGCATTTACGTTAATATTGCGGCTTGCCAGCTCTTTTGCACAAGATTTAGTGAACGCGATGATCCCCGCTTTGCTTGCGGCATAGTTTGCCTGACCAAAATTGCCCAATATGCCTATCACTGACGAAATGTTAACTATTCTGCCGTAACGTTGTTTCATCATGTATCTGGCCACGGCTCTGGTCATTAAGAAAGTACCGGTAAGGTTGACATCCAAGACACGATTCCAGTCGCCGCTGTCCATCCGTATCAGTAATTTGTCGGCAGTGATTCCCGCGTTATTGACAAGAACGTCAATCCTCCCCAAATCTTCGACTATCTTGTCCACCGTACCGACGACCTGCGCTTCATTGGCGATATCAAGCTCGTAGAACCTGACAGCCGTATTTCTCTCCGCTGCCAACTCTTCACCGTGTTTCCTGTCAATATCACAAACTGCGACTTTCATGGATTGCTCTGCAAAACAGCGCACAATTGCGGCGCCTATACCCGTGGCACCACCGGTGACGAGAGCGATTTTCACTTCGGCAGCCATCATGAAATTCTATTCAATTTTGAATTGATGTCAAGTGCACGGGCTGCCAATTGCTCGGGATGTGGGACAAAAAAAATGCCCCGCCGACCGACGGGGCATCAGAATGAAATAACCTACACCTGCTGATATGATTTCCAGCGCGCAACGAGATTCGGGTCAGCCATCGTTTGGAGTATGTAATCACAGAATTCACGTCCGTTCGCACCGGTAGAACGCCCGGTCATCACCAGCTTCTTCTCGTACTGACCGCATATATCGAGTGCCATCTCCAACTTATTACCCAACTCTCTATAGCCGATATGATTCAACAACATGGAACCGGCACGGATGACGCTGCTTGGATCTGCATATTGCGCCCGGCCTTCTTTGACCATGCGCGGAGCACTGCCATGGATTGCCTCGAACATGGCATACCGCTTGCCGACATTCGCACTACCGGCAGTACCCACGCCACCCTGAAATTCAGCGGCTTCGTCGGTTAGAATGTCACCGTAAAGATTGGGCAACACCATCACCTTAAACTCCCGGCGGCGTTTTTCATCGACTAACTTCGCCGTCATAATATCGATAAACCAATCATCCGCCTCGATCCCCGAGTATGACTTTGCGATCTCGTAGAATGTCTTGAGGAACAGACCGTCGGTCGTTTTTACCACATTCGCCTTTGTTACGGCCGTGACACGATTGATTCCGTTCTTCTTTGCATATTCGAATGCCATTTTGATGATACGGTGGCTACCGGGTCTAGTTATCAGTCTGAAATCGATCGCGATATCGGGCGTAACCTCTATGCCGAACGGACCCAGTGCATACATATCTTCGGTGTTCTCCCGAAAGAACATCCAGTCTATACCGAGTTTGGGAACCTTGACCGGCCGAACGTTGGCAAAAAGATCCAGCTCCTTCCGCATCGCCACGTTCGCGCTTTCGATGTTTGGCCAGGGGTCGCCTTTCTTTGGTGTCGTCGTCGGCCCCTTCAACGTAACGTGGCATTTCTTCACTTCCCGCAGAATGTCGTCCGGGATGGCTTTTCCGACCTCTGACCTCCGCTCGATGGTCATTCCTTCGATCACACGGAATTCGACCTTTCCCCGGGCAACTTCACCGTTGAGCAGGTGTTCAAGCACCCGTTTTGCCTCAGCTGTTATGTAGGGTCCGATCCCGTCTCCGCCAAGAATGCCAACAATCACTGGCTTCACCTTCGCATAGTCTATCCAATCCTGGGCTTTCTTTATGCGGTTCACTCGTACAATCTGAGCTTCGAGTATACCCTTGAAATGCTCTTGAGCCCTGACAATTGGAGCTGAGGGCTTGCTTTTTCCCGCCTTCTTCCTTTTAGTTGTGGCTGCCTTCCTGCTCTTCATCACTTTCCTCTTTTTCATCGCCTTGGTCACTTTCGGACTCTTTTTTTTCAACCTTTTCATAGTGTTCTCTCCTTGGATTAATCTAATTTGAAACCACCGTGTTTCTCGATATGGGCGAGAAGTCCACCATCATTCAATATATTAAGCATCGCTTTTGGGAGCGGATGGGCTTTGAGTTCGATACCTTTTGAAACATTCTTTATCATACCGGCTGCCAGATCAACTTCTATTTCGTCGCTCAATTCGATCTTATCGGTATCGCACTCAAGCAGCGGAAGGCCTACATTTATTGCATTACGGTAGAAAATCCTCGCAAATGACTTGGCCAGCACGGCGGAAACTCCAGCCAATTTTATTATCGTAGGTGCATGTTCACGGGAACTACCCAAGCCGAAATTATTGCCCGCCACGACGAAATCTCCCTTCGACATCCGCGACGCAAAATTCGGATCAGCATCTTCAAGAACATGCTTGGCGAGTTCGGGTAGGTTCGAACGCAGATGGAAAAATCTGCCTGGGCAGATCAAATCAGTTGATATGCTATCGCCAAACTTCCAGGCCTTTCCCCTAAGGACCATGACTTACCTCCTGACTGGACTACATCATCCTTTGGCCACTGCCTGCTTGACCCAACCCGTGGTCACTGACTTTGGACGCTCAATTGCCTCTCCTAGCGCACGGCTGACGATCAACTGAGCACACATCCCCATCGCCCTCGACACGCCGAAGAGGACGGTGTAATATTGGAATTCCGTCATACCAAAATGATAGAGCAGACAACCCGAAGCGGCATCGACGTTGGGCCATGGATCCTTAGCTTTGCCATGCTCCTTCAGCACTCCCGGCACGACCCTGAATACCTTATCTACAATCTGGAAATAGGGATCATCGGCACACACACGGGCGCCGAATTCACGGAAGGCGTCAAAACGCGGGTCTGTGATCCTCAGTACGGCGTGACCATAGCCGGGAATGACCTGCCCCGAATTGAGGGTATCCCAGGCAAATTGCTTCAACTGCTCATCCGTTGGAACACCGCCGAATTTCTCCTTGACCATGATAACCCAGCGCAGGCATTCTTGATTTGCTAGCCCGTGTAAGGGACCAGCCAGACCGTTCAAACCGGCCGAGACAGCGTAGTAAGGATCAGAAAGAGCCGAACCAACGCAGTGGCACGTATGGGCACTCACGTTACCACCTTCATGATCAGAATGCAGCACCATATAGAGTCTCATGAGATTGGCAAACTCACCACTGGGATCAGAGATACCGAGCATATGCGCGTAGTTCGCCGCCCAGTCGAGCTTTGGCTCGGGCTCGATCCGAGGTCCCTTGTCAAATCTCATCCTGTATATACCGGCTGCAAGATTGGGTAATTTGCCGATGAGATTGAGGCAGTCTTCGAGCGTCGATTGCCAATAATCTTCTTTCTTCATACCTTCGGTGTACTTTTTCCTGAATACCGATTCTTTCTCCATGGCCAAAATACCCAAACTGAACATTACCATCGGGTGTGAATCCTTTGGCATCGCGGCCAATGTCTTCCAGACATAATCAGGCACTATGGCACGGCTACCAAAGTCCTTTGTCAAGGCTTGTACAGCAGCATCATCCGGCATCTCACCGGTGACAAGCAAATAGAATACTGCTTCTGGCAGTTTTTCTTTCAACTCACCGATCGGGTGACTACGAATAATGAGCCCCTTGTCCGGAGGCACGACCGAGGTGTCGCAAACAAGTGCCTTCACGCCTCGCATCCCCCCGTACGCCTGTGCAACCGTAACCTCAGATATAACCTTGTCACCGTTCTGCTTAACAAAAGCCTTGATGTCATCCCGCAGTGCGGGAATTGTCCCTGCAAGTTTGTCTATCATGTTAGCCATCTTCTTCCTCCTTGCTTCCTACAGAACTATCTATTAATTTTCCTACCTCTTCTTTCGCGCTTTTCCGGGCTTGGCAACTTTCTTGTGCTGCCGCCTCGCGAAGAAATCTCTCGGATCACTGATCTGCCCTTTTATCGCACTGAAGGCTGCAGTAGCCGGCGATGCGAGGTAGACGAAACCGTCGGGATTGCCCATTCGTCCGCGGAAATTGCGGTTTGCCGTCGACAGACAGACCTCGCCGTCCCCAAGCACACCCTGATGGACGCCGACACATGGACCGCATCCCGGACCCATAATAATGCCGCCAGCGCGCACGAAGATATTCAACAATCCACTTTCGAGCGCTTCAAGATATATTTCGCGTGACGCCGGAACGACAACGAGTCTTGTATGAGGAGCACGTTCTCTACCCCTCAGAATCCTAGCAGCGATTCTCAGGTCTTCAATGCGGCCGTTAGTGCAGGTACCGATGAAGACCTGGTCGATCTTTATCCCGCGTGCCTTGTCAATGTCCTTGGTGTTATCAACAGTATGCGGGAATGCGACCTGGGGTACCAGCTTGCGGGCATCGACAACGATGACGCGCTCATACTTCGCGCCCTCCTCAGGTGCCAATGCACGCCAATCCTTGACGCGACCGCGTGCCTTTAGATACTGTCTTGTCTTCCTGTCCGATGCAATCAAGCCGGCCTTGGCGCCTGCCTCAACCGCCATATTGGACAACACAAAACGTGACTCCATGGACATCTTATCGATCGCCGGGCCGCCGAATTCCAAGGCTTTGTACGTTGCACCATCAGCGCCCAACATACCAATGAGGTAAAGGATGAGATCTTTTGAGCCGACCCCGGGCTTAAAATCACCCTTCACCTCGATTCGATACGTCTCGGGAACCTTGAACCATGTCTTTCCCATTGCCATACCGATTGCCACGTCAGTAGAACCCATGCCTGTAGCAAAGGCGCCCAGCGCACCCGATGTACAGGTATGCGAATCGGCGCCGATGACAACATCACCGGGGCGCGCGTAGGACTCAACCAACCGCTGATGGATCACCCCTTCACCAATTTCAGACAATATGGCGCCGGTTTTTCGGCTGAATTCACGTAATAACATATGATCATTCGATAGCTCCTTGCGTGGCGACGGCGCCGCATGATCGATGAATAGTATTGACCGGCGCGCCCGGACCTCTTCCAAACTCATTTTCTGGAGCTGACGTACGCCTAGCGGCCCTGTGCCGTCCTGAAAAGCAGCAACATGGACATGAGCGATCACGATATCGCCTGCGTGTGCATCCTTGCCGCTCTTCTCGGATAGAATCTTCTCCGCCATGGTCTTTCCCATCATGCCTCCAATTCTCCAATCTATGGTTAAACGTGGACTGCTCCGTAAGCAAGTAGCTATCAGATGCTTAGCGCATCAACACGGTACGTCACAGATAACATATGATTATACAGAATTTCCCGCCGAAGTCAAGATAGGCACGGACCGTAGCCCGCGACGAACACGGCACGTACACCGGATTCTACGGAGCGAACTGCGTATTCTAATTCGTCAGTGGATTTCGAATCCTCTCTCACCAATCGCGGATTGCCACTCGATATCGACGGTATCGACCCTTGCCTCCACCGGTCCTCTGTGACACCATCTTACGAGGTCGACCAACGTGTCGCGCGGACCCTCGGCAACAACTTCTACACTGCCATCGGGTAGATTCCGCACCCACCCGGATAGATTCAGTGATCGCGCTTTCTCTACGGTATTCGCACGAAAGAAAACACCTTGCACAACACCCCATATTATCATACGGACACGAACGCATTCACCCATCTCGATTATCGTGTAAGGACGACCATGTTAAAAGTGTCGTGATCACTCAAGCAGCCGTCAGCAGAAATATCGTATGTAATGAATCGTGTTTTGAGCACCGTGTCTCTATGCCTTCCCGCTCAACTGGCCACAACCAGCAAGAATCTTCTGCCCCTTTGATTTCCTGATTACGACGGTATGATGCGAATTCAAAAGGTATTCGTAGAACTTCTCGATCCTCTGGTCAGCAGGTCTTCTAAAGGGCAGGCGCGGGTGCTCGTTGTAGGGTATGAGATTGATCTTCGACGGTATGCCCCTCAACAATCTCACCAGACGTTTCGCATCACTCAAGCGATCGTTGACACCCTTGATCATCACGTATTCAAAGGTGACCATTTCTTTTTCACACGAATATGCTTTGGCCACTTTCATTATATCTAACAGTGAATTGTATCTTGCCGCCGGCATATATTCTCTCCTTTGTTCCTCATCCGCGAAATTCAATGAGACCGCCAGTTTTGCGCGGATGGGCGATCTCAGCAAAGCCTCCATACCTTCAACAAGACCGACCGTGGACAACGTAGTATGCCGGCGACCGACACCTAAACCAAGCGGCGATGAGATGATTTCGAGCGCCGCCACGACCTCTACGAAATTAAGGAACGGTTCGCCCATGCCCATAAAAACGACATTGGTACACTTCTCACCTACGGCCTTCTGGATGACCCGGACCTGATCGGCAATTTCGTAAGCATAGAGGTTTCGCGTCAAACCGATGAGCCCTGTTGCGCAGAACCGACAACCTAAAGGACACCCAACCTGACACGACACACAGATCGTTCGCCTGCGGCCTTCGCGCATAAATACCGACTCAATCTCCTTCCCATCCTCGAGCCTGAGCAGATACTTATGCGCACCCTGCCCTTCCCGAACCAGGCCCGCAATCTCCAGTCCGGCGATCGAATAACGCCGGTCAAGATCTTCACGTAGTGCCCGGGAGAGATTTGTCATCTTCGAAAAATCTTCGGCGTTCTTCTGCCAGATCCACTTGAAGATCTGCTCAGCTCGGTATTCTTCGAGCCCGATTGAAACGACTGTATCCCTTGCCTGGCAAAGAGAATGGCGCCGGAAGTTCTCCTTCATCGATGATTATAGTCAACCCACACACATATTCAACGGCTGAGATGCGGAGAATCTTGACGTATCTTGAAATTTGCCTATAATCTTTCCAATGGGTCGAAATCGTGGATATGAGAAAAAGGATCGATGACCAATGATTAGATGTACACACTGTAATTATCCTGACACACCCGACGGCGCTTTATTCTGCCCAAGATGCGGTGCAGCATTGAAGGCCGAAATGATTCGGGCCGTCGAGTCCGAACGCCTCCGGCTGCTGGGAGGTGAACTCAGATTGCTCACCGTATTCTTTGTGAACCTCAGCGGTATCGACAGACTCATCAAGAAAGAGACGTATCCGGTAATGAAGGATCATATTCAGGATTTCCTCACTAACATCGAAGCCATCATCCACGAATACAACGGCACCTCGAATCGAATCATCCCCGACTTTCGGATCCTCGGCATCTTTGGAGCACCCCATACGCATCACGACGATGCGCTAAGGGCGACACGTTGTGTTAGTCGAATTCGTGACTGGTGGACAAAAGCAAAGCAAGGGTCGAAGGTCTTGCGCGATATCGATCTCAGAATCGGACTGAACACCGGTCGGGCTTTCTTTGGGTTCGTGCTCAAGGAATCACCTTTCTTAACCGTGATCGGAGATACCATCAACATCGCTGCCCGACTAACAGAAATCAGCCAGCAGAGTGAGATCCTCATGAGCAGAACGACCTATAATGCAGTCTTCCGTTACATCAATGCCGAACATGTTGGCGAGCAGACGGTCAAAGGGAGAAAGACCAAGGTCGATATCTACCGTCTCATGAAAATCCGCACTACGCCGCGCACAGTAGAACCAATGCGAATGCCTCTGTTCGGCAGAGAATCTGAACTGACGCAACTGCTCACCCTCGCACAGGAATCACTGATTCAAGGAGCGGTGTACTGCGTAATCAACGGACAATTGGGTATTGGCAAGACTCGACTGAAGGAGGAGTTGGAGGTCCGTCTAAATGCCAATGATGAAGTGACGTGTTTCGAGACAAACTGCTCGGTCAACACACAATCACCTTACTTCCCGTTTCGAACGTTGCTCAGGGACATCCTGAACCTCCACGAACTTGACAGCAAAGAAATCATGGGCAAACGCATCGATGCACTGGTGAGCGAGAGAAATCTTAACCCGACCCTGGCAAAAGGCATGAAGCACCTGCTAATGACCGATATCGGACGATTGCATTCCGAAGAAATGCGCATGGTGAATGAAGAGATATACGCATCGGTGCGGAATATAATCCGAACCGAATGCCGTAAGAAACCAATGATCATAATCTTCGAGGAATTCGGCCAGGCAGACATAATGTCCAAGGAACTTATCACCTATCTCATGTCTGAATTGACCGATGATCCAGTGATGTTACTATTGATAAACGCCCCGGAATATCACCTTGAAGGTATATCCGCCGACGTTCATGAAATGGATCTAAGACCTCTTACAAAACAAGATATCCATGCTCTCGTCCGGCATATCCTCGGCAACGTTGATACCGAGCTCTCGGATTTCATATACCGCGAAGCGGGTGGTAATCCGCTTTTCACAATTGAAGCAATACGAAACACGCGACGTAACCAAGCTATCAAACAAGAAAGTGGGAAGTGGTACCTGGCAAAAGACCAGGCGCTTGTCTTTCTCGATGACCTATACGGCTTGGTCATGTCTACGATCGATTCACTTGCTCCGGATGCGCGACTCATAGTCGATTATGCGTCGGTGATCGGTTACCGTTTCAGCCTGCGCATCCTGAAAGAACTGCTCACGCGGCCCGATCTCAAAGATCACCTCGATCATCTTGTCGCCGAAGGATACGTGGTCCTATCGTCAGATGGCGAAGATCCCGTATACCTTTTCAGGCATAACCTGCTAAAGGATGCCGCCTACACTGTTTTACCCGTCCGTAAACGGAAGGAGATTCACCTCAAAGTGGCAAATCTATTCGAGCAAATCTATTCGCATCATCTTTCATCTTTCTATGAAGATGTGGCGAGACATTACCTGGCTGCCGACCAGCATGAACACGCAACAAAGTACTATAAACTCGCTGGTGACAAGGCCAAGAACCTCTACGCAATCGATCAGGCAGTATCATTCTATGAGCAGGTCATGACCATCAATAAGGAATTCGGCTTCCCCTTACCAGGGGATATGTACCGCGACATCATGCTCAATTTGATCGACATATACGAAATCAAAGGAGACATCAGCAAAATGGAGAAGATGGCTCGGGAGAGACTACTTCAGGCACAGCAGGATGGTGACCGGGAAAATGTGGTCCTTTTTGCTGAAAGAGAAGCATACGGACTCATACTGCTGAACCACATGAAACAGGCCGAAGAACTCCTCATCGAGACCATTGAAAAATACGACAGCGAGGTGGTTAATATCACTCCCATCTTGTATGCGGATCTTGGAATGCTATACGCTGCTAGGTATGAGTACGATAAGTGTCTTCTCAATTATAATCTCAGCTGGCGGACTGCACGCGCCAACAGGATCAAAGAAGCAGAGATACTATGCCTCCTTAACCTTTCAAAACTACACAAGGGACTGGGTAATTATGAAATTGCTCTCGACTACCTGAACCACGGGCTGGAGATGCTCGTTGAAACCGAAGATATACGAAAGAACATCGAACTACAATACCTGATCGCCGGTATTGACTACGAGATATGGAATGTACAAAAAGCCAAGGATGCGCTCAATGAGTGCCTCATGACAGCTGATTCGATCGGCAGCTTCGATGCATACATCAGATCGGCACTCGATCTCGCTTACATCTATTCGCTTAACGGCGATTCCGGTCACGTTACGGGGTATTTGAAGGATGTCGATAAAAAAATCTCATTCCTCATCAGGGAAAACCTTCTGGCCGAAATAGATCTCAAGAAAGCCCTCATTCACTATAATCGCCACGATTACAGGAAGGCTAATGACTTCGTCATCAATAGCATTAGAATCGCGGAAAAGTTGAATCAACGCGAGATTGAATTCCAGTGCTACAAACTTCTCTCGAAGATCGATGCAAGTCACAACATGGAAAATGCACGAAGGGCGCTCGACCTAGCAGAACGAATGAAGCTACCGCCGCTTATCGCTGACGCCTTATATCGTATCTCTCAAATATTTTCTGAGAACAAAGATATCGAAAGGGCACGATATTACGGTCGAAAGGCACTCGTCGTCTATGATGACATAAAATCGAGGCTCAGCGACGCCAACCGGAAACACTATATCCACCGCCCCGAGTATTCCGCGCTACTCCAGATTTAGTATGATCTGCGGCAACTGTAATAAAGAGATCACCCAGACCTTCAATTTCTGTCCGTGGTGTGGCGCGCCACTCCATGATGATATCACGTCACCTTTCGAAGATCTGAAGTTAACATTTCTCCGCGTCGATCTATCTGGCTTCACTAGAATGAGCGAAACCATGATAGCTGAGGACGTCATGGCCGTATTGAACGATATCTTCGATATGTTCGCGAAGATAATCGCCAAGAACAAAGGAACCATATATCAAGTAGTTGGTGATGAGATCGTAAGTATCTTCGGCCTCGACCTCGAAACAGGATTTGCACCGCACATGGCAATACTCACGGCTGAGGAGATGTTCAACCGGCTATACGATTTCAATAAGAAAGGCAGTGTAAAAAGTCCGCTCGGCCTCAAGGTTGGCGCCGAGATCGAACCTGCGTCAATTTTCAACCTGCATCCTGATTTGAGAAATGCATTGATACTCACCAAAGGCTTTCGCAAGAGTCAAATACTACAGAAGAACGCGGTGAGCAATACCATACTCGTTGGCGAGAATCTCCACAAGGTAACCAAGGGTTTCTTCGCATACAGAGAAATTGGCGAATTCGTCGAAGAGTCTTTTGGCGTAAAGGCATACGAGTATAAACTGAAACTGAAGGGCTGATGGAAGAAAACGTCAAGAAACTGTATGATGATCTGCTCAAACTCCTGCGAATGGGTGTATACCTTTCGCGCACCTACCCAGAGGGTCATCCCTCACTCAAATTGACCGTCGAGCGCGTGCATAAGGTCTTCGAAGAACTCCGTATCGAAAAGCGTGTCGTGAGTATCGTTGTGATCGAGAGCGTCCTGAAGATCGATGAAGAACGCTTCGATTCCCAGAAGCTTTCGATCGTTAAATTCCTCGTCGACCGGTTCAACCAAGTGGGAGTGAATAGCATCACATTCAACACAGAAGTCAGTGAATGGGAACTCAATGAGTTCTTTTCGGTGATGGCCCTCCAACCTGCGGAGATCGATGACTACGGAGACATCGCGACCCTGATGCGGACCCGCAATATCACCGGCATCAAGGTGAATATTTATCGCGTGGGCGTCGTCACCTCTGACTCGGAATTCAGGGAATTGGATTGGGATAACTTCCTCGAATCGATGATAACGGCCCAGGAACCCAAGACCGAAGAGGAAAGGCTCAAGGAGTTGGGCAGCTTTCTCGGTGTCCTCGGCGTCACGAGTGAAGATACTACAGAAATACAGACCGAGAAAATCCTTACCGGATTGGAGAAACTTGCGCTGATGGTCATGGACCGCTATGGCGAGGAAAGATGGAACGAGTACTCGCTCGTTTTCTCCAGAATACTGGCCATTCTGTCGCCTTCTGTGAAGAAGAATATTATAAGATACCGCAGCGAGAACGCGAAACTTGCCGAAATGTTCAGAAAGTTGGTGCCTACGATGGAAGATGATGACATCGTTGACATCGTTATGATGATCGCTAAGAAACGATCACCTAACGCCGAGAATGACATAGTAGACATTCTGAAGAACGTGACAAGCAGCAAATTGCCAGACATCCTGACGACCCTTGGCACTCGTGCACCGGAAACCTACACGAGCGACTTCCTCGATCGCCTGATGAAACGTGTTAAAGCAACAAGGGGACCTGAGGCCGCGATGAAATACAACATCAAGAACCTCGAAATGGAAATGAAAAGCCATTTTCCTGCACTGCGCAGCAACTCGACCGAAGAGCGAATCGACACGATCGATCAGTTAGTCGCGTTCGCAGACCGGCTTTTTGAAGCCGAGAATTACGACCTCGTCTGCCTGATGGCAAACCGCCTCGATGCCATGGCCGAAGCAGAACAGGACCTGAATGCATTCGCCAAAGCAATCGGAGGGTTGAAAATTCTCTACATTAAAGCACGCGACCGCGGCAATACCGAAGTGATGGAGTTCATCGCAAAAAAATTCGCCAAGTATCTAATGCGTAAAGATACGATATTCTTGGAGCGAAAACGGGTAGTGATAAAAGCCATTGGAGAGACGCGTGACCCCACGTATATGCCGGAACTCCTATCTTCCTTGTGGGCCGCAGGTACCTATGCCGAAGCGAGAGAAGCTTTGATCGCCCTCGCCGACACCTCTGCGCCTCTTTTAGTTCAAGCCCTCCGCGAAATTGACAACTACGCGGTCCGCATGAAGATCCTCGACACCTTGAAACGAATGAGCGACAAGGCCATCCCCGAAATACTCAAGCTGCTCCAGGCAGATGAGTGGTACGCCCGTCGCAACGGAGTTTTCATTCTCGGCGAGTTGAAGGCGGAGGCAACGATCGACAATATAGGCGCCCTGATAGACGAAGACAGACCGCAAATACAGCTCGAAGTCGTTTCAAGTCTCAGCAAAATCGGCGGCGAGAAATCGGTCGGATACCTAAAGAAGGCTTTGAACAGCAAGTATCCATACGTGACGCTGGAAGCAATGAAATGCCTGGCACCAGACGATTTCAAACACAAGCTCCCCCAGGTACTGCAATGGCTGAAGAGGCAGAAGGCGATCCCGAATGAAACAGATGAACAATTCAGGGCTGCCGTAATAGAGGCCCTCGCCAAGAGTAAAGAAGAATCGGTCATCAATGCTCTGACATCCATCGTCAGAGAACGTGCCTTGCTCAAACGCGCTGTGCTCTTGCCAACGAAAGCAGCTGCGCTAACGGCTCTTGCACAGATAGCCACGCCAAAGGCAATGCAAGCACTCCAGAAGTCCGCAAACAGCAGGAATCGCTTTATCGCGGCCACTGCCCAAGATGTTCTCCAGCGCATAACGACCGAGGCCAAAGAAGAAACTGAATCATAGGTAGAAAATGAAGGATGCGCTTTCGAACAATGAACAAAGAGTGCGGATAAGGTTCGTTACGGACGCGGATTTAGAATACGAGACAAACACGGAATTTTCAGAACTTACGAACTGGCAGCCGCTTTACAATCTTTACGTTACGAGTGAGAGCACAATTATCCACCTCGAACTGGCCGGTGTGACGGAGAAAGAAATTTCAGTCTTCCTCCGAAGCCGATATATGATAGTAACCGGCACCCGAATTTTGCAGCAGGGGATCACTGAAGACCACTGTGTTTTCCACAATCTGGAAATACCCTTCGGCAAATTTCACCGGCGGATAGACTTTCCAATGCCGATCGAACCACATGAATATCAATATGATTTGCGAAACGGCATTCTGACTATCCAGCTCCGTATGATGAGGGAGAAGATTATAACCATTGAGGGAGAATGAAGATAGATAAGGAAACCGGGATAAACATTAGAAACCGCGTATTGTCCAAACAATGGATGTTAGCCGGCCGTTGCCTTCTATATTGAAAACGCGCGATTTGGGGGCAAATTTTGCATGAATAGCTCGACGAAGACGTTATAGAACAGAGATGAACATGATCGATACATCAATAAAAATACCTGATGAGCTAGGGATAATACCGATCAAGGGAGGCGTGATCTTTCCCGACCAGATCGTACCGCTCATCATACATACGCAGAAACTCGCGAAATTGATCGACGAGATACTCACGACCAACAAACTCGCGGGAGCATTGACTCAACGCAACCCCGACATTGAGGAACCAAAACCAGAAGAAGTATTCAAGATCGGTTGCGTCATCCAGATTACCAAGATGCTACGATTCCCGGACGGTACCATCCGCCTCCTGATCAAAGGACTCAAGCGGTTCGAAGTCGCTGAATTCAGCCAGCACGAACCATATCTCAAAGCCAAGATAGACATCATCTCTCCCACCTATCGTAAAACAGTTGCTCTCGAGGCAATGATGCGCAATGTCGTCGCCATGTTCCAAAACCTCGTATCACTCGCTCCCTATTTGCCAGATGAATATGCCGCGGTCGTCCTCAACATGGAGAATGCGGATAGTCTCGTTGATTTCGTTGCCAGCACGATCAATTTCGACTATAACGAAAAACAAATGCTCCTCGAGATCACGGATCCCAAAGAACGCTTCGCCAAACTCATCCCCATGCTCCAGAAGGAAATCAGCATTCTTGAACTGGGTGCCAAGATACGCTCTGACGTCAAAAGCGAGCTAGATAAGGGTCAACGAGAATTCTACCTCCGTGAACAACTGAAGGCGATCCAGAAAGAACTTGGTGAAACCGACGAGCATGCTCGTGAAATCAAGGATTTGAAAAGGAAGATATTGCAGGCGAAAATGCCCGAGCAAACGAATAAAGTGGCTCTCAAAGAACTCGATCGTCTAGCCAAAATGCCGCCCCAGGCTGCTGAGTATACAGTCTCGCGAACATACATCGACTGGCTCATATCACTACCCTGGTCCGTTTCCACCAGGGACAACCTGAACATCAAACAAGCACAGGAGATTCTCGATGAAGACCACTATGACCTTGAAAAGGTAAAAACACGGATCCTCGAGTATCTTGCGGTGAAGAAACTCAAACCGGATTCCAAAGGGACGATTCTCTGCTTCATCGGTCCACCTGGAGTGGGTAAGACATCACTCGGCAAATCGATCGCCCGCGCCCTGGGGCGGAAATTCATACGCATATCATTGGGCGGTATTCGTGATGAAGCAGAAATAAGAGGCCACCGGAGAACCTACGTCGGCGCACTCCCAGGGCGAATCATCCAGTCTATCAAAACCAGCGCCACTAACAATCCCGTTTTCATGCTAGATGAGATTGACAAAGTCGGTGCCGACTTCCGTGGCGACCCTTCCTCGGCTTTGCTGGAAGTACTCGACCCCGAGCAGAACAGTGCTTTCTCGGATCATTATCTCGAAGTACCTTTCGACCTTTCTCATGTGATGTTCATTGCCACCGGCAACGTCGTTGATCCCATAATACCGGCCTTGAAGGATCGTATGGAGATGATTGAATTGCCAGGGTATATTCTCGAAGAGAAGCTCCAGATTGCGAGGAAATATTTGATCCCGCGCCAGATCCATGATGCCGGGCTCAAATCCGCAAACATAACCTTCGAAGAAGAAGCGATTAAGAGCATCATCAGCAATTACACAAAGGAAGCTGGTGTCCGAAATCTCGAACGGATGATCGGTTCTATCTGCCGCAAGGTTGCCAAACGCGTGGCCGAAGGCAAGAACGGCAAGATCAAGATCGCCGCGAAGAATCTCCATCGACTGCTCGGCCCACAGAAGATCGTATCAGACGTCGCAGCCCGTGCCGGCCAGGTCGGCATCGCCACCGGCCTTGCCTGGACACCATACGGCGGCGAGATACTCTTTGTCGAGTCTCTGAAAACGCGAGGCAAGAAAGGCCTGATACTGACGGGACTTCTTGGCGATGTCATGAAGGAATCGTGCCAGGCTGCCTTGTCGTACTTGAAGACGATACTCGTGCGCTGGAAAATCGCCGAGGATAGCTTTGAGAACCAGGAATTGCACGTCCATATTCCTTCAGGCGCCATCCCTAAAGATGGACCTTCAGCCGGGCTCGCCGTGGTGATGTCGCTTGCTTCACTGATCAGAAATGAACCCATCGACCCTAAGATCGCCTTTTCTGGCGAAATAACACTCTCCGGGCGAGTGCTGCCGGTGGGCGGTATAAAAGAAAAAGTGATTGCCGCAAAAAGGGCGGGTATCAATACGATCATCCTGCCGAGAGAAAACAAAAATGATCTGCAGGAAATACCGAAGCACGTCCGTACCGGAGTTTCTTTTATTTTTGCATCGAAGATAGACCAGGCATTAAGCCGGATATTCTCCAATAAAAAAATAGGAGTGAGGAAATGATCTTTATCCTTTTCTTTCAAATCGAGTACCAAGCAGTCAACCGCGTGCAGAATGACGGTGCACAAGAATTGGTGCTGTATTTGAACATACCCGAACGTAAGCTTCAATATATCTCAAGAGAGAAAGACTTTCTCGCCTCATATGAAATCCAGGTGACGGTGTATGACGAACAAACCAATCAACTGACCGGTGACTACTGGCGCCGAACCGTCTTGAACGATACTGCCGATATCGTAGATTCGGTTAAGATCTCCATTCCGCGAAAGAGCGAGTTCTTTGTCCTCAAGATTCTCGATCTGCACGGCGGTGAAATATTCAAATCTACCCAGCGATTGATCCAAGTTAAGAATGTGGCCAATATATTCTGGTCGGTAAAAGAAGACACACTCCGACTCACATTCACCGTCTTCAACCAGCAGGACAATATCGATAGCATCGCAGCCACGATCGCCGACTCGAAAAGCGTAGTAAAGGCACGCCGAGGCACTTACCCCGATTCGATCGAATTCGACGTAGCGGGTCTACCTATAGACGGCTATGACCTGAAACTCGACGTCTACGGCAACGCGGGGAAGATAGATGAATCGATCATACCGATAAAGATCTCGCGCCCTTTTTACCTGGATGACAATATCTGGTTCACGAAAGTCGACCAGCTTCAATACATTGCGACACCCTCCGAAATGAACGTTCTGAAACAAGCCGATGTCGAACAACGAGATTCTCTTTGGGTGGCATTCTGGAAGAATTTCGACCCGACGCCAAATACGGCCTACAATGAAAAAGAAATCGAATACTATGAGCGAATAGCCTACGCAGAAGAACGCTTCGCCAATGGTGATCGCGGCTGGCGTAGTGACCGGGCCCGGGTCTTTGTCAGGTACGGACCCCCCGATGAAATTCAATCGTTCCCGTACGAACTGGATTCCTTCCCGTACGAAGTGTGGCTCTATTACAAGAACAATCTTAGGTTCGTATTTGTTGACCGCTACGGATTCGGTCAATATTTACTTGTTAACCGTGATGGGTTAGGCATATGATAACATTACTTTTATTGATTGCATCAGGTAGCACAATAAGATTCTTTACCGATCCGGTCGTCTACAAGACCAGTTTAGAGATAGAAGACACGGTTGCCCAAACAATCACATCCGCTGATGTCTACTATGCGGAGTTCAACTGCGAGATTCCCTACCAGGAACTCCACTATCAGTCGACCGAGGATATCATCTACGCAAACGCTATCATACCATTCCGGATCGTCGACACCGAGCGGCCCGATTCACTGGTCGACACCCTGTACCGACAATTCACCATTCCATCGTTTTCCACTGCGGCAAAGGAACAAGCCACCTTTCTCGTACAATTCGGGACCTATCTAAACGAAGGCAGATTCAAGTATCGCGTCGAAATATTATCCGGCGAGAAAATCGGAGTATCCGAATCCACTCTCGAAATCCGCAGTGAAGATTATGCCATGAGCGACATCTGTCTCGCAAGCGACATAACGGTCGACACTGTCGGCGAAAATCTTAGAAAAGGTGACTTGAGAGTCGTACCGCACCCTTCACGTTCATTCGACGACCGGTTCAGAAATCTCTTCTTTTACTACGAACTATATGATATCGTTCCGGGCCACGACACTCTCACTGCCGTTTATACAATTACAGACCCCGAAGGCCGAACCCTACGCCGGGTATCGAGGACGGTCGATAAGATCTATCCGGCCCAAGCAGTCAACTGTGGCATAGATATACAGAGCATACCTTCGGGTGAATATGAGTTGACTGTTGCCGTGGAAGATAAGGAAGCGAATACACTAGCACAAAAAGGTGTGCCTTTCAGCATCTCCAGAGTGCAGCGCCAGGAAGTAAGCTACCAGGGCATGCCGTTTTACGGCGAGATCGAATATTTTCTCGCTCCCGGAGATTACAGAAAATTCAAGGATCTCCCCAAGGAGGGGAAAGAGGCGTTTCTCGTCAGATTCTGGCGTATTCATGACTATCCAACGATCGCTGCAAGATTCGAATATGCGGATGAACACTTCTACATTGGAGATACGCCCGGCCATAGAACCGATCGCGGGCGAATCTACGTGCAGTATGGCGAACCGGAGGAAATCGAACATCCACTACCTCTACAACAACAGGAATCCAGACCCTACGAGCATTGGCAATATGCGAATGGGCAACAATTCATATTCGTCGACATTCGGGGAACGAATGAGTATGTCCTCGTTTGGACAAACGCCATCGACGAAAGAAGCCAGCCCACATTGTACAAGTACCTGCCGGCCGATAAGTTAGAACTCATCCAGTAAGTAAACGATACAATACCTGGAGATTCTACAAACGCATGGGAGACTTGGAATGAATGGTGATGATCTTGACGCTCGTATCGCCAGAAAGATCGAGGATGAGTGTAGGCGCCAGATAGAAAAGTATCTGCGGAAAATCGAGGATGAGATAAAAGCCCTCAGAGAATTGATCGAATCTTCGAAACTCGTCCACAAAGAAACGGTCGCTATTTTCGTGGACTCACAGAATCTGTACTACTCGGCGCGCACGGGATACGCGGCGAAAGTGAATTATGAGAAACTCCTGAGATTGATAACCGGCACACGGCACCTCATAAAAGCATATGCCTACATCGTCCAGCCGCCCGAAGGTGATGTCAAACCCTTTGCCACAAGCCTCGAACGCATCGGCTACATCGTGAAGACAAAGGATGTAAGGACCCGAGCAAACGGCTCGGCGAAGGCAAACTGGGACATGGGAATAGCACTCGATATCCTTGGCATACTCGATCGCGTTGATACCATAGTTCTAGCATCGGGTGATGGCGATTTCGTGCCGCTCGTAGACTTCATCAGGGCGAAGAACAAGCGTGTCGAAATATTCGCTTTCCCTGACAATACTGCCTACGATTTGAAGGATAAAGCCGACCGCTTTGAGCCGCTGGGAGAGAACGTCATACTCACCTGATGCGACTAACAGCAAGGACAATCGACGCGCGGGCAAAACCCAAAACCTTAAGCACTCGCCACCAACATGATTGATTACCACGTCCACACGGATCATTCGGTCGATGCCTCGGGAACAATCGCCGAATACTGCGCCCGTGCACTCGAGATCGGCCTGAATGAAATCTGCTTCACGAATCACTGCGAGCTAGACCCCGAGCGAAACGATTCGTTCATCATGTTTGATGGAGGACGCGAGCCATTCTCGAAAGAGAACCTCCTGAGATTACAGGAAGAAATCTTTAACGCGAGAGAACGGTTCAAAGAACACGGACTGAGCGTGAAATTCGGCATCGAGGTCGGATATGATCCAGGAATCGAGACGACAATAAAAGATGTACTCGACTGTGTCGATCTCGATTTCGTCATCGGTGCGGTCCACTGCCTACGACATATTTGCATCGATAGCTCGAAAGAATGCGGGCAATACTTCGACCGGCATGGTATGGACGAATATTTTGAGGATTACTACACCACGGCAGCCGCCTTGATCAAAAGCCGTCTGTTCGATTCGCTCGCCCATTTCGACGTTTACAAGAAATATGGACGTGACCGCTACGGCCCGGCCATTAACAATTTCCCCCGTGATGCCGCTACGCGTGTGTTTCAACTGATGGTAGAAAACGACGTGGCACTCGAGATCAACACGGCCGGTATGCGTTTCATGAACGAATTCTACCCCGGACCTCTTCTCATGGAATTGGCACACGACTGCGGTCTGAAGCGCATCACCATCGGCTCGGACAGCCATCGACCCACCGATCTCGCGAAAGACCTGGCCCTAGCCTTCGACTATGCGAGGTCTTATGGTTTTGCAGAAACCTCCACGTTCGACAGAAGACGTTCGTCTTCAATCAGCATATAGTCCATAATCCTTAGACGTTCATTCTCAAACGAGATACTGCCGGTCGTTTCTTCTCAAATACGCGGCTTTCGCCATTTGGTCATATTGACGGGCGACTTTTTCTGGATATAATACTACAATGGAGCAGAGAATCAGCAATGTTTATATCGAAGATGAGATAAAAGCTTCATATCTCGACTATGCGATGAGTGTCATCGTCGGCCGGGCACTGCCCGATGCCCGCGATGGGCTCAAGCCAGTGCAGCGGCGCATCCTCTACGCCATGTCAGAAGCCGGGCTGCAACCAAACCGCCCCTATAAGAAATCGGCAACGGTCATTGGTGATGTTCTCGGCAAGTATCATCCCCACGGTGACATGGCGATCTACGACGCCCTGGTACGCATGGCACAAGATTTTTCAATGCGTTATGCCCTCGTCGATGGCCAGGGTAATTTCGGCTCAATCGACGGTGATGCGGCAGCAGCCTACCGGTATACAGAGGCGAAACTCACCCCGCTTGCTGAGGAGATATTGAAAGACCTGGGCAAGGACACAGTCGACTTCATTCCAAACTTCGACGGCCGCTTGAAAGAACCCATTCCCCTCCCTGCCAATGTACCAAATCTACTCTGCAACGGTGCTTCGGGCATCGCGGTCGGCATGGCGACGAACATTCCGCCCCATAATTTAAGGGAAGTTGTCAGAGCTCTGATAGCTATGATCGATGATCCTAAAATAAAAGACGATGCTCTCATCAGACTTGTGCCGGGTCCGGATTTTCCGACCGGCGCGATAATAATCGGGCACGCTGGCATCAAACAAGCATACCGGACCGGCAAGGGTAGAATTATTATCAGGGGCAAGGCTCGCATCGAAGAGTTGAAAGGCGGCAAATCGTCCATTGTCATAACCGAGATTCCCTATCAGGTGAACAAAAGTACTCTGCTCGAAAAGATCGCAGATCTTGCACGCCAGAAGAAAATCGAAGATATCTCCGATCTGAGGGACGAATCGGACAAGGACGGCATCAGGGTCGTCGTGGAGCTGAAACGGGACGCAAATCCGCAGATCGTCTTGAACAATTTGTATAAGTACACGAACCTTCAGGTACCGTATGGCATACAGATGCTTGCCCTCGTGTCTGACGCGCCGCAGACTTTATCGCTTCGCCAGGCACTCCAACACTTTCTCGATTTCCGTTTCGATGTCGTCAGCCGTCGGACCAAGTTCGAGCTGGCCCAAGCCGAGAAAAGGGCGCACATCCTTGAAGGCCTGAAGGTCGCTATCGAAAACATCGATGAGGTAGTCAAGATCATCAAGAAATCGCAAGACACCCACGTAGCGCGCCAAAGATTAATGAAACGTTTCTCGCTCAGTGAAGTTCAAGCGCAGGCGATCCTTGATATGCGCCTTGCTCGATTGACAAACCTCGAAAAGGAAACGCTCGAGAATGAGTATCTGGCCCTTATAAAAGAGATCGCCCGGCTAAAATCCATCCTCAAATCGCCCAAAGGCATTTATCAGGTAATTAAGGAAGAGCTCACTAAATTGGCCGAACGGTATCATGATCCGAGACGCACGATCATCGTCGATGCCGAGGCTGAGGAGCTGACCATCGAGGATCTCATTGGCGAGGAAGATATGGTAATAAGCCTCACACAACGCGGGTACATAAAGAGGCTGCCAATAACCACTTACCGGAACCAGGCGCGTGGAGGACACGGCCGAAAGATCCATGAGGTCCGTGACGAGGATGTTGCCTACCAGCTACTTGTTTCGAAGACCACCGATACCCTGCTCTTCTTCTCAGACCAGGGTAAAGTCTTCGCTTCCAAAGTCTATGAAATCCCCGAGTCGGGACCCATTTCCAAAGGCCGCTCGATAGCCAACCTCGTTCAACTTGCGTCCAATGAGCACATCACGGCGTGTTTGTCGATCAAAGACTTTTCCTCCAAGGATTACGTGTTCATGGCAACGAAGATGGGTAAGGTGAAGAAGACGTCCCTAAGTGATTTTGAGAATACCAGGAAGAAAGGTATCATCGCAATCAAACTTGCGAAGAACGACAGGCTCATCGCGGTCAGACTCACTTCGGGAAATGATTCGGTATTACTAACTACGAGAGATGGTTTGACACTCCGGTTCAGGGAGAAGCTCATAAGATCGATGGGCCGTAATGCCGGGGGCGTCAAAGGCATCGGTCTCCGTAAAAGCAATGAAGTCGTCGGTTTCAACATCGCACGGACCGACGAGGATATGCTCATAGTCGGCCAGCGGGGCATTGGCAAGAGAGTCAAATTCGATGCGATCGGCGAAAAAGGCCGCGGCGGAAAGGGTATGAAGGGCATGACCATCGACGCGAAGACAGGCAAAGTAGCGGGCGTGGCAAATGTTAGTGATGACGACGACTTGATCGTCATGACAAAAGTCGGCAAGGTGATCCGGACGCCCGTAAACGAGGTGAAGGTCTTGAGCCGTCAGGCAAAGGGAGTGAAAATAATCGCCCTGGCAAAAGACGACTCGGTCGTAAGCATTGCCCCGATCAAGGCGCAGGTGTGATCCGCCGAAAGAGAATCAAGAGATAGAACGGGATGAGAAAACCCTGGGATGAATATTTCATGTCGATTGCTGAACTCGTGGCCCAGCGATCGACCTGCCTCCGCAGGCAAGTCGGTGCCGTCATCGTCAAGGACAGACGCGTCCTGGCGACCGGTTATAACGGTGCACCGGCTGGCGTTGCTCATTGCGACAAAGTAGGTTGTTTACGCGGCAAGATGGGCGTGGCATCGGGTGAGCGCCACGAACTATGCCGCGGCGTCCATGCCGAGCAGAACGCTCTGCTCCAAGCGGCGACGTTCGGCGCAAGCGTGAACGGCGCCGTCGTTTACACAACACATCAGCCTTGTTTCATCTGCACGAAGATGCTGATCAATGCAAAGATCGAGAAGATATGCTACAAGAAAGAGTATCCTGATGAACTGGCGATCGGTATGCTGAAAGAGGCCGGGATCGAGTTCATCAAGACCGACTGACGGCTACATCTCCCTAAACAATCGGGTCCTCCCCCGGTTCAGTCCATGACAATTATCTTTTCAGCGAGGCGCGTACTCTTGCCCTCTATAATGAAAAGATAGATGCCTGACGGCATTCTTCGTCCCCTATTGTCATGTCTGTCCCACATAATGCCGCCATAACCGCCCATGCACTCGACACCATCAAATGAACGGACCAGCGCCCCTTTGACATCATATATCTTCACCGCCACTTTTTCATCGGCGATATTCGAAAATGAGATGGTGGCTTCGGTCAAAACGGGATTAGGTCTGCACTCGACCTGCTCACCATCCACGTGGTCAACGACCCTGACCGTATCATACCCTAAAAACTCCGTCCCGTCGCTCAGCTCACCACTGACCGTGAACGTGACCGAAGAACCGGCAACGACCCCAACAAGATCCTGCACATTGAACTTTGCCGTATAGAAAGGGGGCGTGGCATGACCCCAAACTGCATTTGCCCCTTCACACATGACAGTCGAGCGATCGATATCCGTGTGACAATATCCCGTCGGCAGGGTTATGAATGCAGTGAATATGCCGTGACTGCCCAGGTTGATCGTCCTGGGTTTGATCGCCACTGAAGCCAGGATTGCGGTCGATGTTCCATAACCGATTGAAACCTCTCTCAGCGCCGGCAGAAAACACGGATTGTCATAACATAAACGGGCTCTATATTGCAGGTACTGAGCATTTAGGAAATCGGGTATGTGGCCGCCGTTGCTTACCGTTTCCCAATTCGACCAAGTAGAATCAGGCACAGCCGTGCTGCCGGTGCGGATCCACAGTAGAACCGACGATTGACCGGGTGTCGCAGCATCCCATTCGACCGTACCCCAATCAGTAAGCGCACCGGCATCGAACACCGAAGACAAATAGTCTTCGTAGTACTCACGGTCATAGACATTGCCGATTTCACGGAACATCGCGTGATGATCCTGATAGACCGGCAACGTCTGGCTCGTCGTATGAGAGGGCCCATAAAATACGTGGCTCTCCCATCCAGGAGTTCTCGTGTTGCAGAAGACGTCCAGGTGCCCGTCGCCGTTAAAATCGGCAACAAGTCCCCCCGATGTTTCAAGGGGAATCCCGAGATCGCTGTAGTTGCCGTTCGAGTAACCCGAGACGCTGCC
Source organism: Caldifarciminota bacterium (assembly GCA_020349965.1). Taxonomy (GTDB): domain Bacteria; phylum Hydrothermota; class Tepidihabitantia; order SM23-42; family SM23-42; genus SM23-42. The sequence continues at coordinate 770,460 of CP070705.1, read as the reverse complement.
CCAGTATACCTTTTGGTAATCGACGCCATACCCACCATGGTGATAGACAATGTCGAGATAGGAATCGCCGTCCAAATCGGCGACCGAACTTCCACCATAGCAGTATCCCGGACTCAATACCTGCATATTGGCAACGGAGTATCCGCCTGCAGTGCCCCAGTAGATATACGACCTAGGATCGTACCAGCCGGTACCGATGAGATCCAGATACCCATCTCCGTTCAGATCTGCGACCGAGACCCCGCTGTTCCCTATCAGCCCGGGAAGGATCGTGACCGCGGAAGGAATGAATCCACTAACGCTACCCCAGTAGATCGAGATCTGCCCTGCATAACCACCCGCGTACTCGACAAAGAGGATATCCAGCCAATTATCCAGGTTCAAATCCGCGACCTCAATGTTATGATTTCCAAACGTACAAGGCAGGTCGATACGATCACTGACCGAGTATCCGGTGTCACTTCCCCAGTAAACCGCTCCGTGGTCGGGGTCAATGCCCTGCGTTGTCGCAATGTCGAGATACCCATCTTTGTCGAAGTCGGCTGAGAATATGCCTTTCCGGTTCCACGCCGTCATCGGCAGATCAGTATAATTCATTGGATCGGGTCCACCGGCCGTACCCCAGTATATCGAAATCTTCTCGAGATAGTGAGCGACCAAGAATTCAGGGTAACCGTCGCAATTGAGGTCTGCCGCATCGCAGTTTGCTCCGCCGCTGCTGTTGAATAACTGCACATTGCCGGCCGAATATCCGCCTGCGCTTCCCCAATATATGCGGACATAAGGCCCGGAACGGTCGGCAGTGAACAGATCGATGTATCCGTCATTGTTGAGATCGAACCGCGGGGCGAATTCCACTGCGCCACCTGCAGCATGAGATGCATAGATGTTGCGCTCGAATTGACCGTCGGCAAAATCACCCTGCGTTGTCTCTACCCACTCACTCTGGCCAAAAGAGAATAAGAACATGACAGAAGCTGCGTAAATACATCTACTTACCATAACTCCTCCCTTTCGCTTACTTAGACTTAAGTCGAAACCCCTTTAAAGTAATTATATGAATACGCGGAAAAAAGTCAAGAGTATAGAATTACACTATTGACAATTATTTCCACTCTACTATAATCCCACCGGAGGTAGGTATGCATAGATATCCTGTTGTAGTATTAGTATGTGCTATTGCGATAAACGCATTATATGGAGGCAGCCTCTGCGTTGTGGACTGCTATCCTGCACAACGCTCCATGGCAAGTATGATTTCGGATACGGTCAACCATCGAATAATCATGTACGGTGGTCAGGATTACAATCTTTCCGGTGATTGTTATGATGAAATCTGGGCATTCGACCCGTCCCTCGAAAGTTGGCAGCAAGTAGAGGTTACCTCACCGACGCCACCGCCCCGCAGGAACCCATCACTGATCCTCGACCCTACCACTAACCAGATGTTCATGTTCGGCGGAAGAAGTGCATATACTTTCTACAATGATATATGGAGGCTTGACCTTACACTCGGCGCCGAATACTGGACACAACTCACGCCATCTGGTACACCGCCTTGTCCGCGTACAGAGGTTACTGGCATCTATGACCCTGTCAGCCACAGATTGATATTCTTTGGCGGCGACATTGGCGGTGGCATACGCCTCAACGAAACCTGGGAACTCGATCTCACAACGATGGCCTGGACACAACTCGGGCCTTCGGGACCACTTCCAATACCGAGAAGCGCATGTGCTTCAGTATACGATCAAACCCAGCACCGCATCATCGTATTCAGCGGCTGTGCAACGCCCATGATGAGCGATGTCTGGGCACTCGATCTAACGTATGGAAATGAGAACTGGGAGCAACTCTATCCAAGCGGCCCCACACCCCAGTGCAGAGGACAAGCATTCTGTGCCTACGATGAGGTTCAAAATGCTTTGATAGTGGGGTTTGGTTACGAAGGTAGTCCCTATTACATTATACTGCTCAGCGATGTCTATGCACTGAATCTCACGGATATCAGCTGGCAACAGGTTGTTCCTTCAGGCACGGTCGCTCCGAGACGAGGCTCGTGCGGCAGCTACAGCCCAGAGAATGGTCTCGTCTACATTTTCGGAGGTGATGCCGGTGTTGCACTCGCCACCACATTCGCGTTATACACTGACCCCGTGGGTATTGCCGAACTCATTCCAAAACCAATGGGCGAAGATTCACCAATAGGCGTAGCACCCAACCCGCTGGTACTACCGTGCCAGATAGAAACCTTTATGCAAAGACCGGGTGAACTCTGCATGAATATTTACGATAACTCAGGCCGACTCATAAGGACGATGATCGAACCCGAACAGACCGCAGGTACTCATACGATAAATTGGGATGGATTGGACGGACAAAACAGACCTGTACCTGCCGGCACCTATTTCATTCAGGTAAATATCGACGGCGTGCCCAAGACCAAAAAGGTCGTGCTCATCGAATAGGTAGGTTGACTCACAACACAAAGTAGTATATTAGACACATCACAGGGCGGACCACGAATTAGGTACTTGAGGATCAAAAAATTACCTCATCAAACCCTTGATTTTTTTGCAATGGTATGTATAATAGCGCTTGATGAAAAAAATCGATCGCATCATCAAACACCACGGTTACCGAAAAGAAAGGATTATACAGATCCTCAACGATATTCAGTCCATTTACAACTACCTTCCGAAGGACGTCCTCGAATATGCAGGTCAACGACTGGGAATGCCGTTGAGTGGTATTTACAGTATCGCCACGTTCTATTCCGCATTCAGTCTAAAACCGCGGGGTGAACATCTGGTCACGGTCTGCATGGGCACGGCATGCCATGTCCGGGGCGCACCCTCTGTTCTGTCCCGGCTCGAAGATCGCTTGCGGATCGAAACCGGCGGCACGACCGAAGACAATCAATTCACATTGAAAACCGTTAACTGCCTCGGTGCGTGCGCCCTCGCACCGATCGTCGTCGTCGATGACGAGTACCACGGTCAGACTACGGTCAACAAGGTCGACCGGCTCCTGAAAGAGTATGAAAAGAAGAAGAAAGACTGAAGAATTCCGCCTCCATCTACTGGTCTGCGCCGGGACTGGTTGTGTTGCCAACCACGCTTTCGACATCAAGGAAGAACTCCAGAAGGAGATCGCCAGGAAGAAACTGAGCGACGAAATCGGTGTCGTTACAACCGGCTGCCAGGGGTTCTGTGAACGGGGGCCGATCGTCATCGTGCAACCCGACGGCATCTTCTATCAGCGGATGAAGAAGAAGGACATACCCCATCTCGTCGAAGAACATCTCCTCAAAGGCCGGCCCGTGAAGGAATTGATGTACATACCCTCACCAAGAGAAGCACCCGTACCCAAAATGATGGACATAGAATTTTTCAAGCATCAACGCTTGATCATATTGCGCAATCGCGGGCGACTCGATCCGGAAAACATCGATGAATACATCGGTTTCAACGGGTATCAGGCGCTGGAGATAGCCCTCACCAGAATGACACCGGAACGAATAATCAAGGAAGTAAAGGCATCAGGTTTGCGCGGAAGAGGCGGTGCCGGTTTTCCGACCGGTATGAAATGGGATCTGTGCCGTCGCGAACCTGGGCGTATCAAGTACATAATCTGCAACGGTGACGAAGGTGACCCGGGCGCATTCATGGACCGCAGCGTGCTGGAAGCCGATCCTCATTCGGTGATCGAAGGCATGACGATCGGAGCCCGGGCGATCAGTGTGCACAAAGGATTTGTCTATGTACGCAGCGAGTATCCCCTCGCCGTCAAGCGTTTGAAGATCGCTCTTTCGCAGGCCGAAGAATACGGCTTGCTCGGTAAGGATATCCTGGGAACAAATTTTGACTTCGACATTGAAGTCGTCCAAGGAGCCGGTGCCTTTGTGTGCGGCGAGGAAACGGCGCTGATCGCATCGATCGAAGGCAAGGTCGGTCGACCGAGACAGAGACCGCCCTACCCTTCAGAAAAAGGGCTCTGGGGCAAACCGACGAACATCAACAACGTGGAGACCTGGGCAAATGTGCCGATGATCATCAGCCGTGGCGCGAAATGGTTCTCTTCGATCGGCACGAAAACGAGCAAGGGTACGAAGATATTCTCACTCGTCGGCAAGATCAATAATACCGGACTCGTCGAAGTACCGATGGGAATCACCATGCGCGAGATCATCTACGACATAGGCGGAGGGATCCCGCAGGGAAAAGAATTCAAGGCAGTCCAAACCGGCGGTCCATCGGGCGGGTGCATCCCGAAAAACATGCTCGACCTGCCGATCGATTACGAAAGCCTGACCCAGGCCGGCTCGATGATGGGCTCGGGCGGCATGATCGTAATGGACGAGGATACGTGCATGGTTGATGTTGCGCGATATTTCCTTAATTTCACGCAAGAGGAATCGTGCGGTAAATGCCCACCCTGTCGTATGGGCACGAAGCACATGGTCTACACGCTCGATCGAAAGACAAAAGGTAAAGGCCGCGAAGGCGACATCCAATTTCTCGAGAGCATCGCTGAGAACGTGAAACTCTCATCACTGTGCGGACTGGGCCAGACCGCACCCCATCCCGTGCTGACGACCCTCAGATACTTTCGTGACGAATACGAAGCGCACATCAAAGAAAAACGCTGCCCCGCCCTTGTCTGCAAAGATCTAATCTCCTACGTCATCGACGACAAACTGTGTGGCGGCTGTACGGTCTGCGCCAAGAATTGCCCCAGTGACGCTATCAGCGGCGAACCGAAAAAAATACATACCATTGACCAACAAAAGTGCACGAAGTGTGGCATCTGCATCACGGTCTGTCCGCCTAAATTCAACGCGGTGAAGAAAGTATCCCCGGCGGTGAAATGATGAGGATCACGATCAACGGAAAAAAATGCACAGCACGATACGGTGAAACAGTGCTCCAGGTCGCCCAGAGATCGGGCATCCGCATCCCCACGCTCTGCCACCACAAGGATCTGTCGCCGTACGGCGGTTGCCGTCTCTGCATCGTTGACATGAAGGGAAAGCAGACGCCCCTTACCGCCTGCACGCTGACCGCCGAAGACGGAATGGTAATCAAGACCGATACTCCGCGCCTGCGAAAACTAAGGAGATCGACACTCCAGCTCATCCTTTCCGAACATCCGAGTGCCTGCCTGATATGCGAACGCGAGAAAGACTGCGACAATTTCCAGGAGTGCATAAAGAAGTCTGCCGTCACATTTGGCTGCAAGTCGTGCCCACAGAATAACAAATGCGAACTGCAGGATCTGGTCAGGGACATGGACATAAAAGATCTCCATTTCGAATTCCGTTACCGAAATCTCGAGACGCAGAGGGACGACCCATTCTTCGATCGCGATTACAACCTGTGCGTACTGTGCGGCAGGTGCATTCGCGCATGCCACGAAATCAGGCACGCCCACACACTCGAATTCCATCATCGCGGACCAAAGACGCTCGTCGGCACCGCATTCGATCTACCCCATCTCGAATCGGGCTGTCAATTCTGCGGTGCCTGTGTCGACATCTGCCCCACCGGCGCACTCAGGGATCGATTCAGCCGGTATGACGGCCCTCCGGAAAGGACGGTCAAGACGACCTGTATGCTTTGCAGCATAGGATGCGCGGTCGATCTAAATGTTTCGAACGGGAAGATAACCTGTTCCACGCCGCACAAAGATCAGATTTGTGCACGTGGCCGTTTCGCCATCGCGCCCATTGTGAACCATCCCAGACGCATAACAAAGCCGTTGATGAAGAAACGTGACGGGGTGATCGAAGTGGAGTGGGATGAAGCACTAGAATGCGTTTCGCAAAAATTGCGGGAGCACCGAAACCGAACCGGATTTCTGTTTTCACCTCAGTTGACAGTCGAGGCAGCCGAAAATATCTATGCGCTCGGTGGATCTTTGAGCGCGAAGTTGGCCATGCCTTTCCTGTCGAATGTTCCCCCAAGGCCGCTCGCCCTCAGTGAGATCAAAGGCAAGGCTGCGATGATCATCGTGAACACCGACATGGTCGGCGATTACTCGGTCCTCCTCCTCACACTACGCAGGAAAATGAAAGACAGGGCGACCTTCATCGTCATCGACGCCTTCGCACGCCCGTCAGACCGCTTTGCCGACACCGTCTTGAAACCAAACCCCGGCACCGAGCAAAAGATCGTCGACGTACTCTGCGGCCCAGGACGCTTTCCCAAGGAATCGGGCATTTCCGCTGCCGAAATCGAGCTCGCACAGCGACTGGTCAAAGGCAAGAAAGTGTACGTGCTATACGATCCGTCGAATTCTGTGATCGAAAAGTCAAGCAAATCGTGCAAGACATTCCCCCTTTTCAGTCAACCCAACGCCCTCAGGATATCCAGGATGGGATTTCACTGTACACATGAAGAAATGTTGACGAGCAAGAATATCGACTGCCTCTACCTTGTCGGTGTTGCGCCGAAGTTGGAGAGAAAGTACGGTACGGTCATTGTACAAGATTGCTTCCTGCCCGATTTTGACTTTGACGTCTTCCTTCCGGCAGCCACGTTCGCCGAAACGGACGGCCAGATGGTTGACATCGAGGACAGAACGAAAAGGGTACGCCGCGCCATTGAACCAATCGGTAGAGCGATGCCGGATGACATGATCGTCGAAGCCATCGCCCGCGCCATGGACTTGAGACTGACCAAGAAGTCAGGAAAGAGAAAAATAGTGACGAAGCGCGCGACCCTAAGAAAAACGAACCGGGCATATCCACTACGTCTCATCGTCAGGGAGAACGCCTACACATACCGCGGCAAAACGCTCTCGGCCATATTGAGAGGATTCGACCGACTGCGCCATGATCGCTCCGCGTGGATCAACGAAAATACGGCGAAGAAGTTCGGGCTGCGTGACGGAGCGCGGGCAACCATCATCGGGCGCCGCACTTCGTTCATCATGCCGGTAAAGATCTCTTCGTACCTACCGCAAAGTACTGTTCTCGTATTCGACCACCCTTCAGCACGCAGATTGAAGAACGAACCGGTGAGGCTCGAATGTACAAAATCCTGAAGAGAGAGAAGATAGTACCCAACATACACCTTCTGGTCATCGAATCCGACGCTATCCACAGGAATGCACAAGCCGGTGAATTCGTCGTTGTCCGCGCCGATGAATATGGTGAACGGATCCCGCTCAATCTCGTTGACTGGAACGATACGAGCATCAGCATCATTTTTCTCGAGATCGGTACCTCAACCAGAAAGCTGGCAGCCCTGAACGCAGGTGACGAACTCGCGACACTTGTCGGCCCTCTGGGCAAGCCCACTGAACTGACGAAAGACAAGAATGTCCTGTGCATCGGTGGATGCTACGGCATCGGTGCGATCCTCCCCGTGATACGTGCATTCAAGAAGAACGGCAACAGAGTGATCACGGCGATCGAAGCGCGAAGCGAATTCATGCTCTACTGGCAGGATAGACTGAAAGAGCATAGTGACGAGTTCTTTGAGATAACGCGCGATGGAACAAGGGGCATCAAAGGACACGCTAATGATTTCCTCAATGATTATCTGAAAAGAGAACGGATCGATCTCGTCTATGTTCAGGGATGTACCTACCTTACATATCTCTGTTCCGAGACGACCCGCCCGTTCGGCATAAGAACCTTGGTGGGACTCAATCCGATCATGGTCGACGCCACCGGCATGTGCGGTGTCTGTCGGGTCATCGTAAACGGCGAAACCAAATTCGGCTGCGTCGACGGCCCCGAATTCGACGGCCACCAGGTTGACTGGCAGAATCTTTTGTCCCGCCGCAAGATCTATTTGAAAGAAGAGGTCTATTCATTGAGTTTCTACGAGTGTGAGAAATATGGCTAACAAGATCGTACCGAAGAAGACGCCGATGCGCGAACGGCCCGCCAAGGAGCGGAGAAAAGGTTATGATGAAGTACCATACGGTTACAATGATCAGGAAGCCATTGCCGAAGCAAAACGCTGCTTGCAGTGCAAGAAGCCTACCTGCATACCTGGCTGCCCGGTCGAGATCGACATACCCGGCTTCATAAAATTCATTGCCGAGGGAGACTTCGAAGGTGCCATAAAACGCCTGAAGGAAAGGAATGTCCTGCCCGCCGTATGCGGCCGGGTCTGCCCCCAAGAAGACCAGTGCGAGAAATTGTGCGTATTGGCGAAAAAGTATGAACCGGTAGCGATCGGCCGTCTTGAACGCTTCGCTGCCGACCGCGAAGCCTCCGCGGGTGAAGCATCGATCCCCCAAATACCGCCGCCGACCGGCAAGAAGGTTGCTGTCATCGGTGCCGGTCCGGGTGGATTGACCGTTGCCGGAGACCTGGTAATGCTCGGCCACGGGATAAAGATCTTCGAGGCGCTGCACAAACCAGGGGGCGTACTCGTGTACGGCATTCCTGAATTCAGGTTACCTAAAGCGATCATCGAACGCGAGGTCGACTATCTGCTCAAGTGCGGGGTCAAGCTCTACCTTGATTTTGTCGTCGGCAAGACTGCTACGATCGACCAACTTCTCCAAGAGTTCGATGCAGTATACATCGGTACCGGTGCTGGTCTGCCATGGTTCATGAACATTCCCGGTGAGAACCTCAATGGCGTCTATTCGGCAAACGAGTACCTCACGAGAGCAAACTTGATGAAGGCATACCTCTTCCCCCAGTATGATACGCCGATCGTTCGGGGTAAGAGGGTCGCCGTCATTGGCGGTGGTAATGTGGCCATGGATTGTGCACGCACGGCACTTCGCCTCGGTGCCGATGAAGTGCGGATCGTCTACCGCAGGTCCCTCAAGGAAATGCCCGCCCGCGCCGAAGAGATTCATCACGCCGAAGAAGAAGGTATCGTCTTCGAGTACCTCACGCTTCCCTTGCAATATGTCGGGGATGAATACAGCTGGGTGAAAGAAATGGAGTGCATCCGCATGAAATTGGGTGAACCTGATGCGTCAGGGCGGCGCCGTCCTGTCCCGATCGAAGGATCTAACTTCATTACTGCGGTCGATACTGTAGTATGTGCAATCGGCCAGAGTCCGAACCCGCTCATTCCTCAGACGACGCCTGACCTGAAGATCGGCAAGTGGGGCAACATTGAGATCGACGCCAAAACGAACAAAACCTCTAAGAAAGGCTGTTGGGCAGGTGGAGACGTAGTCCGGGGTGGCGCCACCGTAATACTCGCCATGGGCGATGCCCGCATTGCCGCGCGGTCGATGCACGAATACCTGAAGACCGGCGTCTGGTAGACCCGGAATCCCTTACAAATTAGAATAAATCATCATCGCAGGATCACACGGCAAGGCACATACGCCGTGACTATTGAATCATCGTTGTGTTTTAGATCTCGAATTCGCCTCTGCCGGCGTAGGCACACTCGCCACCGATCTGAATCGTGTACTCAGCACCTTCGAGTACACCACGCATCAGTATCCTTGAGCGTCGCCCCATCTCTACACCCTGTTCGTTCTCGACCTCGAATCTTGTACCAAAAACATTGTGCTTAAGAAAATAACCGACCAGTGGACCGGCAGCAGACCCCGTTGCCGGGTCTTCCATAATGCCCAGGTGGGGCGCAAAGAAACGAGTATGCACTGCCGTGTCTGCACGCGTGGTTTCGAGGGAAAAGAGATAAGGGCCCACGACATCCTTTGCAAGGTATCCGCTTAAATTTGTCGCATTGCCCCTGGCACGGCCTATGGCATTCAATGCCTTCACCGGAATGATCAACACTCGGTTGCCGGTCGACACCTCTTCCACCGGCAGATCAGTCGAGATATCATCGGGCGAAAGGTCAACAAGCCCAGCGATTCTTTCCATATCTGTGTGCTGATCGAAAAATTCGGGTTGGTTCTGAGTCATCCAGAGGATACGTCCCTGCTTCTGCAGCGAGATCGCACCGACCTTCGTTCCCAATGTCAGCGAATCACTCCCGCTTTTCCCGAGGTCAAAGAGATCCATTATCGCGTAGGCAGTACCGAGTGTTGGATGACCGGCAAATGGGAGTTCACTGCCCGGCGTGAAGATCCGTATATCGAAATCTGACTCAGATCGTTCGCTTTCAAAAATGAATGTTGTCTCCGAATAGTTGATTTCGTTGGCAAGTCTCTGCATCTGATCAACGGTAAGACCACTGCCATCTGGGAAGACGGCAAGCTGGTTTCCCGCAAAGGCGGTATCGGTGAAGACGTCAATAAAGACACACTCTTTTTTCATTGTACCTCGACTTTCAAAACTCGTCTGTCGTTTGAGGGTGACGATGCCCGTTACGTTCAAGGGCTACGTCCCACGTTACCAACACGTAACCGTGACCTTTTAAGACGATACGGGCTTCGTAACCCTTGACCATTGGACGTTACTTTCTTGCTATGGTAGGGTTCGGACGCAACCGACTAATTCGCATGTACGCATCAAATGGTTCCTTCCTTCTCTTCCTTGGGTTCATAGTGAGAGAACTGCATCGTGTGTATACCATGCCCCTGTGTAATAGACCTCAGATCCGTTGCATAGCCAAAGGATTTGGCAAGTGCCAAACTCGCTTCGATGATCTTCTCCTGCTTATTCGTTTCGATGCTCAGGATACGACCCTTTCGGGAATTGATGTCGTTGATTACATCGCCCAGGTAATTCTGAGGCACAATTATCTCCAGCGACATAATCGGTTCGAGCAGCGTCGGTTCACCCTTTTCGAAACCCTCGCGCAGTGCGATCTGGGCTGCCACTTTGAAATCGAGATCGGATGAATCAATTGGGTGATGCTGACCGTCGAGGATAGTCACCTGGAGATCGATAACTGGATAGCCAAAGTGGACACCTACCTCAGCTTGCTCCCGTACCCCCTGCTCTATCGCAGGCACGAACTGCCTCGGAATTACTCCTTCTTTCAATTTGTTCACGATCGAAATCCCGCGGCCCCGCTCGGTCGGCTCAATCTTCAATTTCACAACACCGTAATGTCCTCTTCCTCCGGTCTGCTTGATGAACCTCCCCTCGGACGTAACCGTGCTGCATATGGTTTCGCGGTACGATACCTGCGGACGACTCACATGACACTCGACGCCGAATTCGCGCTTCAGCCGTTCAACGATTATTTCGAGATGCAACTCGCCCATACCAGAAACTATGCGCTGCGAAGTCTCCTCATCGGTGCGCACCTTGAACGTCGGGTCTTCGATCTGGAGGTATCTCAGGGTATCATCGAGCTTCGCGTCATCCATTCTGGTTTTGGGTTCGAGACTCACGAAAATCACAGGTTCAGGAAAACGCATGGACTCAAAGGCAATCGGGTGCTTCAGCGAGCAAAGCGTATAGCCGGTCTTGCATTCGCGGATACCCGTAACTACCCCAATTTCACCCACAGTCAGACTCTTCGTTTCCTCCCTCTTGTTCGCGTGCATGAGGAGGAGCCGGCTCACCCGGTCCACTCTATCCGACGGATAAACACGAACCTTATCCCCACCTTCTACTTTTCCGGAATATACACGCATATAGTATATCAATCCAAGGTGAGGATCAGTCTGTGCCTTAAAGAGCAAGGCAGAAAAAGGTGCATCGATCGACGGCTGCCTACTTTCCTCCTTCGAGGTCTCAGGATTTAACCCTACTACCGGCGGCAGGTCCACCGGCGATGGCAGGTAATCGAGCACTGCATCGAGGAGTTTCTGCACGCCCATGTTCTTCAGCGCGGCACCGCACAGAACCGGAAAGAAATGAAGGTTGACGGTGCCCTTTCGAATCACTGATTTGATCTCGTCTACCGGGATCGCGATCTCGCCGAAGTAGCTTTCGAATATGTCTTCATCGAATTCAGCAAGGGTTTCCAGCATCTCACTTCGATATCCATCGGCCAGTTTTCTATATTCTTCCGGTATTTCTTCTTCTCTGAACTCGGTCCCCAGTGTTTTCTCCTCCCAGTACACGGCTTTTTGACTAACTATGTCGATAAGACCGTAGAATCCGTCATGATCCACGATCGGGATCTGTAGGATTAGCGGTTTCATCGATAACTTCGTCTTCATCTGATTGACCACACGATGGAAGTCCGCACCGACACGGTCCATTTTATTCACGAACGCGATCCGAGGTACACGGTACCTATCCGCCTGGCGCCACACAGTTTCGGTCTGCGGCTGTACACCGCCGACCGCGCAAAAGATGGCAATAAGACCATCAAGGACTTTCATCGACCGCTCGACCTCTACCGTGAAATCCACATGCCCGGGCGTATCGATTATGTTGATGCGATAATCCTTCCAGAACGAAGTTGTCGCCGCCGACGTGATCGTAATGCCGCGCTCACGCTCCTGGTCCATCCAGTCCATCGTTGCCGAGCCTTCATCGACTTCACCCATTTTTCGAATACGACCCGAGTAGAAGAGCACCCGTTCAGTCGTCGTCGTTTTTCCCGCATCGATATGCGCTGCGAGACCAATGTTCCTGATTTTTGAAAGGTCAATCATGGCACTAGTATAGCAAAAAATCGGTGATAGTCAATTCTCGGCTGGATTGTGGTAGTGTACTACTGAACCCTACGATCGCGTCTTATCGTAGACTTGAGGACGTTGCCATTATATCTACCGACCCCCAGTGGCAGTCCCTTTAAGCGTGCGATCAAGAAACCTTTCTCCACATCGATCAGGTTGCCGGTTCTTAATACTTCGCCTCTGAGGAACCTCACCGCGCGATCACCTTCCATGTCGACTACATTCTTCGTGGCATTCATTCCGAAGATCTGTGCCATGTCGTTATCGGGCTTCAGTTCCCCATCATATACTTTTCCGAATTCCAACCCCCGCCGGATCACTCTTGCTCCCTTGAAGGCACGTGCCTGTGGTGTCGCGATGAAATTTTCGAGTCCAATCTTGAACACGGCATAAGGTCTGAATTGTGCCGTACAAACACCGTATCTGTCTGCAAACATATCGATCAATGCAGCGTGCGATCCGACACCACCGGCGTGTTCCCATTGCGGACCACAGGATTTTCTCTTCGCGATCTTTGCAACGAAGAAGGGCGCTGTATCATTATCCTGCGGCAAGATCCGGGCGCACTGTCCCACGCGCGGATCGAATGCGACATCCTGCCATTGCGTAACACCCGGACGCATCTTAAGACGCGCCACTCGGACGGGAAGGACCTCGGCATCCGGGAATTTGCGCAGCAGATATGAAATGACCATCTCGTTCTCTTCGGGCGCGATCGTGCAGGTCGAATAGACCATGACGCCACCGGGGCGCAGTGACCTGAAACCGGAAACGGCCAGGCCGATTTGTATCCTGGACATGCGTTCGATGTTCCGGACTCCCCAATGAGACAATACTGCCTTTGACTTACGAATTGTACCCTCTGCGCTGCATGGTGCATCAACCAGCACGCGATCAAAATAATCCGGAAAGGTGCGATACAACTTCTGCCCATTCAAGCTTATGATTACTTCATTCATTACGCCACACCGCTTGATATTGTGAATCAAACCACGCATCCTCTTTCGATTGACTTCATTGGCGACGATCAAACCCAGGTTCGCCATGGACTCGGCAATCTGCGTCGCCTTCGACCCGGGCGCCGCGCACAGATCCAACACGATCTCGCCGGGTTGGGGATCGAGCACGATAACCGGGACCATCGATGCTACTTCTTGTACATAGATCAAGCCAAGATTATGGGTAATGTGATTTCCCAGTGCGCGTCTCTCGTCTACACTGAATGCATTTGGCCAGAAAGAGAACTCATGGGGGTGTAAGTCGTCCAAGAACCCGAGGATCTGCTCACGGCGCGCTTTGAGTGTATTCACACGGAAAGATCGCACGAGCGGCTTCTTCAGGTATTGCATGAATGCATCGAAATCAGGCACAATCGACTCGTAGCGCGCAAAGAGTTTCTCAATCTTCATGGCCCATTATACAATCGGATGGGCATGGAAGTCAACCATAAATGAATGTAACACTGCTCACATTCTCATGCGCTCCTCTTGACTAATAACCGAATTTCGTTTATTGTCGTAGATGCGTGATGAGACCCTACCTCGCTTCGTCGAACTCGGAGCCGGCATTGTCAATGATCTGGCAGCACTCTTTGCTAAATTTCAAACGATGCCGCGTGTAGCACTCCTCCTTTGTGACGAGAATACTGCAGGCGTAGGAGGACACCACATAACAGAGACTCTGCGCAAAGATGCGGTGGAGGTCTTCGAGTGCCGTGTCGATAACAGTGATTCAGATAACGTCCAACGTGTCAGGAGGGAGATCGAGTGCACAGTACCGGACCTCGTAATCGGCTTCGGAGGCGGCAAGGTTCTGGATGTGGCAAAACTCTCAGCAGCAGATAGTAATACAAGGTTCATCAGTGTGCCTACGACGCTTTCCAATGATGGAATTGCTTCGCCCGTTTCCGTCATAAAAGATGTCCATAATATCCCGATCAGTCATATCACCCGACCGCCTTTTGGTGTCATCATCGACATCACAATAGTAAGGACGGCGCCGCGCCGGCATTTGATAGCGGGTGTGGGTGACTTGATCTCCAATCTGTCAGCCGTATTCGATGCAAGACTCGCGCGCGCAGAATCTGCAGAATCTAAGGAGGCGATCGATTCCTACGCCCTCCAACTTGCCGAAGCCGGAGGAAAAAGAGTGCTCAAACTGGACGACAATGATATTACCAGTTCACGTTTCCTCGAAGAGCTGGCACATGGTTTGATCAAGAGTGGTTTTGCCATGTGCATATCAGGTACATCACGTCCGGCAAGCGGCAGCGAGCATAAGATTAGCCATTCGATCGATCATCTATATCCACCGAATAAGGGGTTGCACGGTGAACAGGTCGGCATAGCCACTCTCTTCACCATGGCCCTTCAGAAAAACGAACTCTTGAAACCGGTGAGAAAATTCTACGAAAGCATCGGTTTCCCGTGCAGAATCGGTTACCTCAATCTCAAGCCGGACGAGTTCGTACAGGTCGTGTTTAACGCGAGCAGAATCAGACCCGAACGCTATACGATCCTCGAAGACAAAAGACCCGACGAGCGGAAGATACGGGAAATCATAGAATTCAGTGGACTGTAAAATACGAAACCCATGGTTTTTCTTGCTATTTCCTTCTGCTCAGCCGTTCATTCGATCGACCTCCCTGCCCGATCGCTCCCTTCGGAAGTAAAGAACCACGCGGATTAAGGGCACTTTCCGAAAACACACCGGTATGCATCTTCACCCATTGACAAGTTACCATTTATTCATATAATAATAGTCTGTATAGACTTTGCTGCCCACGCAGTTCAGAAGGAGCATCCCGCACTTTTGTGCCTGGATAGCTCAGTCGGTTAGAGCACGTCCTTGGTAAGGACGAGGTCGCCGGTTCGACTCCGGCTCCAGGCTTAACCAAGAACGCGGGCACATTGAGTGTCGGTTCTCTTCCGACCGTGGGTATTATTTTGTCTGTTTAAGGAGGCATATTATGGCGAAACAGAAGTTTGAGCGGACGAAGCCGCATGTTAACATTGGGACGATTGGGCATGTTGATCATGGTAAGACGGCTTTGA
>CP070705.1:753382-754824 GCA_020349965.1 Caldifarciminota bacterium | reverse complement strand
TCGCATTGAGCGCATCACCCATTTCTCCGACACTGCGTGCGACGATTGCGCTCAAGAAGAAACTCACGCCGGGCAAGAGGGTTCTAGAGAACTGTATGCCGTACCAGAAACCCCGCTCTGCCTTGTCTCCTCTATCATTGTCAACTGCACAAATGCCCCCGGTAATCCCCATTGCAGACATCGGTTTTTGCGGTATTCTGCAACTTCGTTCTGTAACATTGCCGGCACGGTCGATCGCCCTGGCCATGACGAATGCACTACGATAATCTGGCGGTACTATGTAGGAGAATGAGCCTTCATCGTTTGCCTCGACTCTTGTGTCATCGACGTACAATCGGGCGTCGCTATCAGCGCGGCCAGTTAGTATGAACTCATTTTCTCGTTTGCCCCTGGATAAGGCGATGCTCAGGTACGGAGGTACCGTGTCGATCTGAACGTCGAGTGTCCAGTAGTCTGAGTATTCACCCTCAAGGCTGTCTTCATCGATGCCACTTACACGCCAGTAATAGATATTCTCAGCCAATGACGTGACCACCGAGTCACTTGCTGCGTACGCGTCGAACGCTATCTGCTCGAATAGGGAATCCTCTGCGACCTGGAGGTGCGAAACGATTGCACTGGGTTTCCACACGAAAGCTATCTCATCTGTGGAATACCGTGCCTCATTCATCCTTGGAGAAATGAGCCTTGGGGCGGGAGGTAAGTAGCGTTCCTCGATGCCAAGTTCTCTATCAGTGAGAATATCTTCGCCTCTTTCTACTTCTCTTTCACCTATTTCGGCCACTTCTGCGTTGCGTTGGTACACGACGACGAGATCCTGGAGTTTCTCAGTTACGAGTGTGTCATCGATCTGCTCGGATCGTGTTTGAATCGCTGTCACTCTGGTGGAAGAATCGACTTGCCCGGTTACATCTTTCAATATTGCGGCCAAGCTCCCGTCCTGCAGTCGGATGTCCTTGACTTCTGTCTTTTCCTTCCTCGGCGGGCTAAGACTGTGAATGATGACCATCGCTTCCTCACCCATCCGCAACACGCCCCTATTCGGATAGACGATACGGGCGGCAGATCTCTTGCCAGTCGTTACCTTGTAGCCACGGTAGAGATAGTAATCGCCACCAGGATCTAACCAGTTCGGTCTTAGAGCAGGTGGCTGTACTTTTACATTATTGGTGAATGTAGTAAGAATGGCGTCCGGCTTACGGATGACTATCTCCACCCTGCGGTTCTTAGCACGGCCTTCGGGAGTCGTATTCGACGCGATCGGATTTTCCGGGCCATAGCCGGTAGTCTGGATTCTACCGCCGGATTCGTCCACGAGACCTGCGAGAAAGGATCGTACTCTATCTGCCATTCTTTCAGTGAGGAGCACATTGGCCGAAGGTGTACCGGTATCATCTGTGTACGCATTCACATCGATCATGATGTTCGGTTCGGCACGCATC
>CP070705.1:688627-753282 GCA_020349965.1 Caldifarciminota bacterium | reverse complement strand
TTCTATCTATATTCTAATTGAACCTTGTCAATTGTCAAGGTGAGCCATCCGAGAAACGGAGATACGGGAGAGGAAATTTAGTAGCATCTTCGGTTGACAATGAAGAGTGCGTACATATAATTTCAAAAACGAAGGTGCTATGAACGCGGTCATGCTCGCAGTTGTCGCCGTTTTTATTTTTCTGCTCGCATACAAATTCTATGGCAGCATCCTTGCCAGATTGTACAATGTAGATCCTACATGCAAGACACCGGCACACACGCATTACGATGGACGAGACTACGTGCCGGCCAAGCACTGGATGATCTTGTTTGGTCACCATTTTGCTTCGATCGCGGGCGCCGGTCCGATACTCGGCCCGGTCATTGCAGTCGTCGTCTGGGGATGGGGTCCGGCCGTTCTGTGGATCTTCCTCGGTTCGATATTCATCGGCGGCGTACATGATTTCTCGAGTTTGATGATATCGGTGCGCGAAAAGGGAAGATCGATCGCCACGGTTGCCGAACAGGTACTCAGTCGTAATGCGCGCCTCTTCTTCTCGATATTCTTATGGCTCACTCTCATTCTGGTCATTGCGGTATTTGCAGCATCTGCGGCCAAGACACTGAGTACTACACCCCAGGTCGCTGTGCCGACTTTTGGCCTGATCGTTGTTGCTTTCGTTGTCGGCATACTGACATACAGGTTCAACGTCAATCTGATCATATCGACTGTGATCGGTATCATACTACTCTTCGGATTGATCGTTCTCGGATATTACCTGCCGATCAATGCCTCTTTTCATTTTTGGCTTTTCTGTTTACTGGGATACGCATTCATTGCCTCGGTATTGCCGGTTAACATCTTGCTTCAGCCGAGGGATTATATTGCCAGCTTTGTTCTCTTTTGCGGGCTCTTCTTCGGTTACATAGGCCTCTTCATCACCCGTCCCCATATCAACGTTCCTTTCTATATTAAGTGGCAGAGTGCGCAGGGCGATCTCTGGCCCATGATGTTCGTCATCATTGCCTGCGGGGCAATATCTGGCTTTCACTCGCTCGTCGCAAGCGGCACCACCGCAAAGCAACTCTCCAACGAGAAAGATGCGCGCAGGATCGGATACGGCGCAATGCTCGCCGAAGGGCTGTTGGCGGTGCTTGCAGTGCTTGCAGTTTCGGCAGGCCTGTATTGGAAGGGAGGACCGTCCGGACTCGTGTACCCCGAGTTGATGCGCGGCGGCAATTGGATCGCCACCTTTGGCACTGGTTACGGCGAAATCGTGAAGCCGCTCTTCGGGGCGTTCGGTATGTTGATCGGCATCACCATGCTCAAGACTTTCATCATGACGACTCTCGATTCGGCAACGAGAATAACCCGTTATCTCGGCGAAGAGTTGTTTGGCGAGACACTGGGAATCCGGTTGTTCAAGAACCCTTACTTCAATACGACAATCGTGATCGCCTTTGCCCTGTGGTTATCGTTGGGTTCGTGGCAGGCGATCTGGCCGGTCTTCGGCGCGGCAAATCAACTCGTGGCGGCCCTTGCACTGTTCGTAGTAACAGCTTGGTTATTGAGCAGGAGCAAACCGGTCAGATATGCCTTATACCCAGCGCTCTTCATGCTCGCAACGACCGTTGCTGCTCTCCTTTATCAGTTCTTCGGATTTGTGCGCGAGGGCAAGATCGGTCTATGTTTAATCGTTACTCTGTTGCTGGTTCTCACTTTCTTCATGCTCATCGAGGTGCTCAGGGCTACAAGAAGGCATACCAAGAATGTAAATGCCTGAATATTTGAGACATCCACGCAATGAGCACTGCTTGCAGCCGTAGTTATCTTGACACGGCGGTTATTTTGTATAGAATCAATCATTGAGCCAGGGTAGCTCAGTTGGTAGAGCACCGGACTGAAAATCCGGGTGTCCGCAGTTCGATTCTGCGCCCTGGCATTTTATATTTTTGGGTAATTTTTGAGTGTTTCCACGATTTTCTTGACATGTTCATTGATTTCTGTAAAATATCGTATATGGCATGGGAGAGATACTTCGCGAGGGCATGCTGTGCGGAATTCTGCGGCGCAGCAAGGGCAAGATTTATTAGAATCAATGGGATACTATGATATCGCCGGACGAACAAAGGGTCCTGATCAACGTTGCGGAGAAGATACCGCCGGATGATCCCGGTGCCCATAATAACCTGGCAATAGTCTTTTACAACAAAGGACTATATCAGGAAGCCATTGAGGAACTTCAGAAAGCTCTCGATTTGGATCCAAAGTTCGTGCTCGCACGTAACAATCTTGATATTATATTGAGGAAAACCGGGAAACTAGAAGAGAGGGTAGAACAACTGTCAAAGGATATCGAAAAAGACCCGAATGACGAGACAAAGGTCCTCGAACTTGCCGACCTCTACGTCAAATTGAAGAAGTACTCACACGGCATCATGTATTACAAGAAGATCATCGATGCCAATCCGGATTCTTATCAAGCCCACTTTGGCTTCAGTATGGCGCTTAAGCGCCTGAGCAAATACGATGATGCTCTTGAAGAGATGAATCGTGCTCTGGCTATCGAAAAATCGCACAAAGGCTACCATGCGTTGGGCGAGATCCACTTGCGCAAGGGCGTTGTTGATATGGCAATAAAGAACCTTCAGGAGGCTCTGAAGTTCGATGATTCGTCCGCCGAGACATATTTTTTGCTGGGCTTTGCACTTGGGGAAAAAGGTAGGACCGAGGAGAGTGTTGCTGCGATACAGAAAGCGATCGCATTGAACCCTTCACTCGCACAGGGTGACACGGATTTTCCAATTGATGATGAAGGAGAGCATTGGAAATCTGTTAGGGAACGACTGGACATGGAGACGGCTCCGGCAGATTCGGACCGGATTCATTTCAACATGGGTATGTCATATCGAAACAAGGGATTATTCGATGAGGCGGCGAGGGAGTTTCGTGAATGCTTGAAGTCAAATGAGGATGCCCCTGAAGTCCATTATGCTCTCGCTGAGTTGAATATCTTCCTTCGGAAATTCGATGAAGCTGTGATGCATCTTGAAAGGGCGCAGGCCGTTGGTTTTGATGAGCTCAAGTGTATGAATGCTTTAGGTATTGCCTACCTGATGCAGGGTCGCGCCGCCGATGCCGTTGAATCATTTCAGAAGGTACTTGCGAAGAATGTGAACGAATCTTTGGTGCTCAACAACCTTGCCGTCGCCCAATATAGCCTCGGAGATCTTAGTAGGGCAATGGTCAATTATCAGAAGGCCGTTGATAATGGCAATGATGATGCACGTTTTAATCTTGCAATGCATCATCTGAAGAACGATGATTTCAAGAAATCGCTCGAATTACTTGAAGGCGATGGGGTCGATGTACACTTCGGGCGCGGGTTGACCTATATGGAACAGGGTGATGACGAAAAGGCGCTCGACGCCTTCAAACGCGTTCTCGATATTTTTCCAAATCACGCTGGGGCATACTACAATATGGGCTTCATAGCGACTCGTCTTGGGAAGTTCGAGGAGAGTCTTGCCCACATAAGGAAGGGAATGGAGATTGAACCGAATTATGACAACGTGAGGTACCATCTTTCACTCGATCTCGCAATCTCTGATTTCGGACCTTACTATACGCCGAGGTCACAGGCGTCAACTGCCACTGTTGTCGAGAAGAACCGTAAACAACCGAGCCGGAAGAGCCCAGACGAACTTCTGTCTCTGGTCGAGGAACATCTGGGGAGGAATGAAACCTCTGAGGCGGTGAGCAAATTGGATGCGGCTTTAGAGATAGACCCTTCGTTGACCAGAGCTCTTGTTCTGAAAGCCGACATTCTCTTTCATCATGGAGATACGGACCGGGCGATCAAATCGCTCGAAGAGTATGAGCAACGGCAGCCCGATAATACAGATGTGGTCAGCGCTCTTGCTCACGTGTTCAAAGAATCGGGACAATTAGAGAGTGCCCTGATCCGGTACCGGCATCTAGTACAACTCCAGCCGGATAATCCTGTTTGGCTCAATGAGGTTGCGGATATTGAATATTCACTGGGCGAAGAGGATGATGCGATGGCATCATATCTTCGGGTGCTTGATGTTGAACCGGAGAATCTTGCAGCGCATCTCAGATTGCTCAGAATCTATATGAACAGAAATGATTTTGTGGAGGCGAGGAGATTCATAGAATTCCTGGAAGAAACGCATCCGGACAACTATGATTATAATGTCCTCGCTGGAGTATATTGGTCGGAAAAGAAAGATAATGACAAAGCCGAAGGCCATTTCGACAAGGCAACAGAGATCGATGCCTCGAAACCGTTGCCATATTATCATCGAGGATTGCTCAGTCTGCAGCGCGGTGCTTTTGGTGCTGCAACTGAGAGTTGGAAGAAAGCGTTGCTCTTAAGCCCACCAGACGATTTGGCCAATAGGATAAAGCATTGTCTGAAACTCACGATTGAGCTTTCCGAGATATTGGAGAAGGAAATATGAAGTTGAGGAGAGAAGATGGCAGATGAGTTGAGGGTCGATTCAGGTGCGTTGATTTTTGCAACCTTGGCAGACGTTTACCTATCATCAGGAATGATTGAAGAGGCAATTTCAATATTGAAAGACGGACTTGCGCGGAACCCTAATTACCATCTGGCTAAAATCATACTTGCTCGGGCATACTGTTTGAAAGGTGATTGCGACAAAGCGATTGAGACCATTGAGCCGATATATGATGAAGTCAAGAGTGATGAGAGTGCGAATCTGTGTCTTGGTCACTGTTATTTCAAGTTGGGTGATAATGAGAAGGCCAAGAAGTATTACGAGGAAGCACTCAAGATCAATGCCGAAAATGCCGACGCCATAAAGGCACTGGAGCAGCTTGTTCCTAAACCGGTTCTCGAACCCGAAACTGCCGCTACAGAGGTAGAATTGCCTGATGAACCACGTAGGGAAGAGGTTCTGCAAATCGATGAAATATCGGTAGTCCCGCCTGCTGCAGCGCCCGTTATGGAGGAACCGGAGCCGGGTGAAGAGACCCCGGAAGCGGTCATTCAGGAACTCCCGGAGAAGACGGCTGAAGTTGAGAGCGTGCCACTGGAGGCGCTGGATAAGCCCGCAAAGAGGCTTTTGGATTTAGATACCGTAAAGAACGTCGTCATTTCCACTAGGGATGGACTTCTGATAAAGCACTACGGTAAGGCTGAGGATGACATTGAATCGATTTGCGCATCGGTCGCCGCAATATGCCTGGACGTTGACGAATCATTCAGAATGCTCAAACGCGGAGGGTTGACACGCTGCATAATCGAGAAATCGGACGAAACACTTTGTGTCATGGTGGTCGGTGACTCGCTGCTGACCGTCACCACCAAGGTCGAGACAAAACCGGGTCTGGTTTTCATCTATGCGCGTAAGATCATTGAGGAGATTGAGGAGATTCTGGGATGAAGATAAAAGATCTAATCAAGATTCCGAAGGTTCTTGGTGCCGGGCTTGTCAGCGACGATGGGTTCATCATTGATGGACAGGCTACCTATGAGTACGATACAGAGAAGCTGGGTGCTATCGCGGCACGTGTCGTCAATCGTATAAAGAAAAGTCTCGATGTAGAAGGCGCCTCGGCAATCGTCTACACGCGGGACAACGTTCTTTTTCTTAAAGAAGGCGCCGAGGGCATCATATTCGTCATATGCCAGAAGGATGTCAACGTCGGATTAGTGAGGATCAGGTTGAATAAGATCGCCTGATAGCTCAATTCGTTCCGACCGTAGAGGATTTTCATTCATGCACCTGCCAAAATGCAGATTCTCCCTCTTGTTGTCCCTCACGATATTGGTGATTGCCATCGAGGGATGTGCTGCGAAGGACAACCGTAACAATCGCCCTTGGGATGTTGTTGCAAGAGAGAATATGGTAGATCGTCAGATAAAGGCGAGAGGGGTCACTGATAAGGGTGTGATTTCGGCAATGCTCAAGGTCGAACGCCACAGGTTTGTACCCAGTGCCCTCGAAAAATTGGCCTACGGAGATCACCCGCTGCCGATAGGCGAAGAGCAGACGATATCACAACCCTATATTGTAGCATTGATGACAGAAAGGTTGAAGCTCAAAACGACAGACCGTGTCTTCGAAGTCGGTACTGGCTCTGGATATCAAGCGGCCATACTGTCGTTGCTTGTCAGTGAAGTATATACGGTCGAGATCATCGAGTCACTGGCGGATTCGGCTGCAGCAAGGTTGGACAGGTTGGGTTTTCGTAACGTGTACGTGCGCTGCGGTGATGGGTTTCTGGGCTGGCCGGAAAAGGCGCCTTTTGACGCCATAATCATAACATGCGCACCGCCCAAATTGCCCGGTCCTTTGGTTGCTCAGCTCGCCGAGGGCGGCAGATTGATCGTTCCCCTGGGAGACGATTTTCAAGTTCTGACTGTATATGAAAAAACCGGCAACGTTCTGAAGAAGGAAGAGATTGCGCCGGTGCTCTTTGTACCGATGAAAGGCATCATCGAAGACCAGTAAACCCGCTACATTTCTTCGATGAAGTTCGTTGAGATATTACCCTCTACATACTTTGGGTGTTCCATTATTCTTCTATGAAATGGTATTGTCGTCGTGATTCCTTCTATCACTATTTCTTCGAGTGCACGTTTCATCCTCGCGATGGCTTCTGCCCTTGAGTTTCCGTGGCAGATCAGTTTTCCGATCAGAGAATCGTAGTGACTCGGTATGACATGGCCGGCAAAGATGTGGGTATCAAACCGTACTCCTATGCCTTGGGGCATGTGGAAGAAGACGATTTTGCCGGGGACCGGGACAAAGTTGCGTTCCGGGTCTTCGGCATTGATCCGGCATTCGATAGCATGTCCGCGTAATTCGACGTCCTCTTGCATGATTTTGAGTCTATCTCCGAGGGCGATGTTGATCTGTTCCTTGACCACGTCGATTCCTGTAACCATTTCAGTTACTGGGTGCTCAACCTGTATCCTTGTATTCATTTCCATGAAGTAGAAATTCTTATCTTGATCCATGAGGAACTCGATCGTGCCTGCAGACCGATATCCGATGCTCTCGGCGGCCGCCACCGCTGAAAGGGTGAGTCTTCGCCTCAATGTCTCGTCGACTGCAACGGACGGCGATTCTTCGATCAATTTCTGGTGACGTCTCTGAATTGAACACTCACGTTCACCCAGGGCGATGACCTTTCCGTAGTTGTCGCCGAGGATTTGAACCTCGATATGTCGTGGTTTACCGATGAATTTCTCTAAATAGATCCTACCATCGCCGAATGCAGCTTTAGCTTCGGCTTGGGCAATGCGGAAACCTGCGTCAAGTTCTTCGTCACTGCGAGCGATGCGCATTCCCTTACCGCCGCCACCGGCAGCTGCCTTCAGTATCACGGGGTATCCGATCTCTTTGGTGATCCGGCGTGCATCTCTCATGTGATCGATATTGCCGTGGCTTCCTGGTATACCTGGAAGGCCGGCTTTCTCCATTGTCTCTTTTGCCTTTATCTTATCGCCCATGGCTCTTATATGCTCGGGCTGGGGGCCAATAAACGTTATTCCGCACGACTCACATATCTCGGCGAATTCGGGGTTCTCGGCAAGAAATCCATACCCCGGGTGGATCGCTTTTGCGCCGGTGATCTCGGCCGCGCTTATTATCCTTGTGATGTTGAGGTAACTTTCCTTGCTCGGTGCGGGTCCGATGCAGACCGCCTCGTCCGCGAGCCGCGCATGGAGCGATTCGCTATCGGCCGCTGAGTAGACTGCGACAGTCTTCAATCTCAGTTCATGGGCTGCACGAATTATTCTCAAAGCGATTTCGCCCCGATTTGCTATGAGAATCTTCTGAAAATTCATCTAATTATATAGACTGGTAAAAGGCTTTCGGTCTACGATTTTTCTTTCTTCTCGAATTGTCCCCAGCCGCGTTCTGCTGTCTGCTCAATACCGACGAGCCGAAGCTTGAATTCATCGGGATTAGTGACCGCTTGTATGGCATCGTCATATGAAATTAGACCATCCTTATACAGTTTGAATATCGCCTGATCAAAAGTTTGCATGCCATACTGGCCAAAGCCGTCTTCGATGACGGATTGTATGAGAAGTGTTTTAACAGGATCCATCAGGTAATCCTTGACCGTCGGTGTCGCAACGAGAACTTCGACAGCCGGTATGCGTCCTTTTCCGTCGGCGCGCGGCAGAAGGCGCAGCGAGATCACTCCGACCAGCGTTGCGGCGAGCAGTACGCGCACATGTTGATGCTGGTGGGGTGGATAGAATGAAATGATACGATTTATGGTTTCCGTGGCGTTCAACGTGTGCAGCGTGGAAAGTACGAGGTGCCCTGTGTCAGCCGCTTTCAGGGCAACGTCCATCGTCTCGCGGTCCCTTATTTCACCGATCAGAATAACATCGGGATCTTGGCGCATGATATGCCTTAGCGCTACAGAGAATGACACGGTATCCATCAGGACTTCACGCTGGCACACAATCGAGAGGTTATCCCGGAACAAATATTCGATCGGGTCTTCTATCGTAATGATGTGTCTGGGTACGTTCTCGTTTATGTGTTCGATCATGGCCGCGAGTGTCGTCGATTTACCGCTTCCTGTCGTTCCTGTACAGAGTATCATGCCGCGGGGCTTCAATGAGAGATCCTTCAGAATTGAAGGAAGGTTCAATTCGTCGATTCTCTTTACTGACATTGGTATGGCGCGCATTGCAATGGCGATGCTTCCTCTCTGCAAGAAGACATTGACCCTGAAGCGCCCGACGCCGCGGACGCCGATCGCAAAATCCATCTCCTTCATTCTTTCGAACATCTGTTGTTGGGTTGGGGTCATGATTTGGTATGCCATCGCCTTCAGGCTCTCCGGAGTCAGTGATTCGCCCTTCTCCTCGGCAAGTTTGCCGTCGACACGGAATACAGGGGGTGAGCCTGCCTTCAAATGAATATCCGAGGCATTAACTTTGATCATCTTCTCAAGCATCGTTTTGAGCTCCATGTCGCTCCCTTGTTAGCTACAGCGGTTCAATCAGCATGAGTTCCTGATTGTACTCAACTGGGTCCTCATTCTTCACCAGTATTTTCACTACTCTACCGGCGACGTCCGATTCAATTTCGTTCATCAATTTCATTGCTTCAACAATACAGACAACCTGACCCGGTTTGACTATGTCTCCCACTTCCACATAGTGCGGTGCATCGGGCGCAGGAGACCGGTAGAATGTTCCGACAATTGGTGACCTTATTGCCGCAAGATTCGTGCTCTCAGTTTCCTCTTTTGCTACGGTCTCCTTCTTCATTTCTGTGGATGGCGTTGCATGGTGTTCTGCCGCGCGAGTATTGCCGGCCGTCTTGCTGATTTTGATCTTACGCCCCCAAAAATCAGTAATTTCAATCTCTCTTACGATACTGTTTTCAAGTATCTTAACGAGTTTCTCGACGCTCTTTATCTTCATTTCAGCAATCCTGATAGCCATTCTTGGAATGATTTGAAATCTTCCTCATCCGGTTTTTTCGTTTTCTCGCCCGTATCTTTCTCTTCCTTTACATCCGGTGCCTCGAGCACCGCAACAGGTTCTTCTGTAGGTGTTTGTGGCGTACTCGGCTCGCTCGTCTGAGTCACTGGTTCTTGGGCAATAGGTTCTGGTTCGTCGCTTGGAGGAGGTTTTTGATCCTCGATACGGGATCCCGGCACTACGGCAGCGGGCGTAGGTTCTTCGAGCTTTATGTCACCGAATGATGGTTCCTGCGCCGGGGTCGGTTTTTCTGCAGGCTCACTGGGTTGGGACGGTAACGGAATGGCACCATCACTCTTTGCCGATGCGGGTTCGGTCACTCCCTCATCTTCCCCTGGCGTCTCTTGTGGGACGGGCTTCTCAGGAACACGTTCTTGCTCATCGTGTTGGGTCGCGATCTTGTCTGCTGCCTGTTCCAACTCCTCGACGAGGAAATCTTCGAGGCTCTGAATGCCTTCTTCGACTGCAGGGGCCGGCTCCGATCCAGCCTGAGATGCTGTGGCCGGTGTCGAGGCTCGCTGTTCCGTTGTGCCCTCGTTTTTCAGTTCGTCGGGTTCGAATACGGTCTCTATCTTCATTTCTCCGATCTTTTCGCTTTCGTGTACCCGTTTCTTCTCTTCGATTACTTTTTTCAATTCTGCCACTTTCTGCTTCAATATCAGATCACTGGGATCGGTGAATAGAAGGTTTTCATAGATCTTCAGGGATTCTTCGATATTACCTTGTTTTTCATATTCCTCGGCCATGGCTACGGTGTATAGCGGTTCCTTGCGTTGAAGGGCTTCAAGCATCGATAGTTTTTCTTTGGCGTTCGTGTCCAGGGGATCGATCGCAATGATGTTCTTGTAAGCATTTATTTGGCCCTTCTCGTCCTTCAGCATTTCACATGTCCTTGCCAGCATGCGGAGGGCGACTACGTTTTGCGGGTCCAACGAGATCGTTTTCTCAAACGCGTCCTTTGCCTGGACATGGGATCTCTTGTCGAAGTAGCACTTGCCCAGCACAAGATATGCCAGAGGATATTCTGGATGGTACGCGAGTCCTTTGTTCAGTACATCCAGCGCTTCGTCTACCATGTTGTTCTTCCGATAAACATCCGCCAGCTGCACAAAAATGCGAGACTGCGGGTCCTTGCTGTATTTTTCGCTCAGCCTTGATATTTCGGAAAAATCAAGTTCATTCATCTCTGTCCTTAGTATAACTTATCTTATACATTATATCTATTTTGTCAAGAACGAATTAGATTCAACGAGTTCATGATTACCTCGATTTTGGTCAGGTAATCGGTCTTCCGTTCGCCGGGGTTGAAAACGACTCCATCAATTATATAGAGTGTATCCTTATCGCTGAGGAAATATGAAAGGAAAGGTCCGCCTGCGACGAGTGAGTCGTTCTGCCATACACCTCTCATCCTTAAGCCTTTGAGTCCGAGAAACTCAATGGGTTCAATGACCGTGAGTTCACCCAGGATGTAATCTCCGCTGTAGTATTTCTTCGTCAAGGAATCCCTCTTGGCAAGCGCAAAAGTGTCGTCGATTGTGTTGGTCCTCGCTTCCTTGTAGAAGAATATGCTTCGGTCGGGGAAGTGCGTGTGGACATAGATAAAATCATCCGCCTGATACGTGGTGTCGATGAGCCAGGCTTCACTGATATCGATCGTCATGCCATATCTCTTCAGGTGATCCTTCATTTTGCTGCTGATGCCGGAGATGTAATAATTCCTCTTTACCCGCTGATAGTAATTCTCTTCAAGTGTTTGAGCGATGAGCTTACCGTATTTCCTGAAAGCCTTGTCCAGGTATTGCCCATCCCGTACCGCAAGTATGAGGGTCAGTTGGTCGCTTGCCCATAAATCGTTCTTCTTGAAGAGGGTAATGGTATCTTTCTCCGTCTGATTGCGCGCCTCTCGGTTCAAAAGCGTTTGTATGGCATCATCCTGCAGCGTGCCGCAGAGTAATATTGCGTGGTGATATTGGTAGGCATCCAACAGCGTATCGCCGACAAAGATGAAGTTGAATAAGCCTTCTTTCTGGGGCACATAATTGTAGAGTTGTGTTGCTTCTGTTACGAGATTCTGGTCGAGATTTGAGAGTACGACGACCACATCGTTGCTCTTTCCGACGCTTCGTTTCAGACGGGCGCATGATACACTCAAGATAAGGATCAGAAAGACGAAGTTTACTCTTCTCATAGTGTCTCCTTTAGCCGATGCTCAAGAGTTCGGCTCTATGAGTCAAATTATCGAGATGCGCTTTGATATGATAGTTTTCCGGACTATCAAAGCCTGGATCTTGTTCTATCAATGAGAACGCGTCATCCCGCGCTTTGAACAGAAGGTCGCGGTCGTATTCGATGTCACCGATATTGATATCGGGCAAGCCATGCTGCCGTTTGCCGAGCACTTCGCCGGGCCCACGCAGCCTCATGTCCTTTTGCGCGAGGGCGAATCCATCGGTGTTCTTCTCAAAGAATTGAATGCGATCATATGTGTCCGGCTGCAGGTAGCGGCTCACGACGAGGAAGCAATAAGATTCTTGGGCACCTCTTCCGATACGGCCCCTCAATTGGTGCAGCTGAGCGAGACCGAAACGCTCAGGATGCATGATGATCATGACCGTGGCATTGGGGATGTCGACACCGACTTCTACGACCGTCGTGGCGACTAGCATCGTGATATTGCCGAGTCGGTATTCACTCATTATGTGCAGTCTTTCCGATGTACTGAGGCGCCCATGAATGACGGCTACCGAAAAATCCGGGAACGCGGTCGTTATCTCGTCGGTAACTTCAGCCACCGATTTTAATTCCATGGTCTCTGATTTTTCGATTATTGGACAAATGACAAAAGCCTGGCGCCCCTGGGTCAGTATGTCACGGATAAAACGGAAGAGCTTCTTCTTCTCCCGCTCATGGATTATTTTGGTGATGACCTCGCCCCGGGCCGGCGGTTTCTCTTTTATTATCGAAATATCGAGATCCCCGTACAGGGTCAAAGCAAGTGTCCTCGGTATAGGCGTTGCAGAAAGAACGAGAAAATCC
The DNA here is from genome assembly GCA_020349965.1 of Caldifarciminota bacterium. Lineage (GTDB taxonomy): Bacteria > Hydrothermota > Tepidihabitantia > SM23-42 > SM23-42 > SM23-42. The sequence goes on along the minus strand of CP070705.1, from coordinate 740,750 downwards.
GGGTTTATGCCCTTGTTGACAAGTGCCGCGCGCTGCATGACCCCGAAGCGGTGTTGCTCATCGACGACGACCATGCCGAGCCTGCTGAATGATATTTCCTCTTCAATCAATGCATGAGTGCCGAGTACGAGCTTGGCCTCGCCAGATGCGATCTTTTCGATGACCACATTGCGTTCACTGCCTTTCGTACTGCCCGTCAAGAGAAATGGCTGTATGCCAATGCTGGCCAACATGTCCCTGAGCACCATGTAATGCTGTTCGGCAAGTATTTCGGTTGGGGCCATGAGAACGGCCTGGTAATCGTTTTCGAGCGCGATGAGTATCGCGTAGACAGCGACCACTGTTTTCCCAGAACCTACATCACCCTGAAGAAGGCGGTTCATCGGACGTGCCCTTCTCATATCATCAGTGATGCTTTTAATGGCTGCGGTCTGCCCCTGCGTGAGTGTAAAGGGCAAGTCCTTAACGAATGGCCCGGTCAATGTATCTTTTGTAACGAAAGGAATGCCGGGTTTTTCCTGCAATTCTGTCTTCCGCCTGGCGAGGATGAGCTCAAAGAAGAAGAACTCGTCGTAGACGAGCCGGTTGCGGGCTGCTCGGGCCTCATCGATGTCCCCGGGGAAGTGAATGCATTGAATCGCCCGATGAAGCTGAAGCAATCCGTTTCTGGCGATTAACGACTGGGATAGGGTCTCTTTGAACTCAGGTAGGCACTTTTCCAGTGCGATCCTAACGGCTCTCCTGATATCCCAGGTTGTCAGGCCCTCGGTCAGCGGGTAGATGGGGATTATTGATCCATGTATTGTCTGTTCAGTCTGTCCCTCATCTATGAATTCGTACAATGGATTGACGAACTGTCTCGTTCCGTAGGCCGTGACCTTGCCCGAAACCAGGATCAATTCACCGACTTTGATCCTTTTCTTAAGGTCGGGTCGGTTGAACCATTTCAACACGATCGAACCGGTCGAATCGCTCAGCAGCGCCGTGACCAGGTTTGTGCGATTCCTCGTTTGGCGTGCAGAGACATGCTTGATCCTGCCGATGACCGTTGCTTCGTCGTCGATCTTCACATCGCGGATTTTGAAGACCGTCGAATAATCGATATATCTTCTGGGTACGAGGAGGAGTAGATCTCGAACCGTCTCGACACCGATCCTGGCAAGGCAGGCTGCCCGTTTCGGTCCGATTCCCTTTACATACTGTACAGGGCTACCGAGTCGGAGTGAGGTTTTCTTAACCACTTGATTTTGAGAGCAGGTCCAGTTCTTTTATGAAGGTCTCCGGATTCAAAGCCTTGCTTAAAGCCTCCTCTTTCGTTACGGTCCTCTTTCGCACGAAATTGGCCAGACATGCATCGAACGAGATCATACCATATTGCTGAGATGTCTGCAGAGCAGAAGATATCTGATGAGTCTTTGCCTCACGTATGAGGTTTCTGACCGACGGCGTTGCTATCAGTATTTCGTACGCTGCAACCCTTCCTTTGCCATCCGTGCGTTTGAGTAGGTTTTGAGATATGACGCAGAGCAGGTTCAGCGACAGCTGCATTCTTATCTGTGATTGCTGGTGTGGCGGAAATACGTCTATCATGCGGTCAATCGTCGATACGGAATCTGAGGTATGGAGTGTGGTAATGACAGTATGCCCGGTTTCCGCGGCGGTTATGGCGAGTGAAATGGTTTCCAGGTCTCTCATTTCGCCAACAAGGATGACATCCGGATCTTGCCGTAAGACGAATTTCAAGGCGTTGGCAAAACTATGCGTATCACGTCCGACTTCTCTCTGCGTAACGAGGGCCTTCTTGTTCTTGTGGATGAATTCTATGGGATCTTCTACAGTCACTATGTGGCACGGGTCGTTTTCGTTACGGTGATTGATCAGCGCTGCCTGCGTGGTCGATTTACCGCAACCAGAAGGCCCGGTCACGATGATCAGGCCGCGGGGTCGCATCGTGATGCTGCGAAGTGTGGCCGGAATGCCCAATTCCTCGATTGTCGGCACGCGGCTGGGAATTGCTCTGAGCACCATACCGGATACACCTTGTTGGCGGAAAACATTGACGCGAAAGCGTGTACCTTGAGCATTTTCATATGATATGTCTATCTCTTTGTGCTCGTGGAATTGTCTGAGTTGTGTTTCAGTAAGGATACCGGCAATGCATGATTTTATGTCGGCATCGGTCATCGCCCCGGAGTCAATGTTGATAAGGTCACCATGGATGCGCAGGACTGCCGGAGAGCCGACCTTGAGGATGAGGTCCGAAGCACTACTCTGAATCTGTTTTGCCAGTAACTCTTGTATCAATGCCATTAGACAGTATTGTTGAATTCCTCGGGGTGCGCTGAATGGGCAATTGCCTCTTCGCGGTCGACGATACCCTTCAAGTAGAGGTTTTTGAGGTACTGATCCATCGTTGTCATTCCCATTCGCGCCCCGGTTTGGATTGCAGTGAATATCTGATGTGTCTTGGATTCTCTGATTGCGTTACGTATTGCCTGTGTGCAGACCATTATTTCAAAAGCAGGTACACGACCGGTATTGTCCTTCTTGCGAAGCAGTGTCTCAGTGATGACCGCCTGTAGTGTCATTGATAGTTGGAGACGAATCTGTTGCTGCTGCGCGGGAGGGAAGACATCGATTATACGGTCAACGGTTTGGACGGCGTCTATGGTGTGAAGCGTTGAGAAGACAAGGTGTCCGGTTTCTGCCGCAGTGACCGTTTCGGCTGCCGTCTCGAGATCGCGCATCTCGCCGACGAGAATCGTGTCCGGGTTTTGTCTGATAATTCTACGTAATGCTTCGCTATACGAGTTGGTGTCAATGCCGACTTCGCGCTGTTCGATTATCGATTTCCGGTCACGATGCTGGAATTCGATAGGGTCCTCAATGGTGATGATATGTTTGCGGAAGTTCCGGTTGATATGTTCTATCATTGCCGCCAGCGTTGTTGATTTGCCGCTTCCAGTAGGACCCGTAACGAGGACGAGTCCACGCGGTAATTGCGCGATCTTCTTGAAAATTGGAGGAAGGTTCAATTCATCGATGGTTTTGATCTTAATGGGAATTGTCCGCATGACCACAGCAAGATGGTTCATTTGTATGAAACAGTTGACCCTGAACCTTGCGACTCCGGGGATTTCATATGATGTATCGTATTCCTGCAGTTTGTAAAATGCTTTCTGTTGATCGGGATTCATGATCGCGGATATCAACCGTTCGAGTTCGGCGTCATCCAATCTGGGAAGGTCGGTCTTCACCAACTCGCCGCCGATGCGGTAAAAAGGTGGCTCACCAAACCGGAGGTGAAGGTCAGAACCTTCCTGCAGAACTAGTTGTTCGAGAAGGGCATCGAGGTCAATGTGTGCACTCATGGTGCGATCGACCTCATGGCTTGCCCGTCATGTTCCAGCTTTTTCAGACACGAAGTAACCTTCGTGCTCTCAATCATGTCGGCGTCGATTATTCCGTGGTTGGTAGAATCAGTCATAAATTGTATTGGGAGTATATTAGCCGATTTATTATTCTCTGTCAAGAAATTTCTCCCGCGTTTTCGGTATTTGAACGCCAGGAGAGAGCCATTTGCTTCAACATGGGTCCAGGTCGCGGGCTCAGTATGACATCTTCACTCGTGATATCGAAAGGCAGATACCTATTGCCATGAAACACGACAACAACGCTGAACCGCCGTAACTTATGAAGGGCAGCGGGACGCCGGTCACGGGCAGTAGACCCATGGTCACGCCGATGTTTATGAAGGTTTGATATGCGATCCACGTCATGAATCCGCAAACCAAAATGCTAGAGAACCGGTTGCGTGTTTCCTTTGCCAATGTCAACAGGCGATACACGAGGTAGACGTAGAGCGTGAGCACAATGATAATACCGAATAGTCCGAATTCCTCGCCGAGACATGAGAAGATGAAATCGGTGTGGCGCTCGGGCAGGAACTCCAATTTCTTCTGTGTTCCGGACAGAAACCCTTTACCGAATATACCTCCGGAGCCAATAGCGATCTTCGATTGTATGATTTGCCAGGACATGCCCCGTGGATCGAGCCAGGGAGAGAAGAATGATAAAATTCTCTTCTGCTGGTAGATTTTGAGGGAATTCCATACCAGAGGCATGATTAGCCCCGTCAGCGTGTTGCTCACGAACCCATAGACGAGGTCAGTCAGTTGTCTCCTGAAGTATAAGAAAATCATGAGAATGACCATGTACGCGACCCATGCGTAGATCGAAAAGCTCGCAATCGCGGAGATGATCGGGGAGAAAAGTATGAGTATCTTCCACCCAGGCATGCCAGCCCAATAACTCATCACGATCAATATTGGCAAGAATATCTGGGCAGCTCCAAGGTCGGGTTCGACGAACACGAGTAATGCGGGTAAACCTGCTATGAGCGTAGGTACGACCATGTCCGAAAAATTGGAGAGTCTCTTCTTACCTGCAAGGTAGTAAGCGAGCATTAGTACGGTGGCGAATTTGGCAAATTCAGAAGGTTGTATGGAGACGTCGCCGATCCGGATCCATCGTCGTGGATAGATGTCTCCCTTTAAGAGGATCGCCAATGTCAAGAGCACAGCTATGGCATAGATGGCAGGGCTTAAGTTTAGCCAGATACGCGGTGATACTCTGGAAAAGAGGAGTGCGACGCCGAGTGAGAAGATAAGCCAGATGATTTGCCTGGTCATGATTGAATAGCCTGCCGTTGAGAAAATCATCATGATTCCAAGTAGCGAGAGCAAACCTGTGGTCCAGACTATGCTGGGGTCAATCTTCCTGAACATTCGACCTCGACGGTGCTGAGGCTAGTGAATCAGCGTGATCGTGTGAATTCAAGTATGCTTCGATAATCCTTCGGGTTATTGGTGCGGCAACACTTCCGCCATGCCCGGCATTTTCAACCAAGAGGCAGACTAAGATCTGTGGGTCATCGACCGGTGCATAACCAGCGAAGAGCGCATGGTCATCACCGTGCGGGTTCTGACTCGTTCCGGTTTTACCGCAAACTGGTATACCGGGAATTCTTGCGGTCATGGCTGTGCCGCGTTCTACTACGCCGATCAATGCTTTCTTCACCGTTTCTATTGCCTCGGTTGATATGTTCGTGGCAAAATACGTAGTGTCATTCCTGCCTATTACGTGTGGCATGGGGATCTTGCCATCGTTGACGAACAATGAATAGGCGCAGGCAAGCTGTAACGGGGTCACAAGTAGGTCGCCCTGGCCGATGCTCAGATTGAATATGTGACCTTGCGTCCAGTTTAAACCATATCTCTTTTCAAACCATGAACGACCCGGCAGATTGCCTGTCTTTTCGTTGTGCAAATCGATTCCAGTTCTCTTGCCGAAGCCGAATCTGCTCGCTCTATCGGCTATTGTATCGATGCCGATAGACCTGCCCAACTGGTAGAAATAGACATCGCAGGAATAGACGATCGCATTGATGAGATCAAGACTGCCATGTCTCTTCCAGCATTTGAAATCGCGGCGTCCCAGCCGGTAGAGGCCGAGACACGGCTCGAATCGCTTTTCCTTCACGCTCATCCGTGAATCGAGCGCAGCGAGGGCAATAAAAGTCTTGAACGTTGAACCGGGAGGGTAGCAGCTCATCGTTACTCTGTTGTACATTGGTGCGCTTGGATCGGTCAATAGCGTGTTCCACTCCTCACTATTTAATCCGTGAATGAAGAGGTTGGGGTCGAAACTGGGTTTTGAGTAGAGTGCTAATACTGCACCATTCTTTGGATCGAGACATACACACGCGGCTTTTTTGAAATCTCTGAGGTAAACGCTGATTGACTCGGTCAGGGCAATGTCAATGGTAATATTGACGTCAACGCCGGGCGTCGGTGGAACACTCCGTTTTTCTGCGATCTTGCCGACTTCTTTTCCTTTGGCATCGACTTCAACGTATTCGATCCCGTGTGTTCCTTTCAATATCTTTTCGTAGTAGCGCTCGACTCCCATCTTGCCGATGTAGTCACCGAGTACATAACCGGGATCTCCTTCGATTTCTTCACAGGTTATCTCTCCTACAAAGCCGACCAAGTGAAAGAGCAGGTCATTGTATGGATAATGACGGAGTGGCTCTACTCCGACTTCCACACCGTTGAAGAGATCGATCTTTTCTTCGATCATCGAAAGCTGTTCGTATGAAATATCGTGCGCTATCTTGACTGGGTTATAAACGTTTTTTTCGATCTTGCTTTTCTCGACAATGTCCTGTATGCTCATTCCGAGTATCTTTGAAAGGGCGGACAAGGTTTCGTCATCAATGGTGGCCCTGACGACGGAAACGTAGAATCCGGGTCTGGTATTGGCAACCTCGACGCCGTTTCGATCGAGTATCCTTCCGCGCGGCGCCGGATTGAAGATCCTTCTGATACGATTCTCTTCTGAGAGCCGCGAATATTTCTTCCCCTCGACAATCTGGAGCCTGATGCTCCATCCGACTAGTACCACCGCGAGGATGAGGATGATGTTCCTGATGATCTTGAAATTGACTACTCTTTCATCCATAAACCACGAACGATTCTCTTGAGAATGAACAAGGTGGGAAAGAACGCAAGTATCGTGCATGATATCTGGACGGGGTCTATTGGCGATGCGATGAAGATGTTCAATAAGGCTGTTTTTATGAAATAAAAGACGATGAATGTAGCAATGGTTGTGAGCGGATTCAGCACCAGATATTTCTTTAGCACGATGAGTGATTGAGTCAGTATGATGTTGATCAGAGAACTGATCCCCAGGCGAACCGGAAAGTAGAGGTCGGTGATCAATCCGGCAAGAAAGGCATATGCCAATGCAAAACGCGAATCTTCTTCAATGATAACGAAGAAAGCGATGATCGTTGCTACGTCAACCGAGCCGCTGAACGGTATCGTAGTGTATAACGCAACGACGTACAAGAGGTACCGAAGCACGACTAATTGCCCGGGCGAAAAGATATTCTGGTCTGTATTATATATGTTGAGACAAGACGATTTATCGGGGCCGCAGGAGTCACATACACATCCTTGAAGAACATGTTATCCGATTCGGAGATGGCCTGCACCGTGCCGATGAGAATGCCTTTTGGGAAGATTTCGCTCATGCCCGATGTCATTATTGAATCGCCGACACTTATCGTATCGCTTCGGCGTACATAAAGGAACATGAGATTTTCTTTCTTCCTTATCATACCGTGAATACCGGTATTGACATCGATTGCGCTGACTGTGAACCCGTAGTTCTCAACGGTTTCGACGATGCTGCTAAGCGGCCCAGCGTGTTTGACTTTGCCGACAAAGCCGTAAACCGAAACCGCGGGTTGATTGGTGGCGACACCGTGGTTTGTGCCTTTGTCGATATGAAGATATCCGTTGATGTTCAGAGGATCACGTCCGATCACGGTCGCCTTGAGCAGGACGTGTTCCTCGGACTCTAGTGTGGTCGTGTCAGAATCCAAGCGGTCTTTGAGGAGCGCATTCTCGAGTTGAAGCTTGGTTACGAGTATTTCGAGTCTCTCGATGCGCCTGGCGGATATGGTTAGATACTCGAAGAGATTGGTGGTTATCCTTACAGGGAAGAGAACGAGCCATGATATGTTTCTGGATACAGCGAGATTCGTGCCTTCGCTCAAGAAATGCGGGACAATGGATACGACGAACAGTAATACGAACAGTATTATTTGTTGGCGGCGCAACTATGCTCTCTTCATTGTATAAATTACTTTCTCATATCGGTTCAAATCTTCAAGAATCTTGCCCGCGCCTATAACGACCACTTTATTCGGTTCATCGGCTATTGTGACCGGGAGGTTCGTTTCTTCGCGGACAAGCGTGTCGATGCCTCGTAAGAGTGAACCGCCGCCCGCCATATAGATCCCGTTGTTAACAATGTCGGCGGCAAGTTCCGGTGGTGTTTTTTCGAGGGTGAGACGTATCGTTTCTGATATCATTGATAGCGGTTCCTGAATTGCTTCTCTGACTTCGTGGCTGGTCAGTTTTACTGTTTTTGGTATTCCTGAAACGAGGTCCCTTCCTTTCACTTCCAGTGCTTTTTCCTCGACCGTCGGAAATGCGTTGCCGATTCCTATCTTTATGTTCTCTGCGCTTTGCTCACCGATTATCAGATTATAATTCTTCTTGATGTATTGGACGATGGAATCATCCATTTCATCGCCGGCAATGCGGATTGAGCTGTTTGTAACGATCCCTGAAAGTGCGATGACCGCGATCTCCGTTGTGCCGCCTCCGATATCGACGATCATGTTGCCCATGGGTGAATGTACTGGCAATCCGATGCCAATTGCTGCCGAGATCGGTTCGGGAACGAGAAAGACCTCTCGTGCGCCGGCAGCTTCTGCGGAATCCCGTACGGCTCTCTTTTCCACCTCGGTGATTCCGGACGGCACACAAATCAGAACGCGTGGACGCGTGAAAAGTCTTTTCTTCTGGACTCTTTCGATGTAAATGCGGAGCAGTAGCTCTACCATTTCAAAATCCGCAATGACGCCATCTTTCATGGGCCGGATGGCTTTTATCTCGTTCGGGGTTCTCCCGAGCATCTGTTTAGCTTCGTTTCCGATGGCAAGACATTTCTTGGTTTTGGTGTCTATGGCGACAACCGTAGGTTCATCAAGAACGATGCCCCGGCCGTTGACATAAATGAGGGTCGTTCGCGTACCGAGGTCGATTGCAATATCGCTCAGGAATTGAGTCCTAATGCCTTTTAGTAGTGAGAATATGTTGAGCGCCACGTTCCTGCCTCCTTTTTATTAGAATGATATTCGCTTTTGTACCGAAGTCAAGAGAAATCGGTACATCCGATTGACAAAGTAAGCGGTAGTGTGTAGAATTAGGTAGGAGGTTGCGCATGAAGGAAAGAAGAAAGGTCGGCGAACGACGTCAGAAGGAGAGGCGCAAGTTGTTGACTGAGAAGCAATTCCGAAAATTGATCGAGACCGGTAAAATTTCCCGTAAAGATCGAAGGTCGTGGGAGCAAAGGAGGAAGACAAAGAGACGGAAGAAACAGATGGGTGTTTGAGCGGAGATATTCGTTTTTGTTCGTAATTTCATGATAAAAGCATTGACAATTCACTGTGTATCGTTATAATTGTTAGTTAGCAAAGGTGAGGTTGGTCCTGCAACTCGGGTTTTTGCATTGGGATCGTGAAGAAGTGAATAACCAGCTAAGGAGGAATGATGCGAAGGGAATTTTTGATCGAAAAAATCGCCGAGAAGATTGGACCGGCGTATACCAAAACAGACATCGAGAAGCTTATCGATACGTTCTTGGATACGCTTTTTGAAATACTGATTCAGAAGAAGAGAGTCGAGTTGCGCAGGTTCGGGACTTTTGAACTCCGAAAGAGGCCGGGCCGAACAGCGAAAGCACCCAAGAGCGGCACCGTGTATACGCTTGCCGACCGTTATGTGCCTTTCTTCCGGCCGTCGAAAATATTCAAAGCTCTTATTCAGGAAAGGACCAGGGCAGAATAAGATCGATACTGGATAACGGACGACTGACGACTGACGATAGATATTAGATATCTGTTATTTGATATCCGTCATCCGTCAACGGTGCAAGTTATCCATTCAGTATTTTCTCGACCTCGTCTTTATCCACGTCCATAACATAAGGAATCCCGGATATATTCGCTGCATCTTTGGTGAGCGAGGCGATGTCATCTCGCGTGATGTATTTCAACGCGAACTTCCGGTTACCGGTCATCAGCTGTTTCAACCCTTGTGCCATTCTCTCCACGTAGGTGTAGACGCCCAGTGCACCTGGTGGCACTCTGTCGAAATCCTTACCCAATTCCTTCTTAAGCTTTGACGCAGTAACGAAGATTTCCTCTTTCTTGTTTCCGAAACGCTCGACGAACACCGGTATTTCACCTTCATCGATCTTCTTGCCGATGGTCTTTCCGACCATTGCTGCACACAGAGGGCCCCTGGCCATTCCGACGATCTTCGTGTAAGGAGCTCCTAAGGCAAGCGCCTTGAAGATCTGGTCTTCAAAGGCGATGCCGCCGGCAAATGCCAGCGAGGGAACATATTCGCCTTTCTTGGCTAGCTTGTCGGTGTAGCAGAATGCCAGGGAATGGATCTCAACCGGAGGCATACCCCATTCGTTCATCATATGCCACGGACTCATGCCCGTTCCGCCGCCTGCACCGTCAATTGTGAGTAGATCGATCTTTGCTCTTGATGAGTACTTGACCGCTCGTGCCAGATCTGCAGGTCGATAAGCGCCGGTCTTCAGGAATACATGCTTGGCGCCTGCGTTGCGCAGTTCTTCAACCCGCTTCATGAAGGATTCTTCGTCAACCATTCCTATCCTGGAATGCCTTTCGAACTCGGTAAATGTTTTGTGCTCAAAGGCTTCGATAACATCAGGATCTAATGGATCGGGAAGCACGACATATCCACGCTTCCGAAGTTCCTGTGCTTTCTTGAGGTCTTTGACCTTCACTTCGCCGCCGATGTCTTTTGCACCCTGTCCCCATTTCAACTCGACCGTCTCAACACCCAATTTCTGAATGGCGAATTCCTGTACACCCAGACGGGTATCCTCGACATTGGCTTGAACGATGATCATGCCGTACCCGTCCTGCTGCCAGTCTTTATACAATTTCACGCGATGTTCAAGATCCGGTGCTCTGAGTATCTTGCCGCCCTTGATCTCACTCTTCATGTCCATTGCAACGACGTTCTCACCGATCGTCAACATGGCTCCTGATAATGCGGTACCGATCGCCAATCCTTCCCAGTTATTCTTGGCGACATTCGTCGACCCTAGTCCCGGGACGACCATTGGGAACTTAAGCTTGATATCGCTGTTCGCGCCGATCTTCTGCTCGATCATGACGTTCGGGAATATCGCTTTGTCTGGATCGGCATCGACTCCAATGGCGCCTACTGCCGTGCCCATGATATTGAAGTGAGAATAATCCACCGGATAGTTCTTTTCAGATGCCGCAGTCAGGATGCCGAAGGGCTGTGGGTAGATCACCTCATGGCCGCGGTACGCCGACTTGCCGATCTCACACATGCCGATACACCCATCAACACAGGTAACGCACATTCCACTCAATGGTACGATCGAATCTTCTGTTCTATTCTTTGTTAATGTTGCCGCAGAGGCATTCATTCTTGATAATGAGGGCATTTTTTCTCCTTTCGACTTAACGCTTTACGCTCGACGCCTTACGCCTAACGCGTTTTGCTTTGTGTGTGTTTCGTCCGGCACTGAGCGCGTTTCTAAATTTTCGAATCTTTGCTTCAATCTTATCACAAAATGCACATGTATCTGATACAATCGTTTGGTCAAGGGATTGCAGCCTCTCACAGATTTTCAGACAGGCGACAACCTCAATCAATGATTTGAGGGCAATTCCCAGAAATCTCCTGAACTCTGCATCGCTGTCAGACCCTCTTCCTTCTGCAATATTGAGAGTTATAGACACCGATGCTCTCTTAAGTTTGCTTATTAATCCGAATTTTCCGTCATCAGGTAATTCCGTAGACATCTGACATATCTTCTCTGCAAGATCCAATGATAGCTGCCATATTTCTAATTTCTCAAAAGAATACATGATTTGGCCCTTTTGATGCATTCATTTACTCGATGCATTATTTTTTGCGTTGGGCGTCGAGCGTTTTGCGTCTCGCGTCCTTTGATCCGGCCGTCCTTCACAGGTCCCGCAGTCGCCAGTTGTGCCCATCCAGCACTGGTAGTCGTCATGCGTCTGAATGCAGGAAGGCTCCAGTGATAGGCACCCGCTGCAAAGGTCGGTTGGAGCATCCGGACCTTGGCATCTCATCTGGCAAGCAGGGCAGACGTAGATACAGCCGCCGCACAAACGGCACTGCTCTGACCTGGCGTTGAATGGCGTGACGATCTTCTTCTTGAATCCGCGTTCGGTGAAGCCGATTGCACCGGATTGCATCTGTTCCTTGCACATCCTTACACAAAGACCACACAGGATACAGTCGTCATTACGAGCCGGAAAACGCACTTGCGTAACGTGGTATTTCGATGCCAGATCCTGGATGGTCTTTGACTGCGGGCATACCGAAACGAGTAGTTCGATCATCATCTTGCGTGCACTGACGACTCGTTTGGTATTGGTACGAACGTTCAGCCCTTCTTCGACCGGATACGTACATGAGCTGACCAGTTTGCTATTATCTCCGGTTCCGATCTCAACCAAACAGAGGCGGCACCCCCCGTACGGCTGGAGCCCTTCGTTGTAGCAGAGTGTAGGTATCTCAATTCCGTAGAACCTGCACGTTTCGAGGACCGTTGAACCTTCTTCGGCCTGAACTTCAAGTCCGTTTAAAATAAGACTTACCATTATTGCTCCTTTTCATCTTCCTCTTTGACTTCCAGATCGCATCTTAAACAGCGTTTTGCTTCTTTGATTGCGGCACTCTTACTCAGTCCGAGATCGACCTCATCATTACTCTTGCGGCGGACTGCCGATTTTAGCTTCTTCGTTTCCTGACGGGTACTTTCGAGAGTCTCTTCGACCGTCAATTTCACGGGGTCGACATAAACAGAGGGCCTGGTGACTTCATATTCGTACTCGAAGGGCTCATTTTTTAGATATCTGCTGATTGCAGCAGCCACTCGTTTGCCGTCGGCCATTGCTTCTATGACCGAACTGGGCCCGCGTATCGCGTCACCACCGGCGAATACCCCCGGCACGTTCGTCGCAAGTGATTCTCGGTCGACCTCAAAAGTATTCCATCCGGTAATATTAAAGTCGTGTTTTTCTGGGAGAAAAGAGATGTCCGGCTGTTCGCTGATTGCCGAGATGAGTGTATCGAGTTCGATGACGAATTCAGAACCTTTGATCGGAATCGGCCGCCGCCTGCCATCTTTCTCGACGGACCCGAGCTGCATCTTCATGCACCTGACCCCGGTTATGCAACCGTCTCTGGTGATAACTTCGGTCGGTGCGGTCAGAAACAGGATGTCTATACCTTCTTCGAGTGCGCATTCGATCTCCTCGGCATACGCAGGCATTTCATTTCTTGTTCTTCGGTATATGATGGTGACTTTTTGGACATTGCGCAGGCGGTTCGCCACCCGGGCGGCGTCGACCGCAGAGTTGCCCCCGCCGATCACTCCGACCCTCTGACCAACGACGACCTTCTTGCCAAGGCTGACCTGTGTCAGAAAGTGCATTGCTGGTATCACACCAGTGGATTCCTCATTGGGGATGCCGAGCTTGATGCTCCTATGCGCGCCGATGCTTATGTACACTGCCTTGTAACCCTGGTCTCTAAGTCGTTCAAGAGTGAAGTCTCTACCCAGTTTCTGGTTCGTTTTTATCTCGACGCCGGCATTGATCACGCGTTTGATGTCCTCTTCGAGTGCCTTTCTCGGTAGACGATATGCCGGTATGCCGACTGCGAGCATGCCGCCGGCGACGGGTAGGGCTTCGAAGATCGTCGGCGCACAACCTTCTTGGGCAAGCGCGAACCCAGCCATGAGTCCTGACGGTCCTGAACCTATGATTGCGACTTTCGGACCGGTCGCAATCCGTGGTTTCTTACGTTTCCTGCCATTGCTGTACTCGATGGCAGCGCGTTTGAGTGCACGGATGGCAATCGGTCTTCCGCCCTGACCGGCGCGGCACTTGATCTCACACGGGTGGTGGCAGACGCGCGCGCAGACATTGAGTAGCGGGTTATCCTTCAAGATGATTTCGTATGCTTTTTCGAACTCGCCATGTGCGAGGTATGCGATGTACTGGGGGGCTTCGGTGGCGATCGGACATGTATGCTGGCATGGTGAAGAGATTATCTGCTTGCACACGGCGGCAGAGCACTTCTTGTACTTGATATGTGCTTCGTACTCATCGGCAAAATAGTTGAGCGTGCTCATTACCGGATTTGCAGCAGTCTGTCCGAGGCCGCACATCGATGCGTCCTTTGTTGCGGTGGCCAACTCTCTGAGCAGGGAGATGTCGTCCGGTTTGCCTTTCCCTTTTGTTATACGGTCAAGGATTTCCCATATTCTTTGCGTACCCTCACGGCACGACAGGCATTTGCCGCATGATTCGTCTCGTAGAAAATTCATGAAATATTTTGCAACATCGACCATACAGGTATCTTCATCCATGACGATCATTCCGCCGCTCCCCATCATGGATCCTGCTCCTTTAAGGCTTTCATAGTCGATTGGCAGATCGAGCATTTGCTTGGGTATACAGCCGCCTGATGGACCCCCGGTCTGAACAGCTTTTATCTGCTTATTGCCGGGGATGCCGCCGCCGATTTCGTATATGATATCTTTCATGGTAATGCCCATGGGTACTTCAACGAGTCCGGTGTTGTTTATTTTCCCGACGAGGGAGAAAATTTTCGTTCCTTTGCTGCCTTCGGTTCCTATCTCAGAGTACCAGTGTGCGCCGCGAAGTATGATATGGGGCACGTTTGCCCACGTCTCGACGTTGTTGATATTGGTCGGTCTCTTCCACAGTCCTTTCTGCACCGGGTAGGGGGGACGTTGCTTGGGAATGCCAATCTTGCCTTCGATCGCCGCCAATAATGACGTTTCTTCGCCGGAGACGAATGCACCGGCACCACGTTTGACCTCAATCGAGAAGTCGAATCCGGAGTCGAGTATGTTCTTGCCAAGCAAGCCGTATTTCTCGGCTTGTTCGATTGCGATCTTTATTCTCTGCAGGGCGAGCGGATATTCGGTGCGAACATAGATGAAACCTTTTCCAGCACCGATCGCCCTCGCGCCGAGAATCATTCCTTCAAGGACGGCATGGGGGTCCGCTTCGAGGATGCTGCGATCCATAAATGCACCGGGGTCGCCCTCATCAGCATTGCAGACTACATACTTCGGGCCGTTCTGTACCTTCCCGCATAATTCCCACTTCAAGCCGGTCGGAAAGCCGGCGCCACCGCGACCTCTGAGTCCCGATGCCTTGACTTCACGGATGATGTCATCCGGTTTCATGTCGGTCAGTGCCTTTTCAAGTGCGCGGTATCCGTCAAATGCGATATATTCGTCGATATTTTCTGGATCGATGCGTCCGCGGTTCTTAAGCACGATTAGTCGCTGGTGTTTGAAAAATCTGATGTCCATCATCCTCGGCACTGGTTTTGCTTCGGCCGGAGGAACATACATCAGGTCCTTGACGGGCCGCCCTTTAAGCAGGTGTTCTTCGACGAGGTGAGGTATGTCATCCGTCTTCAACCGTTGATAGAACACGCCGTCGGGCTGAACGACCACGATGGGCCCTCTTTCGCAGAATCCATTACAGCCGGTCGCAATGACCGTCACTTCGTTCTGCAGTTTTTTCTTGATGATCTCTTTTTCGAGTGCCTTCTTGATATCAAAAGATCCTGCCGCAACACAACCTGTTCCCGCACACACGAGCAAGTGCATTCGAAAGTCTTTCAAACTAACCTCCTTGATCTACGCACAACGCGTGACGCTCTATGCATATGGCGTCTAGCGTTCGGCGTCAATGTGTCCTTTCGCTGCCGATGGCAAGAGCGTATTCGTTGACTATAGTACCCTTGATTACGTGCTGGCTGAGGATTTTTTTCATTTTTTCAGTTGTCAGATCAACGTATTTGACCGGAGGTTTTCCGGTGATCTCGACTGTTGCCATAGGCTCCCTACTACAGAGCCCAGCACAGCCTGAGGTGGTTACGATGACGTCGTTTAGTTTCTTTGACTTGATATCCTCGAGCAGGCCGGAAAGTATGTCACGAGCGCCGGCCGCAATGCCGCAGGTTCCCATATGGACTGTTATCTTTGCCCTTGCTTTGCCTTGCCGCAGTACCGCAGTTTTTCTCACCTTGTCGCGTATCTTGGCAAGGTCACCGATCTTTAATTTCTTCATATTTTGCTCCTTTTGGAAATTGATTTCAAACCATCCCGGATTTCTCTTTTGATAAAGGAAATGACCTCGGGGTGGCAAATTGTGATTTCTTCGAGCACCTTTTTTATTTCTGTGGTGCAAAAGAAAAACTCCTGATCACCCTTACGGTGATGATAAGTAAGATCTACTTTCTCGCCGTTGCCTGCGATGAAAGCTGCGATCGTCTCGGCCATATCGCCTAACGGCTTCCGGTCAATATGGTCGTGTAGGAAATGTGCATGAATCTTGGTACCTCTGCCCGGTTGTGATTGTACCCCGAATTTGCCCCCGGCTTCTTTTGCGGCTTGAGCCAGCATAGAAAGACCCAGTCCTACCTTGCGGACGGTTTTTGTCGTGTAAAAGGGATCGATTGCCTTTTTCAACGTTTCTTTGTCCATGCCCCTGCCGTTGTCTGCGATCTCGATCATAAAGAGATTTTGCCTTTCGTCGTCAGTGATCCGGACCTCAACATTCGTGGCGCCTGCTGTAACCGCATTTTCAATGATATCGAGGACATGCAATGATAAATCATCCACACCTAACCCCTGAGGGATATGCTCCGCCCATTTTCGCGGCGCAATGCTTGGCGTAGCTCGTCGAAGTCTAGCTTTTCGATGTTGAGAGAAGTCGCAATCTTTCCAATTTCATCGAGGCTGTGGGCGTCGGAAGATGATACGACAGAGTATTCTGTTAATTGCGGTATCCGCTTCACGGCCTGGTCAAATGTGGTTGCAGCAGATATTTCCAGTGCGTCCAGTTGGAGATCTTTCGGGATGAATCCCAGTTGTTCGATGATGCTATACGCCTGGCGGTCGACATGGCATGCTATGGCCAGACCACCAAGACGGTGGATTTCGGCCACAACTTCTTCCACTGATAGATTGGTGGCTCCAATCAATAACCGTCGGTTGTAGCCTTCGACCTCGTCAAATTCATTGACGATGATCTGGTCGCCAAAAAGTGCTGCGTCGTTCTCGCCCGGGGCAAGTTCCCTGTACACCAATTCCTGTAGGGTCAAAGTCGCGTCCGCATCTCTGAAGATGCCACATACATGGACTTCTTCTGAACTGGTTACTTCCATGCCAGGCAGAACTGTTAATCTCGTGTTACGTGCCACGGCCATGGTGGCTTCGATGTTCTCTGCGGAATTATGGTCGCACAATGCTATCATGTCGAGTTGTTTAGCGATAGCGGCCCGGACTATTCTCTTGGGTGACATCATCAAATCGGCGCATGGAGACAGACAAGAGTGTATGTGAAGGTCCACTTGATGACATTTCAACATCAACGCGTTCCACGTAAGCCCATGCCGTACAGTTGTCCAGCCACATCGAAGGCCGAGCGTTCAGTGCTCATGATGGCGACGCTTTCGGTCTCGGCTTTTGTGATCGTATCTTTTTCCGGCTTGCGGCCATTAACGATTATGATACCCGAGATTTCTTTGAGTACGGCAACCGCGACGATATTCGGATGTGCCTGGAGCGTGATCCAGATGGCTCCCTTCTTGCAGTGAGCCATGACATCGCTGAGCAGGTCACTGACATAGCCTCCGGTTATTTCGCGGTCCTGCATTTTTTCCCCAGTCAGTAAATGGAGATCGTATGCTTTCACGATTTCTCGAATTTTCATTTTTTATCTCCAGTATTTTTCATTTCACTTGATGGTTTCTTTTTGATGTATATGCAATTCTCGATCTTTGATTCACCCCGTACAATGTCTTCGGCAAGAGTTTTGCAGTCCGGAGCACCGCAAACGCCGCAATCGGTGCCCGGGAGTCTTTTCAGCAATTCCTCTTTCTGCTTGAGCTTCAGAATCGCCACGTTCCTGTCCTTGTCAAGAGGAGGAAACGACTTTGGCTCAACAGCCCATTTGAAGGAGAAGAAATTCTCCCTGTAGAGTTTCTTGACCATATCTACATTGACTCTTTTCTTGCCGCCGAAGTGCCGTATGAGGCGCAAGACATTGCTCTTCGCAATGAATCGATTTTCTACGGTGAGCGGGCCGCCTATGCATCCATCAGGACATATCAAGCACTCGAGGTATTCGATGTTCTTCAGGCGACCTGACTCTACGTCCTGAAGGAGGCGTATTGTATTAAGCACTCCAGAAACGGAAACGGAATTCGTGTATTTAAGCCCCCTTATCTCGCCGCCCTCGATCGCCCAACCAATACCGATGCCGCTGATCCGTGTCTGGCTCTGCATCATGACCATCGGCATGCTGCGTTTGAGTCTCAGCATGACTTTGTTGTAGATATCTTTGATCGGGATCGCCCCGTCGAGGTTCGACTTCTCCATCGTCTCGGGGTGGCATATCGAGACCATCCTTGCAGAGCATGGAGTGATATCGATGATGCCGATCTCGTCAGGCGCTATTTTCTTTTCTCTCGTGACTTCGGAACGTAAGTTCTTGGCAGCTATTTCGCGAGGCGGTTCCAACGGCAAGATGTTCTTGCAGAGAGTGGGAAAGAGCCTCTGGATTAGCCTTACGACAACCGGGCAAGTGGACGATATTATAGGCCTGGGTGATTTGTTCTCGTCGAGATATTCCTCGATCGCAATGCTCGCCATCTCGCAGACGAGGGCTTCGTCGTATACATGGTCGAATCCGATCTCGGTCAGAATCGTGAGAATTTCATTGGGCATTACCGTGCTGCCGAACTGCGAATAGACGACTGGTGAGGGCAATGCGATTCTATATTTGAATCGATTGAGATCGGATGGTGATGTGGTGACCGGTACGACGGCATGGTGCGGGCAGATTCGCAAACAACCGCCGCAATCGATACATCGTTCGTAGTTGATATGTGCTTTCCCGCCGCGTAGCCGTATCGCCTTAGTAGGACAGACCTTCATACACGCAACACATCCGATGCATGTTGCATCGTCGACCTTTATTGAATGAATGAAACTACTTTCTGGTCTTTTTTCCATCGAGGAATATCCGGATTTCGAGCTTCGTGCCGTTACCGACACGTGATGTTATGTTGAAAACATCTGCGTTCTTCTTTATGTTGGGCAAACCCATGCCGGCGCCGAATCCCATTTCGCGCATTTCCTCGGTCGCCGTGGAGAATCCGGGTTGCATTGCCATTTCGATATCCTGTATGCCCGGCCCTTTATCGGCGATTGTCAGAAGGATTTCATCGCGGTAGACGCTTATTTGCATTGTGCCGTGCAGAGCATACATGACAACGTTCATCTCTGCTTCGTATGCGGCAATTGCCATGCGCCGAACGATATCACTGTCGACCCCGATCTCACGTAGCGTGTTTCTTATCATGCACGATGATTCTCCGGCATTCACAAAATCGCCGCCCTGAATCGCGAATTCTTTCTGCAAGAGTGCTTCAGGTTGCATCTGATGGATTCCCATGTGTGCCGGGTGCTACACCAGTTATGCCGTTTGTATAGAGAATTCCACAAGTTTCAAACATCTTCAACTTCGTCGTGAGTAGTGTTATTTTGCATTGATGGGCAAGTTCAATGGTTTCGGTCGATGGATTCTTGCCGCGCACGAAAATAATAGCTCCTACCCCGGCGATTTCGCATGTTCTGATGACCTGTTTGTTGGTGAGCCCGGTTATGAGGATTGTGTTGCGGTCGGAAAACGGTTCAGAGAATGCAAGGACATCGCTCATGAGGTCCGATGCTTTAGCATATTTTATGTCGGAGTTTTGCATTCCGTGTTCACAGATGAATTCTGCGTCGAGCAGGATTCTTATTTGGGATAGGGTCATGTCCTACTTTTTTCTTCTGCGAGTTACCCTTTTCTTCGGTCTTTTTGTGTGGTATTCTTCAATAATCTGAGCTGCTTTTTTCACTGTGGTCTGACCATGGTACTTACCGTCGACGACAACGATCGGCGCCAAGGCGCAAGCGCCCAGGCAGTTGACGCTCTCCAGCGTGAACTTGCCGTCACCTGTCGTGCAGCCCGGTTCAACTCTCAGTCGATTTCTTATGCGGTCGAGAACGAGCGGCGCTCCGCGTACATGGCATGCTGTACCCAGACACACAGTCACCACATGTTCGCCGCGCGGGGTGAGGCTGAATGCACGGTAGAAGGTGGCCACGCTGTAAACATCGATCAAAGGAATACACAGTTTTTCTGAGACAAATCGGAGCGCTTCCGGAGGAAGCCAGTGATATTCTTCCTGCACATCCTGGAGGACGGCGATGAGGGACGACTTCTCGTCGTGATATTTGCTAACTATTCTCGAAAGATCCTTCGCGTTGATTTTCATATCACTCCTTTCTCGGGGCATTATTATACTTACATTTGGGCCATAGTCAACAGGTTTCTTCCACGTTATGCTATTGCATTTTGCATTCATAGTGCCTTTCTGTACTTACTGCAAGAAAAAAGCCGGGTTCAGGTAGAACCCGGCTGGATGAATTTCTATGTACTGTTAGTTCCTGCCGATTTTACCGAACATTCTTATAGAATCTGCGACCCGCTGAACGGCGAGGATGTATGCTGCGTGGCGCATGTTCGTCTTATATTTGTCGGCAACACGGATGACATCCCAGAATGCTTTCTGCATCATTTTCCAGCATCTGGTCTTTACCTCTTCTTCACTATAGAAAAGCTTTTGCAGATCCTGGATCCACTCAAGATACGAAACGGTGACACCACCTGCATTTGCCAGGATATCGGGCAGCATGAAGACGCCGTTTTCGACCAGGATTTCGTCTGCATCGGCGGTCGTAGGTCCATTTGCGCCTTCGCAGACGATCCTTGCTTTTATCTTGTCTGCGTTCTTTTCATTGATCATACCTTCGACAGCGCATGGCAGAAGGATGTCGCAGTTGAGGCGGAGCAATTCTTCATTGGTGATCGAATCATATTTTTTGAATCCACTTACGCTCTTTGTCCGGGTGACATATTCACTCAATTCAGTTATGTTTATTCCGTTTCTGTTGTATATGCCGCCGTAGATGTCGGTTATCGCAATGATCTTGCATCCGTAGGGATATAGCAATTCCGCAATAGAACAGCCGACATTGCCATATCCGATGATGGCGACCCGTTTGCCCTCAAGCGGGTATTCGAGATGCTTAGAGGCTTCGAGCAACGAGTAGTACATGCCCAAGCCCGTTGCTCCGGAGCGACCGAGTGAACCACCTATTTCGATGGGTTTGCCAGTCACAACGGCGGGTTCAAAATGTCCGACATACCGGCTGTAAGCATCACAAATCCAAGCCATGGTTCGGGCATTTGTCCAGACATCCGGCGCCGGTATGTCACGGTTCGGCCCGATTATCTCTTTAATTGAATAAGTATATTCTTTGGTCAGTTTTTCGAGCTCGCCTTCGGTCATTGCTGGCGGGTTACATATGACCGCGCCCTTGGCACCACCGAGGGGTAGATCAAGTACTGCAGTCTTCCATGTCATCCATGCAGCAAGCGCTTTACACTCGCTGAGTGAAGCGTCCGGGCTGTAACGAATTCCTCCTTTACCTGGCCCCCTGACCGTGCAATGTTGGACACGATAGCCTGTATAGGTCTCTACTTTACCGTCGTCACGTGTTATTGTCATATGTACGGTCAGTTCTTTTTCCGGAAACTTCAACCGGTTGTATATCCAGGATTCCAGATCCAATGAGTTAGCGGCCCTTTCATATTGCATCGTAGCCTCGATGAATGGATCATATTTCTTCTCTTGAATTTTGGTGTTGTTTAATTTCACCATGACCAACCTCCGTTTACATCAGGTAGTGCAATTAGCGTGCCTGCGAATTATCTTTGAATTCTGAGGTATTAATTGAAGAACTATAGCATTTTGCATGTGATTATAGCAAAATGCAGTGATGTAAAATGTCGTGTGTCGGCTAAAGAGGGAAGTTCATTGACTCTATTTCCTCTTCTTGAGTCTTCGGAATAGCGAAGTGGGATGTATGCCCAGTATCCCGGCTGCCTTCGATTTATTCCCCTCCGTATAGGCCAATACTTCTCTTATGTATCTATCCTCCAATTCCTTCAGGCTCGTGAATTCGTTCTGTTTCTTTTGCTCTCTTATAATCGGTTCAATGTGCCTGCTTGCCGTTATCTCTACAGAGAGATGTTCGGCGAGTATCTCTTCACCTTGATGAAGTGCCATGGTTCTTTCGATGATGTTGCGTAATTCACGCACATTCCCAGGCCAGTCATATTCGGTCAAAGCATGCGCCGCGTCAGGGGATATACCCTTGAATGATCGATGGAGCTCGACATTGAATTCCTCGATGAATGATAGGGCAAGGGGTATTATATCTTCCTTTCTCTCTCTCAACGGCGGTATTGCGATCGGTACCACATTGAGCCGGTAGAAAAGGTCTTCCCGGAAGTCTCCTTGTTCGATCCGCTTCTGCAGGTCCTTATTAGTGGCAGCGATGATGCGGACGTCTACCGTGATTTGATTCGTTCCGCCGAGGCGGGAAAAAGATTGCTCCTCAAGTACCTTCAGCACCTTCGCCTGGAGCGGAAACGGCATGTCTGCGATCTCGTCAAGAAACAGGGTGCCACGGTCGGTTTTTTCCAGCAATCCTATCTTGCGTCTACGTGCATCCGTGAAAGCCCCGGGTTCGTAGCCGAAGAGTTCGCTCTCGAGTAAATTGTCCGGTATGGCAGCACAATTTAGCTCTGTGAATTGCGCTTCGGCACGCCCGCTGTTGTAGTGTACTGCTCGGGCGAATAATCCCTTGCCGACGCCGCTTTCGCCAGTGATGAGGATGGTAGTTCTATCCAGTGGCGCCACCCGCCGGGCTGTTCTTACGGCATCGATCATTAGCCCGCTCCGGGCGGTTATCCTGTCGAAGTAGTATTTGCCGCGTTCCGTTTCGATCGTGTCCGATACCCTTACCCGCAGCGATTGCAGTTCGAGCGCGCGCGCGATCCCAGCCTTCAGTTCGTTTATTTTGAATGGCTTCATCATGTAGTCATATGCACCCAGCTTCATGGCTTCGATCGCCTTCTCGATAATCTCGTAAGCGGTGATCATTATGACGACGGTATTGGCTTCAAGATCCTTTATCTGCTTCAAGACTTCGATTCCGTCGATACCGGGAAGCATTAGGTCTACCAATACCAGATTGGGGTGGTTCTTCTTGAAGATCTCAATACCGGTTTCCCCCGAGTCGGCAACCATGACTTCATATCCTTCCTTTGTCAACGCCCGCCTGAGATTGCTCAGGGTCAATACTTCATCGTCGATGACTAGAATCGATGTTGCCATTATTCAATGACCTGGGGCTGTTTCGTGGCTTTCTGTCTGATCGGCAGTATCAGCGTCACTTCGGTTCCCTTACCCAATTCGCTACTGACCGCAATCCGTCCGTTATGGTTCTTAATGTAACTGTAGCTGATACTCAGGCCGAGACCGGTACCCTCGCCCTTCTTGGTTGTAAAGAACGGATCGAATACGCGTGTCAGATTTTCCTGTGAGATACCGGTACCCGTGTCAATGATCTTTAATTCTACTTGTTCTTCGAACTTTACCTTCTGAGACGTGACGGTGATGGAGCCACCTCCGGGCATGGCCTGAGCTGAATTGAGAAAGACATTCAATAATACCTGCCTTATCTGGTTAGCATCAGCACTGATGTGAGGTATAGAATCGGCAAGTTGCGCATGGATCTTTATCTTCTTGAAGAGCGGTTGATGGGTTAGGAATGATATGGTTTCAGTGATCAGTTTGCTGATATTTATTTTGGTAAACGTTGGAGGTGAGGGACGGGCAAAGTTCAAGAGCCCGCGTATCGTCTCTGAAATACGGTACGCACTGTCCAGCACTTGTTTCGCTTGCGTTCTTCTTTCTACGTCCTTCTCTTCTTCGATGAGCAGTTCAATGTATGATGTGATGCCAAGCAGTGGGTTATTTATTTCGTGCGCCGCACCAAGGGCGACTTGGCTCAAAGCCGATAGTTTTTCGTAATCGGCCATCTGAGCATGCATCTTTTCTTCCTGTGTGATGTCATTTATCAGAAGTGTCGCTCCAGAGATATCGTTCCCGTGGCGTATTGGAAATCCAGAGATGCTGAAGATGTAGTCGCGGCGGTCATTTGAGACCGAGGTCCTTGCAATGTGGAAAGATTCTTTGTGGCTGAATATTCCTTCAACGGCTTTGACGATGGTTTCGTTTCTCATGATCGGAAGAGCGTCATACAGGTGTGTTTGTATTGATATTTGTCCCTTGTCGGATAATGTTCGTACGAAATCATTACAGTAGGTTATCCTGAGCTTTCTGTCAAAAGCGACGACACCGCTCGAAATACTGTTAATGATGTTCTTGACGTATTCCTCTGAGATGCGTAGTTGTGTGCTCAGAGATTCGCAGTCGCGCAACCTCTTTCTGAGTTCAATATTGATCGTATCGATCGTTCTTTTCTTCTGGCTTAGATCGTCCAGGGCTGATTTCAGGGCGGAGGTTAGATTTTTCAAGAGTTTGGTTATACGTCGCGAAAAGAATATGGACGAAAAAACAAGAAACACGCCGAATATGAGAAAGATATAGAAGATTATCGTCTTCAATCGGACGACCGGCGCGAGTGCCTCTTCTACGTCCATTTCCGACACAAGGTAACCGTGGAATTCTTCGAAGCTCCGGTAGGCGCAGATAACCTTCTCACCGCGGTAATCACGATGAATGAGCACTCCGCCGCCGTCTGCATGCGGGTTCACGTCTTTACTGTAGTATCCGAATTCCTTCAGGACCTTACCGCCGAGTTTGGACGGAGAGAGGAATACACCCCTTTCGTCGACGAGGAAGATCTCGCTGGTCTGTCCTATGCGCAGGTCGAGAATAAGCGCATAAAGCTCGCTTAATGATATGGAAGCAAATATGACACCGATCTGTCGGTCGTTGCGGTTGCAGAGCGGGGAAGATACAATCATCGCCGACGTATCCAGGATGTCGGAGTGGAATATGCCGCTGTTGTAAAATTCGCCGTTCATTGATTTTCTGAAATACGCCAGGTCGTTTACGTTGCCGCGCAGGTCATTGGTCGAGAAGATGATAGCGCCGTGCGGGTCTGCGGCCGCAATGAAATCGAAGGATGGTTTTTCCTTCAGGAATCTCTGGAGGAATGTCCGTCTGCTTCGGATATCGCCAATTTCCGCAACATCCATGGTGGAGATAGAGAGAAGATCGTGCCTACGTTCTTCAAGGAAGGCTTTTATCGCCCGTGCATTTGCCTCGACAGAATAGCTTAGTTGCTGTTTGACCTGGTTCTCGAAGTGCCGTGATGTCTCTGAGTTGAGGATATAGAAAAAGATGACAAAGGGGAGAAGGAAGAGCCCCAGGGTGATGAGGATGTTACGGAATTGGATGCCCTTGTAGTAGTCGTGGTATAATTCATGGCCGCACTTCACACAGTGAGTGATACCCTGCGCGCTTTGGGCGCCGCATTTATCACAGACGATTGTCTCGGGGGTTTCCATCGCCATCTGCTCGATTATAGGTAAAATGCACGTCCTGTCAACAACCGCACTGAATTTACGCTTTTACTGCGGTGTGATTGTAATGACGCAGGGAGGATATTCCTTATGATTACGGAACGGATACCGAGGCTTTACGTGAAGTAGAGATCTTCGCGTCGGTCGAGGAAGAGGTCATTGTGCCGATTCATCTTCTTGTCGAGCGCCAGCTCTGGTTCGATATTGACGACCCTCACGCAGGTCTCTTCGCCGGCACGGGTCAGGATATCGCCATTAGGAGCGACGATCTGACTGGTGCCGATGAAGTGGAAGTTCTTGTCATTCCGTATCTCGTCGCCGGTGCGGTCTGCGGTGACGACGAAGACACGATTTTCAATGGCTCGTGTGACCATTGCATCCGGGCAATACGGTGTTACGAGATTTGCGGGGTGGATTATGATCTGAGCGCCTTGCAGCGCCAGGGTTCTCATCGCTTCGGGGTAAATCCAGTCCCAACAGATGAGCATGCCGTATTTGACGCCGCCGTGATCGAATGTTCTGAGTCCTGTATCACCAGGTTTGAAGAGGAATTTCTCTTCGAAGAAGAGGTGTGATTTACGGTAGGTCGCAGTGATGCCTGAAGCAGCGACGAATGATACGGAATTGTAGAACGCGCTTCCTGTTCTTTCGGCAAAACCATAAGCAAAGGCGCAATTCATTTCATTTGCCAGGGATTGCATGAATTCATTCGTTTCACCGTCCACGGGCTCAGCGAGTTCTGATAATTCGACGTTATTGAGAAAGGCATAACCGGTATTGAAGAGTTCTGGTAGTACGATCACGTCCGCATCGATGTTGTTTGTCAGTTTGCTAACGGCATCAAGATTGCCCTTCTTGTTGCCGAATTGCGGAGCAAACTGCAAAAAACCGATCTTCATTTCAGTATCCAAGGCGTTCGTTCACGAGCAGGACCTTGATCTTCGTCTGCCAAGGTCGATATTGCATGACCGTCGTTACCCTGCAAATTCTGGCCGGCGCTTTGCAGTCAACACACTTCCCGGTCTCGGCACACGGTGTCTTGGCACCAACTCTTTTTGCATTAATGACACCGGCGATTTCCCTGCTGCGTCTGATCCCAGAATCTATGTCAGGAACGATCTTATTGTGACCGGCGACGATAATGACATTGTCAGGGCCAAATATCATGTGCGCCACACGATTACCTATTCCATCGATATTGATGATATCACCATTCATCGTTATTGCGTTGGCACTCGTCAAGTAATAATCAGCCAGCCCTTCTTTCTTTCGTGTTTCGCGGTCCTTTTCTTTGGCGGCTTCGGGTTTCCAATGGTGCACTACCTCATTGTTCCTTTTCTCGAGTATTTCGATGATTCCGAGTTCGCGGACCGTCACGGAGCCGCCGATACCAACGGCTGCATCGGCAGGTATGGCCTTGGTCAGCGCTTCGGTCGTCTCTTCGATCGTGGCGAAATACTCTGCATCAAAGTCTCTCTTCTTCAGCTTACTAACGACGTCGGTGAGGATCTTTTCGTTGTGCCACGTCCTGTAGCTATCGTATTCGAATGTCATACTTTACCGCCTTTCTTCAACTCATCCCAGCCCGCATAGGCTCTGCGCAGATGAGGTATGGTTATGGAACCGCCGGCGATGAGTCCGACAGTAAGAGCTTCGGCCAGTTCTTCATCACTGATTCCATTTTCATGGCAATTCACCAGGTGATAGTTGATGCAATCATCACACCGCAGCACGAGAGATGCGACGAGTCCAAGCAATTCCTTCATCTTTGCCGACAGGGCACCGTCTTTATATACTTGTGAGTCGAGATGGAAGAACCGCTTGGCGTCCTGGCCGCAGTATCGGGACATATTCTCGATCAATTCTTTACGTTCTCTTATAAAATCGTCGATCGTCCTTTTGCTCATATGCAACTCCTCCGCTTCTTAAAAAACACGCTTTAATCTTATAAGTTGACTTTCATATTATAACGTTATTGTGTGGCATGTCAATCAAGATAGGATCTGACTGAGCGTATCAGGTAGTACTTGCATGATTGGTGAATTTTGATATAATAAATTGTGAAGGAGGATGTGTGAAAGAAGGAATATTGCTCACTTTTCTCTTCTGTACAGTTCTTTCTGCTCAGGAGATGGGTGGCCGTTATCTGATCATCACGGATGATCTTTTCTATGATGCCATCCAGCCCCTTGCCAATTGGAAACACAGAATGGGTTTGAGAACTAAGGTCGTAAAGCTTTCCCAGATCGGATCCACGACGGGCGCGATCAAGGGATATGTGGACAACGCGTATGATACTTGGCAGATAAGACCTGAGTTTCTTCTTCTCGTCGGTTCGCCAGGCCATATACCCTTTTATGTATTTTCCACTTACTGTTACTCTGATAACTATTACACGAATATGGATTTTGATATCTACAATGAAATACTTTCTGGTCGGCTTACCGTGCACACTGTTACCGAAGCGCAGACCGTCGTGAACAAGATTCTGTTATATGAAAAGACTCCGGATTTGACCGATTCGCTTTGGTTCATAAACGCATGCCTGATCGCCAACGAGGAAGAGTGGACATACCCGCCGCCCTATTGGAGTGATGATTCAATATATTGGAGTGATGTGCTCCACGCAAAGGCCTATATGTTGGCAAATGGTTATAACACAATTGACACGTTGTCGAAATTACTCGGTGACAACAACAACACGGTTATCAACAGAGTCAATCAAGGACGTGCATTCGTCTTGTATCGCGGGTGCGCATTCAACCAATGGGCCTGGCCGTTTGAGGTTGATGCGAGCCAGATACAAAATGGCGCTAAACTTCCGATTGTTTTGTCAATAACGTGCGGAACGTTAGGCACCGGATATACGCCGGCAATCGTCGAGAGATGGTTCACAACGGGGACTCCAACGCTGCCCCGCGGCGGCGCGGGCTACTTCGCAACGACGACGAGCGGTTATGACATAGCGCATCTGAGGAGTGCCGTGTGCAAAGGTTTTTTTGATGCGCTGTTCGGACAGGGAAAGCAGACATTCGGTGAGGCGTGTGAGGGCGGGCGCACGAATGTTTACAATATGTACAATTCATCGGATGAGTATCGTGGGTTCACGACTGTTGGTGATCCTTCGATGATGATTTGGACCGCGGTTCCTAAACCGCTCGAGGTGCACCACGATTCAGCATTGTCCGTTGAGGATGAAAGTCTGGTCGTCAGTGTCCTCTGTCAAGATGTGCCCCTGGAATCGGCACTCGTTTGTGTTGTTCTCGATACGGTTGTGTATGACTATGGTCATACCGGAAGTGATGGCGAAATAGTATTCAATTTCGATGAGCTCATTCCGGGCAATATGCATATCACCGTGACCGCGCGCAATAAGATTCCGTTTCTTGACTCGATCACGGTTGGTCCTCCAGGGATCAATGAGACAGCCTGGGTCACGACCGTTCCCGTATCCCGCATCGAAGTATGGCCGAATCCATTTACAGTGCAAACACAAATACGATACCCGATACTCGATGCTGGATACTTAATACAAGACCAGAAACTCGTAATCTACGATGCTTCGGGCCGTCGTGTTAGATCCTTGAATCTAGAATCCGGCATCGAGCATCAAGAATCAGTATTCTCGTGGGACGGTACTGATGACGACGGCAGGAAGTTACCGGGTGGCGTTTATCTGTTGAATTTGGACGGCCCAACATGTTCAAGAGCGATACCCGTTGTGTTGATGAGATAGTGTTGTCTTGCCGATTCAAAGGAAAGGGCCGGCAGAGCCGGCCCTTTCCTTTTCTGTTGTCTGACTACACCAGTTTGTCCGGAGTTATATAATCGCCGTATTTCTTCTGTGCATCGAGCAATCGCTTACGCTGCTCTTCGAGGACGTCGAACAGTATTTTGGGTGTATCTGAAACTTTGGTTTCGTATATTTCCTTGATGCGGTCGACCTTGGCCAGGTTCTCCGGTACGCGTACTGTGAATTGCTTCATGTAGTCTTCCATGCTGTAATCCTTGTTAAGAACGTCTTTGAATAGCTTCTTGAGGTCTTCATACTTTGGGATACGTCCGGTTGGCGTGTCAACGGCTTCTACGTCGTTGTTACCTCGTAGTTCCATCCATTTATACCAGACTTTCTTATCGGTCTTTGCATTGAGGAAATTGCCTTCCTTGTCTTTCAGGAAGTAGTTTACCGAGAAGATGAGCGGTGTTCTCTTTAGATCTTTGGCAAAATCCAAGTTGTTCTGAATATACTGGCCAACTGGTATGGACAAGAAATCGAGATTAGACATGAGATTGAACTTCCTCACGCCGGCTTTACCCAATGTCGCGGCAGTTGTTTCCGATTCCAAGGAAGCTCCCTTGGTGATTATGCCGTGCGTCCAGTCAAAAGATTCCTCGACCGGTACCCAGGTGTCTGAATCGCGTCCGCCATACACCATTCCGCCAATTACAACACCCTTCGCATCATGGAGTGCTTTGTCCAGATTCTCCAAATTCTCGAGGGATAGCGTGAAACGCGCGTTGGGGTGGGATGGTGGTATCTCGTTACCTTTTTCGTCCTTCTTGCCTTTGTGCCACTCGCCCGAATGATTGTGTCCCTTTGGTGGTACTTCGCCGTCCTTGCCGATCCAATGTACACCTTTTTCAGGCGTGACGAGCACGTTGGAGACGATCAATTCGCCCGGAGTGTGAAGCGCTTTCCACTGGATCGGATCATCTTCAGAATTGATCCCCTGGATGATTCCGAACATTCCTTTTTCGACATTGACCGCGCGAACCTCGCCGTCCTTTTTTCTCAAATACGCTATGTCGTCTCCGACGATTGTCTCGTTATCGAGCATGGCAGTGGAAGTCTTGCCGCAGAGGGATGGGAATGCTCCCGTAATATAAGTCACCCGGTTGCCAGGACCGTGCACACCCATGATGAGCATGTGTTCGGTCAACCAGCCCTCTTTTGAACCCCGGTTTATCGCCAGCCGCATCGATAGTTTCTTTAGCCCGATTGTGTTACCGCCGTATTGCGTGTTGCAGCTGTAAACGAGATTTTCATGGAGATCAATGTAGACACGGCGTTTGTCAAGATTTTTGCTTGTCTTGCGTTCGTCCAGTTCACCGGCAGAGTGCACCACTTTGAAAAAATGTGCATTACGGCCCTGGCGTACGAATTCCTCGAATCCCTGGCGGTAAAGAATGTCTTCACTATGGGCGACGTACGCGGAATCGGTGATCTGCACACTCGGGATAGAAAATTCCGAATTCGTTGGTCCAAGGCAGAAGAAGCGGACGTATGCTTCGCGTCCTTTCATGATGTCCTTCATTATTTCGTGGACTTCCTTTAGGCACTCATCACGGTCCCCTGTCTTGATCGTTGCGCCCAGGTCAGTACCTTTAGGTACAAGAATGAGCGTATGCTCTTTGTCGCGGGCCTGGTCTTTGGCATTGTCAAAATGAATTGTATGTCCCTCCATCGCAAGTGGTGTTTCCTCACCATTCTTGATCGCGACCTCCCTGATGTATTTAAGGTCGGCAGGATCATCTGTGCACACGAACACCTTGTCAGGATTGCAATGCTCGACATACTTTGCAACAAACGCGTGCAATTCAGGGTTGTCGATTCTCGAAAGTTTTGCGTAGCTTGCGTCACCAAGCTTCTGCTTGAGAAAATCGTTGACTTTCGCATCCATCTTGCTAACCTCCTTAATAACCTTGCCGTCTTTCTAACACTAATTTCTCTGAAAAGTTCTTTGAATCAGATGCAGGCTACTGATTCAACAAAGCTATTATAAACATTTCCCATGCCATTGCAAGAGGATTGTGCTGCTGCGGTATTGTGTCCTATCCCTTTGCGTGGGGACGATACCGGGTCATTCTTTGGCGACTTTTGTTCCCGTGTGAAAGAATGTATGTCTGTGCATCTTTATCGAGTTGCCTTCATCAGTGCCGATAAGATTGCCGCAGCTGCATAGTACTTGCGTTCCTTGACGGCGGCTGTTGTCTCTTAGAATACGAGTCTTGTAACAGCGAAGTACCCGACCCTTACCGACTTTAAGATACCGGAATATCTTACTCTTGCATTTCGCACATCTAATGGTCAGCATGCCTTTGCGTTATCTCGATTTGTTAACGGACGACGACGAACTTGTATGGTCGGCAAGAATGGTTCTCTAAGATTAGAAAATATACGCCGCGCTCCAGGGTTCTCAGATCGACCTCTGCGTGTTCTTTATGGAGCGTGACTTTCATCGATAACCGCCCGGAGACATCATATATCGCACCTCTTGCCGGGAATCTCTCTGTTATGATCTCGGCGAAATTGGTGGCCGGGTTTGGCTGGATTGAAATCGTAGAGAGGCTTCGGGCGTGTAGCTCATCAACGCCGGTGTACACACCGATGTGCACTGACCCGGAATCACCTGACGAGCTTGCTGGCAGTTGAGGATCACCCTGACCTCCGTTTCCTCCTGTGACGTATAATGCGATACCAGTAGTGTCGATCGCAATTGCGTAGAAGATCTTCACGCGGCCCCCACTTCCTCCGCCGCCACCACCGAATGACGCATCACCGCCTGTTCCACCGTATGCAGAGATAGAGGCATCGTGGATGGATACGGTGTCGGCCAATATCCGGACACCACCGCCGGCACCTCCACCGCTCGCTTCGAGGCCAGCAAGACCAGTTTCTCCAGACTGTCCGTTAGACTCAATCGATGATGATTCGATCCTGATGCACGTTCCGGCCATTGAAATGGATGCTCCACCGCTCCCGCCGTTGCTGATTACGACGCTCAAGCGCCCGGCACCGCCACCAGAACCCATTTCGATGGTAGTGTCAGAGGCAGTGCCGTATTCAATTCCGCCCGAACCTCCGGAGTAATCGCCTCCAGTACCGCCATTGCCGCCGTATGCACCGCCTCCTCCTCCACCGCCGCTTACCCCGCCGGCACTACCGCCTCCGGGGCCGTAGCCCCAAGGGTGGCTGTTCAGGTACCCACCTTCATGACCTCTTTCCGAACCGATTATCGACGAGGAGTCACGGATCACGATCAATGGTGCCTGGAGTGAGAGCCATCCAGTTGTGTCCGGTGCGCCGCTTGCGCTACGCACAAAGAGTCTGGCATTGTCAGTGAGGTGGAGTTTGAGCGCGTACTGATGGATACCGCATCTTGTCAATGTGTCATTTATGATCAAGAGACTGTCGTTATCTTCATATATATATCCGAATATTAGTGTTATGCAAAGGAGTACAACCATTCGTCCTCCGTTCGATTATAATCTCGCGTGAGGTGTATGTCAATGATGATTTGTGCCTACATATGTGCTGGCATGAGTCTTCTGTAGTCACTGTGTTGACAATAATATGTTATTCAATATAATTTGGGCATGCTCAAAGAGTTGAGTGAATTGAATGGCGTAAGCGGTGACGAGAGCAAGGTCAGGGAGTTCATTAGAAGCAAGATCGGCAAGTATGCCGCGGATCTGATGGAGGATGCCTATGGCAACCTGATCGTGAGGATCGGCAAGGCCAAGAAACCGAGCGTGATGCTTGCAGCGCATATGGATGAGGTCGGTTTGATGATAACCGGCGTCGAGAAGACGGGGTTACTGCGGTTTCGGGCGATTGGCATGATGACGAACGTCTTGCTGGCGAAGCGCGTATTGATCGGCAAGGATAGCGTGCTCGGTGTCGTCGGTCACAAGCCGATCCATCTTGCAGAGGACGATGACCTGAAGAAGATGCCGAAGATGAAGGATCTTTTCATCGATATTGGAGCATCCTCAAAAGAGGATGCCAGTAAGATAGTAGAGATAGGCGATTATGCTACTTTCGATACCAAATTTGGAGAGAATGGCGGAATCATCAGAGGAAAGGCATTCGATAACCGTATCGGCTGTTTCATAATGCTGCAGTTGATCGAGCAGTCTGAATTACCCATGTACTGTGTTTTTACGGTGCAGGAAGAGGTCGGATTGAGGGGAGCGCGGATCGCTGCGCATCGACTAAAGCCGAGCGTCGCGCTGGCGATCGATACGACTTCATCAGGAGAATGGCCCGAAGAGAGGGATCTTCCTCAATATCCGGCGATAGGAGCCGGGCCAGCCATAACCATTGCCGACCGATCCGTTATCTGTGATGCGAAGGTCGTCAAAGTATTGCGTGAGACTGCAGAGCGAGAGAAGATTCCATATCAGATGAAGCGACCAATGGTTGGAGGAACCGATGCGGGAACGATGCATCTGGCCGAGGCGGGTGTCAGGGCAGGGGTGGTGAGTATCCCTGCGCGTTACATCCATTCGCCCCTTGCCTTTGCATCGAAAAAGGACATATCGGCAACGACCGACCTCGTTAGATGTGGCATTGAGAGTATTTGCAGAAAGGAAAAGGAATGGGATTGATCGAAGAGTTATGCAATGCTTACGGTCCTGCCGGACGTGAGCATCGAGTTCGTAAGATGATCGAAAAGGAACTTAAGGGCCATTGTGCTGAAATGGAAACAGACCGTTTGGGTAATCTTATCGCGCATAAGCCTGCCGTATCAAAGGGAGCTGAGAAGATCATGCTCTGTGCACACATGGATGAAATAGGATTGATCGTGACCCACATAGATATGAAGGGCTTCATCAGATTTACCGGACTCGGGGGTATTTTTACGGAGAGAATACTCGGACACAGAGTGATTTTCGAGAACGGGACGATCGGCATCATCGGAATGGAGCCGGATAAGGATTCAGCAAAGCCGTCACCGAAGCCGAGAATGGAAAAGATGTATATAGATGTCGGGACTCGCGACCTCGAGAGTACGAAAAAGATCGTCGAAATTGGTGATATCGCGTCTTTTCACCAGATTGCGATTCGTCTTGGCAAGAAACGGATTTCTGCAAAGGCACTCGACGACCGGATCGGGTGCTACTGTTTGATCGAGGCGGCGAGACGTGTTAAGAAACCGAAATGCGATGTCTATTTCGTGTTTACGGTGCAGGAGGAAGTCGGATTGCGCGGGGCGCGAACAGGTGCATACAGCATCGATCCTACCTATGCAATTGCCGTTGACGTTACCGACACCGGAGATACACCCGAGGCCCACAAGATGCAGGTTGCAATAGGCGGCGGCGTGGCGGTAAAAGTAAAAGACAGCGGGTTCATCGCAAATCCGGTCGTCAAAGAAAAACTTGTGGAGTACGCCGAAGCCCTCTCCCTACCTTACCAGATGGAGATCTTGGAGCACGGCAGTACGGACGCCGCGGTCATACAATTGGTGAGGGCAGGCGTTATGAGCGGCGTCTTGTCGATCCCGACGAGGTACATCCATACGACAAGTGAGGTCTGTGATCTGGGGGATGTCGAAGCCGCGGTGAAGTTGCTCGTGCGCGTCTGTGAAAAGGGATTAAGTTAGGCCATGAAAAAGGGCTATTCGGTCCTCATCGTATCAGACGATTCGAGCGGATCGAAGCATTACTTCATATCGAAGAAGAACTTACGCATAATGGGCCTTGTCGGTATGGCCCTACTTCTGGTTATCGTAATTGCAGGATTGAACTACTCGTTGGTCTATGTCCGTGCGCTGGAAGTTGGCATGCTCCGGAGACGCAATGCTGAATTAGAGGAGGAATTTACCAAGATCGAGGAGATCCGGGAGAATCTGCGCCTCGCCGAAGCCAACAATCGAAGGATCAAAGTCATGTTGGGAATCGAGAAGACTCCTGAATTGGTCGAGCCTGCAGTTACGGAGACAAAACCGCACTATACTGACATTGAAGTTCTCAAAGAAATACCGGAGAATATTCCTTCGCTCCTTCCCACGATGGGTCAGATATCGAGGGATTTCGGCCCGGGACATTTTGGGATTGATATCGCTGCACCGCAGTTCTCGCCGGTGATATCCGCTGCGTCGGGCATTGTTGAAGGAACGGGGTGGGATTCCCTCTACGGCAATTATGTTGTGATTGAACACAACAGGAACTATTCAACATTCTACGGTCACCTGAATTCGATCGACGTCCTCGATGGCGTCAGGGTGACTGCAGGGCAGGTCATCGGCACCGTTGGATCTACGGGTAGGTCCACATCTTCGCATCTGCACTATGAAGTGAGGTTTCGTTATGAACCTGTCGACCCCATGGGTTATATACCCTTTTTCGTGAAACTATAAGGAGTCGAGATGAGAATATTGATAACGGGCATCTCTGGGTTCACCGGAAGTCATCTTGCCGATTACTACCTTGCCAGAGGTGAACATGAGATCTTCGGAACGATAAAGTGGCGTTCAAATCGAGAAAATATCCGTCATATCGAAAGCAAAATTACTCTGGTCGACTGCGACATTAAAGATGCGTTTGCCATGAAGACCGTTCTCGCGGCATGCAGGCCGGATTACATCTTTCATCTGGCGGCACAAAGTTATGTGCCCTTCTCCTGGCGTATACCGCAGGAGACACTGCAGACGAATATCATCGGTGAGCTGAATCTCTTCGAAGCTGTACGCGAGTTAAAAATTGATCCGATGATACAGATAGCTGGTTCCAGCGAGGAATACGGTCTGGTGTTTCCGGAAGAACTGCCGATCACCGAAAACAATCCGCTCAGGCCGCTCAGTCCTTATGCCGTGAGCAAGGTAGCTCAGGACCTATTGGGGTTTCAATACTTCAAGAGCTATGGTCTCAAGATAGTACGGACAAGGGCATTCAATCACACAGGACCCAGGCGGGGCGACGTCTTCGTTACCTCGAACTTCGCCAAACAGCTCGTGGAAATCGAGCGCGGGGATAGAGAACCCATATTGCGCGTGGGAAATCTTGGGGCGGTGCGCGATTTTACTGATGTTAGGGATGTGGCGCGTGCCTACGCTCTTTCTCTGGAGAAAGGCGCACCTGGTGAAGTATACAATATTGCTTCGGGTAAGGGTATAAAGATCAAGGATTTGCTGGACAAGCTTGTTTCGCTGTCCAGAGTAAAGGTTCAGATTGAACAGGATCCTTCGCGGTTACGTCCTTCCGATGTGGAATTATTGACTGGTTCGGCAGCGAAGTTCGCCAAGGCAACAGGCTGGAAGCCAGAGATACCTTTAGATAAAACACTTGAAGATTTGATGAAATACTGGCGTGATCGGATAAGGTGAAGACGCTTCTCGTGACCGGCAGTGAGGGTTTTGTCGGTTCTCATCTGATAAAAGCCCTCGATGTCTCTAAGTACGAGGTCGTTGCGGCCTGCCTGCCGCAGCTTATCCCGAAAAAAGGGAAATATGTCGCATTGGATGTGCTCAATCTCGATTTGGTATTCGAGGTGTTCAAGCAATACCAGCCAGACGTGGTGTTCCACCTCGCCGCAGTGAGTTCTGTCGCGAAGTCTTTTCGTGACCGCCCCATTGTCTACAGCACGAATATTGCCGGCACGGCGAATCTTTTGGAGGCGGCGAGGTCGCTCGGCAAGAAGACAATCTTCTATTTCGTGTCTACATGTGAGGTGTACGGAGGCGGGGAGCATCTCAACGAGGATGCACCTGTTGTTCTGAAGAATCCCTACGCTATCAGCAAATATGCAGCAGAACTCATCGTCACCGACTACCAGGTTGAGGGGTTGGATTGTGTCGTGCTCAGACCTTTTACCCACACCGGCCCGGGTCAAGCAGAGACATTCGTGCTACCCACCATAGCCAAACAGATTGGTGAAATCGAGAAGGGGAAGCGCGCGCCGTTGATAGAACTCGGGAATGTGAAGGCCAAGAGGGAGTTCATGAACATTAAGGATGTCGTTGCTGCATATACGGTGGCGCTTGAGATGTGCGCTGTTGGACAGACCTATAACATAGCTACAGGGCACGGGTATACCATATCCGAGTTGGTCGACATCTTCAAGCGATTGTCAAGAAAAGAATTCGAGTTGAAGGTGAATCCGACTAGAATGAGGAAGAATGACATACCGGTGCTTATCGGTGACGGGGGAAAGTTCTCCGGGCTGACGGGTTGGTCGGCCAAGGTAAAAGTTGAGAAGACCATTGAAGATCTTCTCAACTACTGGCGCGCCAAAGTGTAGCGTATTCATTGATGAATATCCTCGTTATCAACTGGCAAGACTGGAAGAATCCGTTTGCCGGTGGCGCTGAGGTCTACCTGTATGAGGTGTTTTCGCGTCTGATCAAGAAAGGCCACCGAGTCATGCTTCTGTGCAGCCGTGGTCGAGGCCAGAGCAGGTACGAATGCCTTGATGGGTTTCGAATATTCAGGATCGGCAGGCGCCCAAATTTCAACTTCGTTGCTCCGAGCGCGCTCCGAGCCTTGCTGCGGCACCACGATATCGATGTAATCATCGACGATCTTAATAAAATCCCATTCTACTCGACCGTTTTCACGCGCAAGAGAGTATTACCTACGGTGATGCATCTATTTCGCAGGACCATATTCCGTGAAACGAATCCCTTGGCCGCGGGTTATGTCTTCGTGGCTGAGCGGCTTGCAGGGAAGGTTTACGGTCGTGCCGATTTTGTTGCCATTTCCCACAGCACCAAAGATGATCTCAGGGACATTGGTGTCCGCCGTCGCATCCATGTCGTGCAGAGTGGTATTCCGGAACATTACTGTGCCGGTAAGAAAAAAAGGGCAGACGACCTGGTTGTGTACATTGGGCGTGTCAAATCGTACAAATCGATCGATCATTTTGTCCGCGCCGTAGGACTCGTGAGCAAACGGAGAAGGATCAAAGCGAAGATCGTAGGCGACGGAGATGCGTTGAATGATTTGAAGTCCCTGGCACAGAGGATCGACGTCGATGTAGATTTCACCGGTTTCGTGTCAGAAGAGGAGAAGTACAATACCTATCGAACTGCGCGCGTGGTCGTTCAACCTTCGATAAAGGAAGGATGGGGACTGACTGCCATCGAAGCACAGTCGTGCGGTACGCCCGTCGTCTGTGCAAATTCACCGGGTCTGCGTGAGGTTGTTTTGGACGGTCGTACGGGATATCGATACACATACGGGAACATCGATGAGATGGCAGACCGTATCGTCGAATTACTCGCCAACAAGCCTAAGTGGATTCGATTTTCGAACGAAGCAAAAAAATGGTCACGTCACTTTTCTTGGGATCTATCGGCGCAACGCTTCGAGGAAGTATTGAAACAGGAGGCGTCATGTCCAGGGTCTACACCGTAGCGATCATTGTTGCTTTGTTTTCGGTGTCCGCAAGTATCCTTTGGGGAGCCGACGGTACGTCTTACGAGCGGGCGAGAGATGCTTATGCACGGCGCGACTATGGTTTAGCCCGGATATATTTCGAAGATCTGCTGACTGATAGTGAAAACCGTCAGCATTTCCCTGATGCACTTTATTACTTGGCGAATATCCACTTGCAGAAGGATGATCTTATCGACTTCATTTCTGCGGCGAGCCGCTTTCTCGAGAGTTATTCATATGATTTACGCGCCGCGGAGGTCTTCATGGTGTTGCTCAAGAAACTTGTGGAGAACCGCGCAAACCGCGTTGCGATGCTATATATTAGGGAGTACGAATTTCTGTTGAATGAAACTGCGATCATGGAAACGTTGGGGCGCGGTCTCATCGAGGATGGGGATTTTGGAATGGCGGATTACGCTCTGTCATTCTGCTCGCCAAGCGATACGGTTAAGATCATGCGGGCGAGTATCATTGAAGACTACCATGCCCGAAATGAGATTTACAAAACGATGGAAGGCATAAACCGCGATCTCTATGTTATGGAGAATTACCTCCTCATGGGTGATACGGTGGAGTCCTTTATGACGTTCCGGAACTTGAATGGGGCAAAATTGCATGGTCAAGATCTTTACCGATATGCAAAGATCGCAGTACTCTTCGACATTGAGAGTGCTGGCCAACACATAGAACGATTGAGAAAGACCAGGGGAATGGAGCAGAAAGCAAATCTTCTGGACATCCTGGCGGGCAGGCGTACACTCGGAGACTTTTTCCCTCGTGAAAGAGACGAGATCGAGCTGTTCTTGGGGGCGTACGGCATCGATACCGTATCGCGGAATGTTCCGGATGGCGTTATGCTCGATTCGATCCTATTCGATGCGGCCGATACTCTTGCCCAGATCAAAGAACTGAGGCGCAGCCATCGCGGAAATTATCTGCTCGATTCCATTTGCTGCCAGGAGCTGATCAAGCGCGGTGATTATGCTGAGGCGGCAAAGATTATCTCTACGTATGTCGGGCACAGGAATGTCCGTCCATACGTGCTCAAGACGATCGGTTACGCACAGTATGCCGGCGGAGATTTCGGGTCGGCAGCAAAAAACATAATTCTCTCCAATAGCCGCGCCACCTATCCGCTATACGTCCTGGCGGAGTGCCTGAGGGCGACAGGGCGAAGTGTTCCCGACCTCTACTCCAGGGTAATGACTCAGACGTCGGATTCAATACTGTACGGCAAGGCGCTCCGTGGTTATATGGCCGACCGTTATCGGGCCGGAGCTCATAGCGATATCTGCTCGGTCGCGCCGGCATCCTTCCAGGGCGATACAGCTATGATCAGGATCTATGCTCGTAGCCTTGCACACTGTGGTAAATTGAGCGAGGCTGATTCGATCATTCATGTGTATTTCATGGATACCGATTACGAACTGCTCGATCTCTACGGCGAATATCTCCTTAGTAGAAAGTATTATCAGAACGCAATGGTGTATTACGATTCTGTGGTCGGGGCTGCTGAAGGGAATGTTCCTGATGGTATCTATTACAATTGGGCTCTATCGTCGTTCTACGTTAATGAGGTGGATAGTGCGCTATACAGATTCAAGTACTATAGCGACCGTTTCAAAGAAGGCCGGTATTTTCACCATGCGATATTCAAGATAGCGACGCTCAATTTCCTGCGCGAAGATTACGATACCGCCGCATACTACTACGGTTTGGCCGGAGAGGATGAGGATCTGAGATTCGACGCATATCAAAACCAGTTGATCAGCTTCAAAAAGGCGGGCGACTGGCCGATGGTCATCACCACGGGGCTGAAGATCCTCGGCGCGTTTAAAGAAGAAGAAGAAGGCGATGTAAGGTTTGAGATCGGCTATGCCTCACTGCGGATCGGTAAGTTGAACGAAGCGATCGAAAATCTGAAGACGGCAACCAGGTTGAAGCCGGATCCTTCATACTACTATTGGCTTGGCGAGGCATACCTCCGCAAAGGCGATTTCACCCGCGCCTTTCACAGTTACCAGAGAATAGCCGATCTCTATGGGAACGATGAAATGTGGGCTCCCACGGCACGCTACAAAACCGGTAACATGCTGGAACTTCTCGATGAAATGGATGCCGCCCGGCGGGTCTACAGGAATTTAGTGAAGGAGCGGGGCGTGAACGATCCAATTGGAGCCGAGGCCGAAGCCCGACTCAAATCGATCGATAGATGAATCAAGTATTGTCAAAGGGGACAAACGTTATGCGATATGCGAAATTAACACTGGTCATCATTCTTCTATTCATTTTTTGCGGTCTGTCGGTTCTTTCTTGCTGCGGCTACTCAACGCGCTCGCTGATGCCTGAATACCTGCAGAAGATACATATCCGCATCTTTCAGAACCGTACTCTGAAAACAGGTTTGGATGAGGTGGCCACCGAGGCCGTGATCGAGGCATTTCGCAGCAGCTCGAACCTGAGAATCGTCGATGAAGGCAGTGCCGATCTCGTCCTCGAAGGTAGTGTGGCGGGCTATTCAAAGGAGCCTCATACCTACACGTCGGATCAGACGATCCTTGAATACAGGATAACCATTAAATACTCGGCGCGCTGTGTCGATCGCATAAGGAACGAGGTTTTCTGGGAGAGTGACGTATCCGATTGGGCATTGTACACCACTGATGAGGAAGGGAGTATAAGAGAAGCCGCAAAGAAAGCGGCCGAGAGACTGGTGACCGGCATTCTCACAAGTTGGTGATTCATAGTCGAGAGGAAGAAATATGAGAAAAGAACGGGTCAACATCGGCGATCTGTACAAGATAGAATTCCTGAGGGAGATCGCGCTCTCGCCGGACGGCAATAAGGTCGCCTTCACCGTTGAATGGATGGATAGCCAGAAGAACAAGTACTATTCGAACCTATTTATGGTGAACGATAAGGGAAGAGTCCGTCATTTTGTACGCGGGAAAAAGGATATAAAGAGAATCCGGTGGTCACCGGACGGAGAGCTCATTACTTTCGTTTTGACCGATAAGGACAAGCAGAACCTCTGGGCGATACCGGCCAGCGGCGGTGAAGCATATGCCATAACGGACGCAAAAGGATTTTTCGGTAACTATTTGTGGACGCCCGATTGCAGACATATTGTATGCGAATTCACGTTAAAGAAAGACGATAAGGACAGGGTTCCTGAGAAGGATAAACCACCGCTTTACCATCACGTGAGGAACATGTGGTATAAATTGGATGGCAAAGGCATGCTTCCTGAGGAGAAGCAGCATATCTGGATAGTCAGGGTGCGTTCCGGCAGGATGACGCAACTGACCTTTGGACGTAATGGCGACGATCTGGGGGATGTGTCGCCCGACGGGAGGCGTATTGTTTTTACTTCAAACCGCAATGAACGGTTCGAAGAGAAGATGCTCTACGTGGATCTCTTTCTTGTCCGTGTGACCGGTGGTAAGGAGATGAAGATCGGGACACCTCCCGGGCCAAAGGCGGTGCCAGTTTTTTCACCGGACGGAAAGCATATCGCATATCGAGGTCGATTGTATCCTGAGGAGTGGGTCGGCTGGCGAAGCATCGATCTGTGGTATGTTAGTGTAAAAGGCGGCAAGGCCGTGAATCTGACAAAATCGTTCGACCGGACGTTTGAGGCGTTGATGGTCGATGATCTCGGGCATTATGCGCATACCCGTCCTGTTTTTTCGGGAGATGGAAACTACATTCACGACATAACGACAGACCACGGAGATTGTGGTTTGTACAGGGTTCATATCAATAGCAGAAAAGTGGTCAAACTCGCCGGAATGAACGAGAGAATCTATGCTTTTGACCATGACCGGAGAAACACGTGGGCACTCGCAATCAGCAATACCGGCGATCCGGGCAACCTTTATCTGTTAAAAGAGGGATCTCGTAAGCAACTTACTCACTTGAACCGGAAGTATGTGAAATCCCGGCGGATAGTCCAACCTGAGGAAATATACTGGAGGGGTTTTGGCGGCCACGAAATCCACGGTTGGCTACTGAAACCACCGAATTTCCGGTCGACGAGGAAGTACCCTTTGATCGTCCAGATTCATGGTGGACCGCACGCGGCTTACGGCAATTCCCTCTTCCATGAATTTCAGGTCCTTGCGGCACACGGCTATCTTGTGTTCTATTCGAATCCGCACGGGAGCGTAGGTTACGGTGAGAAATTTGCGCGGGCACTGCACAAAAGGTGGGGCATACCGGATACGCATGATTTGCTAAGGGGAATTAAAGTGCTCACGCGGCGTAAATATGTGGACAGGAACAGGATGGCCGTCATGGGAGGCAGCTACGGAGGTTTCATGACCAATTGGCTCATCGGCCATACGAATATCTTCAGAGCCGCTGTGACGATGCGGAGTGTTGTGAACATGCTTTCGTTCTCGACCTCCGATTTCGGGTTCGCGTTGTCCAAGGAATTCAAGGGCCATTGGTGGGAGAATAGGAATTTTCACTTCTACTGGGACATGTCGCCGCTGAAATATGTCAAGAGAATAAGAACGCCTTTGCTAATTATCCACAGCGAGCAGGATCATCGGTGCCCCATTGGACAGGCCGAAGAGCTGTTCCTGGCTCTCAAATTGCACGGACGAGATGTCGAGATGGTACGATTTCCCGTAGAGTGCCACGAATTGTCCCGACATGGTTCGCCGCGCAGGCGTGAAAAGAGATTAGAGTTCATTCTGGATTTCGTGAGCCGCCATTTGAAGAAATAAGTTTCCGTCGGGAGATCGAGTGGCCATGCAATTGGTGATTACCCTCATCGTCGTATTCATCCTGTACGTGGTTTGGAAGTACTGGGCGATTCCCGTGGGTGCCGGCTACGACCCGGCACCAATGGACAAGGTTCACAAGATGCTCGATATCGCTGGCGTCGGCAGCAGTGACATCGTGTACGACCTCGGGTGCGGTGACGGAAGAGTACTGATAGCGGCAGCTCGGAGGTTCGGAGCGCGTGGTGTTGGCTATGAGATCGACCCATTCAGGTTCGTCTTCGCATGGTTCATGACACTGATCTCGGGCCAGGTCAAAAGGGTGAGTATCAGGTTTGGCAATTTTTTCGGGAAAGACATTGCAGAAGCCACCGTTGTCGTGCTTTTCCTGTACGGGCCTACAATGGAACGGCTTAAA
The DNA here is from genome assembly GCA_020349965.1 of Caldifarciminota bacterium. Taxonomy (GTDB): domain Bacteria; phylum Hydrothermota; class Tepidihabitantia; order SM23-42; family SM23-42; genus SM23-42. The sequence continues at coordinate 697,123 of CP070705.1, read as the reverse complement.
GACAAATTCATCCGCGAACTCAAATCGGGGACGCGCATCGTTTCGTATGTCTGGCAGTTCAACAACTGGGCTCTCGACGATCATCTGCCTGAAGACAGGATCTATCTATACAAGATATGATTACATACTACAATATTGACTTAGTTGATCGTTAACCTATAATCGTGTGATGAAAAAAGACCTTTCTATTGTCATCGTCAACTATAATGTAAAAGCCTTTCTCGAACAGTGTCTTATAGCGATCGACCGCGCGCGTGGCGATGTCGATATCGAAGTTTTTGTCGTCGATAACGCATCTGTGGATGGTAGTCAGGCATTGGTTAAGAAAAAATTCCCGCACGTGCGGCTGATCGAGAATACTACGAACATTGGTTTCTCCGCAGCGAACAATCAGGCGCTCCGCCACGCAAATGGTGATTACGTGCTACTGCTCAACCCTGATACACTCATACAGGAAGATGCGTTGAAGGTGCTCATTAATTATCTTGATAAGCGGCACGATGTGGGTGCGGTTGGATGTAAATTGCTGAATCCGGACGGGTCATTTCAGATCGCCAGCCGCAGGAGTTTTCCCACACCATGGGTGGCTTTTTGTCGGATCGTCGGGTTGAGCCGGATTTTTCCACATAGCCGTCTGTTCGGCAAGTATAATGTCAGCTATGTTGATGCTGATACAGAGACCGAGGTGGATGTGTTGTCCGGTTCGTTGATGATGTTGAGGAAGAGCGTGCTCGATAACGTGGGCTATTTTGACGAAGATTATTTCATGTACGGAGAGGATATCGACCTGTCGTACCGGATCAAGGCGGCGGGGTGGAAGATCATGTACACACCTTCCACAAAAGCGATCCATTACAAGGGAGAAAGCACAAAGAAATCCGAATTCTCCTCCATTGCGAACTTCTATTCGACGATGCTTATTTTTGTGAACAAGCATATTGGCGGTCGCTATTCATTTCTGCTCAGGATTCTGTTGACTGTAGGCATATATGTCAGGGCGGTGATGGCGTTCTTGTGGCAGACTGTGAAGAATCTTGCACCTCCGTTGGTTGATCTCAGCTTCGTTCTGTTGAGTCTGCTACTGGCGATAAGGATCCGTTTTCCACACTATCCGCTTGAGCGATTCAATATCGTGGTGCCGGTCTACACATTCGTCTGGATGTCGAGTATCTACCTGTTTCGTGCTTATAGAGGCAAGGAGATCTTTCCGCTGAAACCCGTCTTGGGGGGCTGTGTTCTCGGGCTCCTCGTCAACTCGACCTTCACCTATTTCTTCAAGCAGTTCGCGTATTCACGAATCGTGGTTCTCATCTCATTCCTGCTCATATTCATTCTCACGGCAGTGTGGCGCGTTGTCTACAGGGTCGCGGGTCCTGGAGCGAGGAGGGCCCCACTATCGCGTTTACGACGGGCAATAATCATTGGCGCCGGGAAAGAAGGTAAGCGGATATTGAACAAGCTACGGTCGAGGCCGGACATGCACTATGAAATATGCGGATTCGTCGATTTCGACACGCAGAACATCGGTAAAGAGATCGACGGTACCGAGGTGCTCGCGACGACTGACAACATCAAGGATGTCATCAGGGTGGAGCGTATAGATGAAGTGATATTCTCTTCGGACCGGCTGACCAACGCCCAGATCCTCGAAACCATTATCCGTGCCCAGGGCAGCGGTGTGAATTTTCGCATCGTGCCTCACGAGGTCGAATACATAGTGGCGAAATCGTCGGTCGATGATATAGAATCGGTTCCCCTGCTTGATATCACGGGTTTTGCCGGTCCTCTGGATCTGATCGTCAAGCGCATATTCGACTTCTGTGCAGCGGTCGGGATTATTATCATCATTTCACCAGTCATGCTGCTAAATATTCTGATCGGCGGGAAATTCACGCAGCGAAATATCGTCGGCACTGGAGGAAAATCGCTGGTTGTACGTCTTTTTGAAGGAGGACTGGCGTTCATGAAGAAGGTTCCCCTTCTGTTCTCGGTGCTGACGGGAAAGTTGAGTATCGTCGGCTCTGAGATGATCGATTTCAAACCCGGTAAGTTTTACCCCACATACAAACCAGGCCTTACTGGTTTGGTCCAGGTCAAGATGCGGGAGAAGAAGAGCACTCTGACGCAGAATGAAAAAGATTATTACAATCTATACTACATAAAGAATCAATCGGTCATCACGGACATGCAACTAATACTGAAGTCCCTTTTCTGATCGGGCTCAGGAAACCTCAGGGACAGGCATAAACTTTTAAACTTTTGCTGCAATAAATCCCTAATTTTCGGGGACTAGAGAACGTTGCATTCCTATAATAGAATCGCTTGATATTACGTGCAAATCTACGCCAAAAGTTTAAAAGTTTATGCCTGTCTCCGGGGTGTTAGAAGACTTCGAGCGGGTCAACGTCGATCTCGATATCGCACTTAGCGGGCTTATACGCACGCAGGTACTCCAGTTTATGCTGGGGATGTTTCTTCTTCAGTTTGAGCAACAGGAAAACACGATAATTATCCCTGATTTTGTAGTAGAATGACCGGTTCGGCCCGAAGATCTGGAAGCCGTTATTCCTTCTGAGGGCGCTGTGGAGTTTCTCTGCCTCGTTCCACACATCGTGTTCGTTCTTGCCCTTCAGCCGCAACAGGATCAATCTTGAAAAAGGGGGAAAGCCGAGGTCTTCTCGGCAGCGTAATTCATTCCGGTAGAATGATTCATAGTCCTGCAGCTGGCCGAAGATCGTAGCATATTGCTCAGGGTGGTAGGTCTGTATCAGGACCTTACCCTGTTTCTCGCCTCGTCCAGAGCGCCCTGCGACCTGGGTCAATATCTGAAAGGTACGCTCACCGCTTCGGAAATCTGGTAGGTGTAGTATTATGTCCGCGTTCACTATCCCGACCAGCGTAACGTCTTGGAAATCGAAACCTTTGGTCACGAGTTGTGTGCCGAGAAGGATTTTCGCTTCTCCTCGCTGGAATCTATTCAAGATCGTCTGCATGCTTCCTCGCGGTCTTGCTGAATCCCGGTCAAGGCGCACGACGATCGAAGTTCCATCCTCCCTCTTCAAATCCATTCCGGTGACGATCTTCTTCAGTATGTCCTCGACCCGCTGAGTTCCGGCGCCACGGTAGAGGAGAGTGGCGCGCCCGCATTTCGGGCATTTGCTTCGCAACGGTGACCTGTGCGAGCAAATGTGGCAGGAAAGTGATGCTTTCTCATCCTTTTCAGATTTGTGGTAGACAAGGGGCAGGCTGCAGAATGGGCACTTTGCGGTGAATCCACAGTAGGGGCACATCAGACTTGCTGCAAATCCGCGTCGGTTAAGAAAGATTATCGACTGTTCGTCCTTGCGTAACGTGCTCTCGATAGATTCCTGCAGCATAGGAGAAATGTAGGGCCTGATTTCTTCCCGAAGATCTATGATCTCGATCTCCGGAAGCGGACGCGAGTCGATTCTCTCTTTGAGGTCGAGCAACTGGTATTTGCCGATCTCGGTGTTATAATATGATTCGACCTGGGGCGTCGCACTGCCTAATACCACAACGATATTGTCGAACCTGCTTCGCGCAACCGCGACATCGCGCGCATTGTAGTGTGGCATTCGCGTATGCTCTTTGTATGACTGGTCATGCTCTTCATCGACGATAATAATCTGCAGCCCTGGTATCGGTACAAAGACGGTCGAACGTGGACCGATCACCACGCGATACTTCCCTTCCTTTATCGCATGCCACAGGGTGCGGCGGTCTTTGTCGGTAAGAGTTGAATGTATTGTAACAACTTCGTTGTGGAAGCGTTCTTCAAATCTGTCAAAAAGGAGGGGGGTCATCGAGATTTCCGGAACGAGCACAAGCGCGCGACCGCCTTCTGCCACCACCTTTTCCACGCAACGGATATAGACCTCGGTCTTGCCGCTTCCGGTGATGCCGTATAGCAGGAAAGCCGCATAGGAGTGCTTCTTCAGGGCATTGACGATGCTCTGGATTGCGACGCTCTGGTGGTAGTTAGGCTTTGGAGCTTGGACCTTCTTCGGTTTGTATTCTCGCTCCGTCGGGAGTTCATACTTCTTCAGTATCTTCGACGGCAAAGCGAGTTTCAATACTTCGCCGAGCGGCGCGAGATAGTAGTCAGCCATCCATTTGTAAAGAGTGAGAAGATTCGTCGGCACAAATTCTTTTTGTACTAATTCATGGACGTTCTTTATGCCTGGGACCTCTCTCCGGGAACTTTTGTTGATGACGATACCGAACTTTGTCTTCTTACGGACGGGAACGAGTACGAGATCACCCGGATTCAGGTCTTCGGTTACCGTATACGTGAGGTAATCCACTCTTGTCCTGGGAATGGCGACGTCGACCTTCACGGTTGATTATATTGTCCCGTGTGAGGAGTGTCAATACAAGCATCGTTTTCCGCTGGAGCGCAGCAAAAGGCGAACGGTGCCGTGTCCTGGCACCGATTCTCAAATGGCAGAAATTAAGAATATTACACACGGCAGTGCTGATTAATCACACGTCTGCTGTTATATTGGATTCAGGGTCTTGTGCTTACTTGTGGATTGCGTCTATAGTTTACGCGCTGGGTGTTCTGCTTACAGGATTGCGCTTGACAAGTCGGGAGGCCTGGTTATAGTTTTCATGTGGAGAGGAAAGAATCCGGCGTAATTCTGCTCAGTAAATTGCAACCCCCGGAGATCAAGACTAAAACGCTGCGGCGCCAACGCTTACTCGACATGCTTTCCAGACATCTGGACAAGAAAGTCATACTCTTATCCGCTGGTCCTGGGTACGGCAAGACAACACTGCTGTCTCACTTCATATCACGGCGTAAAATACCGGTGGTGTATTATCTTCTCGAGAAAACAGACGCCGAGCCCGCGGTGTTCTTTTCATATCTTACCGCCGGCATACATAAGATATGTCCGTCCTTTGGCCGGAAGATAGCGCACCTACATCATCTCTTCAACCAGCCACAACGCTATTCTGATTTGATCATCGGAACCTTTATCAATGAGGTGGTTGAGTGCATCAAAGAAGAGATCTACATCATCCTGGAGGACTATCATTCTTTGCAGCCAGCCGCCGCCATCAACAAAGTGCTTGATTTTCTGTTCAAGCATATGCCAGCGAACATGCACTTCATCATTACGTCGCGTGCAAAACCAGATATCTATTTTTCTTTGATGAATGCGAGAGACGAATTTATAGAATTGACCGGACAACAACTGCGATTTACTAAAACAGAGATCAGGCAGCTTTTCAAGAAAACCTATTCGATCCCACTCGGACCTCGTGATCTCGAGTGGGTGGATAAATATTCCGAGGGGTGGCCGGTGAGCCTACGTTTGATGATTCAATCCTCGAGTTATCTTCGGGGTATAACATCCTCGGATCATACAAGAACCATGATCGGCGGAAGTCTGCAGTCGCAGTCAAGCCTCTTCAATTTTTTTGCACAGGAGATCTATTTCCAGGAGCCGGTGCGAATGCGGCAGTTTCTTGTAGATTGCACACTATTCGAGTGGTTGAACCCAGAATTGTTCGACGCAGCAACGGGCCGTAAGAATTCGAAGGTGGCATTCGCAGAGCTCGCAAGGCGCAATGCTTTTATCGTCAGCATACCAGACCATGGCTACCGTCTGCACAACCTTTTCAGGGATTTTCTTTTCAGTAAATTCACGGATCCTAAGCGGAGAGGGATGATAAGTATGCGAGCGGCAGAATATCTCTCTAAGAAGGGCGAATATGATGATGCCCTTGTTTTCTATGGCCAGGCACGGGCATACAAGAAAATGATCGCAACGATCAATAAGATCGGGCAAGTCTATATAGGTCAAGGCAGGAGTAGTGTGCTTTGTAATCATATCGAACTGATCCCTGCAGAAATACGTAACCGCAACGCAGAACTCCTGATTATGTACTCTCGCGCGCTGACAATAATGGGTAGACTCGCGCAGTCCCGTCAGGCGATTTTGAGGGCAAGGGGAATGTTGGAGAAGGCGAAGCGGGGTGCGAAGCGCAAGTACGCGGATGTAATGTATGCACTCGCCGGCATAAGCTACACCGAGGGTAAATTTGCTTCAGCATTGCGCTATTACCGGCGGGCACTGGACGTGTGCCCGCGGGGATCAAGTCTCACGAGAGCTTCGATACTCAATTCGCTCGGTTCTCTGCATACGGCACTTGGCGGCAAGCATGTGAAACGGGCGGCGTTCTTCTACGAACAGGCCCTGGAGATTGCTCAAAGGAAGGGTTACGGTGAAATAGAAGCAAGCATTCTGAACAACTGGGCCATGAGTGAGTGGAAAGTGGGCAACCCAAAAGGTGCCTATGCAAAGCTATCAAGGATCGCCGGTGTGCTCGCACAACACTTCTCGCCGGGCTGCGGCGCAGGGTTTTATAATGCGGCAAAGCTCAGTATTTTGCTTGGACACCTGGAAGATGGAAAGAGGATACTTGACCTCGGCATCGAGACATGCAGTCCGTATAACGACATGTGGTCGTTTGTAGCCTTGTGGGTCGGCTACGGATTACTCTACCTTGAACGTGGAGATCTCGTGAAGGCAAGGTATTACGTCGGTAAATCACTCCAGGCGGCCAACGAACTTGGCGTCGAGAAGCTCATTATCATTGCGATGAATGAAATGTGTGAAATTGCCATTAGCAGTCAGGATTATGTCGAAGCCGAAAAGTTGATTTCTTCGATCTGGATGTTGAAAAAGACGCGTGATGATGCTGAATCGATACCCGTTTATCTGACCGAGGCTAAGCTGAGAAGAGCTCAGGGTAAGATTGGACAAGCTGAAGAGCTGCTGACGCATGCTCGGGCAGTGGCCGGAGAATATGGCGATGTATTTCAACAATTCTTGGCTAACATCGAGTTGAGTAAGGTATTCCATCTGCAGGGCAATACGTCAGCGAGTCAAGGAGCGTTACGCGAAGCTGTCAATGCGAGCCGTGACAAAGGTTATGATTATCTATTATCAAGACAACTGCATGCTGAGCCATGGATGGTTCAGTACGTGCGTGAACATGAAATCGCAAAGTCGTACGTGAAGGCGATGATCAAAAGATCTGCGGTCGACATTCATTGGGTCGACGCGTATCTGTTCGGCATGCCACGTGTTTATATCGATGATCTGTTGATCGAAGATAAATATTGGCAGACGGTGAAGACGAAGAAGCTGTTCTTCTACCTGCTTGTACACAGGGACGAGAGGGTGAGTGGCGATTGCCTCATCGATGCCCTCTGGCATGAGGCTTCACGAAAGAAGGGTAGTGATAGCCTACGTAAAGCGGTGCAGTACATCAGAGATGTTTCCAGGTCGATGTTGGGCAAGGATATAGAATTGATCTCCAGTGCCAAGGGTAGCTTTCAGCTGGCCCCAGGTGTTTCCGTTAGTCTCGATACTGATGAATTCGATGCCATCCTAAGAATAGTATGGAATACTGAAGACGATGCGCAGAAGAAGAAATTGCTTTGGAAGGCTATTTCCTTGGGCAGGAAGAATCTTGCCACGGGCTGGTATGATGATTGGGTCGAGCAGCTACGGCGCTATTACAACGGCAAATGCGAAGAATGCCTTACGATGATCATTGACCTTTGTAACCGTAACGGGGAATACTCCGAAGCTCTTGATGCCTGTGGAGAGGCGGTCACGTTGAATCCACTCGAGGAGGGACACCACTGTCGGTTGATGGAAGCACTGGCAGGACTTGGTAGATATAAAGAAATAACGGCACATTTCGATAAGTTAAAGAAAGACTTGAAGAGGGAATTAGGGACTGTACCGAGCAAGGAGACTCTCAAAGTATACGAGGCGCTCACAGGAACTGGAATCGGCCAATAGCTTCGAAAATTCACAGATTTTTCACAAATCGACATTATTATACAGCATGGGCAGAATCATCGATTCTGCAGTTAGAGGGAAGAGAATGTGAACAAGATCGCCGGGGGATTGTTATTAGAAGAATGCGTCTCGTTCTTGAGTCACCCGAAAGGGGCCAGCGATTCCCTGGTGGTCTTGTCAAGTCAAAACTCAGTAAGAAATACGGGTGAGAGGAGGTTATATGAACAAGATGGTCTCTTTGTTTTTCATAGCACTCAGTCTCCTGGGCAGAACAGTCAATAGTGTCCAGGGCAGCCGTGAGTTCCAGGTCATCCGGCACAACATCAACCAGGTCGAGATGTGCGTTTCCAACTACGGCAAGTTCGGGCAGGATGAAACCGGTAACAACGCCGGATGCTGGTGGCCGGTCGGCAGTAACCAGAATTACATCTTTGGCGCTGGCAGCTGGTTCGGGACGCTCGATGGCACGGACACGCTGGTGACGATCGGCTATGGTCCTCAAGGCGGTGAAGCGGAATACGCACCGGGACGCACTGGCTGGGTGGTCAGTGATCCTGATGCGATCATCTACATGTATCCGGCGCCCTGGCCGCCGTATGATGAGGACAGGTTGCCGATGGCACCGCAGACATCGTTATCCCATCAGGATTCG
>CP070705.1:515555-688527 GCA_020349965.1 Caldifarciminota bacterium | reverse complement strand
TGAAGTCTCTCCTCGTGAGGGCCCAAGGTAGGGTAGATGACTGGGGCTAAGTCGTAACAAGGTAGCCGTACGGGAACGTGCGGCTGGATCACCTCCTTTCAAAGAGAAAAAAGAAGGCTCAATGTCCTGGAAAGTCCTTACGAGGTTTTTTTTGCGCAAAATACAGATGGAGCGGCCCAGAGATCATGGTATTGACAACAAACCAATAATAATTATAATGACTAACTATGGTTAAGATCAGATTAACACGGATAGGCAGAAACAATGTACCCATTTATAGAGTTGTGGTAACGGACTCGAAAAAGGCAAGAGATGGTGAGTACATAGAAAAGGTAGGCCATTACGATCCCAGAAAGAAAGAATTGAACCTGAACCGGGATCGCATCGAGTATTGGATTTCAAAAGGAGCTCAACCGACCAATACTGTGGCAAAGTTGATCGCAAGAGCCAAAGGAGGTTCATCATGAAGGATCTCATCGAATATATTGTCAAGGCGTTAGTTGATAATCCCGACAAAGTAACGGTCAAGGAAATTGCCGGCGAAAAGAGCATAATATATGAACTGAGAGTCGGAGAGGGCGATCTGGGCAAGGTTATCGGAAAGGAAGGCAGAACGGCGAAAGCAATCAGAACGATCATTACTGCGGCCGCAATGAAGCAGGGAAAGCGCACGGTATTGGAGATAATCGAATAATGAACCCAATAGTCTCTTGCCTTTTTCCTCATCATCCATCTATTGTAACAGAAGCCTAACAGCAACTAGCTGCATTCATTTCCATGAAGTTCGATATCATCACAATATTCCCGGAATTCTTTGAAAGCCCGTTGTCTTGCGGCATGCTACGTCTCGCCAAAGAGAAAGGTGCAATAACCATAAATACGGTCAATCCGCGCAAAATGACCACGGACGGTGTTGTCGATGATTACCAGTTCGGCGGCGGAGCAGGCATGGTCTTCAAGCCGGAACCGCTAACCAAGGCACTCAATTCTGTTATAACAAAGGAATCCACACTCATAAACCTCACGCCCAAAGGTCACCGTCTTACCCAGAATATGGTCAAAGAATTCACCCGGTACCCGCATATCATCATCATCTGCGGGCGGTACAAGGGCATCGACGAACGCATCAACGAGATCTTCGAACCGCTTGAGATCTCCATCGGTGATTACGTTCTCTCCGGCGGGGAGGTCGCCGCCCTAGCCCTTATCGAAGGTATAACCAGATTGCTACCCGGCGTCCTTGGCAACAAAGACTCTGCTGATTCCGATTCCTTTCAGACAGGACTGCTCGATGCGCCCATATACACACGGCCGTGCAACTTCAAAGATTCAAAGGTCCCGGACATTCTGAGAAGCGGCGATCACAGACGGATTGCCGAATGGCGTAGAAAGGAATCGCTCGCAATGACCATCAAGCGCAGGCCGGAATTGCTATCTAGCACGGTCTATTCAAAGAAGGATTTTGAGATTCTATTGGAGGTACTGCATGAATAAGATTCCAGATATCAAACCAGGTGACTTAGTAAAGGTGTATACCAAGATAATCGAAGGCGACAAAGAACGCCTCGCACCATTCCAGGGTGTCGTCATAAAAGTAAAGGGCAGCGATATAGCTAAGACTTTTACGGTACGTAAGGTTTCTGCCGGCATTGGCATCGAAAGGATCTTCCCGATCCACTCCCCGATGATCGCCCGCATAGAAGTCAAGAAGAAAGGAAAGGTCCGGAGAGCCAAACTCACTTACCTGCGGCAGCGCAAGGGAAGAAGGATGAAAATCAGGGAAGCGGGATTCCCAGCCGCAGCGCAAGAAAAACCAGGTGAAGAAGCTCAACCTGCCTCCGATGCCGAGGAAAAAACAGGTGAAGGCACTCCCGGATCAGAGACTGTGGAAAAAGTATAGTCTTGTAGCAGGAGTGGATGAGGCAGGCAGAGGTCCGCTGGCAGGACCCGTCGTTGCCGCGGCCGTAGTTCTGCCCAGAGATTACCTGCATACCGAAATCGACGATTCAAAAAAGCTATCCTCTGCCAAGCGTGACGTACTCTATAAAATAATCACAGCAGAGGCAGTTGCATATTCGTTCGGAGTAGTTGATGCCGAAACCATCGATGTCATCAACATACTCGAGGCGACAAAGAGGGCAATGCGAGCAGCGATCGCAGGCCTCCGTCCCGTACCTCAGTTCATTCTCATCGACGGACATCCCATTGGCGACTTGGACATCCGGTCTCAGGCACTGGTGAAGGGTGATACTAAAAGTATCTCAGTAGCTGCGGCTTCAATCCTCGCCAAGGTGTACCGTGACAGGATAATGTGCGAATACCACAAATGCTATCCGCAATACGATTTCAACCGTCATAAGGGATATCCGACGAGGCTACACCGCGATCGTATTCATAAATATGGTTCGTGCCCAATCCACCGCAAATCGTTCCGGCTCTTGTGAAGCAGAGCAAAACTTCGCTGGGGATCGCTGGCGAAAATCTTGCCAAGGAATACCTGAAGCAAAAGAAATACAATATCCTCGATCATAATTTCCGGTGCAGATTCGGTGAGATCGACTTGGTCGCGCGCAAAGACAAGGCCTTTCATTTCATCGAAGTGAAATACAGACGCTCCGTGGATTATGGTCTTCCGCAGGAAGCCGTTGTCAGACGCAAGCAGCAAAGGGTGAGAAATACCGCCCTCATCTGGCTGAAAAGACGCCATTTGCCGCTCGACACCGAAATCCACTTCGATGTCCTGGCGATCACCGAACTGGCCGGCAAGATGAAGTACGAATACATAGAAGATGCTTTCTGAACACCAAGGGCGTTAAGAAGCAAATCCGAAGCCCTAAATCCGAAATTCAAATCACAAAACACCAAACCCGCTATCAACGGTTTTGAACATTAGAGATTGATATTGGAATTTGGGATTTCACAGTGTATTGACACTTCGACCCACCTGACTATTGTATACGGTGGTTGATCAGAGAAAGGCATATATCTATACATTGATCGTCGTCTTGTTCTGGTCGACCGTTGCATCCGCATTCAAAATATCTTTGAGGTATCTGGATTTTGCCCAGGTCGTACTCTACGCTGCATTCGTCTCGCTGCTCGTTTTCTTCATCATACTCGTACAGCAGAAAAAAATCTATCTGATTAAAGAATGTACGGCGCGAGATTACTTCCGGTCTGTACTACTGGGTTTCCTCAATCCCTTCCTTTATTACTTGGTACTGCTCAAAGCATATTCACTCCTTCCAGCTCAACAAGCAGTATCATTGAACTACACCTGGGCGATTCAATTAGTAATCCTTTCAATACCTCTGCTGCGGCAAAAGATAGGCCTTAAGAGCATTGCAGCAGTTATCATCGGCTACGTTGGTGTGGTAATCATCGCGACCCGCGGTGATATTTCTGGATTGAAGATATTCAATCCGACCGGCATCATTCTTGCGCTCGGCAGCGCGGTAATATGGGCATTCTTCTGGATCTTCAACATCAAAGACCGACGCGACGAGGTCGTAAAACTCTTCCTCAACTTTGCATTCGGGCTTGTCTTCATTGTCCTCTACTCTCTCATCTTTGCTCGCATCACCCTCCCCTCGCTGGCGGGCGTGTTAGGCGCTGGGTATGTTGGATTATTCGAGATGGGCATCACATTCGTCCTGTGGTTGAAAGCGCTCCGCCTATCCAGAACGACTGCCCAGGTCACAAACCTGGTATACCTCACACCATTCCTTGCACTTGTGTTCATCAGCATGGTAGTGGGTGAACGAATTCTGTTGTCGACCGTCATTGGTCTCCTTCTCATCGTTACCGGAATAGTCCTTCAAAAATCATCCACACGCCATTGACATTGTTCGCATTACTGGTACCATTAGTAACGGAGGTAACATGCTCAACATCGTATTGATACTCGTATCTTTATCTGACTGCGGCACCTTTTCGATCGCAGCCGTCGACCCGGAGACGGAAGAGTACGGCGTGGCTGTGGCATCGAGAGTGCTCGACGTTGGTTATGTAGTACCCTGGGTCGAGGCTGGCGTCGGAGCTGTCGCAACCCAGGCCCTTTCCAATCCCTATATCGGACCGCGCGTGTTGGATGAATTGAAGAAGGGAAAGACTGCAGGTGACGTGCTGCGATCCGTTCTTGCCGATGATACTATTCCTGACGACCGCCAGGTAGGAGTCGTTGATAGGAACGGAAACTCTATCTCGCACACCGGAAAGACAACGACCGCCTGGGCCGGCCACAAAACCGCGCCAAATGTGGCGATCCAGGGAAATATTCTTACCGGCCCCGAAGTCGTGGACAGCATGTTCGCAGTCTTCGAACGCACCGCAGGTCCGCTTGCCGAACGTCTCCTCTCGGCGCTGGAAGCAGGCGAAAGGGCGGGCGGTGACAGCCGAGGCAAGCAATCGGCATCGCTCATCGTCGCCACAGAACGGGGCGGCTATCTTGGCGTCGATGACCGGCTTGTCGACCTCAAGGTCGTCGATAATCCAGAGCCGGTTCAAGAGTTGCGCCGTCAGTACGAATTGTGGCAGTATGCTTTCATGGCACCGGCATATCTGAGACTCGCTGAAGAACGGCCCGATATGGCAGAGTTGTTATTGAGAAAGACCTACTCGCTGCTCCTGAAGGCGCTCGCCAGCGACTTGGAATCGCCCGAGGTATACAACAGTCTTGCATGGGAATTCGCCCTGCTCAAGAAATACCCGAAAGAAGCGCTCGAAGCAGCAAAGAAGGCACATGCTCTGGCTCCCGAGGATGCAAACATAATGGATACTGTAGCAGAAGCTTTCTACGCGGCCGGCAACTATGAAGAAGCCGTCCGGTGGGAGACCAATGCGTTGAAGGTCGAACCCGAGAATGCCTTCTTTCAGAGACAATTGACGAAATTCCGCGAGGCTTTGCTCGAAAAAGACTAACCGTCCGAATCCAGACAAGGTTGAATCGACGACACATTGAATCCCATGCATCTTCCCAACTATACAGACGGCAGCATCGTCAACCTGATCAGTTCGCTGTTGTTTGCGTACGGCATGGAGAATCTTTATCGACCGGTACGGAGATTGCCCATTGAGCAACTGCAGAAATCGACGAATATCATCTTGTTTGTCATCGACGGCCTTGGTTATGAATTCCTTAAACATTGCAGCGTTGATACGGTTCTCAAGAGGCACATCCAGGCAAAGATAACCTCTGTATTCCCGTCGACAACCGCAACCGGTATAACTACTTTCGTGACCGGTAAGGCGCCGGCGCAACACGCAATAACCGGATGGTTCATGTTGCTCAAGGAGATCGGAACGGTAGTAAGAATATTGCCGTTTTATCCTCGCCACGGGGGCGATCCACTCGACTCAATAAATATCACTCCAGACTCCTTCCTTACCGGAATGACCATTTTTGAAAGGATAGGAGTTGATTCTTACTACTTGACGCCTTCATTCCTTTGCGATTCGGCATACACAAGAACCACTTCGCGCGGTGCACAAACAATATACCACTCTTCGCTTCAGGATTGTCTTGACAAGATGGCCCGAATCATCTCCTCAGGCAAGAACAAGAAATGTATCTATGCGTACTGGGCCGAATTCGACTCGATATGTCACGAATTTGGCACCGGGAGCGCGCAAGCCCGGACGCACGTGAAAGACCTTGGCCGGGCCATCGCAAAGTTCATCGATTCGATCGAGGGCTCGAGCACGACACTACTGGTCACGTCGGACCACGGGCTCATCGATACTAATCCTGCCGATTGCATCAACATGAGGGACCACCCCCAATTGGCCGAGACTCTTGCTCTTCCGCTTTGCGGCGAGCCCCGCGTTGCCTACTGCTATGTCCGTCCATCAAGGGTGGGAAAATTCCGGGAGTATGTAGCGTCAAAACTCGCACGCTATTGCACCATGCACAGCAGTACCGATCTGATCAAGAAACGGTTTTTCGGCCTGCACGAGCATAACGAGCGGCTCTTCGAGCGGGTCGGTGACTATGTCTTGATCGCAAGAAAGAACTATGTAATAAGGGATTTTGTGGCCGGTGAGCGCGAGCATTTCCTTAGAGCCAACCACGGTGGCGTGAGCCGCGAGGAAATGTATGTGCCGCTGATCAACATCAAATGCTGATCCTATCTTCACAGATCGGACTCCGACCCACATTGTCATTTAGTCAATTGCCAAAATGACAAAACGATAACGTGCTAATCAGGTCGCTCTCAACGCACTGGATTCTTTATGGCGGCTGCATGGATGGCCTTTGAAGGGTCATTTGCAGCATTGAAACTTTTTCTCCGTTATGTGCGTATTATTATTAAATGGGTCGATCTCGCAGACCGATATTGATCATAGTTCGCATAAAGATTGTGCCTGGCTCATTGCCAGGCACATATCCTTCCTTGATTTTGACTTCATCTACAGATAAGGAGGAGATTAGATGACTGCCCTTTTGCTGTTATTCGCTCTCAATGTCGACGGGAAATCCGTTGAGGTACGCTACACGGAGATCGCGCCCGATATCGATGGGTTCATCGAAGAAACCTGGCTGCAGGCCGATTCAGCGTACGATTT
This sequence comes from Caldifarciminota bacterium, assembly GCA_020349965.1. Classification (GTDB taxonomy): domain Bacteria; phylum Hydrothermota; class Tepidihabitantia; order SM23-42; family SM23-42; genus SM23-42. The sequence continues at coordinate 681,963 of CP070705.1, read as the reverse complement.
TGTGCAATTCATGCCGTACGAGAAAAGCGCGCCGAGCGAAAGAACCACTGTCTACGTCCTTCAGGACAAGGACAACCTCTATGTCGCGTTCCGCTGTTACGCCGATAGCATCAAACCAATCGCCTGTCTCACCGCCGACGAAGACGATGTCCGGCTCAGCTTTGACACATTCGGCAGCAAGAATTCTGCCTACTATTTCCTGGTATTTGCCAGCGGCATCGTCCACGATGGCTGGATACTCGATGACGGACGGACGAATGACGAATCCTGGGAAGGTGTCTGGTACCGGGCCTTGAAATTGTACGAAGACCGCTGGGAAGTTGAAATAAGAATACCGTTCAAATCGATCCGCTATAAGAAGGATCTCGACGAGTGGGGAATTACTTTTGCCCGCTACATGGCCGGGAACCGCGAGACCAGTACATGGAACGAATTCCTGCAAAAGGAAGAACTCAAGGTTTCAAAATTCGGCACGCTGCGAAATATTAAACCTCAGGCACAAGGTTATTATTTCGAGCTGTACCCTGAGGCATACTTCAGGATCGACCGACAATACGTTACCATCGATTCTGTAGCAACAGACAAAAAACCCAGCGCCAGCATCAACCTCAAATGGGATGTCACACCTCAGGCAACGATCAACGCAACGGCCTTTCCCGACTTCGCCCAGATAGAATCCGATCCATTCTCACTGAATTTATCTCGCTACCCGACGTACCTCGACGAAAGACGACCGTTCTTTCTGGACGGCCAGGAAATATTCAGAATGGCGGATTTCGGAGACATGGGATTCTTCGATCCACTCGAGATCTTCTATTCCAGGAGAATCGGCAAATCCGTGAACGATGCGGCCGTGCCGATTCTCGGTGGGTTGAAATTTACCAATAAATCCACAGATTGGAATCTTGGTGTACTGGGCGCCTACACGGATGATTACCTGGATACAACAGAGACCCATAACATAGACGAACCGAATCGCTGGTTCGGCGTCCTGCGGGCAAAGCGGGCGGTATTCGAGAATTCACATATCGGCGCGTTATTCAGCGGCATGGCAGTGGACACGGACGAGTACAACTACGCCTTCGGAGTTGACGGCGCATACCTGCATGGTCCAAACCAGCTCGTCGTCCAGGGTGCGTTGAGCAGCAGAAAGGACTCGCTCAGTGATAGATTGGGTTGGGCATTTGATGCCGGGTATTTTGGTTTCGTCAGAAATTTCATTCTGTTCACGTCGGCTCGCATCGTCCAGGATTCGTTCGATGTCAGTCAAATTGGATTCGTACCGTGGGTCGGAGAAAAGAAGTTCATGTTCCTGACCGGTCCATTCAAGGAATACAACGCCGGACCGATCAGGAATTTCTTCGTCGCGCCGGGATTGAGTGCCATTCAGAACCCGGGTGTTTCAGACTGGTCACTGACCGGTATGGTCGAATTCAATACGCAATTCCGCACGGACTGGGGGTTTGACATTGGCATCAACGGCGGGCAACATTACGAAGCACCGTACCATCCATATAATGACACGGTCATCAGTTATTTCTCCCGTGAATTCAACTCCTCATTCTGGGGACGTCTATTCAATCAGAATATCAATTTTGGTTTCAACTATTCATACGGCTGGAATTATGCACGCGGCTACCTCGGCTACCAGGGAGAGAACAGGCTGTCATATACATACTCAATCATTCCACAAATACGCCTGGGGCTTGCATCTTATATCTGGATCGAATGGGATTCGGTACATACCGTTGAGGCGATCTGGCCGATATTCAGACCGAGCATCGACATTCAGTTCAACGCCACCACAGTCTTGCGTATCTTCGATGAAATCGTCACCCAGACACCGGGCACTGATTTCGGCGAGCTCGAGTTCTTATGGAACCGCATCGGTGTGCTCTTTTCATGGAACTTCATGCCCAAGTCGTGGTTATATGTAGCACTGAACGACCACCGGGAGCAAGACGAATTCGGCGACCTGCAGCCATCGTACCAGATTGGCGCGGTCAAAGTGAAATATCTAGTATACTTCTAAGCCTGGGGACTGGCTCCGAAGGTGCCTGTCCCCGTTGCTGTCACCCCCAGATCCGACTGATGTGCTGCGCCGGAAACTTCGGCGTAGCATAGCTGACCAGAATCATCAGCAGAAAGCCGGCGATGATCCCCGGAATGAAACCGTGCACGCCGAACGGCTTGCCCACTGCCATCCAGACGAGTGCCGTCATGAAACCACCGACCATGGAGGCGATACAACCCCACCTGGTCGCTCCCTTCCAGTATATTCCGAAGAGAATGGGCCAGAGCGTGGTTGATGCGATCACTGCCCAGGCAAAAGCGGTCAGGGTCAAGACGAGTGCCGGAGGCCTCAATGCTATGATGAGCGAAACAAATCCGATCGTCGCGCTTCCTATCTTGCCCCAGAACAGAGACTTCTCGTTCGTCATCTTCTCTTTCATACCTTTCTTGAGAATATCCTGAATCATCGAACCCGACAGAATGATCAGAACGGACGAAAATGTTGACATCCCGGCAGCAACGACGCCCGCAAGAACGATCGCTGCACCAAAAGGCGAAAGTATCGTCTTCACCAACATAGGGATCGCCAGGTCCGGGCTGGCAAGCGACGGAAAGAGGGTACGTGCAATCGCTCCGTTGAAGTATGGGAGCAAAGCCATGCATGTACCGATCGTCGCGACGACAGTCCCTATCCTCAACACCTTCAGATTCTTTATTGAGTAGAAGCGCACGACGAGCTGGGGCATACCCCAAACGCCAAAGCTAACGATCAGGGCAAATGAAATGAGCCCAGGCCAACCCCAGATGCCCGGCGTGTGGATCAATCCGGGGTCGATCGCTGATAACGCTGCATTCACGCCACTGATGCCCCCCACCTTATGCACGGCAAAGACCGTGAGCACGATCAACCCGATACCCATGACCCATGCCTGTACAAAACTGGTCCAGACAACGGCGAGATAGCCGCCGATCGACACATAGAAGAGAATGATGATACATGACAGGAGAACTCCGTAAATATATGGCACGCCGATCAGCACTTCGAATATATGACCCATTCCTTTCAGAATACTGACGTTGTAGATGATCATAAACAGAACGACGACAACCGCAGCGAAGACGCAGGCGAAGTCCGACGCGTAGCGCTCGCCGAGAAAACCCGGTACCGTCATCGTATTCAAGCGGTGGGTGAACTTTCGTATCCTCGGTCCCAGCACGATCCATGCCACTGTACAACCAAGCAGAACATTGATCGCGCCTATCCACAGTGTCGACATCCCGAACATGTACCCGAAACCACCGCCGCCGACGATGACCACCGAGCTGAAATAGGCAGCGACAAAGGACAACGCGGTCACCCAGGGACCTACCTGGCGCCCACCCAGGTAAAAATCCTCAACGCTCTTTGTGCGCCTCCCGGTGATCAATCCGACGAGAACGAGCAGACCCAGGTATAGGATGAGAACGATGGCGTAGACAAGTGCTTCACTCATCGCTGTCCCCCGGTTTGTAGAGAAAGATAGCCCAGATTACACTAAAGACAATACAACCTATCGCTACGATCCAGGCAACGAATGTCAACCACGGCGTATTAAAAGGACCCATGTCCACCTCCGGTAAGAAACATTCTACGCGTGGCTGCGTCGATGTCAATGACCGGACAGTTACGTGATAAGAATCGGATGTCGTTATTCGGTGACGAAATGCGAAAAGGTCACGGTTGCGTGTCAGTAACGTAGGACGTTGCCCTTGAACGAAACGGGCATCGTTGCCGCCAACCGGAGACCGATCTGGTTCAACCGGATCTCTTCAGCTTTCCCTTCTTCTTCGCATAGTATTCTGCCTTGCTGAAGATCAACATGCCCAGCGGAACGAGCAGCAAGCCTGTCACCAAGAGGAGGAGTATTATGGGCATCAGTTCGTCGAATCCAGCACCATCGAGCAGAGCCGCGCGCATTGCCCGGAGCGTGTACGTTGCCGGCGATACGTAACTCAACGGCCGGATCCACACTGGCAACACTTCAATCTCATAGTAGACTCCTGATACAAGAAGCAATGCCGCCTCCAAAATGTGGGTTGCGTAAGCTCCTTTCTCTGTCGACAGCAGCGGCAGAACTGCAGCGACAAGGCCCAAGCCCACGAATGACAATCCCGATACGATGAGGATGACGAACAGCCCGGGTAGATTGGCGCCCTTGATCGAAATGCCGAAGAAGAGAACGACGATTGCGAGGATCAAGCTGCTCCGGATCACCCCGTAAACGACTGCCCAGAGGCAATTACCAATGAGATGTATGAACCTGCTTATCGGAGCCATGAAGGTGTATTCGATCGTGCCTTCCCAACGTTCCCAAGCGATCGATTCAGATATCTCATGGAAAAGGATCGACAGAAAACCCCAGACCATAGCGCCGACCACAAGATAAACGATCATATCCTTGCCCATCCGAGCGCCGATCAGACCAATTGCCAGAGCATTGACAACGTTGTATGACACGAAAACGGCTTCCCACCCGATGTAACGCCGTACCAGCGCGAAGTTGCGTTCGATAAAGGCAATCGATCCATAGGTTTGACTTCTATACCTCATCCTCAATCTCCTTCCATTCACGACCCGTGACGTCGAGAAACACCTCCTCGAGAGCCGACTTATTGTATTCTGCGAGCAACTCGGACGGACTGCCGAGTGCTACGAAACGTCCATCGATTATGATCGCAACACGATCACAGAGCGCTTCGGCTTCGTTCATGTCATGCGTGGTCAGAATGATCGTAAGATCATCTTTTTCACGCTGCATGGCTTCTCTAATATAGTCCTGCACATCAAGTTTCGACCGTGGGTCGAGGCCCGTTGTCGGCTCGTCCAATAGCAACAACATCGGAGCCGTGAAGAAAGCACGGGCAATGGCAACCTTCTGTTGCATACCGCGTGACAGATCCTCAAGCGGCTCATACATCCGCTTCTCCGCGAATCCAAGCTTCGCCAGGATCTCCAGAGAGCGAATCTTTGCATCGCCCTTTGCCATTCCATAGAGCCGGGCGGCATAGCGTAAATTCTCCCACGCCGAGATCCCCTTAAAGAATGCAGCATCGACGCTGACACGGTTAATGACCCGGCGCACTTTGCCGTACTCACGGACGACATCATGGCCGAACACACTAGCGCTGCCAGCGTCGGGTATGAGCAGGGTCGAAAGGATACGGATCAACGTGCTCTTACCCGACCCGTTCGGACCGACTATACCGAACACCTCATTCCTGCTGACGCTGAAGCTGACCCGGTTTATTGCCGATACCTTACGCCCATCCTTGCCGAAGTTCTTGATCAGTCCATCACATTTTACTGCTTCCATACACCTCCTTCCGCTTCGCGCATGATCTCAATGATTGATCATTGATTACGGTGATCGTGAATATCACTGGCATCAAATCGTCTATCACTGTAATCGATTGCTCCGCAAAAAAAACGCCGTGGGGGGAGCCCACGGCGTTCTCGAAAATAACTAAAAAACTCAGGCGGACTCCACCTCCCGAATAAAGGGGAAGCCGAGAGAATCGGCGCAAACCGTCCACTCGCTCCCGTTGTCAGTCCAATTGATTCTCATTGTCTTAGATTATATTAAAAAAACGGGAATTGTCAAGGCATGAAATGCACACCGTGTGAGTTGAGACTCATCCGACGGTCGTAGGGTCAAGAAAAATCAGAACCCCGGTAAAAAAGGGTTGACAGATCGGCAAATCTGGATAAAATAGACTTAAGTTTCATGATCTTTGTACGTTTCGGTTAATTTCTGCGTCTAAAAAGAAAGAAGGAGGAAAAATGAGAAGTAAAATACTCATTCTTGCGTTTGCTGCCATGGCAGTCGTTGTCAGCCAATGCGCAAAAGAAACCGACGAAGATGCGATCCGGGATTTGATCGCTGCCGATACCGTATGGTTCAATCCCAATACCACGGTCGATTCGACCTCTGGTGCCGAGGAGGACACACTCGTCGTCTGGTGGCGCAGCGCCCAGACCCACGATGAGCCGATCATTGACATCCAGATAATCGGAGATTCGGCATGGGTAGCATACAGTCGCGGCAACTTCGGCTATTTCTACTCTCTGGCAAAGATCGATACCATGCCATGGGTACTTTGGAGTAAGGATCTATCAGAAACAGCAATGATCCGCGCGACATTTCTGCGTTCTGGCGAAGAGACTGATGAACACCGTGGTTGGGAACTAAACAGCATTTCACTTGCCGAAGGAAGGTCCGACGAAGTCTTCACGGTCAGCATCGACAGTATTCGCATAACTACCGCGACCGAGGCCGTCGACCTCCTGATAACCAATCCGTTGAATACGTACTTCAATATCGACAGCCTCATAACCTTTCAACCTGGAGAACCAGTCACACTGACGCTCTACACCAATGTCGCGGATGGTCATGCCTTCCTCCACACGTTCATACTCGCCTTTCCGTACTACGTGCGCCTACCTTTCAGCAACGAGGGCAACGGCGTATACCAGGGCACATGGAATGCACAACTCGTGGCAATCCCCCGCTTTGCGATTTTCGACCTAATGTCCCACTCGACACTCTACACACCAGACCAGCCCTATGATTTCCATGGATGGTTATTGCCATATATGATCAGTCAGTAAGTGTTTTCTAGAAGGCGCAATAGAAAAGGGGAGCTTTGCTCCCCTTTCTCATTTTGGAATCTTGAAGGGCATCTTCATCGGCATGCCCCTGCCGAACTTCTTCAACATGTCCCGCGCATAGGAGAATTCTTTGAGCATGCGATTGACATCGGCGACGGTCGTGCCGCTGCCGGCCGCTATCCTTCTCTTTCGCGAACCGTCGATGATCTCGGGATGCAACCTTTCGCGCCGCGTCATGGAGTTGATCATCGCCTCCATTTTCTTGAACTGTCCCTCATCTAAATCGGTCTCTTTTACTCCAGGGATCATCGCCGCGATCTTTGACAACGAACCCAATTTTTTCACTGCTGCCAACTGCTCGAGAAAATCCTCCAGGTTCAAATCACCCTTGAGAACCTTCTTCTGTAATCTTTCCTGGTCAATTTCGCCTTCCACAGTCTTGATCTTTTCGACGAGGCTGACAACATCTCCCATCCCGAGAATACGCTGTGCCATGCGGTCCGGATGGAACGTTTCGAGCCCGTCCAGTCTCTCGCTGGTGCCGATGAAATACAGTGGCACATCAGCAGCGCTTTTTATGGAGAGCGCCGCACCGCCCCGGGCATCACCGTCCATTTTGGTCAGGATCGCACCGTCCAGACCAATCTGCTCGTTGAATCGACTCGCCTGATTGACCGCATCCTGACCGCTCATCCCATCGGCTATCAATAATCTATAGTCCGGTTTGAGCGTACGGTGGATGTCCTGAAGTTCTTCAATGAGTTCATCGTCGATGTGGAGTCGCCCCGCTGTATCGATGATGATCAAGCCATACCCTTTATCCTTGGCCAACTGTCTTGCCTTCTTGACGGTCGCCGCGGCACTGCCTTTCTCGAGTGGAACCATCGGAGTCTTTGCACGATCGGCAAGCATCTGTAGTTGCTGGACCGCGGCTGGCCTCTTGGTATCGGCTGGAACGAGCAAAGGGTTACGATCACGGAACTTCTGGGCCAGTTTCGCCGCGGTTGTGGTCTTACCCACACCCTGGAGTCCGATCAGACTCAAGACGCTGTACGTATCACCCCTGAAGTCAATAGACCTCGTTTCGGATCCCAAGAGCTCCACCAATTCTTCAAACACCGCTCTGATGACCAGATCACCCGGTTTCAGACTCCTGGAGAGCTCGAGGATCTTCGTCTTCTCCTCGAGACCATCCATGAAATTCTTCACTACCAGGTAATTTACGTCGGCCTGGAGCAGCGAGATTTTTATTTCTTTATTGATACTTTCCAATTCCTGGCTGGTAATCCTGCCGTATCCAAGGATCTTTCTCTTGATGAGCGCAAAGCGGTCGATCAGCCCCTCGAACATCTCAGCTCCGCTATCGCCTTCCGGTAATCTTTCGCCTTGAATACACCGGCGCCAGCAACGATAATGTCGGCACCAGCACTGCAGACCCGAGCGGCATTTTCGACGTTGATGCCACCATCCACCTCGACCATGCAGTTAATCTTCTGTCTGCCAATGTAGTTCTTTGCTTCCTCAATCTTCGGAAGGACCCCGGTAATGAACTTCTGTCCGTAAAAGCCAGGATTGACCGTCATGATCAGTAAATAGTCTATCCTGTCCATGAATTCCGTTACTGTACCGAACGGTGTATCGGGATTGATCGCCAAACCAGCCTTAACACCTCTTTCATGCATGTAATCTATGCAACGGGAAGGGTTTTGCGTTGCTTCGCAGTGGAAAGACAGCCAGCCTGAACCGGCGTCGATGAACTGTTTGAGATATTTCTCAGGATGTGTAATCATAAGGTGCGCATCGAGCTCAAGCTTCGTCAGATCCTTGATCGCCTCCACGATCATCGGGCCGAATGTGATGTTAGGAACGAACACACCGTCCATCACATCTAGATGGAGCAAATCTGCCCCGGCCCCCTCGACAGCCTTTATTTCTCTCTGGTACTGACTGAAGTTTGCGGCAATTATCGACGGAGCGACCTTCACTTAATGACCATCACGGTGGCTGTGTCCCCGATGTTCACTATCCGCCCCGGCTCAGGGTTTTGAAGGATGACCGTTCCTTTCCTGCCGCTCCCCTGAACCTCCTCTATCGTACCGATGACCAGCCCCATTCTCTCCAGAATTAATTGAGCCTGGCTCAACAGCTGGCCTACAACGTTTGGCATTCTTCTGATCAATCCCTTGCTCAGGATCAGTATCAAACCGTCACCTTTTTTCACGGCCGTTTCAGCTTCCGGAACTGTGCCGATAATCTTCCCGGCCCCTATTGAATCTGAGAAGACCGAATCGACCCTCGTTATCAGCAGACCGATTCTCCTGATGATCGACAAACCCTGCTCATAGCTGATGCCGGAAAGATAAGGCACACTGATCGTTTCGGCACCGAGGCTTACGGTGAGATTCACGATCCGGCCTTTCTTGACTCGAGCATCAGGTAGTGGATCTTGGATGATCACATTGCCTTCTTCGATTATCCGGTCGAACCGGCGCTCTACGACCACGCCCTCAAGACCGACGCTTTTCAATTCCACAATGGCACTATCCAGATGCACGTTACACACATTCGGTACAATAACCTCTTCACCCTTCCCGACCAGCAAGGGCATGATCAGGAAGTTGGCCATGAGGATGCCGGCGACGAAGAACGCAACGACTATCCCCGAATAGATCAGAATTCTTCTCATTCGAGCACTGTTGCCACGACTACGTCGATCGCCGACCCCCGTAATGCTTGCCTCCCCGGCGCAGGGTTCTGACCCATGACTATGCCGACATTGAACTCGGTGCTGACCTCATACCGGACATTACCGACAACGAAACCTCCGTTCTCGATAATCCGTTTAGCGGATGAGAACGACTTGCCAATGAGTCTTGGCACCTCCGCTGTTTGAACTCCCCGGCTGAGCACGATGGCTATCTTCTCACCGCGCTCGATCCGTGTGCCGGCACTCGGAATTGTCGAGATGATCTTATCCTTTCCGATTTCACTGCTTTCCTCGCTCTTCACTTCGCCTATATTCAGTCCCAACTCAGTCAACTTCACCGTTGCTTCGCTCAGACCTTGATTCCTTAGATCCGGGACGACGATCCGGCTGGAACCTTTGGACAAGAACACGGTGATCGCCGCCTTGCTCCTTACCACTGACCCGGGCAACGGCGTTTGCCTTGCTATCATATTTGCCGGAACTTCCTCATTCTCCTCTTCGCCACCGACAACGAAAAGCAGATCACGTGATTCCGCAATAACACGGGCCTGTTCCTGATTGGAGCCGATCAAGTCGGGAACGACCGTGTCGGCACCCCCCCTCGCAATGGGAAGTACAAAGAAAAACAGTGCACAGACAATAGCCGATGTGAAAAGTGAAACGAGAAAAGAAATGAGGAATATCCTTGCACCGTTATAATACATAGCTCTCCTTTCTCCTATCGTTAAAGATTTCCGTATATCTCACTCCGGAGAGGGCGGGATTTGAACCCGCGATCCGCCTCTCGGCGGATACACGATTTCCAGTCGTGCTCCTTGGGCCGCTCGGACACCTCTCCATAATACTGTTTGCAGTTGGGGGCACCGGAGGAAACCTATTCCTTGGAGCTTTTTGCTTCTTTGGTCTCGTCCTTATCCGGTTCTATAGGTTTGTCGATCTCACTCAGACCCTTCTTGAACTCTCTAATGCCCTTGCCCAAGCCGCGCGCAAGGTCAGGAATCTTCTTCGCCCCGAACAGTAGCAAAGCAATGAGTAAGATGAGTAGAATTTCCTGCCAGCCAATGTTCATGATTACCTCTCTCAAAAAATTATACTAAAATCCTAACCGATGTCAACCATGGCATGAATTCATAACGACCCGGAATCAGCATACCGCGCTTGTTTCCGTACCACGACTACATCTGTTGAGTTTTCGACCCAAAGGTATTGACAACATAGCAGTGTTGGTTATAATACAAACAAATCAAGGAGGTGAGGTGACTAATTTACATTTTAATTACAAAGATGTCTTCAGAGCCGGAAGACTAGGTTTCAGCGCAAAGAAAATCTGGCTGGCCTTTCTTGGTCTTCTCATTGCTCATATCGGATATGGCATATTGTCGTATCTTGCCCATATTACCGGCGGCATTGAGATCAGCGAAATATGGGAAATCTACCGCCTCGTGCCGATGTATCCGACCGGACTCCCTTGGTTTTCCTGGATAATTTGGATCATAGCCTTCCTATGGTACCTCTTCGTTTCTCTGATCAGCGGGGTTGCGATCTCGAAAGTGACTTACGAACAACTCAAGGGTGACGAATTCTTCGAAATAAAGGAAGCGATAAAATTCGCTCTAAAGAGCGGTAAATCGGCGATCCTCGCACCGGTCGTACTGACTCTGTTCATGCTTGCCCTTGTCATTATGGGCCTCATCCTCGCCCTCATCACGTGGGTCCCGTATTTTGGGCAGCTGTTCTTTGCCGTCATGTCAATACTCGCATTCGCGGTATGCCTTTTCATCCTCTACCTTGCCATTGTCACCATCGTGTCTCTTATCATCGGGCCTTCGATTGTGGGAGAAACGGGCAATGACACCTTTGACACTCTATTCGAATCCTTCTCAGTAGTCAATGACCAGCCGTGGCGGTTCGTGGTATACGAGATACTACTCATCTTTGTCGTTCTAATTGGAGTAGGGCTCCTGGGTTTCTTCTCAGCAAAGGCGATCTTCCTTGGACAAGACGTGATCGGACTAATCATCTCACCTGAGAAACTGGATAATCTGTTGATAAACGCTGCCTATTACGTGAAGATAGCGGTTCCGCCGTTATTTCCGGAATCATTCCATAATCTCTTCAGCGGCTATCTTGAATCGATACACATGACGAATCTGCTCTACCCGCCCAATTACCTGCCCGCATATGAAACCTGGTCTGGAGCCATTACTTCTTTCATTCTCGGTATCGTATATTACTTCATTGTTTTGTTCGTCAAATCCCTCGGTGTCGCGATTCTGTGGGCTGGCAATACTGTAATATTCACAGTTCTAGTCAAGAAGAAGGACGACAAGAATCTTCTAGAAATAAAAGAAGAGCCTTTCGAGGAGGAAAAGAAAGTAGAGGAAATAAAACCGGAACCAGCAAAGAAGCCAGCCACAAAGAAGCCGAAACGAACCAGAAAGAGAACCAAGAGATCAAAGTAGCATAAAGGACGAATTGCAGACACGCCAGGATGGGCAAATTTCGCCCTCCTGGCGTGTTGCTGTAAGAAAAGATCCCAGCGGACAGTAGCAATGAAAGCCGGTTATGTCGCCATCATCGGCCGACCAAACGTAGGCAAGTCCACGCTACTCAACAGCCTACTCGGTACCAAAATATCGGCCGTGACTGCAAAACCGCAGACGACAAGGGGGCGCATCCTCGGTATTCTTACCGAGAATGAATGCCAGGCCTGCTTCATCGATACGCCAGGGATAATCAGCCCGGGATATGAATTACAGGAACAGATGGTGAAACAAATAAAGATAGCAGTTGCGGATTCCGATCTATTGCTACTGATGATCGAACCCTGGTTCAGGGAGGATCGTACATTTGACGAGTTCATCAAGATCGCGGGTGACGCCCCGGTCGTCATTGTCATCAACAAGATCGACCTCATCGAAAAGGCCGAGTTGCTGCCACTGGTCGAGCGCCTCGGTAAAGGGCGGTTCGCCGACATCGTCCCCGTATCCGCGCTGAAAGGCACCGGCATCGAAGAACTGAAGCGCGTGATTTTCACGCATATTCCAGACGGCGAATTCTACTTCCATCCGGAACAACTATCAGACGCACCCGAACGGTTCTTTGCCGCTGATTTGATACGCGAAAAGATCTTCGAAACCTTCAAGGAGGAAGTGCCTTACGCAAGTTGCGTTGTCATCGACGAATTCAAGGAGCGAGAGAAGAGTAAGGACTACATTCGCGCCACCGTCTTCGTAGAGCGGCCATCCCAGAAGGCAATACTGATCGGCAAACACGGCACCGCCCTGAAAGTAGTAGGTGAGAAAGCACGGCGGGAAATCGAAAAATTCCTCGGACGACCTGTATACCTCGAATTATGGGTGAAGGTGAAGAAAAAATGGAGAAAGAATAAACGCTTTCTCAAGGAACTGGGTTACTGATGTTGAAATCCCAGTTGGAGGTGTTATGGAAATCAAGAAGGTCAAGATCGAAATGCCTGATGGCATCAATCTCATCTGCGGACAGACCCATTTCATAAAGACAGCCGAAGATCTCTATGAAGTATTGGTCAATTCCTCGGCACACATCAAATTTGGCATCGCCTTCTGCGAAGCATCGGGGCCTCGCCTCGTACGCTCCGAAGGAAACGACATTGAGCTGACCCAACTCGCGCGTAAGAACGCACTAGAAGTCGGCGCGGGTCATTTCTTCATCATCTTCATAAAGGACGCATTTCCCATTAACGTACTCGGCGCGGTCAAGTCATGTCCTGAGGTCGTCAATATCTTCTGCGCAACAGCAAACCCGGTGCAGGTCCTCCTCGTTGAAGACGAACAAGGCAAGGGCGTGGTAGGCGTCATCGACGGTTCAGCGCCGAAGGGAATCGAAGACGAACGAGCACGTAAGGAGCGCCATGACTTTCTCAGAAAGATCGGCTATAAATTATAGAAAAAACATGAGATCCCTTTGCGCTACCGCTGCGCAGAGAAAGACGCCGGATCTTCTCCGCATATTACCATTCCTGTTCGTCATGGTATTCACCCAACCACACGCCGGAAAGGGTGCAACGACCGGTCGATTCTGGTCATACCTCAACCTGACATCGGTCCACAGCCCGAACTGGGCAATTGTCGCCATGCCTGGGTTACGCTACGAATTCGCGAGAAGTGATGACCCCTCAACGTTGTCGCCCAAAGGCGTTTATTTCTACGAATTCTTCATTGGCCCTGTGTACACATTGACAACCTGCGCATTCACGCTCAAACTGCCGATCTGGTACTACTACATGGGCTTCCCTACCCCAGACGATTATTTCTACTCGCACAACATCGAGGTCCTACCGATCCTCAATTACCGACTGGGCAGATTCACGCTCACCAGCAGAACGATCTTCCACAACACTATCTACGCGAGTGTCTACGAATCATCCGAACTGCGCAATGGATACTCTATGGTCATCCGGCAACTTCTCCAATTGTCTTACAGCGTGAATACGCGCATGAATCTGGTCATTGGCGACGAACCATTCTTCGGCGTCATCGAAGATACCGATGCGCCACCCAATGCAATAGGCTTTTGGCCCAAAGGCTTCAGGCTAAATCGGCTCTACATAGGGTGCGCACATAATATAACGCCAAGGATAACCGTCTCGCCGCAATATGTTCTCGAGACCGTGTATGATGGAGGAAGCCTGACAGATACCAATCACTATTTTTTTGTGACCGTTTCCTACACGCTGAGATATTTCTGAAGCAGAAGAAAAATCTAAGGGGCGATCCCCAGCACCTTCAATACAAAGGAATATTCGAAAGCAAGATCTCTCAACTCGGCATACCTACCCGATGAACCGCCATGGCCTGCATCCATGTTCGTCTTTAGAATGAGCAAATTGTCGTCAGTCTTGAGTGCACGTATTTTAGCGGTCCACTTCGCAGGCTCCCAGTAGCCCACCCTCGGATCATTGAATGCGGCGGTGACCAGCATGTGCGGATAACGCCGGGCCTCAACGTTGTCATAAGGTGAATACGATTTCATGTACCAATAGAATTTCTCATCAAATGGACTGCCAAGCTCAGTGTATTCGACTACGGTCAAGGGGATTGAAGGATCCAGCATGGTGTTGATGACATCGACGAACGGAACGTCCGCAACTGCGGCTTTGAAAAGTCCGGGTTCCATATTGATCACTGCTCCGATCAGCAGGCCGCCTGCGCTGCCTCCGGAAATAACGAGACTGCCTGTCGTCGTATACCCCTCATGCACGAGATACTTTGCGCAGGCGATGAAGTCCCTGAACGTATTCATTTTCCGAAGAAACTGTCCCTGTTCATGCCAGGATTTACCCATTTCACCACCACCGCGCACGTGTGCAATGGCGTAGACAAAACCCCGGTCGAGCAAGCTCAGACGATTAGAGGAGAAGTAAGGTTCATAACTCCAGCCGTATGCGCCATAACCCATCAATAACAGCGGATTTCCCCCATACTTCTTCAGGTCCTTTCGATAGACAAGGGATATGGGGATGGGCACGCCGTCATCGGCCGGCGCATAGAGCCTCTCGACACGGTACAACGCCGGATCATAAGCGCCCAGCACCCGGTACTGCTTTTTCAGGTCGCGCACCCTCGTCCCCATGTTGTAGTCGAATATTGTCTTCGGCGTTACCAGCGAAGAATATTCGAAGCGGAGAAGATCGGTAGTGAACTCCGGATTGTCACCGGGATCTAAGTAATAGGTGGGCTCAGGAAAATCCACATAGTAATCGATGTCGCTGCCTGCACCCATGATACGGATCTTCTTCAAACCTCTTTCCCTTTCATACAAGACCGTATAGTTTTCGAAAACATCGAAACCCTCGAGCAGAACCGCATCACGATGAGGGACGATCTCACGCCAGTTGCCCGGCGCGGGATCATTCACTGAAACCTCCATCAACTTGAAGTTAGGAGCACCGTCGTTCGTAAATACGTAGAAGATCGTATCACGGTGTTCAATGTAGTATTCAACATCCGTTTCACGCGGCCGGATCAACGAAAAATGGCCGCTTGGATCTTCGGCATCGGCGTAAAATACCTCTGTCGTCGTGTGACTGCCTGAAACCATGAGCAAGAAACGTTCGCTCCTTGTCTTGCTGATATCGAGCCAAAAGGCATCATCCTTCTCGTGGTAGATCATCCTGTCCTGGTCGACATCTTTACCGAGCGTGTGTCGATAAAGTCTGAATGGTCTCCTTGCATCATCCAACACGGTGTAGTAAACCGTGAGGTTGTCGTTTGCCCAGGCGACCTGATCATCGACGTTCTCGACGTGATCGGACAACAAAACATTTCTTTGCAGGTCCCTAAAAAAAAGAGTGTATCGCTCAGAACCCGTGGTGTCGATAGAATATGCAAGATAACGATTATCCGGGCTGACCTCATATGCACCCAGTTCAATATAGGCATGTCCTGAGCAGAGTTCATTGAGATCGATCAACACTTGCTCCGCGCTATCGGGGCTCCCCTTCTTTCTGCAATATACGGGGTATTCCTTTCCTTTCTCGGTACGGGAATAGTAATAATAGTCGTCCCTTCTAACCGGCACCGACATATCTGTCTCCTCGATACGCGCCACCATCTCAGCGTATATTGAATCTTGTAGACCCTCGGTATCCAGCATCATTGACCTTGTATACTCGTTCTCGGCGCTGAGATAGACCAACACAGCGGGGGCTGTTCTGTCTCTTAGCCAAAAATAATCATCGACCCGGATATCACCATGTACCGTGTCGACCTTCGGGATAACAGAGGCAATAGGCGGATCGATATCCATCCCATTCTGCGCGCCTCCATACAACATCGCGCTCAGCGATACAATCATCACTGCGATGACGCTTTTTTTATGCATTGAGACCATCCACCGATGATATGACTTTGCGGACAAACCGGAAGTTCAATCGATGTGAAGTATTGATGGCGACGATCTTGCCGCACAATCTGCGGCGCATGACATACAGATCGCCAAGCAGATCCAGAATCTTATGCCTGACTGGTTCGTCCTCGAAACGCAGTGGGGTAGCTGCGTGAATTTTCTTCTCAGTTATGCCGATGCCATACGGCGGCAGGTCATGAAGGCGCGGATCTTCTTCGTGAGTAAAAACGAAAGTCCGGGCAGGCATGATCTCGCTCGCGTAGGTTTGCCGGGTGACAGGCAATGCGATCCTCTGCATCCCGATATACGGATGGACCAGCGTCATATCAACGGTCAAAACACCATCAGCTCCTGGTGAGTAACGGATGATACTTTCGCCTTCGCCTATCTCGATGCAACCATCTGGTATTATGACCGGCGACTCGCCGCCGTCGAAATCTGCCATCGCATGCCCGATTTCCCGGCTCGAGCCGTCGAAAAAGGGGATTTCACTGCCGTGCACGTCGATTCGCACGTTAAAGAGACCGAAACCGTAGAGCGCTGAGAACAGATGTTCCACAACACGCAGATGATGCATACCACCGACCGTCACTGTGTGATTTCGTACTCTTACACTGTCAACGCTGTAATCGATACTCACCGGAGGTCGAGAATCGACATGAAGATACAAAGCGAAACCTTCACTCAAATGTATCTCTACTAGACTCTCTTCCCCATTGAGGCAACGACCCTGCAATCTAACCGTGCTCACTTATCCGACTCGATATTAGCGTAAAGACGGGCCAGAGCCTTCAGCACTGCGTTGTGCTCACGTGCCGGGATCCCGGAATACTTCACACCATGCCTGAGCGACTTGAAGACGCCGCTTTTTGCCAGTACAATGACATCGTTCTCGACTTCCAGATGATCGCTTATCCCCACCTGACCGCACAGGATTACATTGTCACCGATCTTGGCGGAACCGGCGATCCCTGCTTGTCCCATGATGATACAATTCTTACCGATCCTCACATTATGGGCAATATGCACTTGATTGTCTATTTTCGTTCCTTCACCGATCACCGTATTTCCTACGGTACCACGGTCAATTGACACACAACTGCCGATTTCGACGAAATCACCGATAATGACGCCGCCAATATGCCGGATCCTTTCATAGCGCTCTTTCTTCACATAACCGAAACCCTCTTTACCAATGACGGTATTTGAGTCGATTGCAACGAAATTTCCGATCTGTGTGTGTTTGAAAATTACGGCACCCGGAAGAATTCGGCAGTTCGCACCGATCATCACCCCCTCATCGATGTAGCACTGTGCACCGATGTAGGTACCGTGACCGACCTGGGTGTTCCTCTTTATCACTGCTAGAGGCTCGACAGTACAAGAACTCGCCAACCTCGCACCGTACTCGATGACTGCGCGCTGAGAGATTTCGGCTTTCTTCTCGATTTCTGCGAAAACTTTCAAGAGACGAAACATTGCATCCTTCGGATCCTTCACAACAATGCCGCTCTTGCCGTCTATCTTCATGTCACTTACGACCGCCCCGGCTTTCGTTTCCACCGAAGCATCAAAGAGAAAAGTGAGATCCGATGATTGTGCCTCTGTTGGCGGCACTACACTCTTCACGTCAAACTGTATGTCCCCGTACGCCTTCCCTTCGATGACCAACGCAATAGCCTCAAGCTTCACGCTCAATCCTACACGTTTGGTGTTATAATGTCAAGAAATTTATGGGAAGGCGTACCACACTGCGGCACATTTGCCGAACCCAATGAACTGGACCCATATCTCAATGCCGAAAGCCAATCGAAAGCAGACCGGACAATCCGGGTATCAGTAGAAGGGGTCAGCGAGACAGAATTTCTGCGAAAGCAGTGATATGCCGAGCATCTGGCGATGAAGCGGTTCTGACTTCTCCTTCTCGGTTTCTCCAATGCTTCGCTTCCCCTTATCGGGGGAGGAGTGTCTTGACACTGCACCGATATTCCGTATGATTGATATGTGATTGAAGCATATAGATTCGGTGAGATCGTCATCTCGGGCAAGACTTACCACACCGACGTAATCATATATCATGACCATGTCGACTCGCGATGGTGGAGAAAACAAGGGCACAATCTGGAACTGGATGATATCAGACAAGTCATTGAGGCCCATCCCGATACAGTCATATTCGGAACTGGCCAACCAGGGCTAATGAACATTTCAAGTACGACGATTGCCGAAATGGAGAAATTACATATAGAAACGGTTATCGTGCCGACTGAGCAGGCCTGTCAGGAGTACAATAGAATCGCCGCGGAAAGGAAAGTCATCGCCTGCCTGCATCTGACATGTTGAATAGATCTCTTTGGTGTATAATCTTAACGGGAGTACTGTTTATGGCACAGAAGTGCGAAGGGAAAGAATACCGGGCTTCGCCGCATGCCGGTTCATGGTACCCCGGTACCGAGAAGGAATTGAGGGAGACCATTACCGGCTATCTGGATAAAGCAGGGGCAACCGTACCCGGCGAGATAGTCGGCTTGATCTCGCCCCATGCCGGATACATGTATTCGGGCCCGGTCGCGGCGCATGCCTACAAGCTGGTTGAGGGATGGGAATGCGACGACGTCATCGTCATTGGTCCCAGTCATCGCCATGCTTTCTACGGTGCATCGGTCGACACGTTCCCTGGTCGGCAAACGCCCCTGGGAAAGATCGACTTTGACATTGAGATCGCCAGGAGACTGATAGCCGCAGAAAAAGATATAACTTACGAATCCGACGCCCATGCCGTTGAGCACTCGGTTGAGATCCAGATGCCCTTCATACAATTCACCGTCAGGAAATTCAAGGCGATAGAGATCATAATGGGCACGCAGGATTATAAGACCTGCGAAATGCTGAGCAAGGCGATCGCCAAAGCAACCAAGGGAAGGACGGTTTTGATCGTTGCCAGTTCTGATCTATCACATTACCAGTCCCAGAAACGAGCCGAGGCGCTTGACAAATTGGTGGTCGACGCGGTCGCAAAATTCGACCCTGAGCTACTCCATGAAAGACTCAGTAGCCGGAGCTGCGATGCTTGCGGCGGAGGCCCGATGATCACTGCAATGCTAGTCGCACGCGAA
The DNA here is from genome assembly GCA_020349965.1 of Caldifarciminota bacterium. Taxonomy (GTDB): domain Bacteria; phylum Hydrothermota; class Tepidihabitantia; order SM23-42; family SM23-42; genus SM23-42. Next base: position 662,591 of record CP070705.1, on the reverse strand, counting down.
CTTGGGGCAGATAAAGCTAAACCGCTGCTTTATGCAACGAGCGGCGACATCACGGGCGATCATACACAAGTCGTCGGGTACATGGCAGCTGCTCTTTATAAGGAGAAGAAGGTGAAAGTAGGCGTCGATCTGGGGTTCAGTGACGATGAAAAAGAAACCCTGAGAGAGATCGCACGCACATCCATAGAAAACGTCGTGCGAGGAAAACCGGTGCCTAAACCGAAAAAAATAACGAAGAAACTCCAGGAGCCATATGGTATATTCGTCACGATCAAGAAACACGGAGACCTCCGCGGATGCATCGGACGGTACATTGGCGATCATCCGGTGTACGAATTGTGCGGGCAAATGGCACAGGCTGCTGCCCTGCAAGATCCGCGTTTCCCACCCGTCACTGCCGACGAATTAGAAGATCTGGAAATCGAAATCTCAGTCCTTACTCCAATGCAGCCGGTAAGGGATAAGAGTGAAATCGTCATCGGACGCGACGGCCTATACATTCAAAAAGGCATTCATGGAGGGTTACTGTTGCCACAGGTGCCGGTCGAACAGGGGTGGGATGTCGACGAATTCCTCGTCCATACCTGCTATAAAGCAGGATTGCCCGTTGATTCGTTACGTTCAAAAGATATAGAAGTATACCGCTTTTCAGCCGAGGTTTTTTAACACACAGAGATTGCGGAATAGTGAAATGAAAATCTCGCATCAACAGGAAGAACTGATGGTCGAGAGACAAGGTACCAAATCACATAGATGACAGGAAAAGTATGAATAAGAAGGACAAGGTGTACATCGATCCGTTCGAAGATATAGGCTATGCAAAAGTAGACTTGCACCGGGCAAAGAGAAAGGGGTTTCCCGAAGTCGTTTTCTGCCAGGGTAAGACGAAAAAACAGGTGCTAACGATTGCCGCAAAGATATGCAAAGCAAATGAAACCGTTCTCTTGACGAGAGTCACTCCAGATGTCGGTCGAGCACTCAAAAGGAAATTCCCAAAAGGCAAGTATCACCCTGATGCGAAGATTTTCCACACGGGCAAAGGTCTGCCAAAGGTTGGACTCATATCCGTACTCAGTGGCGGCACAGCGGACATTCCGGTCGCCGAGGAAGCAGCAGTGACCGCCGAAGTAATGGGCAGCCGGGTAGAGCGGATATATGATGTCGGGGTCGCAGGTGTCCACCGCCTTCTGGCCTTTCGGGAACGCATCGAAAAATCGCGGGTCATGATCGTCGTAGCCGGCATGGACGGCGTCCTGCCATCAGTAGCCGGCGGACTATTCTCTAGACCGATCATCGCGGTGCCGACGAGCATCGGTTACGGCCTGAGTCTCCAGGGAATCACTCCTCTCCTGACCATGCTCAATTCATGTGCACCAGGGGTCGCGGTCGTGAACATCGACAACGGCTTTGGCGCAGGTTACATCGCTTCAACGATCAACCGGTTATGAAATTGCTTTACTTCGAGCCGATCGGCGGGGTAAGCGGAGATATGATACTCGCTGCTCTCATCGATCTCGGCGTCAAGAGAGACCATCTGCAGAAAGCATTGAGATTCATTCCGGGTTCAGAACTGAAAGTCGGCCGCGTCACTCGCCAGGGCGTAAACGCCTGTAAGGTCAGCTTCACCATACGCAAGAAGATACGCGAGAAGCAGTTCATTCCGCTCATTAAGAAGAGCAAACTTCCCTCGCGGATCAAGGACCAGGCAATCGATATCATCGAAAGGATCTTTGCGGTTGAGAAGCGGGTACACCGGACCAAGTATCTGCACCTCCATGAACTCGCCGACGCCGACACGCTCCTCGATATCGTAGGTGTACTCGTTGGGGTAGATTTGCTAAAGGTAGATAAGATATATTCAAGGTCGGTGAAAGCTGGTGCTGGTTTTGTCAGAACGACCGAAGGTAATATGCCCGCCTTCAACTTTGCGACGGCATTACTGCTCAAGAAATTCCCGGTGCACTTTGTTCCGACTTCCGCTGAACTCACCACACCAACCGGAGCTGCAATACTGAGCAGCATAGCGACACCTCGGGAAGACCTTGTCGTTTCGAAGATCAACGGAATTGGACTGGGCGCCGGTTCCAGGGACATCAAAGATCATCCGAACATTTTGCGTGTCTTCCTCGGCGAATCATACGATCACCTGACCGACGAATGCACGCTGATCCAGACCAATATCGACGACATGAACCCGCAAGACTTTGAAATGCTTTTTGAGAAACTCTATGCGGCCGGCGCGCTTGACGTCTTCCTCACGCCGACAATAATGAAGCGATCCCGGCCTGGCATCCACTTGACCGTCTTATGCCAGAAGAACCTCGACTATGTGGTCGATGTTCTCTTCGCACACACAACGTCGATCGGTTTTCGCTTGGACAACGTAAAGAGATTGAAGTTCCAACGAAAGGTGCGGAAAATCGCTTCCCCATACGGTAATGTCCGGGTGAAAATCATTGAATACGACGGCAGAACAAAGTATTCAGTCGAATACCGTGACCTCAAACGTATCGCCGAGCAGACGGGAGATTCGGTCAGCAAAATACGTAATAGAGTAATGCAACTAATCGAAAGAAAGCGCGTACACTATTAATGACGGCATTGACTGCGCAACAAGAGCATAGGACAGGAGAAAAATCCCCCAATATTGGCGGAAAAGATGGCTAGTGCAGAAACGAAGGCCGCGCGGTCGCGGAAGAGGAAAGAACCCCAGAAGAAGGATCCAGTCGAAGGGGTAAACTCATTCGCCGATAGGCTGTCTAAATATCGGCAGCTGAGTGATGCCGAGCTTGTGCAACTAGTAAAATCGGGCGAAGCACAACCATTTGACGAGCTGGTGCGCAGGCACAGCATCAAGATCCATGATCTTTGTTATAAGATATTGCGCAACTATGATGACGCCCGGGACATGGCACAGGAAACATTTATAAAGGCCTACCGGAAGATAACTAAATTCGACGGCCGGTCGCAGTTTTCTACCTGGCTCTACAGGATAGCGGTCAATAATTGCCTCAACTACTTGAAGAAACAGCGACCAACCGAGGAGATATACGACGAAATCGTAAGCAGCGGAAAGGATGACCCGGTTGAGCGTTATCGGAACAAGAAAATGCGTGAGATGATCTATGAAGCAGTTGAAAAACTGCCGACCGTGCAGCGAGCAGTTTTCACATTGCGAACTCTTGAGGATATGTCATACCAGGAAGTGAGCGATATATTGAAGAAACCGATAAGTACGATCAAAGTCAATCACCATCTTGCCGTAAAGAATTTAAGGAATCACATGAAGGCAAAATTATGAAATGCATAGATGTTCAGGAAAACATCATCTATTTGCTCTGCGACGAAATCTCACCCGATGACCGGGCGGCCGTTCTCGAACACATTCGCGATTGCCCGGCATGCCGCGAGGAATACAAGTTAGTCGATCAGTGCCTTCAACTATGCACCCCCACCGAAACCGAAAACTGCGCGTGCAAGTTTCAAGAGACATATTGGGAGGAATTCGTCTTTTCGGTGCATGAAAAGATCATCCACGAAAAATTCGAGAAGAAATTCCCTTTCCGCATCGTCCTGCCCGTAGTCGCGTCGGCTGTTGTCGCATTCGGCATCGGCTACTTCCTTTTTATCCGGCCAAAGCCGCAAGTGACGGCTCAGGAACGCGCACCACAAAGTCCGGGAGGTCAGTATGAAGAAGTATATGAACTTACCCCGGAACAACAGGAAGAATTCATTAAGATAATCAACCAGCGCTACGGCCAATAGGGGGACGGTGCTTGACAATTTGACAATTTTCTGCCACTAGATCGCCAAATCAATAGCAACCATCCTTAGCACGTCTATACAGCATACCCAGAGAAGAATATTTCAAAGAACCAAACAGCGGAAAGGTAGCAATCTCTGAATATGTAAGGCCTGCTTTGTCTTTGAGCAGTACCAGCAGCTCGGCACGTAGGGCTTTCCCCCGGTGATTTCCAGTGTCGATTTCCTCAATCTTCAGCCCTTTTTCGGCTTCGAAGCACTTGATTAATCGTGCCGCGTCTTCGAATTTGCGATCATCCATTTCGGATCCATCCGACTTCTCCAGTTCCTTCCGACGATCGAATCTTTTCACCGCAGAATCTACAAAATCGCCATCGCCAACAACCTCGCCCAATCTCGTATCGCTCACAGGCAACCCAATATTCACCCACTCAGCCAAACGTTCCTTCATGTTGGTCTTTGTCTCGAATAATTCTTCGACGAATCGGTTGTCCACCAGATGAGAATTGACGCCTTTGAAATATTCACCGATGCTTGACCATTCGTATTCCCACGGCGATGTGACCCAAGCCTTGCGCACAGGATTGAGAAGAACATAGATTATCGCCATCTGCAGATAACGATCTTCTTGGATCAGAGTAGATTTGAAACGAGACTGAAAGACATAACCCGCACCGCCGACCCGTTTGCGAAAGTACATGCCAAACTGTCCGTTCAACTGCCTCATGAAATCCGACAGCCTGCCTGACGTATTCTGAAGTATGAGATGGTAGTGCGTGTCCATTAGGCAATAAGCAAGAACTCTCTGCTTCAGTAAATCAATCTTCTCCTCGAGAAGCGTGATGAAATGTGCCCTGCTCTTGTTATCAAAGAAGATCTTCTCACCGCGGATGCTACGATTCATGACATGATGAAAAGCTCCAGGAAATGTGATACGCGCTCTGCGCACGTTTGCATTGTAGAGAAAATTGTCAAATTGTCAAGCACCGTCCCCCTTGACGATAGCAGTGTAACATGTATAATTTTATGTGGATGTAACATTCATCGGCGCAGCGCGTACTGTAACAGGTTCACTACATCTAATCGAACATAATAAACAAAAATTCCTCCTCGACTGCGGGATGTTCCAGGGGCACCGCGAGGAAGCCGAGCGTATCAACAGCACGTTTCCGTTCAAGCCAAAGGAGATCAAGACCGTTATACTCTCTCACGCACACATAGATCATTCGGGCAATCTTCCTAATCTCGTAAAGCGCGGATTCAGCGGACCGATATTCTGTACGAGCGCGACGAAGGACATCACCTCACTGCTGCTTCTCGATTCGGCAAAGATTCAGGAATACGATTTTGAATATCTCAATAAGAAGCGGACAGAGAAAGGGATGCCGCCAAAGCAACCCCTCTACACAATCGCCGATGCCGAAAAGACCATCGAGCAGCTTCAAGCGGTCGACTACAATACTAGTTTCGAACCGGTCACCGGAGTACACATCACATTGCATGATGCCGGGCACATACTTGGATCGTCGGTCACAGTCATCGAAGTCGACGGAAAACGCCTATTATTCTCCGGCGACCTCGGACGCAAAGGAATGCCGATAATAAGAGATCCGGTGGTCGTGAAGGACATCGATTACATGATCCTTGAATCGACATACGGTGCCAGACAACACCACTCCTTTGAAAACATGCAGAAAGAGCTGAAAGAAATCATCGAAGCGGCGAAAAAGAAGAGCAGCAAGATGATCATACCTGCATTCGCCGTCGAGCGCACGCAACTGTTGGTGACAATGCTAAAGAACCTTTTTGACGAAGGGTGCTTGAAGAGCGTGCCGGTGTATGTCGACAGCCCGCTCGCCTCGAACGTCACTGACGTTTTCCGCAGGCACCCCGAGTGTTTCGATGCCGAAACGATAAAGATCTTCAACGAAGGCGATCCGTTCAACTTCCCGAATTTGCATTACGTTGCCGATACCGACGAATCAAAATCCCTCAACGACAAGGCCGGGCCACTGATCATAATTTCCGCATCCGGCATGTGTGAAGGAGGAAGGGTAACGCACCACCTAATCCACAGCATTGGTGACGCGCGCAATATGATCGTCCTCACCGGCTTTCAGGCACATGCAACACTTGGCAGAAAGATACTGGAAGGCGCCCCAAAGGTCACGATCTTCAACGACGATTTTGAGATGCGCGCAAAGACATATCTCATGGCAGGCCTATCGGCCCACGCCGACGGCAATGACCTCCTGGAGTATGTGAAAGCAACACGGAATGGCCAGCTTAAGAAGGTATATCTCGTGCACGGTGAGATCGAAGAATCGCAAGCCCTGCAAGAACAAATCAAGACAATCGGGCTTGACTCAGACATACCACAGACACTCACTACCATAACGATCTAGCGCATTTTTCAAGAAGAATTCTTCACGTCCGACAATCTTGACGCCTCGATGGCACAGCGATATAATACGCCATGCGCATAGGGCTCATCGGTTGCGGACGCGTCGGCACTGCGATATTTTGCATTCTCGGAAGAGACAACAAGATTACCGGCGTGTATGACATAAGAAAGAAGAACGAACGGACTACCGCAAAGCTGCTGAAGATAAGAAAAAACCCCGACCTCCACGCTATAGTCAACCGCAGTGAAGCGATCTTCATCGCCACGCCGGACGACGAAATCCTAAGGGCCTTTGCAAATATAAACCGGCACATCAGGAAAAGGACATACATCTTCCATTTCAGCGGCATTCTGACCGCAGATATCATCCCAAAATCCAAGAAGATCTACCGTGCGTCGGTCCATCCATTTGCCACATTCCCGGCAGTCATGTCTAAGCCAAAGAACAAGCATTTCTTTCTTTCTGTTGAAGGTGATCCACCAGCCGTGAAAGTGCTGCGGAAGATCTTCCGCAGCAAACACTTCACAATCAGGAAGATCCGCAAGGTCGACAAGGCTGCCTATCATCTGATAGGAGTATTCTCATCGAATCTTCTGATCGGGCTTGTCGCATCGATCGACAGGCTCACCGCCAAGATCGGTTGGCGACGCCGTGATTTCGAACAAATGATCTTCCCCCTCATTGAGGAAACTCTACATAACATCAGGAAATACGGCGTTCAAGACGCCCTGACCGGCCCGCTGGCGCGCGGTGACGTAGGCATCATAAGAAAACATCTCTCCACTTTGCAGCACGAAAGGACCCTGTACAATATATACAAAGCACTCTCGCGAGCCGTTGCCGAGAACATCTCCGACCCGAAAAAAAACCTCAAGCTGAAGAAGGTATTACACTGAAAAATATCCGATCCATTTCATCCGTCGAGTCTGCCAGTAACGGCACCGCAACGCCAAAACATTACCGGTCCGGTTGTTGACTTTGCCAACATAAGACATAGAATTGAGTATGTCACACAGGCTGGCGATTGTATCGTTTACATTCGTGCTGATGGCGATAGTGTGCGCGCACAAAGCAGCACCCATCGCCAAGGACCGGCTCAGACCGAGGCTCAGCAATGTAGCAGTTATCAACCGGCGCCAGATTCAACTTACTTTCACCGAGGATATCGACACCCTTTCTCTGACACCCGATAACATCTCAATCACATCGGCATCCGAAACTCTCGGCGTTTTGATGTTATATCCGTCATTGTCTGCCTCCGAAATATTGATCGTCACTCAGCCCATGGAGAATGTTGCGTATGAAATCCGCGGCGAGGTTCTTGACAAAGCCGAAAACAAAGGAACATTCACAAGGCGCGTACAGGGTTCCACGACAAGCGACACGATAGCACCATGGGTCACTCGCTTCTCGGAAGGAAAGAGCAGACATGAATTTTACCTCCATTTCTCGGAAGCCATGGACACAACGGACCTCACATTCTCGATCATGCCCCGGAAAGAATTCCGACCCGAGTGGATGAATCACCGTCGTGCCCTTCTCATGCCCGCAAATCCAACCGACACTCTTGGGAGCGATTCGGTATACTACATTTACGTGAAGAAAGGCAGTGACATCAGCGGTAACGCGCTGAAACCATTCATTACGCAAATGACACATGATACAATATCCCTACCCATCACCCTGCGTTGTAAAGCAATGATCGATGGCAATCCGGTCGAAAAGGGTCTCGCAATTTTGTCCAGAGATGAACCCATAAACATCACATTCGTAACGGCGGGAGAATTCACATTCGTTGTACCCGATTCGCTTGAATCGGACGTACTTGTTGTGTCAGATACATATTCTGGTAGGGCCCGGGTTAGTGTAACAGCGGATAACATCATCCACTTGCGGCCGGAAAAGATCGATGTTGATTCTATTATCGATTAGTATACTGGCGACGGTTTTGAGTATCGTACTCTACCGTAAGCACCCGACACAACTCGCGATTAGACTGGTTGCCATCGGGTTGATATGTTTACTCGTCACCAATTACACCCTGAGGATTCCCTCCGGCGAAAAACGGAGAAGCCCGCTCGTTCTAATCGATTATTCGAAGAGTATGGCCCGCAATCTTCCCACTATTCTCGACGCCGTCCGGAAAATTGAATTCCCGCACGAGACTTATTTCTTCAGCGAAAGCCTCTTAACGGGAACAGAGCCTCAGCGTCTCGGTTCATATACGGACATCGGCATGGCAATCACGCAAGCAGCGATTATGCAACCATCTCTTCTCTTACTCGTAAGCGACGGCAATCACAATTTCGGAGCGTCGCCGCTTGCCAGCCTTGATGCCGTGGACATACCGGTCTTTGTCTGCGGCATCGGAGATGACATCGAACGCGATGGTTCAATCATCGATGTCGAAGCTCCAGCCTATGCCTATCCCGGCGATTCTACCCCGATCGAGGTCACCGTCGAGTCGGGCGGATATGCGGTCGGAAATGGCTGGATCACACTCAAAATGGCATCAGGGAAGAACATCGACGCACAAATGTTTCCTCTCAGCGGTGTTAGGGCAAGAAGTAGATTGACTTTCTGGTATATCCCGAGGCAACCCGGAACAATGACCTTCAACATAGAGATGGAACCGCTGGCCGATGAAATATCATACGCCAATAACAAATCTACGATCTCGCTCAGTGTCCTGGAGGAGAAGACAAAAGTGCTATACTACACCGACCATGTTTCGCTCAACACAAGATTCATCCTCGAGGCATTAGCCCTTAATACCAACATATCAGTATCGCCGTTGGTGAGAAAAGGGCCCGGAAAGTACAGCCGTTTGCGGGAAACGAACGATGACGCCGAACTACCTGATATTACAACCTTTGACGTAGTCATCCTCGATAACGCAAATGTCCGCACCATTCCATGGAGGCACCTGCCTGAATTCTTGAATAATGGAATGGGAATCGTCCTCATCGGACAGATCGAGGACGCCGATGAACAGTGGCGTCGCATCATGCCCATCAATACCACAGGCGGTCTTCAAGAAGGCAAACACGAGATCGAGATCACCGAAACATTCTCGAGGTTGACCGTCGGCGATTATCCTCCAGTACGTTCCATGTTGCGGGTCGTCGGTTCGAAACATGATGCAACGATAATTGCCCGCAGCAAAAACCTCCCCCTAATCGGTTTCCGCCGAAATGGAATGGGCAGAGTCTTCCAGATCTGCATAGGCGATCTTGGAACATGGAGTTTCCTGTTGCAAGGAATAAGAAATAAGGATCTAATCTACGATCTCCTGAGTGACATCGTCCGATTCCTTTCTCCCCTGGGTACACAGACACGACTGGTGCTCCGCACTAAACGCTGGGATTATCAGGTCGGTGAGAGCATGCAGCTTACCTTGCAGAGCTATGATCACGATTTCCGAAGAACTGGCGGCGGTGACTTTTTCCTCATTGTAGGTGACAACAAGGTCCCCTTTTATGAAGTACGGCGAGGCATATATGAAACAAGTACTGTTCTCCGAGAAGAAGGCACTCATGACATCCTCGCCCAAGGGGAGCTCGACGGAGAGCGTCTGACGAGCGATACGGTCGAGGTGAACGTCATACCCCGATCAGACGAGGCGGAGCATGTACTTAACCGTACGCTCCTCGAGAATATTGCCGCGAGGACAAAGGGGGAATACCTTCTACTAAAGGATTTACATCAAACAGAGCCGCTGCCACCAGCACGTGAACCGCGTCAAGAGGGTAGAATGGTCAACCTGAACTCACCGGTCGTCTATCTCGTTGTGCTGATAATGCTGGTGGTCGACTGGATACTGCGCCGGCGCAGGGGTGTCACATGACCCCTCAGGATCTCGTCGCAAGGGGAATGACCCCTGAACTCGCCGTGTTCCTTACATCCATGTTGCCGATCGTCGAATTGCGGGGAGCATTACCGTTGGCAATCAATCTTTTGGACATTACGTGGCCCAAAGCCTTTGCCATCGCGTACCTTGGAAATATCATTCCGGTACCGCTGATCCTCCTGCTCCTCAACCCGGCCGTGAAACTGCTGTCGAAGATATGCGTATTCAAAAAATTCTTCGACTGGCTTTTCGAGCGAACGAGGAAAAAGAGTAATACGGTTATCGAGAGATATGAAGAGATAGGATTGATGGCATTCGTGGCTATACCGTTGCCCGGAACCGGAGCATGGACCGGCGCCCTCATTGCTTTCTTGTTCGGACTGGACTTCAAGAAATCACTACTCGTAATCGGTATCGGTGTTTTCATTGCTGGCGTGATCGTGACGAGCCTGTGTCTCCTGGGTTGGATCGGCGCATTGATTGCAGGGTTAGGTTTTGCAGTCATTGCCGGTTTGGGATTCTGGAGGTTGTAAACTTAAAACCAAAATCGGTCGATCACGTCGCCCTGGTATGACCCAGAACGAAACACGGAATACTAAGTTATAAATATATGCGTCCACAAGGAAATCAGAGTATCAGCCGGAGGCAGAGAGGCAGACCAGATCACTTAATCTCCCGCTTCACTCCCTGTCCGGCTAGCAGATCATAAAATACTACACCCCACCGGGTTTGGTCAGTGGTATGTTCGCCTTGCAGAGTGGACACGTCGCAGGTTCGAAATTCTCGACAACCTTTCGATACGTAGCATAATAAGCAAAGGGCAATTCAGCACCACAGCGGTCTATGAGCACAGCAATGCCTGCGATCTCGGCGCCCTTCCCCTTTACCGCCTCAACCGTTTCGATTATCGACTTACCCGTCGTCATAACATCATCAACGACGAGTATCTTCTTTCCTTTGATATCGAATCCACGACCGACGGTCCGTTTGCCGCCCCTATCCTCAGCGAAGCCGGTGTAAACGCCCAGCTGCCGGGCGACTTCGAATGCGATGATTATACCACCCGTCGTCGGGCCGATAATCCAGTCGACGTGTTTATTGCGGAATTCATCTACAATCTTACTGCAGAGCAGAGACGTAGCATGAGGGTTCTCGAGTATTCTGAATTTCTGGAAATAATATTTACTGTGTAACCCCGAATTGAGCAGAAAATGACCTTCCTCCAAGACATTCATTTCTTTGAGTAATTGCTCAACCTCCATCTTCCATCTCCTTTAAGATACCTTCTGCCGCCGCCACCGGATCTGTGGCCTTGACAATCGGACGACCCACTACTATATAATCAGCGCCTGCCTTGATCGCCTGTCCGGGTGTCATAGTCCGTGCCTGATCATCACCGCTCACACCTTTCTCGGCCAACCTGATACCAGGCGTCACGATCAGAAAATCGTCGCCGCAACACCCCCGGATCTTTTCGATCTCTCTCGGTGACGCAACAACGCCATCCAACCCCGCACTTCGCGCCAACTGAGCGAGGAATGTGACCTGGTCGTCAAGTGTCCTCTCGACATTGCCAAACAGGTCCCTGAAATATGCCTCATCGATACTGGTGAGCACAGTGATCCCCAGTAGCTTCGGTCGAGGCGTCTCGGCCTGTCCCGCGCCGCTCATAACGGCCTTGACGGCTTCCTCTAGCATAGAAAAGCCACCGCTGGTATGAACTGTAATGAGATCTACACCCATCGCCATCGCACCATCGCATGCGCGTGCCACCGTGTTCGGAATATCATGATACTTCAGATCAAACATTATCTTCTTGTCCAATCCTTTCAAGAATGCGACGAGGTCAATCCCGAAGTAGGTGAACGGTATGGCTCCGACTTTGTAGTGGATGACTCGAGCTCCAAGTTTCTCGACCAGTGCCTTGATCTCTGACAGATCGGTCATGTCCAGCGACACGATAAGCTTCTCTCTCATCAAACTTACCTCCTCGTATTAATCGTTATCGGTTGAATGACCTGGTGTCCGGCAAAACACACATTCAACCTGTGTATCGTTTCAGTTCCTTAATTATTCTTAGTGGTGAGAACGGATCTCGGAGTATGGCGGATCCGATTTCAACCGCAGATGCACCCGCCAAGAGAAACTCATAAGCATCCGCTCCCGACATGATACCGCCGACACCGATGATCGGTACATCAATATCCTTCAACCGATGCACACAATACAGGGCGAACGGTTTGATCGCCGGGCCTGAAAGACCCCCTTGGATCAACACCTCTCTCTTCTTCAGGTCGAAAGCCATCCCGTGCAGCGTATTGATGAGTGAAATACCATCCGCACCGGCTTCCACGCATCTCCGAGCGACGACCAGAGGATCACAGAAATTCGCGGTCAGTTTGACAATCAAAGGAAGTTTTGTCACGGCCCTCACCCGAGCCACGACTTCGGCGCAAACATCTGGATCTCGGCCAAAACTCACACCACCCATATCGACGTTCGGGCATGATACATTCAATTCGAACCCGTCAACGCGCGGACCTATCTTACCTACAATCTCCACGAATTCATCGATCGTGAATCCAGCAACATTGACGAATATTCTTGTCTTCAACCTCTGCATTCTTGGCAGCGTCTCTTTGCAGAAAACATCGACTCCAGGGTTTTCAAGCCCGACCGAATTGATCAAGCCGCACGCAGTCTCGAATATTCTTGGCGGAGGATTACCGCCGCGCGGTCGTGCCGTAATGCCCTTTGTGCATATAGCCCCTGCCCTGTTGGTGACATTTCTGTAGATCAACCCGTACTCGAAAGTACCCGATGCAAGGAAGACAGGGTTCTTGAATTCGATATCAAAGATTCTGCACTTCAAAATCAATATCTCCAAGGTTAAGAACCGGGCCGTCAACGCAGATTCTCCGGTACACACCCTTGTGCATGATCGCGCAACCCAGACATAGACCGCAACCACAACCCATGAAATCCTCGCAGAAGGCGTAAGTAGTGATCGGAAGGTTCAATTCCTGCAGGGCCATTAGCATTTCTCTGGGACCACAGGCATATCCCACCGAGAAATCATTGAGATCCATCCTCCTGATACGGGCTACTACGGTTTCCTTATCTTTATATCCGCGTTCGGCCACGAAAGTGACTCTGCTCGCCATTCTCTTCAGATCGCTGCGGAAGATGAATTCATCTTTGTTCCTTACCCCGTAAAGCACGTCAAAGTCGATATTGCATCCAGCCATGTACTCGGCAAGGAAATGTAACGGTGCGATACCTATGCCGCCGGCAATGATCAGACTCTTTTTGTGTACTGGCCTGAACCTTCGGCCGAACGGACCGAACAGTGTCAAATAATCACCTGCCTTCTTCATGCTGAGCACCTTTGTGCCGCGACCGACAATCTTAACGACAAGGAGTAGATGCCCTCTCTTATACGAGGCAACGCTGATCGGACGATTTAGAAAGAGTTCGACACCTTCATCCACTCGGACATGAAAGAATTGGCCGGGCCAAGGCTTAATACCGCCGTACTTGAACTCCAGACCGAAAATGTTCTCTGTGTAAGTTGTTCTTCGAGCGATCTTCAGCCTGTACGATCTCATCGACCCTGTTCCAGGCTGTCCGTGCGCAGTTTTGTATTGTATGCTTCCAGTATCTGCTCGGCACTCATCGCATACTCGGTCCCCGGATACTCGCCGATCAAAGTACGTGCCAGCCTTGGCGCAAGGGTATCATCTTTGTAGACTTTGTCTGCTATCCACAAATGTGCGTAGAGCGCCTTCGGAGCCCATTTGCTCTGCGGATGATTGCTGTAGACCTTCTCATACCCCTGAAGAGCCCGCGGCAAATCATCGAGAGCGGTGAAATAGATCTCGGCAAGGAGAAATTCCGCGCGCACCGTATCCTCGGTTTCATTGGTTAGTATCTGGATTCGTTTGAGAACTTCTGATTTCTTACGCGCCTTCAAACCGTATTCACTATTCGGGGACTTCACGAGCGCCGAGTCATAGTACGCGACAGCAAGATCAATACTATCCTCAACCTCACTGATCTGGGCGAGCTCATAGAAAGCCTCGGCTGCAATATCGGGGAAGCTGTTCTGAGCCAACTCATAGCAGATCTCCTTGGCCTCTTCTATGTTGCCGATCTTCAAATACAGATCACCGAGAAGATCCCTGAACTCCGGAGCCGTCTCACCGACCAGAAAATTCCTGCAGAGTTCATATTCACCGAGTTCCAGGTAGGTCTCGGCGATGCGTAATTTCAGATTTCGCCGTTCGCCTTCATCTCTGGTTATCGCGAGCAATCGAATGAACGTATCAAGCGCCTCTTGGTAGCGTTTCTCCTCAAATTGAGCCATTGCCGTGAATCTAAGAACATTACGTTTTTCAGCATATCGAAGCGATTGCTCCGTCAACGTGTCGGCGATCGCGTATAGGCTACTGTAGTTTGCATCACCGTAGTAGACATAGAGCATCGCGAGCAGTGATTTCTTCCTGTACTTCTTCGATCCTGCAGCCTCCCTGAGTGCGGCAATCGCAGAACCATACCTCCTCAGTTTGAAGTACGCCAAACCTCTGAGGTACTGCACCTCGTGATAGAAGGCCGAGCCTGGGTAGTTCTCAATGAAGAAATCTAATTTCTCCAAGCTTCGCACATAATCGCCCTTGAAATAGTAAGAGGCACCCATCATGTAGAGAGCATCGTCGACCCACCGTGTATCGGGATACTTTACGATTATCGCAGTCGATTTTTCTATTGTCTTATCGAAGTTCTCAGAATCGACCATCAGCGTGTCATGCTTTACCGCTTTCACGCCTTGACGGTAGTAATTTTTCGCGTTGTATACGGTATTGAAATATGCACATGATAAGAATGCCAAACAGAGCATGATCAATGGAAATTTAACCCCGGTAAGAAGAAAAAGCTTCATAGACGGTTGCAGTGAACGCTTGAATCTACGACCGATCATGAAAGCCTGATAAAACACACGCACTCCACCGGACCATCATCTGGCAATACCGATCTGGACATTGCGGAACCGCGCCGGCGTCGTGCCGTGCCCAACAAACATGATCTGACCAGGCTCGCCTTTGCCACAATTGGGTGTCCCGTGCATTCGCCATGAATCGCGATCGCCTAACGCATCACAGCTCGCCCAGAACTGTGGAGTGATACCGGCATAAGTCGGATTCTTGTAAACTTTCGTCAACTTGCCCTTTTCGATCCTCTTGGCAAATTCACAGCCGAACTGAAAGTTCAATCGTTTATCATCTATTGACCATGATTTGTTCGTCGACATGAGTACACCATCGTCCGTATCGCCAATCATTTCAGCAATCTTATGATTACCAGGCTCAAGATTGATGTTCGTCATCCGAATTAAAGGTATCCTGTTCCAACCGTCGGCGCGCATCGCGCCGCTCGATTTCGTTCCGACGATGTCCGCGGTCTCGCGCGACGTCAAATAGCCGACGAACATTCCATTCTTGATCAGAGGAAAGCGCTGTCCAGGAACCCCTTCGTCATCCCAGCCAAAGGATCCGAGGCCTCCCCGCACCGTCGCGTCCGCAGTAATGTTCACCGCATCGGACCCGTAACGGTAGTTATTATACTTGTCGACGGTCAAGAAACTAGTTCCCGCATACGAAGCCTCGGTACCGAGCACCCGGTCGAGCTCGACCGGGTGACCGCACGATTCATGCACTTGCAGAACCATTTGATCATCATTGATAACGACCGTTGTCTGCATCTGCGGACACTGCTCGGCTTGAAGAAGCATCAATGCTTCGTCGACGATCCTGTGTGCATTGCCGGCAAAATCCATATCAACTATGAATTCGTAACCACTCTGAGAATAGTCACCATATGATCTGGACTGCAATTCCCCTTTGTCCATAGCGTAAACCCTGATCATGCCGCCGGCGATGATGAATTCCTGTGTAATGAAAGAACCATCGGTTGATGCAAAAATCACCTTGTTTTTGAAGAACCTCAACGACGCTTCGCTGACCTTGATTCGCTTGTCTCCCCGCATTACCCGATCACATGACAAGAGCATCCCGATTTTGTCATCTAGTGATATGCTAAAGGGATCGATCGTCACTGCGGTAGTGTAATTCCCGTTCTGAGGCTCCAGGGTTGTCAATTTGACGCCCTCCGATCTGACAAGCGCCGAGGCGAGCGCGATGTTAAGAGCATCCTTGATGACTCTATCAGCAACATCTCTCTTCATCTCGTTCGATGACGCGAAGCCCCAGGCTGAATCCTTAAGAACGCGCACTCCGAACCCCGTGTCGGTGTTGTGCGTTATGGCTTCAATTATGCCATTCTTCAGAACGATCGATTGGGATTCTCGCGTAACGACTCTTACATCTCCGTAATCTACCCTGATCGACCTTATCGTATCGGCAATTCGGCGAGCAAATTGATCCATCAAAACTCCTTTGCTTTAATATATTCAATTCTTAATGAAAATCAAGATGGATAGGAACGAAGCAAACACCCGTCATCGGCGACGTGAAGGGAATTCCAGCAGGAAAGTCGCACCTCTCCCTTTCTTTCCTCTTGCCTCTACATGTCCGCCATGTTCTTCCACTACCTTCCTGACATATGCCAACCCCAACCCCATTCCCTCGGCCTTTCTCGAGAAGAATGGATTGAAAACCATCGCCAACTCACTGCTGTCCATGCCAACACCGGTATCCTCGACCGACAGAAAGCACACCCCGTCCTTCACCCCGGTAACGATGGTTATCTGCCCTTTGCCTTTTATCGCTTCTTTCGCATTCTTCAGAAGATTGCACAGAGCAACGGCGAGTAATTCGTGATCGCCCCGTATGTTCGGAATACCTGCCATCGTTTTTTTTGCAACACGTATCCTCTTCGGCAAGGTAACCCTGCTGAGAGCATCATTCAGAACGGTGTTCAGACTGACGTCGCCCAGGTCGAGTTTCAACGGACTTGAATATTCCAATATCCGCGCAATCAATTCTTCCATATTGCGACATTCTTTGATAATCTCTGCAGCCGGCCTCTTTCCTTTCTCGACGAGGCGGGCAAGACCGATTACGGCACCAAGAGAATTTCTGAATTCGTGCGCGATGTATGCAGAAAACTCGACAAGCATCTGCTCCCGTAACTTTAGTTTCTTGTAAACTTCACTGAACGTTGCCGATACAAAATCCTCCTTCTTCATCTCAATCCCAAAACTCTGCGCAAGGTTGGTCACGTAACGCATCGGCAGAAATAGATTGCGCAGCAGGAATAGACCCAGGAAGCTTGCGAAAAGGAGCGAAATGGTTATGTAGAATATGTGCCACCGGAAAATATTTCCGAATACGACCGTGTACGCAGGACTCAATGATACATAGAAATATGCCGGTGGCTCAGTGCTCAAGTACATGAATTCGTTACCTTCCTGTACGAGTTCCCCTGCCTCAGGCATCCTTGTGAAACTTTCCATGTGATCGGTCTCCTCGAACGGTGCAATGGCAGCGATATACCTCCACGAATCATAGATCCGGTTACCCAGCGTATCGCTGACGGTCATGCGCGCAAGACCAAAGGACTGACTCACACCTCTCAACAACGAGCTCAGTTCACGCTGATCATAACCACCGTTCATATAACCGCGGCAAACGCTCATGATCGACAGGACGTTGTTCCGTCCGTAATCAATGAATTCGTTTCTGAATTGGAAGCTGATATACAAATTGAAGAGTGCGACGAAGAGGATCAATATGATGAATATTACGGAGATGACACCAATGTCACGCGGATGCAACCTTCCGAATCTCACCCTCTCTCCCGTGCCATCGCCATCAATGGATTGCGAAGAATATCAAAGAACGGCGGCCGCAATAACGACATGGGCTATTATACGCCTTGCCTCCCCAAAGTCAACGACTTACGACCATGTCGTATCCTCAATGTAGCAAAATTACTACACAAAATTCCGTGACCGCCCGATTTTGGCCGCAGAGCATATGGGTAAAAATTCACCCAATTAATGAAAAAGAATGGCCAACAAGAACCAATCCTATAGAAAATAACCGTAATATCGAACCTTAGTAAATCAGATCCGGGAACGGATCTTGCATGTATTTTTCACTGAAGACTGGAGGAATTATGGAGAAAATCTTTAAAAGACCAAAGCCACACAGACATTCATCCACGCACGGTTTTACTTTGATAGAGTTGATGGTCGTTATAGCGATCATCGCCATCGTCGCGCTGATCGCCGTACCAAATTTTACACGGATGCAGAGGCAGGCTCGCACGCGGAGTGCATGCTATAAAACTGCACAGCATTTCAAGGCACTCAGAGAGCGAGCCATCACATCCGGAGGCACCTACGCCATCAATTTCCCCGACCAATACAGTTATCGCCTCATCCGACCGGACAGCACGACCCAGGATTTCAAACTGAGCGAAATTGCAGGCGGGAAGGTCTATTTCGGCGGTGTCGGTGTCGTCGGCCAACCGCCCGAGGGAACCACGGGCGCGCCTGCAGTTGATGGCGTCGACTTTCCGTCAGACATACTATTCTTCGATGGCCGGGGTGGTGCAACGAGTGGCGTTCTTTACATTACAGATGGTATCGACAATTACGCGGTAGGCGTAAACACGCTCGGAAAGATCGCCACCTATGA
This sequence comes from Caldifarciminota bacterium, assembly GCA_020349965.1. Taxonomy (GTDB): domain Bacteria; phylum Hydrothermota; class Tepidihabitantia; order SM23-42; family SM23-42; genus SM23-42. The sequence continues at coordinate 643,914 of CP070705.1, read as the reverse complement.
GTTTGCCGGTGGCACCTGGAATCCTTAGAGGAGGTGAATATGAACACCCGCTTTAAGAAGTTACGCTTTATTTATTTCCCAATGCGAAACCGTGGCTTCACCCTTGTCGAGGTTCTCGTAGCGCTCGTCATACTAGCCATCGGTGTCCTCGCGGTCGCCAACTTGACCGTGATGGGCGTCCGCACGAGCACCATGATGAACCGCCGGATGTATGCCAGAGATGTGCTCAACCGCTATCACGAACAACTCATGAACCTGCCCACAAGCGACTCGATTTTGCGCCATCTCACATCTGACAGCCTCGGTGACACCATCAACCACGATTACGAGCAATACGAGATCGCCGGCCGTGGCGAATTTCAGATAATCTGGAACGTCGCTGACAGCGTCATAGATACGGTATACGATTCACGATTCAAGACGATTTGCATCCACGTCTCCTGGCCACACTCAGCGCAACCACTCACTTCCTATCTCATAAAACGTTATTAAGGAGGAACGATGAAGATCCCTTTTAAGATTTGCAAGAATGGCGGCCGTTTGCGATCAGAAAGAAGATTTGGTATGACCCTCGTTGAACTTATGATCTCCCTGGTCATTCTCATGGTCGTCCTCGGTGCAGTGTATTCGGTACTCAATCTTCAACAGACCAAGTCCGTCCAGGTGACGCGCACCACGATTCTACAGACCGACGCTCAGGTCGCTTTTACGTTGATCAAATGGGACCTGCTCCTGGCCGGCCTCGGCTATCCGTATGAACTGCAGGATGCGCTCCAGCTCTCGAACGCAGGGGGTGACATCACACTTAAGGGCGTCGGCCTTGGATTCGAAATGAACAGAACCCAATGGAGCTACCTGCTCGATGACGTCGCTGGGTCTACCCTACCGGTCCGACGCTGGACTGACAGTCTGGCCAACTTTCGGGTCGGCGACACAATCATCATCATGAATGAAACGCGCAGACCAGTGCACCAGGATCTAATCATAACCGGAATCGATACATTTACATTCTATGACCCGGTCTGGAATAACGCAATCGACGGACTCCGATTGTACATCGGTCCTACCATCGCTGCAAGGGCAGGGCTCATGGTATTCAGACGCAATTCGGCAACATATAATAACGGCCTGACCTACACGCTCTCTAATGATACACTGATGAGAGGCGGCGAAGCGCTCCTGACCAATGTCGAAGCGATCCAATTCCGATACGGCATTGATACAGATAACGACGGGATAATCGACAACTGGAACAATGCTAACAACCCGCTTTTCAATCCTAATTACGGCAATAAGTGGGCGGTGAGATTCACTGTGGTCATTGCGTCTGATCTCATCACTGGATACGAAGAAGTCGAAGACACAATATTGATCGAGCATGATCCGGAGTATCCACTCGCACTCGATCCCTACGCGAAGCGCCGAAAGCGCGCGATACTCAGCAGCATCATCTATCCTCAGAACCTGCAGCCAGGGGAGGATCTATGAAGATTCGAATGATTGAAAAACATAGTAGCGGTATCGCTCTCTTAGTTGCGTTAGGAACGATGATCGTCGTTTTGATCGTGGGATCGTTGGCCCTCTATGTTGTCGTTCGTGGCATGAGCGTCACGCGCGGTCAGGTAAGATACGAAACAACTTATGAAGCGGCCGTAGCCGCGCTGGAGATCAGCAAGGCAAAGGCAGAGAGTTTGAATACTTTTCTCGATGCTCCGCCTCGCATTGTCGACACGGTGCGTATTGGCGGCTACAGAGCATCAGTAACTGCCGAGCGGACTTCGGCTCAAGTCATTACGATGTCAGGTACCGCGATAAAATTCGCACGCGCCATGGTTGGACCCGGCGCGACACCCGCTTCGGGTAGTTACCGGACTTACTATATCAGCGCGACGATACTCGCTCGCAGCGGCGAACGGGTCGGACTCGAAGCCGTTCAGCGCTTTACCGCATCCGTCGATTAGTTTTTAAGGAGGAAAAGATGAGTAACATTACCGCAGGTCACAAATCATTTGCAGGGATTGCAATCCAATTGCTGTTGTTGTCATTTCTCATTGTATCTGCCCAGGAGCTTGACACCACGTACTGCTGCTTCCCGCCCTTTACCTGGAAAACACCGACGCCGAACGTTCTCATCGTCCTGGACAATTCTGGTTCTATGGCCGACCGCGCGTATACGACGACCGAGATCATACAGGGAACGCCCGCTGATACGGTCAAATACTACGGCTATTTCAATCCGGACAGCAGCTATGAATACCGAACCACGGGCGCCGCGACCGGCTGGTTTGCGAGCCCGACCGGCCCGTATCCCGGCCATATTTTGAACTGGGCGATCATGAGCCGCGGCGATGTCGCCAAGAAGGTCCTTATCGGTGGACGGGGACCATCGACATGGGCTGCTGCTTCAGATCCGGTCCGACTGGAGAGCGAAGGCCGATACAGCTGGAGCGTATACTACCGCTCGAGCACATCGCCGAGCAGCAATTACAGCCGGATCGACATCACCCACGATGCCACAATGCTTACCAGTATATCCGTTACACGGGTCGGCACCGGCCCCTTACCATCGATCGGTTCGTCCGTCATCTGGGTTTATATACCGCGCTCGGCGTGGGGCGGCGTCCTTGCCCAGATCGCTGATATCAACGACGACGGGATATGGGATGACAATGTGCCCCGTTTCGGCATTGCGAACTTCAACTACGGCCCAGGAGGTATCTGGGACGGCTACAACGAATTGACCGGGACATTCGCCGACAATGGCGGCAGCATCACAGGCGGAACCGGATATATCGGCGACGTCACATACACGGCGTGCTACCAGGCGATAAGGAACGTCGTCTTCGATTCCTGGACGCCGCTCGGCGAATGCTACTGGGAGATGCTCAGGTACTTTTCACAGGCAGAGCCTTTCTACAGTAACGGCGATTACGTCAAGCAGGTGATACTGCCTAAAGACCCATACTATGACAAAGGATTGCCCGGCCCGACCGGCTGGGCAAAGATGACGCCGTGCCGCCAGAGTTTCATGCTCGTTGTCACAGACGGTCAATCGACGAAAGACCTGCACGTACCCAATAGCGCCGCCGACATGCCCAATGCAATTAATCTGCGCTCCTTTGCAAGCTATGCCGGTTCAGGCATCTTGCCGGGCCCGAACCCGAGCGCTGACCAGGGCTCCAACTATCTCGTGCACCTGGCATACTACGGCAATATCACGGACCTCAGGCCCGACAGCCTTCCGGCCGGTGCGGAGTGGCTCGACCGGAACCTGCCCGACGTTCAGAACGTCGCGCTCTACGGCATTGCCGCATTCGAGGAGAGCCAACTATTGAGGAACGCGTGCAAATTCGGCGGGTTTGTCGATAACAACGACAATAACAGACCGGACCAACAGGTCGAATGGGACGCCGATTTTGACACTATACCCGACACGTACTTCTTCGCCCGGGACGGTTATGAAATCGAAATGGCGCTGAAGAGGGCGATCCTCTCCATGATCGCGCGCACGCAATCCGCTTCGCCGGTAGCGGTGGTCTCCACCGGCTCCAGGAGCGGCGGGCTCGCGATCCAATCGCAGTTCTATCAGGTGAAACTCTATCCAACCAACGAGATGCTCGACTGGATCGGCACGACCCACTCGCTGTGGCTCGATCCGTTCGGCCTCCTCCGTGAAGATACAGAAGCCGACGCCACCCTAAATTTGGAGAACGACTACGTTATCAACATGATCTCACATCAGACCGGCGTGACGATCATCAAATACAGGGACGTCTATGGCAATGGCCAGACACTCGATTCGGTCGCCGCTATGCCGATCGACAGTCTGAAGCCCATATGGGATGCTGGCAAGTGGCTCTGGGACACACTACCTGCAGTCCGGACGATCAAGACATTTGTCGACGCCAATAAGAACGGAACCGTCGATGCCGGAGAGATAGTCGATTTCACATCGGCCAACTCATCTGCCCTGCAGCCGTATCTCGGCGTTTCAACCGCAAGCGCAGCCGATACGATCATCCAGTATATCAGGGGCACCGATTTCCCTGATCTGAGGACAAGGACGACCGGAGGCAAGGTCTGGAAGCTGGGGGACGTGATAAACTCAGGCCCGACCCTTGTCGGCCGGCCCACTGAGCGCTATGACTTCATCTACGGCGATGTCTCGTACGCGCAATACTACAACTATTACCGCGACCGCAGGAATGTCGTATACGTAGGAAGCAACGACGGCATGCTCCACTGCTTCAACGGCGGCGTCGCCCAGAGAAGCGACAATGTACTAACTCCAATGACCCTCGAACCGGCCGGCCATGACCTGGGCGAAGAACTGTGGGGGTATATACCGTACAACCTGCTGCCCCATCTGAGGTGGCTGACTAAGAAGGGGTATGATCAGTGTCACAATTATTATGTCGACCTCAGGGCATATGTTACGGACGCCCAGATCTTCGATCCCAATGATCCGGAACGTCCCGGCGGTTGGGGTACAATCCTGATCGGAGGTATGAGGCTCGGCGGTATGCCCATCGCGATAACTGGTGACACATGCTCTTCAGCCTTCTTTGCGATCGATATCACTGACCCGCACGATCCGATACCGCTGTGGGAATACTCTCCATCTGACCTGGCATTGACCACCTGCTTCTCCACCGTGGTCAAGGTCCGTGACCGCTGGTTCCTCGTCTTCGGTTCGGGCCCGCAGAGCTGCTCTGGTGAATGCACCCAGAACGGCCGTATCTTCATTCTCGACCTGAGCACCGGAACTCTATTGCGCAAGATCACCCTGCCTGACGCAGGTTCTTTCATCTCAAACATATTCGCCTGCGATTGGGGGATTGATTACAGCGTGGATCGTATATACTTTGGCAACGCTTACTTTGCCGGACCACCGGTCAAGGCATGGCGCGGCAAGATCTACCGCATCCTGACGAATGACAGCACTGACCCCAATACCTGGACATGGGGATCGGTCATGGACATGCAGCGGCCGGTAACGGCAGAAGGTTCGGTCGCCACCGATGAATATAACCATCTATGGGTGTACTTTGGCTCGGGACGGCTCTACAGCGAATTCGACGTAGCCGACACCACGACCCAGCAGCTCTATGTCGGCTTCCGCGATGACACGGTCCATACGCAGGTTGTGACGGACCGCTATGACGTGACGAATGTGTGGGTCGATACCCTCGACCAGGTCCACATCCCGGGCGGTGGTATCGTCACGTTCGATTCGTTGAAGACCCTTGTCAACAACCGGCTCGGCTGGTACCGCTGGATGCAGCGCGGTGAGCGGAGCATAACAACGAGTTTGGTGATCGGCGGCGCCGTGCTGTTCACGTCGTTCAAACCGGGCGCTGACATATGCTCATACGGCGGCACGGGCCAGCTGTACGCCCTGCACTACCTGACCGGTACAGCGTACATTGAGCCTTTCCTCGGTACGACCGGAGATACGAACCGCGTCTGGATCGACCTCGGTGCGGGAATGCCGTCAGAGCCATCGCTCTATGTCACCGCCGACCAGACAAAGGTCTTTGTTCAGGTGGGAGGCGTGATCGTATCGCCGGAAACCGGGATTCCTGGTCTGCCCCGGAGCGGCGTGATAATGTGGAAGGGAAGATAAGGAGGTTAACATGAAAATGATCATACTGCTTTCGCTCACTTTATGCTTATGTCTCTTTGCCGAAGAGACCTATCTGGGCATGGTCCACGGGATTGAAGGTGATTCACTCGTCCTCGTCGATGGCTTGAGGATCTACGTCCCCAATGCGCGCGCCTCATTGGTTCACAGGAATTTGGAATTCGACGTGCAGAATATCTCCTTTCCGTTCACGGCTTCACTCGTCCGCGACCGACTCAGTCGCACCGGGGTCAGAACGTACATACGGATCGAGAAACTCTACGAAGTGGTAGACGGTAGGTTGATCGAGAAACGATAAGGTGATCACCGATCTGAAAGCGCCAGTCGCAAGCGCACATTGACACATGCCAAAATGTGCCTATACTGATGGAACGGAGGTGACAATTGAGTAAGTCGATATTCGCATTCGGGATTATTTTCGTCCTCGCTGTCGTCACGTGCGGCGGGAAAAAGGAAGAGGACAGCGCCGCAGTCAATCACGCGCCCGTGCTTGAGAACATTACACTACTGCCACTAAATCCGACTGTTCAATCGGAGATCACTGCCCGTATCCTCGCTTCGGATAAGGATGGCGATCCGATAACCTACGAGGTTAAATGGTATGTCAATGACGAAGAGATCGGCGAAGGCATGTCCCTTACGTACCCGGAAATCAAGAAGGGGGACAGGATACTTGCCGAAGTGACGCCATACGACGGCAAAGCATATGGCAAGATGATGAGGTCAAGTGAAATAACGATAGGCGGTCTACCCCCAAGGATCGTTTCGGTTTCGGTAATACCCGAGATCATAGATGTCACCACGCCCCAGGTCACGCTGAACGCGCTTTTCGAAGACGCCGATGGTGATGATATAGACCTCGTCGTTCACTGGCTCGTCAAGGATGACGTGCTACCCAACACCTCGAACGTATTGCCTATGGCACCGCTCCGTTTGAAGAAGAATGACGTCATAACCGGTGCTGCATTTGCCGACGACGGTGAATACCGTTCTGAAGCATTTCCATTCGAAATCACTATCGCCAACGCGCCCCCTGCTTTCAAGACCAAAACCGATTCTGTGAAATGTTCGCCGAAAAACGTCCATTATGTCCTCCCGATATTCGATCCGGACGGAGACCCCATGTCATTTTCACTCTTACAGGCTCCCGAAGGCATCATGATCGATGCGGACAACGGTGTAATATACGGCAGTGCTGGGGATATCTCTGTTTTTGAGGTGTTCGTTCGCGCCACCGATTCCGAAGGCGCCTACCTCGATGCACAGTTCACACTGAGCTCGAACTGATTACTGCGCACATCATAAATAAAAAAATGCGGTCGGTTTTCCGACCGCATTTCATTTATTCTCTCCAGAAACCTACTTCTTTGGATGATCAGGATCAGGGACGCATGCATCCACCGGGCATACTGAAGCACACTGAGGTTCATCGAAATGGCCCTCGCACTCCACACACTTCCCCGGATCGATCGTATAGATGGGATCTCCAGCTGCAATTGCCTGAACTGGACACTCCGGCTCACAGAGCCCGCATGCCGTACACTCTTCATTTATTTTGTATGCCATAATACCTCCTCATTTAATCTGTGAATTATATTTATTATATCGCTTTTGTCAAGTTCGATACTTTGTGCATCATCTCCACTCTCCGCTTGACCATCACACAAATGAATGAACGCCGCCTTTTCTATGGTTTAGGAACTGCATCTCTATGACTCTCAGTCGGAAAAGGAAGAAACTCAACAATATTAAGGCTTGCGCAGAATAACTAATGCCATCGGGATCTTCTCGACAGGCGTTTGGATCTTTCTCACTTCAACACCGTATCCCATTTTGCTTATCGCTGTCGAGGCACGCCGGAGTTCTGCTTCTACATCCTGAGTTTTGAAGAAAATAGCTCTCCCGCCCCTAACGAGAAGTCTTTGCACAACCTTGAGCAATCTGTCTACCTTGCCAACGGCCCTCAGCAGAACCAGGTCAAAACCATGCCCCGAGTACCCTTCCGCTCTGGCGTTGATCACTTCTATCCTGTGGAGGCCAAGCATGTCTACCAAATGATCGAGGAATTCTGCTTTCTTGCGGTTCGATTCGAAGAGGACGAAATGGACCTCTGGAAAGAGAATTTTCAGCGGAAGAGACGGAAAGCCTGCACCGGCGCCAACATCGCATATTCTGCGGCTATCCTTCACATAAGGGTGGGCGATCAAAGAAGTCAAGAAATGGCGCCTGCCGATGCGCTCATAGTCCCGGCGAGACAAGAGATGCATCCGATCTCGGTACGAGTAAAGAGCGTCGAGATATGTCCTGAACTTTTCGATTGTCTGACCGGCCGTATCGATGCCGAGTTCTTTCAGCCCCGCCTTGATGTCATCGATCTCACGCTCGGCATCCACGCGTACGTTATTCTTCCCTCTTGAGGCCATCCCAAATTGCATCCATCTCGACAAGCCCTGCCTTATCCAAATCCTTTCCCTGTTTTTTCAACACTTCCAAGACTTTCCTGAAGCGTCTGACGAACTTCCTGTTGGCACTCCTTAACGCCTCCTCAGGATCCACACCCATATGCCGAGCAAGATTAACACAGGCAAAGAGAAGATCACCCAACTCCTCGCCACGTGCCGCTTCTTCACTCTTTTCGACCTCGCCGACCTCTTCACGCACCTTTTCCAGCGGACCGGACCGCGTATCCCAGTCAAAGCCGACTCTCGCGGCCCTCTCCTGAATCACTTTTGCGGCGAGCAACGCAGGCAAGATCTCCGGTATGCCCGCAAAGATATCACCCTTGCTCTTGTGCCAGAATTCCAGCACTTCATGTGCATCTTTCAGGTCCTTACTTTCGAACACATGGGGGTGCTTCTTGCGATATTTGTCTAACGCAGAATTGACAAGGACATCGAGCTTCGTCCTGCCTTCTTCCTCCAAGATCCTCACAAGAAAAAGAGAAAGAAAAAGCACATCACCGATCTCCTCAGCGATCGCCTCTGTACTATTCTCGGATATCGCATCGACCAGCTCATACGACTCCTCGATTACCTTGTTTTTCAATGTATCGATGGTCTGCGTTTTATCCCAAGGGCATTTTTCACGGAGCGTCTTTACCAGTTCATAGAGCTCGTCTAGCTTCATCATCTTCTATTGGATGTATCTTAGCCGAGGCAGGTCTATTCTTCCTCATCAACCTGCATCGCTTTGCTGAAGTTTCTCTCCTGAAAATCGGTATAGTAATTCTCCTCAAAATTCAGGCAGCATAGCAATTTGCCGCACACACCGGATATTTTACTCGGGGATACGTACAGTTTCTGCTCCCTCGCCATTCGCAAGGAGATCGATTTTAACTCATTGAGAAATGCGGAGCAGCAGAGATTCCTGCCACACGGACCGATCCCGCCAAAAAGCTTAGAGTAGTCACGGACACCAATCTGCTTGATGACCACCCGCTTATTCAATCTTTGCGATATACTGCGATGCAACCTGCGGAATTCGAGTCTCTTTTCGGCCGTGAAATAAAACATCACCCGTTCTTCATCGAACTGGCAGTGGCAATAGACAGGCTTCATCGAAACATTGAACTCCTCAACCGCCTTCTTAAATTCCACCAGGCAGAAATCTTCATATTCCTGCAGCTCGCGGCGTTTGATGAGATCCTCCGGAGTGACGCTGCGAATGATCTCTCCGTAATAATCGCCCGTATCATCTCTCTGGGCGACGATCACCTTACCGATATCGATACCTTCTTTGCTCTTGAGAATGACCTGCTCGCCCGGAGCAAAACTGGCGTCGCTCCGGCAGGGCTCAAATCGGAAAGGAGTGATTGCCAACTGGTAGATCATTTCTTGGGCACCAGAAACACTTTCTCGCCTTCTCTTATCATACCGAGATCTTCTCGGGCTTTGGTCTCGGTCAAGCCACCTTTTCTATATTCCTCGATCCTCAACATCATCACGTCGTTCTCCGCCTGCAACACAATCTTCTTTTTCTCCAATTCTCTCTCCTCAAGCAAAGCACCGGCGAACTTATATACTCTCTTACCCAGATAGAAGACGGGTACTGAAAGAATAACGATTATTGCTATTATTCCATACCTTCTCTTTACCTTCTTTCGCCGCCGATTCATTCTCACCGTACAAACTGAATTATACGGATATTGCAATACTTGTCAATAAAAAGGGGGAAGAGACCTTGAGCCATGATGGGAAACGTCATCGATCGTTCTGCCCATTGCGCGCGATCACACCGATGAACTGTCCTATTCGCACCTTTGCCGACTGCCGAATATAGTACAATAATGCTCCAAACGGTCTGCCCTTGGGCTCTTTCACCCAGCTCAAGGGAATATGCGCCGTCCAACGGAGCAATCCGGTGAGCCCGAAGAGTATCTGCTCAGGCTGCAGGTGCATTCCGAGAATATCCCTCGCTCTTGGTAAAAGGATTCCGGACAGCAACATAGTAATCACCATCGCAGTGCCCGAGACGGCACCCAGGATACCCGAATATACCTGACGGCCATCCCGCGGTGCGATCGATAATACAAAGTTCATGGCAACGATGTTGGTACCCGACCACATAATGCCGGACGTGATCGCTTCAATGTTCAGTATCCAGGAATTGCCTGTGTTCACGAAGAGCCAGACGAGCGGGTTGATCCCGCCCAGAACGATGGCGAGACGCATTGCCGCCTTGTTACCGAACCGATCAATGACCATACCCCATGGGCGTAGTGCCAGAATGGATGCTACTGCACTGATAGTACCATAGACCTGGATATTGACCAACGACATCTGCAATTTTTGTATCATGAAAGGCTGCCAAAAGGGAGACCCAATGCCGAGGGCCAACATCCACCAGAAATTATATATCAGGAATTTCCTGAAATTGAGATCCCGCAGTGGTGTGACTAAGCTCGCCGAGACACGTTCATCATCGGCGCGTTTCGGCCGCTCCGGCTGCCGTTTGAGGAACTGCACGCCTAAGTATCCGAAAACCGCCGCCGCCGTGAACACAAGTATGAAGGCGACGTTCATATGCTCGGGTGCCAAAATGCCCGTAGGTCGGACAGAAATGACCTTCTCAATGAAACCCTCGGTCTTCGGATCGAAGATGTCCACAATAGCACCAAATACATAGCCTATGAAGAGACCTACGATCATGAAGTACCGTGAACGCCATGAAAAGAAACGCCCGCGGATACGTTCCGGTATCATATCCGAGATCCAGGCGATCCAGGCATTCGTACCCATTGCGTGCATCGATGTAGCTATCGAAAGCAGCAATAAGAATACCCAGATGGCCGTGTAACGTGGAAAAAGGAATGGTAATATGCCATACAGCAAGGCGAGTGCGCGGCCAAAAGTCGCAAGTTTAACGATGATCCTCTTTCTCGAGGTTCCGCGGCGGGTGATCACAATACCCAGGGGCTGGAACACGAGCGCAAGCTGTCCAATTGCCGCAAGCAGACCGAGGTGGAAAGGCATCGCTCCGAGCAATAGGGCGTATCTCGTTACGAATGCGCTTCCGACCGTTGCTAAGGCAATATAGACCTGTGTATATACTCCCTCGGTGATGGAGAATACTACTGTATGGCGGAGTTCAGAACTTTTGCCCCTATCGGCCATGTATTGCTAAAGATAGATAATTTCTTGACGCAGTCAAGACTAAGACTTACCACAATTTGCGGAAGATGGAGAACCGGAGAACACATACCATAAATACGAAATACTAAGCACCGAATACTAAACAATATCGAATATCAAATGACCAAAATCCAAAATGTGTTTTTCGACCATTTGTGCTCTGAACTTTAAATTTGCTTTGCGTTTCGAATTTCCGATTCTTTTGTGCGATGGCCAATGGTGGCACAGACCGGCACTGCTTTTCTGCACCAACATCTCTATTGCGTCTGAAAAAAAGGGGCGGCCTTTGGCCGCCCCATATTCTACGACTACTGATCGATAATTAGCGTACGTGGATGATCTTCTTCGTGTCTTTCAGGTCCTCGCTCGTGAACCGCATGAAGTAGATGCCATCAGCCAGACGACGCCCCAGATCATCGGTGCCGGGCCATGCTACAACGTAATAGCCCGCCGCTTTGATCTCGTCAGCCAGCGTCTTCACGCGCTGTCCCGCTGTGTTGTAGACCGATATGTTCACGTGCATGCTGCGCGGCACGCCGTATTCGATCTGCGTGAAATGGCTGAACGGGTTGGGCCGGTTCTGGTTGAAGAACACGCGATCCGGTATCATTTCCGGTTTGTAATCAGCGATACCGGTGACCGTCCAAGAGTAATAGCCAGTCAATGGATCCCGACCCGCATTCTGCATCCAGGACGAATCCTCACTGAAGAGATAGAAATCGATGACCGTGTAACTCGGATAAGATGGTATCGTATAGTAATACGTATTGCCCGACATGCTGTCGTGTGTAACATAGGCAAACGTACCACCGTCTGCACGGTAAGCAAGCGAATCATAAGCCAAACCTGTCCAATCGGTGATGTCGGTCGACACAACCCACGGTCCACCAACGAGTGAATCGTAGGTCGTATTCGCATAAGCCGGCGGACTGAAATCAATCCCGATCGTCACCTCGTTCGAATAGACCGATGCCGACTCCGGTGCGGTATAGTTAGCCTTCACCACGTAGTAGTAGCGGGTTTCGTCGGCAACCGTGGTGTCAATATACCCCGACTGTGACGTCGTGCCCAACGAAGTATAAGGACCACCCTGCGACTCACTCCGCTCGACCTCGAAATCACTGATCCCCAGTATCCGCTCTAACAATCCCGGACCAACAGCGTCGACCGGTTCCAATCTGACCTCTACTAACCGATTGTTCGCTACACGCTCACCGCCACGCTCGTTCCGTCCGCTGCTGATCGGCATGACAACACTGTTGGACATACGACTCGCGGCAACAAGACCCTCGGTAATGGGTGGAATATAACTGACGACGGCTGTCGTCAAGAAATCAAGACCGGTCGGGAACCATCCGGCACCCACATTGTATTTGCTCCTTGAGGTATTCGCACCAGCATCACAAAGCAGACACGGCGTGGTATCATTCAACCACTCGTACCCGACGTGGAAATCGCCGTCGACAACGATATCCTCTCCAGTAAGATCGAATATCTCGGCATTCGGGTTAATCTGAGAGTTGACAAGCGTGTCCACGTAGAGAACTGTTCCAGGATTACCATATCCATCATCGGCCCAGACATAGAAGACGAGGGAATCGTACCAGGTCCAGAACGTGATCGAAGCCGCCTCCAATCTACACGGCGTATGCTGCGGTGTGAATTGGGTGGCAACCATATCACCGGTCATTGAAAACCAGTAATACATATACGCACCATGATACGATAACTCCTCACCCGGCGGCAACCAATCCAGCTGCACCGTCGAATCCGCCAATCCAAGTACTTCAAGGTCGCTCGGCGCCATCGGAGATAACACCCAGAAACTGTAGTGATCACTCGTCGAGCCGTTACTCAAATTATCCCATGCGCCGATATAGTACTCGATCACGGTCCCGGGTGCCTGGGTCGGTACATCATAACTGATCGTATCACCTGCGACAGACGTGTGGCCGACCGCAGTCACTACATCGTCGACGATGTAGTACAATGTATCAGCCATTATACCGGAAACATCCGTGATCTCGGCGCTGACTCTGTACGGACCAGCGAGATAGGTGCTTGCCGGCTGCTCAATGACCGTAATGACAGGTCCGGTAACGTCCGGAGTGAAGTCGACTTCAAAATCATCGATGTACCACCAGTATTCATTTTCGGCAACGTAATGGAAGGCAAACCGCACCTGCGGCTCGCCGGCAACAAATGAACTGACGTCGAAGCTACAGGAACCTGAGTCATCGGCATTGGAATACATCGCGATCGTCTGCCAGCTCGTTCCCTCATCGGTACTGACGAGCACCCGGCCCGAGTCGAGCCTCGTCGCCGTATAGTCATTGTAGTAATGCCAGTAATTCAACGTGTAGATACCTCCCGCAGAGCAATCAAACCGAGGTGAAATGAGCCAGTCATCCTGTATCTCGATCGGCGAGTAGTAAACGCGTGCTACGTAACTGCCGTGAGCCGAGTAGTAGTACCGGTGCCAGTCATTGTTGTCGACGATATTCGGCGTCTGCGTCCCGCCATCGACGATCGTCCAGCCGCAGAACGGCGGATTCGTCGAATTCGACCAATCCTCTTCAAAGTCTTTGGAATACGGCGGAATATTGGAGAACGGACATACCGAGAAAGAAGTACTCGCAGTATCGTTATCAGGTACCTGGTCGCCAGGAAGTTGGGTCCCGGCATACAATGTCATAACACCAGCTGCCTGCGGCACGAAATCTGTAGCAAAGGTGAAGTCTTCGGTCTGCCCGATCAAGAGCGAACCTGTCCATGTCTCGGTCGTCGTATCCGCACCGCCCAGCGTATAGAAGACCGGCGTCGTCGTCAAAGGATTCAGACCATAGTTCCTCAGCGTCACCGTCACCTCTAGCGTATCGAGTTCGAAAATCGGTGCAGGGAACGGCTCGATCGACATCACACCCGCGTCGGTCAATGCCGCAGTTGCAGTGGTCACAAACACCCTAACCGAATCTATGTACATCCGGTAACCTGATTGGCTGACCGCGAGAAAACCAACGTACAGATCCATGTTCGCGGCAAAATCGCCGATCTCGACATCGAACACGCGCCAGAGGTCCGCGGTGTCGATACGGCCAAAACCTGCGACGGTCGTGTAGTTTATGTCATCGAACGAATACTGAACATACAGAGAATCATAGTAGGTTGCGTAACCGTCGTCACCGAACATATAGAAACGAAGCATAACTTTCTTCGGCGTCGGTCCAATATTGAACTGATGGGTGCGCAGGCGCGCCATCGAACCGGCCGATGCGCTGTAACTGTTGTATCCAGCGACTGCGTAGCCCTCAAGTACCGGTGCCGTAGGAAGGGTCGGCGACGTATACCGATCCCAGTTGTAGGTGCCGGCAAGTATCGTTGCGGTCCAGTCCTGCGGTGGAAAACCTGATGCATTAAAACCGGAAGCAGCTCTCGTGGAATCGTCATAGACCTCCATATGGACGATGCTCGTGTCGTTTCCGGCGTACCCGTCACCGGCCAGATTCGTAAAGACATACAGCGTGTCCCAACCCAGAGCATTCAAGATTATGGGAATCTTCACCGAATCGATCGCGCCCGATGCCAGTGTCCCGCTGTAGGTTACGCTCCCACTCGCCGGATTCGTTTTGAAACTGTACCCAACACTGAACCCGGACTGTGCAGCAGAACCGGAGTTGAAGATAGCGACCGTTATCGTATCCTGCAGGTTTATGATCGATGTCGGATTATGCATCGACACCCAGTATGTACCGATGTCGTTCACGAAGACGTATTGTTCGACTTCAACGATCGTCCCGTAGCCCGTGAGGACGAATTCATCGTTCACGGCCCGAAACCGGTTTATGTCACCGATCGCAACGCCGTACTGAGTCTGACTGGCCACCGGTTTGGGCAGCGTACTCACCCACCCCGAACCGTCGGGTGCAAGCCAGAATGCCGCCGGGTACTGCGTGGAACTTGCTCCGGCAACGACCACCTCATTGCCCGGATTATCCGTCAGAATATCGCCCACCTCTATATCACTGTAAGAACCAATGGAGGTAGTTAACCATCGCCATGCCCTTCCCTGCCATGCAGCACCATCCCAGTTCCAAACTGATAGCTGGTAGCTGCTCGAACTATGCACCGCAGCGAGTTCATCGCCGGTAAGATTGCCATCGACATCGCCCGCCGTAACGCCATATACAGTCGAAGCGAGACCAGTCGCTACCGTCGATGTATCCCAGGACGTTCCGTTCCAGTACGCCATTCCGATGGCCGATGTACCCGAAACATAGAACTCATTACCTGCAAGGTCCGGACGTATATCGGCGATCACTGCGCACCGTGGGTAAGTGGGCTGGCTGAATATTATCCTCGTCGTATCCCACGCGGTTCCGGTCCAGACCGCATGCATCACCGAATAGCCTCCGGTTGCAGAGTATATCGGAACGAGCAGTTCATTCGCATTGCCGTCGTTATTTGCATCACCGATCGTGAGATCCCAGACGCCAGCATTGACCGCAAACGAATCCCGCGCTACCCAGTTGGCGCCATCCCACTCAAACCATATTACACGGTACGGGCTGGCCGACATCGCGGCGACGATGTCGGTATATGCATCGCCGTCAATATCGCCGACCGTAACCGGATGGGGAGTACCACCGGTGAACGAGTAAGGTTCTTCGATACGGAACTTCTCCTTACCAAAGGCGGTCGAAGTAGTATCAGTGGCAATCACAAGGTTGCGTGTTCCGCCTGACTGCACCGCTATCACACGTAGCGTGTCGTCAGTTGCACCTTTAAAGTATCTGCCGATCGCGACCTTTCTTGTCAGGTTGGAACTCGAACCGGCATAGACGCGGTTCGTATCCCAAACCGGTGCCGGGTATTCAGCATTGATATCGTAGTGTTGAGGTGTGTAGACCGGAATGTAAGCCAATGCCTCGTCGCTCAGATCCTCCGCTTCGGCCGGGCCAGCCGTCGCGACGTTCACGGCAAGAACCAGGATCAACAAAACCCATCCTTTGCTCATCATCCTACCCTCCCTTTTTCATTTCTACTTTTCACTGGCCAATCAAGGAATATTCGATCGGCCATCATAGTTCAGGAAAATACCGGATGACTCCGTCTTTCCTGACCACATTGTCCGATTCCTTTCCACCTCCTTGCAGTACGGCCCCGATCCGGGACCAAGAATGGATGATTAGCACACGTCTCTTTCTGAAGTTGTAATACAGATCATTGAGCTCCGCATCTTTCGCACACAGATTCTCAACTGCCTCGATTTTTTTCCAGGGAGAGGCAAGGTGCGAAGCGATTATAGTACCTCAGTCTACACTGTCAATAGTCGATGAAATCAATATAATCAATGCGTAGCGCGACAGAGTGCGATCCAAACTCCCCCCTTGCGCAAGCATTCACCAATCCGGTGGGTCGGTCCTCCGGATACGTATCAGACAAGCCATGGTCGACTGGAGTGACCCGCGGCAGCGGAGACATTTGGACTACCAGATCAAAGCCTGCAGCGCTCTCGCTACGTATTATTTTTCTGCCGCGCTACCTAACTTGACGTCACGCACGGCATTGGAAATGACATACACGCGTTCATTATTGCTGTTTGGATCAACGGGTATGACGAAGAAACCCTTACGCGTCCTGCTGTAGCCAAGACTGATCCCGCGCAACACCTCGCCGTCATTGAACTCAACTTTTATCTTGATACCCCTCAGACCGGATGTGTCCACTTCATCGAACCTCTTTTTCTCTTTGTAGTTTACATTGCCGTTCAAGGTCTTCACAAAGAATATTGCCTTCAGATTCGGGCAGAAAATTTCGTGGATCTGACCGCGATCACTCTCCAATTCAGAGGTTAGGTGAAAGGAATCCTTGACCGGTGTAAAGTCATGCGTGAAGCCTTTGAGTAGTCTCCCGTCCTTGAAGCGCACAACGATACGGTTTCTGTCGGTGGTCACCCCATCCATCATACAAACCTCCTTCTCTAAGAACATAGCCATATTTCTTGACCTGTCAACTACCGTTTTGCATGTTCAGTACATAACCGATCAAGCCGTTGACAAGTAGTATTATCTGTCTATACTGTGTATCGATCTTACAGGAATCCAAACGTGACTGAATGATCAGAGACACCCACCCAGAGCAAACTAACGGCGTCCGAACGCTTCTTGGGAATCCTAAGAAAGCAATTGTAAGACTTTCCATCCCAATGATCATCGCGATGTCTGTTCAGACAATATACAGTTTTGTTGATGCGATCTGGGTGTCTGGTCTTGGACCCGACGCGCTCTCTGCGGTCGGTTTCTTCTTCCCATTCTTCTTCATGATAATTGCCCTGGCAACGGGTCTAGGCGTCGGTGCCGCAGCCGCAATTTCGAGACGCATAGGAAGTCGCGACAAGCCGGGTGCCGATGCCGTCGCTGCGCACGCAATGGTGATGATGTTCATTGTCTCTATCATTGTATCTGTCCCCTGCTTCTTCTCCATCGGCCCGATCTTCTCTCGTTTGGGCGCGGGCCGAGTCGCTCCAATGGCGACTGCTTATGCGCAGGTAATGTTGCTCGGGACAATCGTCATTTTCTTCGCGCACATTGCCAGCGCTCTCCTTCGTGCCGAGGGCGATGTGCGCAGGGCTATGTACGCAATGGTGGGCGGCGCAGCACTCAACATCATCCTCGACCCAGTCTTCATTTACAGCCTCAACCTGGGTGTGGCCGGCGCAGCATGGGCTTCGATCATATCAATGTCGGTGTCGTCTTCATTACTATTCTACTGGGTATGTATAAGAAAAGACACCTACGTATCAATCACGCTGAAAGGTTTCTCCTTTGCACGAAGCATCTTGCACGACATCCTGAAAGTCGGACTGCCGTCATCGATAATGCAGATCGCCATGGCTTTTTCCGTATTCTTACTCAATCTCATTGCGGTGAAGGTCGGCGGTACGGACGGGGTTGCCATATTCACGACCGGGTGGAGAGTAACCATGTTTGCGTCCCTTCCGTTAATTGGTATGGCGACTGCAGTCGTATCCGTGACCGGAGCCGCATACGGCGCTCGCGAGTACACTAAAGTCGATGTTGCACACGGTTATGCCGTCAGGGTCGGCATCCTCATCGAATTGATTGTGGCAACGTTGACTTATGTCTTCGCGCGCCAAATAACCGCGCTGTTCGCAACGAGCGGGGAGGCGGGACGCATTGCCGGAGAGTTGGCGGTATTCATCAGAACAATGTGCCTGTATTATCCTGCCGCCGCTCTCGGAATCCTTTCTTCTGCGCTCTTCCAGGGTATCGGAAAGGGAATGTACTCTCTCGTCATTACCATGATCAGGACCATTATTCTCGTGGCGCCGCTTGCGTATATCTATGCAGATGTTCTAGGCATGGATCTGCCGGGCATATGGTGGGGCATCGTGACCGGAAATACAATCGGCGGGATTGCCGCCTTCACCTGGGCGCGATATTTGATCAAGAGGTTGAATGACCATTCGGATCAGAACTCAACTACTATACATTGACGAGGTGCGTCCTCAACCACAAAAGTCATCCTCCGATCATGAGTTTCCGGATGAGTTTGATCGGGATCGACCCGTGACTGAGTAATTCATCGTGAAAGTCACGCAGCATGAATTCGTTACCCTTCATCAATTTGTATTCCTCAAGCAGTGAATGTAGTTGTAGTTTTCCGATCAGGTAACTAGCCGGCTGTATCGGATTGCTTATATATCTCTTCACCTCGCGTGAATAGTAAGCTTCGCTACCCCCAAAATTATCAACCATGAAACGCAGTGCGTCTTCGTAAGTGAAGGTTCCGGTCTGCAGTTTGACATCGACGACAACCCGGGCTGCCCTGTACTTCACGCCCTCCAGTGCGTTAATCATCGCTGCGACCGTATCTTCATAATAACCACTCAGCACCATCAATTCCTCGCAGTACAATGCCCACCCCTCGATGAGAAAGTAGTCGCCGAAGCTCTTGCGAACGGCCGAGGGATGATCATTGGCAATTGACTTCTGAAGGTGATGACCAGGATATGCCTCGTGCACAGCAGATTCCCGGAACCAGCGATTGTGTATGTAGTTATAATAATACTCGGCGTCATTTCTATCAAAGACGACGGGCAGCCGCGGTGTGTAGAAATAACTAGTCCGGGACTTGTCAAACGCGCCGGGCGGCATCATCGCCGCACCCGGCACGAGCCCTGCAAGAAAACTCGGTGTCTCGACGATCTTGATATCACCTACCCACGTCGGTATGGTCAACATACCCGATGCCGCAACAAAGTCGCGGAGATCTTTCAATTCCTCCACGCGGTATTCTACTACTTGGTCCGGACCAAAATCCGGGGGCAGGACGACCATTTGCCTTAATGCTGGTTTGAGCAATGTCGATAAACTGTCTGCCATTTCCTCTGTAACCCGCAGATAATATTCGCCAACCTTGAGCATGCTGTCGGCATCAATGTCCACAAGATGAACATTACGCAATTTGAGGTCGTAACCTTCCCTGCCCAAAGCATATACAGCATCCGCATCCCCGTTCTTCTGGAGCCAATAAGCAAATTGCATCATGGCGGCAATTGCTTTTGTTTTCGCACGCTGAAATTCAAGCACACGCTCCGGGCTCAGCGAATCATTGTAATGTCCGAATACGTCCTCGATGAATCTCTCACCTTCGTTCAGCTGATCGGCACTGACCTCGCACAGTATAACCGCAGGCCGTTTGAGGTTCTCCATTGCGCACTTCAGAAAGTATGGCACCTGGTTCAATCGAGCAATGATCGCTGCCGCCTTTTGGTCAAGGTCCGAAGCGTGACGGATCATGATGGTATAGACCCCATAAACGCATGCTTGGACATAGAGCAGTGGGTTTTTCTCGTATACCCTGCCCTCCCGAATATCGTATATCTCATCATAAAGAGATGCCTTGAGCAGGTTGCAATCGACGCGCCGCTCTGGCGGCATTAACGTTGTGTCGAACCTGCACAAACCGTCATACCACTGCTCAAGACGCTCAAGCCTTACCTTCAATGCTTTCGTAGAATAGTCGGGCATACGTGTATCATGCTCATGAAGCCCGAGATGCGTCGCCGCAATCGGGTGGAAGTCCCAGATTTCCTTGAGAATCCTGTCAGCCATGACATCGAAATCCGCCGCTATAGCGACGGTAAGAACGGATGCCAAAATGAATACACCAATGACGCGGATGATCTTCATATATTGATGTTACGCGGCGTGCTGCTGCGTGTCAAGTACGCACGCAGACTACATATGCAAGGTTACGACTTCGTTGCTCCGGACGCGGCTTCGCCAATTGACCTTAATTATCGCTCAGCCTCGGCGCCAACGCGAACGGCACGGACTTTATCAGTGACTACGTAGATACGTTCATTATTGCTTTCGGGGTCGACCGGAACGACGAAGAAGCCTTTGCGTCTTCGGCTGTAACCAAAACTCGTTCCGCGGATCACTTCGCCATCCGGAAATACCACCTTCACCTTCAAACCCCGGAGCCCCTGAGTGTCAACATCGGTGAAATCCTTCTTCTCGATATAATCCCTATTCCCTTCAAGCGTCTTTACGAAGAAGATCGCCTTCAGGTCTGAGCAATGGACTTCATAGATACTGCCCTTGTCCCACTCATCTTCCGACACCAGGTGAAACTTCTCCCTCAGAGGAGTGAAGTCGTTCGTGTAGCCTTTGAGCAACCTGTTATCCTCGAAGTGCAGCACAATGCGGTTCCCAATATCTGCTGCATCACTTCCCATCGGTCCTCCTAAATACAATACAGGCCATTAATACACCTCAAGCAATCTATTGTATTATATTGAACTAGAATAATACCGTCAAGAGGCTCCAATGAGGTTTAAGTCTCGAAGACAGCAAAGCACAGTACAAAGGGCAGCACCCATTGACTCCCGCTATGTTAATGCTATAATCCATTATGGACAGATTCGTCTTGTTGACCGGTATAGCCGGATTGGTATTCCTGACGTCAGCACTCGTTCTCTTAATCCACTCTACGGTCCAGATGATCAAGGGAAAGCAGAGGGTCAAGGTATTCTTGTCCAGGCTCCTGCTTTCATTGCTTCTTACCGTGTTTGCGTCATCTCTAATATATCTCTCTTTGTTTATGCAAACTTTTGCAAGATATACGCACGAAGAGAGAATAGGTTGGGTCTGCACCGAACCGGCAAACGACAGCACGAGAATGACCTTCTATATAGAACGAGAAAACCGACTGCATTTTTTTAATATCACAGGGGATCAGTGGATGATCGAAGGATATTTCCTGAGGTGGGGCGCCCTCCTTCGCTGGTTAGGGGCTGGCTCCTACTACCGCATCACACGCTTCTCTGGCCGGCGTGAAATAGGCGAAGACGCGCTCATCTCGATTTATCAGATCCACCCGGAAGAGCGCCTGTGGAGGTTTCTCCTCAAACATGCCGAAAAGATCCCCGGGGTCGACACTGCCTATGGTATCGCCGCATTTCAATACGCTACTTCGGATACCATGTTTGTCTACATCAACGACACAGGATTCATTCTGAGAAGACGCTAAGAACCTCCGTTATCCGCAAACACGAATGGGTGGATGATTATCAATAGATGTGCCTCCATTCAAATGCTACTTACCATTCCAATTATTTACCCAATCCGTACAACCTTATATCGCCGTTTGATGTGCTTAAATCAATCAAGCTGCCGCCCGCACCGACCTTCCCCGTGACGAATGTCGCAGATTGAGCAGTAGCATTTAATCGAGACTGCAGAGTAAGGTCTTTCGTCGATATCTTTCCATGCGACGTCGCACCGCGCAAATCAGCATTCAATCCGTCGTCGACATAGAGATCAATCGAACCATTACTTGTTGCGATCGTGGAGCCGCCTTCGGGAACGCTATAGATTTCCATACGGATGTCCCCGTTGGAGGTGCTGGCCTCACGGACCACGGTCTTGCCTTTAACCTGTATTTTACCATTAGCCGTCTGTATTCGGACACTTCCTGTGACGTCCAGCACATCGACATCCCCGTTCGAAGTCATTATCTCGGTGTCACCCTCCGTCCCCTCCATGTCGATACGGCCATTTGACGTCTTCACGAGGTCGACAACGACACCATCAGGAACACGCAGTACGTAATGAACTGACGCCCGTACTTCTTTCTCAAGATACTCGGTTCGTACGTGCAATATTCCATCGGTCACAACGTCGATCCTTACTTTGTCCAACTCCTCCTGACCGTGGTTCGTCTTCTTCTGCGCATATACCTCAACATAATTCTCGCTCCACTCAATGACCTTGATATTTCCGTTGATATTCTCGATCATCAATCTCGTATCTGGCGAGACTCTGTAGGTCTCCCGGAATTCTTCGGTCTTTTCGAAGAAGCCGACCATCATACTCCCAAACATCGCACCCACAGATAGACTACTTAGCTGGCCAATAACCAAGATAATGCCGAGTGCACTGATCATATGACCTCCTTTCTGTCCTCGGTACACATCTGCAGAAAACCTGACGTGCATTCAAAGATTTGGCATCTGTATAAGAAGTAATACGCCTTAAACACAAAAATGTTTCAATTTAATCATAAAATCCTGCCTTCGAGAACTCGAAACCGCACGTATTCAGGTCAAGTCACCCCTTGACAAACACCAGATTTTCATTATAATTGAGTATGTACTCAATGAGTGATAACTCAGAAAGGAGGGCTGGACTGTGCACAAAAGAAAGATGCGCAAATATGCCAAGCAGACGACCAGAAGCAGACTTCTGGATGTGGCCGAACGAGTTCTCTTAGAGACTGATTTCGGGGCCTCCACTCTGAATATTGCAGAAAATGCATCCGTTGCGCACGGCACGATCTTCTTTCACTTCAAGAATCGTGATGAGTTGATCCTGTCGGTCGTCCGCCGTCTTGTCCTCATCGTTACCGATAAACTGCACGTCGCTTATGTTCAATCAGAAAGTCTCGAGAAGTTTCTCATCGAACATTGCCATGTGGTCCGTTCAAATTGGCGGACAATCAGAGCACTGTTATCTGGATTCTCCAGTTTCAACGAGGATGTAAAACAACAGGTAATCGCTCTGTTGGCGGTCGCAAACTACTACCTCGTAGAGTCGTTCAATCGGTGGGCAGATAAAGGCTTGATACGCTCTACTGCCTGGCAAGGAGCAATGACGTATCTTTCTTTTTTTGGCGACTACATGTTCGAAGACAATAACATCTCGGAAGATTTCACAGAACAATTGATCAACTTCATGGGCAAACCACAACAGAACGCTGCGCCCACAACTGCAGAGGGAACTGCAAAGGTATTGTGCGAAAGCTGTGCAATGATCCTGCATCGAGCAGCCGACTTCGCCAATCAGGATACCACCAACAGATATTGCACGTATTGCACGGATGAACGAGGAAACCTGAAATCCTTTGACGCAGTGCTCAACACGATGACCACTTTCCTTGAAAAAACCCAGGTTTTGAACAAAAAATCCGCCCGCAACGCAGCACTCGCTGTGCTCGCGAAGAATCCTGCGTGGAAGGATGTAACGACGACACCAAACAAGGAGGGATGATGTTTACCTACGTTAAGAAGATTGCAGTAATTGCACCGCTCATCGTTGTACCGCTGTTCGGAACAATCATAAACGTTCCAGGAGAGCAACCTACTATACAAGCAGGTATCAATGCAGCAGCCAGCAATGATACCATTCTCGTTGCAGCCGGTACGTATCAAGAGAACATACATTTTCACGAGAAAGGCCTCGTAGTCGCGAGCCACTACATAGTAGATCCCGATCCAATGATCATTGAACAAACGATTATCGATGGCAGCAGCCCAATGAATCCTGATACGGGAAGCTGCGTTCTAATCGTCAGCGACAGCGCGTATACGACCGCTGATACCTCGGCCGCGCTCATTGGTTTCACCATCACGGGCGGAACAGGAACGAAATGGCTCGATGAACACGGTGCCGGCCTATATCGTGAAGGCGGTGGCATACTCATTCAGTATCTTTCGCCGAGAATAAGGCATAACATCATAAGAGATAATCACATAACAGACCAAACAGGAGTAACAAGTACGGGAGGAGGTGCCATACGCTGCGGTGACGGTAACCCGGATATTGCCAACAATATCATCGCCTTCAATTCGGCACTTTACGGCGGAGGCATCGTCTTGAATTACACGGGAGCGAATGTCCGCAATAACATAATCGCCCACAACTCTGCCGGTGATGCGTATGGCGGTGGTGGAGGATTGTGGATTCTGGAAAATGGAACCCACCCGAAGATTCTGAATAACAATACGATCGTGTACAATTCACCAGGACAGTATGCGACTGGCGGAGGAATACGATTTTGGGCTGCCAGTGCTACACTTCGTAACAATATCATCTGGGATAATGAAATCGCCCAGATACTCCAAACGGGTGGCGTGGTTCTAATTACCTACTCGGACATACAAGGCGGTCATGCGGGTGAAGGAAACATCGATGCCGACCCCTTATTCGAGGCGCAGAATCTTTACCTGTCAATGAACTCTCCCTGCATCGATGGGGGTGACACAAGCGCAGTATATAATGACCCTGAAGATACCCTCAACCCAGGGTATGCGCTGTGGCCATCACTTGGCTTATTGAGAAACGACATGGGTGCTTACGGCGGTCCGGGAAGCACGATACTTCCGGACGTCCCGTCGTCAATTGAAGAAGATAAAACCCTACAGCCGCCCAACGACCGAATCCTTCTCTGGAGCTACCCCAATCCCTTCGAGGGTCGTATTAATATCAGATACGAAATCCCCAGCGGCCATAGCACTGTCAGATTGATCGTATATGACATTGCCGGACGGAGGGTAAGGGATTTGACCAACAACCTGCCGGCGGCAGCGCAAGAGGCATCAGTTCTCTGGGATGGCAGGGATGACAAGGGTAACGCACTCAGTTCAGGGGTCTACATTTGCACTATCACCACAGACAAGGGCAATGAGAACCGACAGGTCATGCTGCTGAGAGAGTGATAATTTCTACTGGAGGGTGTACAAACTGCCGCAGCCTGTCCAATTCAACGGCAGTCGAGTCCCGGCATGATCGAAAGGACCTGAACGACGGTAAGGCTAGGGTATCTTTTTCTTGGTCGAGAAGCCGAAGATAACGTAAAGAGGGCAATATCCGATCACACTCGTCGCAAAAAAGACGATCGCGATGATACCCAGGACGACTGCGAGCGTTCCTTTCAACACATCGGCAATAAGCAATATTACAATCACCACAGTGATCAGTATCCTGATGATGCGGTCCCACGTATTCATATTCAATTTCACACCAACCTCCCTTACCAGACTAACACAGGCAACCAACTCTGTTATGCCCGTCAGAAGTTTTCGGCCAAAACCTCATAGTAAGAAATGGGGTGCTTACACGCCGGGCATTCCTTGGGAGGTTCTGCTCCCTCATATACATAGCCGCAATTCCGGCAATGCCATTTAACTGTATTCTTCTTCTTGAAGACCTCATTATTCGCAATGTTGTCGATCAACTTCCGGTAACGCGATTCGTGGAACTTCTCGACCTTGGCAATCTGCTCAAACGACCGCGCGACCTCAAGAAAACCCTCTTCCTGAGCAACCTTGCCGAAATTGGCATACAACGTGGACCATTCCATGTTCTCGCCATCTGCAGCGGCTTCGAGATTGGCCTTGGTCTCCCCAATCACTCCAGCCGGATAACCGGCAGTGATCTCGACCTCGCCGCCCTCAAGATATTTGAAGAAGACTTTGGCATGTTCTTTTTCGTTGTCTGCCGTCTCAAGCAATATTGCCGATATCTGTTCATAGCCTTCTTTACGCGCTTTGGAAGCAAAGTATGTGTATCGGTTCCTGGCCTGTGATTCACCCGCAAAAGCCGCTAACAGATTCTTCTCTGTTTTACTTCCTTTCAATGACTTACCCATATAAAAACCTCCTTAATAATAGGATGATTATCATGAAATCTGAAACCAAATAACAACAGACCGGAGAGGATTACTCCACCAGACCCCCATGCTAATGTGCAATAATGATACTCGCTCAGAGCGCTTTGTCAAGAAGTGCAAGGTGATCAAATACTCAGCCGGTCTTGCCGGTCCAACAATAATTACACAGACTTCCGGCCGGCAAGTTCGTCGCCGCAACCATATCCTCGAGCCGTTGGAACCTCAAGGATGTAACGTTTAAATCTTTTTCCATCGCCTTGATCATCTCCTTGTATTCCTTTGTCTCTACATCGAGATATGGGTCAATGTTCTCTATGTGCTTACCGTGGAACTCCTTCAGTATGCGCCGCGCGAAAAGTTCATCAAGTTGCCGTGTTGAGTAAAGATACTTGCAGGGAAACATCAATGCCGGGCATGCTGGACGGACATGGACTTCCTTCGCACCAGCATCCCATAGTTTCACCAGTAAGAAATTCCTCAGCTGGGTACCCCGTACAATAGAATCCTCGGTTATAACCATTCTCTGGTCTTTGATCAAAGCGTCGGCCGCTATCTGTTTCATCAGAGCAATGAGGTCACGTCGCTCTTGCGTCGGCGGTACATAGCTGCGCGCCCAACCGGGTGTATACTTCAACAGAGGGATCTTCACGGGTACGCCCGACTCGTGGGAGTAACCGTGCGCGTAAGCGGTCCCAGAGTCGGCAATACCGGCCACAAGATCGACAGCCACATGATCATTTAGCGCGATGATCCTACCTGACTTCTCACGGAAAACTTCAACATTTTCGCCCTCATACTCAGATGCCGGGAATCCGGCGTACACGAAAAGGAATGTGCACAGCTTGAGGTTATCATCAGGTTTTCTCAACTGTCGAATCTTATGCGATTCAACCAACACAATTTCTCCGGGACCAAGGTACCTGTTTGTTTTGAAACCCAGATTCTTATACGAACACGTCTCTGATGCAACGATTTTTGAACCATCCTTTTCAGCCAAGACCAAGGGTGTTCGTCCAAACCTGTCCCTTGCCGCATAAAGACCGTCTTTGCCTAAGAGCAAGAGCGATAACGAACCATCAATCTGACCGTGCAAATACTCGATACCGTCGACGAGGGTCTTGCCTCTATTGATAAGCTTTGCAGCCAGTTCGATCTGATTGACCTTGCCGTCAGGCATTTCCGAAAATACCACACCGTCTTGAATCAACTTTCTGGCTAACTCGTTCTGATTGTCGATGTACCCCGTCCCGCAGAGGGCGTATTCACCGAATTTCAGCCTCATTATCAAAGGTTGCGTATCACGATCGCTGATCACACCCACACCCGAATTACCGTGCATGCTGATGAAATCTATATCTTCGTCGAAACGCGACTTGAACTGTGCACGAGCAATGCTATGGATCTTCTTGGCAAGCGACCTGTCATCCGAGATCGCAATACCACCAAAACACGTCCCCAAGTGGGAATGATAATCTGTGGCGTAGAACAGATCTTCCTTGCAGTCCTTATCTGCAATGATACCAACCACACCGCTCATTCTTAGTACCCCCTTTCTGAGATGCCGATAGTTTTGCCTCGCTCTATGCAGACTGTCGAAACTATGACAGCGCCATGATCGCGCAGCTTGCCATGTAACGAAGATATATTATATCGGTAGTATTTTGGCGGTCAAGGGACAATGAACATCACCGCTCGCGCGGCATACGACAACGTTTATTATTCGGACACGCTCACATCATCGTAATAGACAACGCCGGCCGAGCCGTATTCTGTGGCCAACGCAAATGTGTCGGTCCATTCGCGAGGAGCGGCAGGCAGGTCGAATACGATCTGTTCGTCGTCAAACCAGACATTCATTCTGAGCTGATCATAATCCAGTGCGACCCTCACCCTATGCCAGGTGTCATAGCGCCACGTGCATCCCGTGTAGGTCTCGAGAATCCCTCGCGCATAAACGGAATTATCTTCACTCCTGAACCAGACGCCGTTATATATCGTCCCTACCTGCGGCCCCACCATACAGAAGAAACCAAACATCGCGCCGGTTGAATCTGCCGACGGGATCATGACACTGAGCTCATACGAAAGATCCTCAAGACCATCAACATTCAATTCCACTCCGTCGGTCCTCACCCACGATGCCAGCCCTCGTAACCTGATGCTCTGCAAACCCTTATTGGCAACACCCTCATCGACATACGTATGCTCGCTTCCTGCTCCCAACCATATCTCAAACCAAGCAGCGTCCGGGTAGGTATGGGGCGGGTATGGCTCAAAATCATCCGCGAAAACGATGTCACCGTTATCCACGATAACCTGAACAGAATCGGAGCAGATCTCATTGCCATAGAAATCCTGGGCTATCGCATAGAGATGGTGCACGGAATTGCCTGAGTGGACAAATGTGTTCCAACAGCACAGGAATGGCGCCGCCCGGCAAGAATCAATACATGCATCATCCACGTAGAAGATGACGCATCTCACCTTGTCGCTTGTTTCGGTCTCGACCCTTACAATCCCCTCCACTACGGATCCATGGTCGGGGTAGATAATTGCAACTTCGAGTGCCTCTTCCCTACAGTGCAGCAATAGAATAGAAACTAATAATGCTACGGATACAATACGCTCAGCCACCATCTTCAAGATTTCTCCTAACCATTGAATTCTACGCGTATGGCGAACATTGTCAACATCCTTCAATTGCCGTTGATATGTAACCTTGACAAATGACCGCACACGTGTATTCTAACGGTACGCGATTTCAACCGCCTCCACGTTGATTCGCATGTACAGGAGGTCACATGCCAAGATTTGCGGATATCGCAGAAGAATATTTGGAATTCAACTGGAAAGCATCGCCGCTCACTGCTACGTACGTCGGCATTCACAAATACGATCATGAACTTGACGACGTCCAACCTGATTTTATCCAGGATATCACCGACCAACGAAAACGTTATCTGAATGAACTCGACCGCATCCCGAAAGAAGAGTTGAACGACGAAGAGCAGATCGATCGACAGCTGTTGAGAAACGAAATAGCGTCTATAATCGTAGACTATGAGCAAATAGGATTCTGGAAAACACACGCCGCCTATTATCCTAGACTCTGTGCGCACTCGATGTTCCTTCTGTTCGTCAGAGAATTCGCTCCCCTCAGTGAACGCACGTCGGCAATTCTTTCAAGATTACGAAACGTACCGCGTGTTCTCGAGGACGGCAAGAGAAATCTGGCAGACTGTCCCCGGCTTTTCGTTACACTGGGCATTCAAATGACGGACGGTTGCGTTTCCTTTATTGAAGATCTCATTCCAAAACTTTGCACGAGTGTCCCCGCGTTGAAACACGAACTCGAAGCCGCCAGCGGTAAAGCATTCAGAGCACTGCAAGACTACCGACAATATTTGGAGAAAGATCTGCTCCCGCGATCGACCGGGGAATTTGCCATCGGACCTGAACTCTTCAATTTTAAACTTAAGAACGACCACATGTTGCCTTACGACGCTCAGGAAATCCTCGAGATAGGCCACATAATGAAGAAAAGGACCGAGGACGCCATCAGACTGGCCGCACACCACATCGATACAGGCAGAACGTGGTTCGAGATTGTAGAGGCCATCAAAGAACAGCACCCGGAACCCTCCGACCTTTTGCAGACCTACAAAAAAGAAATGGAATCGGCTAGGAATTTCATTCTGCAGAAAGATTTGGTTACGGTCCCCCCTGGCGAACATCTGGACGTCATACCAACGCCTTCGTTCAGCCGGCCCGTCATCCCGTATGCTGCATATATGAGCCCTGCGCAATTCGAAAAACAGCAAAAAGGCCACTTCTACGTCACGCTCATCGAAAAGAACCTTTCTGATCGAGAGAAAGAGGAAATACTCAGGGGGCATCCGATATTTGGAATACCCGTGACAGCATTGCACGAAGGTTATCCCGGCCATCACCTCCAGCTCGTCATAGCGAATAAACTACACAATAAACTCAGGCGCCTCCTCGAAACAACCGTCTTCATCGAGGGCTGGGCACTATATTGCGAGGAAATGATGTATGAAGCAGGATTCTATTCAGACCCGCGGTCGAGGTTACTCCAGCTGAAGGACCAATTATGGCGTGCCTGCCGTGTAATAATAGATGTCGGGCTGCACACGAAAAAGATGAGTTATGAGGAGGCGGTTGATCTACTCGTCAACGATGCGAAGCTTGAGCGGGTGCACGCTCAGAAAGAAGTGATGCGATATACCTATACGCCATCACAGCCCATGAGTTACATGATAGGAAAGAAGCAGATCCTTGAGCTGAAGAGCGACTACCAGAAAAAGCAGGGTGATAAATTCAAATTGAAGGAATTCCACGATAGCCTGCTCAATTTCGGTTCAATACCCATTTGCCTCATCCGCAAAGCACTCGGCTTATAGCATAGCCTTTCACGTTACGTTGTTGATCGTGGGGACTGAATCAAATGTGAAAAAAATCTTTCACGGTCGATAACAACTGACGGAAAAACTCAATCGCTTCAGGGTCTTTGACCGCCTGGCTCCAAATATATCGTGCGAAACCGATCTGGGCAAGAACATAATAACCCAGTGCAAACTGCCCGACTGCGATGTAGCCGGTCGCGAATTGTCCGAGGCCGAGCAAACCCGTCACCGCAAACTGGGCAATGCCGGTCAAACCCAATATGAACTGCCCAAAACCGAAAAGAATACCAATTCCGAACTGGGCAAAGGTCACCAGCCCGATGCCGAATTGTCCTACTGCGACCACTCCCTTTGCTACGCGGACCTTATTTTGTGCATCGCGGCCGAATGCAACGTGGATCAGCGGATAACCGTAGACCGTCTGCTTAGACTTCCATTCGAATCCGCGGCCCTGCCATTTCGTCTTGGCGGGAAACGGAACTCCGCAATGCGGACAGTGTTGAGCTTCAGTACTTACATCCTTCAGACACTCCCGACACTGAGTCAGCGGCATCTTACTCATCCACCCTATTCAATACCGACAAGCGCCTTTACGTACTGAAGACGCTCATATGACTCAGGCTGCTCACTCTCCTTCTGGCTCAGTTTACCCTGGAACTGCGTAACGGATTCGAACTGATGCTTCTTCATCCATTGTTCCACGTTGCTGAGGATCTGCGCAATATGTCCTATTCCGTGTTTGTACAAAGTAGAACAGATCTGGACCGCTGCAGCACCGGCAAGCAGTTGCTTTATGAAACCCGGCGCGTCGTGAACACCGGTGGTTGCGGCAAGATCGCATTTCACGCGACCGGCAAGCAGAGAAATCCAGCGCAGTGAAACATTGATCTCTTCGGGTGTACTGAAACGGTAGCCAGGAACAAGATTGAGCTTATCGATGTTGATATCAAGCTGATAAAAGCGGTTGAACAGAACAAGAGCCGATGCGCCTCTTGCACACAGCGCCTCAGCCACGCTCGCCAGCGAAGTAAAATAGGGACCGATTTTCACGGCGATGGGCACTGTGACATTTTTGCGGACACCCTCCACAATGTCATAATAGAGTTTTTCGATCTCGTTGCTACTGTGACGGGGATCACTCGGCAGAACCGCTATATTGAGTTCAACACCGTCTGCTCCGGCAGCTTCCAGTTTTCGCGCGTAGTCTGCCCACCAGTCAGCTGTGATACAGTTTATGCTGGCGATAACCGGAATCGACACGGCTTTTTTCGTCCGTTCAAGCAGGCTGAGGTAATCCTGCTCACCGGCTTCGATCCCAATCCTTCTCACGTAGTCGTATGCCTCGGTGTGACCCGAAAGCCACACGTGTTTCTGGATCTCGCGCGTTTCGGCTTCGATCTGTTCCTCGAACAATGACTTGAGTACGACCGCAGCCGCGCCCGCGTCAGCACATCGCTGGACCCCTTCAACGGAATTCACCAGACTGCAACTCGCTACAATTAGAGGGTTTCGTAATTCAAGACCCATATACCTCGTGGTCAGATCTGCCATCAATTACCTCCTTATCAAGAACTGCACACGGTCTGGGATATTATATACCGAAATCGTCGTTTATCAATACGATTATGCACTCCCTCGATCATTTGCTATCCAGTTCTAACAGCACATCGACTGCATTCTGGTTCGCAGGATTCAACCTCAACGACCTTCGGTAGCACATTTTCGCTGCCTCGGCATCTCCCGCCTTCATGTATGCTTCGCCAAGACTGTCAAACGCATTCCACGAATCGGGGTAAACAGCGGCTACGATGGAAAGCAGTGCAATCGCATCCGTGATTTTGCCTGCGTCCAGCAGACGGTAGCCCATCTCATTCAACAACGATTCATCTATATTAATATACCTCTCGTGCATGCGCATCAACTTCTTGTATGTTTGCAGAGCGGCACCCATGTTATTTTCTAGGTATGAATTGAGCAATACATCTGAGACCCCGAGATCGTTATCTTTCAGGTAGTCAATGAGGCCTATCCTGAGCCAGTACATTCCGCGCCCCTGACCGAGTACAAAAAGGTACTTACCGTCAGGGCAAATACTACCTCCCGAAGCATTCAAGGCAGTAACGTGGTCACCAAGTGTCTTAGCTGCCGTCCACATATTATCTGATCCACGAAACGTGATATACAGGCGGCGGTCGACTTCATCCGGCGATTCAGACCGGCAAAAAATGAGAAATCTTGAATCCGGCGCGATGCAGACCACGTATTCTGCTGCACTGGTGTTCACGACCTCACCCAAACTCTGGACATCTTCAGCAGATGCCTCAGCGATTTGAGCAGAATAGATATCGAATGAGCCCCTGCCGCCCGGGCGGTTTGAGCTGAAGAAGAGCGTATTGTCCAGGGTCACTCCACCACCGACATCTTCGAATGGGCCGTTGATCACCGAAGCAAGACGCTCAGCCTCTGACCATCCCTGTGCAACCTTGTGAACTGCCCAGATGTCAGCATCTTTTGATCTACCTCCCTTCCTGGCCGGGCGTGTTGAGTTAAAATACGCTACGCGTCCGTCAGGTGAAAAGAAAATTCCGCTATCACTGTACTCGCTCGAAAACGGAACCGGGCGAGGGTCTGTCCACAGGTCACCGATTCTCTCCATGAACAAAATTGAACAACTGCGCCCATTGATCGACGGCAGCACCTGGTTTGTGAAAAACAGCTTCCTGCCGTCCGGCGCGAAAACAGCACTTGTCACAACATGGAAACCATAGTCTCCCCAAGGCGAAAAAAGAGCCGGCGCAAAAGCCCGCGGCCTGTAGCCAGGCATCTCCTGCCCAAGGCAAGGTCCACGGAATCGCGTTCCTTCAGCAACCGCCATGTGGACAAGCGGCAACCATATGGTCGCCATGAAATACGTCAGCAGCGTGATGCTTCTCATTTACAAGTGAATCTACCCGGAATAACACTGTTGTCAAGCCGCCCACATTGGATCACAACGACTTTCCGTCGGCGAATCACTCGGCAATATCAATTCACACTTTACTTTTCGTGGAGGTGTGGTATAATAACTGTCAGGAGGTGGTTGAATGATATCCAGTCGAATAATCTGTGTACTCATAATAATGGCAGTCCAGGTGGAATTCGGACTATCACAAGTCAACCCGCAGACAACAACGAATCTTTTCGAATATAGCCTCACGCCGGGTAAGAAATTGTTCTATACCGCACGGTCGCGACTGGATTACTCTGGCGGCACTCTCGAATCCACAGAAACGCTCGAAATCTGGGTGCTCAAACAAAACAATGATCGCAGTTGGCAGATACTGCTACACAATAGCGAGAGTTCGGTCAATGTCGATAGCAAAGGCACAAAGGAAGAACTACCGGCCAAGTCATCTTGGGGATTCTGTGATTTTCTTCCAACCGGAAGATTTGAACGCAATCGGTCAGTCGATAACCTTTCCCGTTTCGATCTCTACCTACCGAATATCTTCATCCCGCTCCCGAATGACTTTTCGCAAACCTCCCTTGCTTGGGAGTATGCTGATCATGTATTCGGTGAGAAGGATCGCTACACAGCAAGCAAACCGGCCACTGAAGAACGATCATGGATCGTACGGGTCGACCACCAAACACCGTTAGACGCGATCCTTCTTCTTGGTGAAGAAGCCGAGGTGTATATTGATCTATTGAAGGCTATTCCTGTATATATGAAACGAACAAGCACGCGCGGTTACGGCTACTATGCAGGCAAAGGAACGACAACAGCTATTCTGGATTCAATAGTCGACCTTGACACACTACAGGCTTCGCGATTCGCACGCGACCTGGCGGCTTTACTGACGGCCGACTCGCAATACAGTGAAATAATCTATGAGATAGAAACCAACCCTGCACAGCTGATTCCGCTGCGTCAGGAGGCCGGGAAACTATACGACCGGCTAAGGACGCAGATCACGACGGCTGACATCAGAAACCAGCTCAATGAACGCATCGTTTCATTGCCCGATGATTTTGAAGACTTGACCGAGCAGATAACCAATAGAGCAAAGATAGTTAACAAACCGGCGCCAAAGTGGCGTGCTGAGGATTTCTCAGGGCAACAACATTCGTCTGAAGATAAGAAGGGCAGGATAGTGTTGCTCGACTTCTGGTACCGTGCATGCCCCTGGTGCATAAGGTCAATGCCGATGATCGAAGAAGTAGCCCGATATTTCAAGGACAAACCGGTGTCGGTCCTCGGAGTCAATACCGATCGGGAACAGGCCGATGCGTTATTCGTGATCGAAAGAACCAATCCTCCTTATGTCAACATCAGGGGGCGTAATCTCATTAAAAAATTCGACATCACAAGTTATCCGACCTTCATCATCATCGATAAGAATGGGTTGGTACGCAGCGTATTGATCGGTTACGAACCTAAACTCTCCGATAGGATAATCGGAATAATCGAAAATTTGCTATAGGAATCGCTTCTCAAAGCACCGAACCGGATCCCTGGCACTTCGTCCAAGCGAACACGAATTTCACCCTTCTAGCGCGAACCGAGCAGTTGCACCGAACGTTTCGGGTTGATAAGCAGTAATCCTTCACTATTGGGATCGGCTCCGGTATGTATTAGTTCGATCACCTCTGACGGTTCTAAAGAAGGATCGAGGGCGAGCAATTTTGCCGCCAGATTGACTGCCATCGGCGACGAGGCAGATGTTCCGGACGCAGCAAGCCTGTCTCCGCCAGGCAGGTAGCTTTCGACTTCGTAGCCGTTTGCATAAACGTCCACCGTCTTACCGAAACTTGTGAAGGAAGTCACGTCACCTGCCTTATCGACAGCGCCCACCACCAGCAAATTGGGTAGATCAAATGCCGCCGGATAATGATCCTCAAAGGCGACATCGTCGTTATCATTCCCCGCTGCATTGACAAATAGTATCTCCGGTGCGTTCTTCATCGCTTCATAGAGGGCACGCTTCTCTATATCGAACATTTCCCGGGCCATGCGTGCTCGTTCTTCTGCTGTTTCACCAATGCCATTTGCCTCCAGGTCTCGCTCCGTATCTCGCACGGCACCACCCCAACTCATATTTACCACACGGACCCCATGTGTCTTCATGTATTCAATTGTCTCTCTGTATACCCGAGCCATCTTCGTTGAAAGTTCGATTGTTGGCGCCATGGGGATCGTGTGATAATCAATGGTGAAGCGGACAACCATTATGAGTGCCAATGGATTGCCTTCCACTGCGATACCGGCGACGTGCGTGCCGTGTGCATACAAAGCCATACGCGTCATATCCTCAAGCATCAGCTTCAATTCTTCCGGTTGCATTTCCGCCAACCTGCTCTTGAGGGCAGCTGCCTCAGGGCTCTCGATTGCAGTCTGGATATCCATGAATCCCTTGATAGATTTCTTCAATTCAGGCAAACGTTCCTCGGCATCACCGAGCGGATACAGTATTTCAGTTGTCTTTTCCTCTTGCACATCGTATGCAATACCATTCACATCATCTATGAATCCATTCAGATCATCATCTATGCCATTGACCTCCTCACCTGGATTGACATAGAGCCGATCCGGGAAAACTGCCGTATCAATGCCTGTATCCCATATGGCAATTATGACCGGACGAAGATCATCCTTTTCAGACAGTATGACATTACGTTCCTGCCATATGTCTTCCTTCTCATATTGATTCGCTGCAATGTATTCCTCGAATACCAAAATGATCTCTTCCTTCAAAGGTAGTTGAAAATCACGAATGAAACGTAGCGAGATCAAACGCTCGGCAATGTCATTACTGATATGCCCGGCTCTTTCAACAACCGGATCGAACTGCCCCTGAATTATGCTGAGTATGAAATTCTCGCTTAGCAAATCCATCCTGCCCTTCAATTGTTCAATGCTCTCCTGAACGATATCCCAAGGCAAGGTGTCGACCGCCTTTGAAAGAATGCGAACAAAGAGTTCTTTGTCGAACATCCTGTCAGGACCGGCTTCGATATACGTCCTGAGCACGCTTTCCGTAACTATCCCGCTTGTGAGCCGGCGTGCCTGTTTGTCATGCAGCTCTCGTATCCTATGGATCTTCTCCAACGCATTTTCGTAATCAGCATCCATCACATCAAGCAAAAGGAGCACATTGTAATAGCCACGCAGCGTAGTCCTATCCTCGATCTCGTATACGGCCAGGTCGTTTTCAATATCTGCGCGTACAAGCTTCCTAAACGAGCGGAACGCATCCTGGTCGTTGTAGAGTTCGGTCACGGTTCCCTCAACCTTGTAGGTATGACGCGGCAGATCATCGACACCCTCAATCCTCTTCTTAGGCTCATCCTGGGCTCGAGAGAACACCTGTAAAATCGCCATCACGCATAATACTGCCGTCAAGCTAGATTTCTTCATTGTCATCCTCCATTTTTATCACAAAATGAGATATCGTTAGACAATATCATATGAGAGTCCTCAGAAATCATTCATCCCTCATGAATATTACGCAAATGATCGAAGAAAAGTTTCACCAATCAGATTGCTCATGCCTCCTAATGAGTCATAGCCGTTATGATTCTTTATTTGCATTCGGGATATCCTGCTTACAGAAAGCCCAACTGTTGCCCATCTTCTTCACTCGCCGGGTTTATACAATCAGGTTCATTATACGACGGTGAATTGATCTTCTTTGATACTTCGTAGGCCTCCATTCCTTTTGCCGGGTATGGGGCGAGCAGGGGCATGAGTAATTCGGGGTCATCGATCTCCCTATTCAGCCATATATTGCGCTGTTCCAAGGTAATGATTGCCGGCATACGGTTGTGAATCGATGCCATCAGTTCATTGGGAGGGGTAGTTATGATCGTACAGGTCTGCAGGATTGTTCCATCCTTTCCTTTCCAGTTTTCATAGAGGCCGGCAAAACCGAACGGACGGTCTTCACGCAAGTGGATATACATCGGCATCTTTCTTTTGCCGTCTGCGAGTCTACGCCACTCGTAGAAACCATCGGCGACGACCAGGCAACGCTGCGTTCTGAAAGCCCGCGCAAAGCTTCTTTTCTGGGCGAGCGTCTCAGATCGCGCATTGATCATCTTGTACCCTATCGACGGGTCATCCGCCCAAAAGGGCACTAATCCCCAGCGGAACTTAACCAACCGGTTTCCGCCGTTCCCTATCACGCAGGCAACATCCTGACTGGGCGCAATATTGTAACTGGGCTCAAACGCCCATTGGACTTCATAGATATCGAACTCGTCTTCGATGATGGTTATCGTGCTCTTCCTGACGAATCTTCCACACATACCGATCCTCTCAATCTTCGGTGAGTTGCACCCTAGTGTCAATCAGACACACGTTTACCTCACGACAACAATCTTCCGGGAGATCAATGAATCATCTCCCTCAAGGACGACGAAATAAACCCCTGGAGCAAGTACATATGACCCGCCAGACCCGGAAGCTGCAACTCTGCCACTAGCATCTATTATCTTCACCATTCTTTCCGTCTCAATTGCGATCAATCCGCTGCTGGGATTGGGTGACACTATCAGCCAATACGATTCGGTCTGTGCCTCATGCTCCTGAACGCCGACATTCGCCACCGTTACGAGCATACTATCTCGCTGAGAATTTCCTGCAGCATCAAAAGCCGTAACGATGACATAGTAATCACCATCAGGGAAGTCGTCAGTTTCCCAAGCATGGGCGGCGTCCGTGCTTTCGATAAGGCTATCGCCATCGGTATTGGTGACGATGAAATAATATTCGCGGGAGCCGTAATCTCCCTCAGTATTGCACACGCCATCATCCTTGTAGATGACATCGACATTGTTTGTGTGCTCTAAAATGCCATGGAAGATGAAAGACAGACTGACGGGCGCGTTCTCCGCCCCATGTATCTCATATTCTATCTTGTATGGAATGAGTCGCTCCCACACTGGATTGGATAGAGGCAGCCCTGTATCATCAAATATCTTGGCAATGATATCAACACTGCCGTGAAGGCTTTGAGACGGCAAATAATTGCTTGTGTTATTCTGGCAAAAAGCAAATTTATCATTGTTATAGCTGTTCTCAAAAATAGGCTTGGTCGTGTCATCATATGGAGCAATGATTGTCAACGGGTTCTTTATGAATGCCCAATCACCATATTGCCATACCGATCCTTCATCCTTGATGCGCGCAAAATGTAGATGGTCAAAACCTGCTACGGGCCACCAGACAAGATAACCGATGAGTTCGCCCTCAGCCACTGTATCGCCAATATTCTTATGAAACTGATAAGGATCAATGTGGGCATAAAGCCAGGCTTCAACCGAATCGTTCGTCTCATAGTCGGCAATTGCCAGACGCCAGTGATAATCTCCGGAAATGGTAAGCCACGCTTTCACGACCCCGGATTGTACTGCGTAGACCGGCCGGTGTACGGTATCGGCCATAACATCGACACCTGGATGAAGGTAAGGAGAGCCTCCATAATTCTGATATTCACCCCAATTGTTGCCGAGAGGCTGGGTTACGTCAACTGGCGCGAGGGGCCAACCCGTCGTCACAATGAACAGAACGATCATTTCTGCTCCACCCATTCGCGACGGTGCGTATCATATATCGCTCTGATATCGCCCGGCAAACGGATCACGATAGACGCTCCATCATCGGAAAAGCAAACATCGTGCACATACGGAGAAGAAAGGAATTGCCGATCAACAAGACCACCACTCCGGTAAACGAAGAGCGTATCGGCCGAGATGATGGCGACTGCCCCACCGCCACTGGTGCTCGCGAACAGTCTTCCCGGTCGGTATTTGCCCGTCAAACTACCCTCGTCTGAGTAGGCAAACAACCCTTCTTTGTCCGATGCGAAGAAGACAGCATTGTCCGGTGAGAAACCGAATCCATTGGGATATGAAAGCTCCTGCAAAAGCATCTCGCTGCCGTCCATGCGATAAAAACAAAGGCGATGCTCATTCAAAGCAAAGACGTTGCCGTTATCGCAGACGTAGAACGTGTTCATGATAATATTGTTCTTCACATAAACAACATTGTCGTAAGCATCATATAGTGTAAGAGAGCTGGTGATCAGTTCCGACCCACCACCATACTGAACAGCCGCGCGATAGAGCCCGTTGCTTGACCCAACATCTACAGTGAAAGAAATCATCAGGCTTAGAATCAAACTATTCACGTTATATTCGTTCGTATTTCGTTCAACTCAAATCACACCATGTTCGGGATAAGAGATGCCGCGACAAGTAATTTTACGAACGGACAGATCTTCATCGGCAAAATCGAAGTTCTCGCACCCGTGAAGAACGACAAAATCGCAAGTAAAACCAACATCCCGAAGCAAAGTCTGTAAACGACCACGGACCCGATATTCGCGGATCCCGATATCAAGGTTACGCATAAAATCAGTAAACCTATGAAGATCATGGTCATTCCTTCGGCGATCCAGTCCATCGTTATGATCAAAGTATTTTCTTTGGAAATAACGCCAAAGCCCTTCACGATAGACCTTGTTGGCATTAAATGGGCAATGCCCCAGATTATTATCAAACCAGAACCAAGGTATAAGAAAAGTGTGCCAGCCATTTCATCCTACTCCTTTCATAACATCGTTGAGCACTGATATGGTGAGGTCAATATCCTCCTCGGTAATTCCGTAGTGGGTAACCATTCGGAAACGGGTCGGACCGGTCGGCAAAGCCCTGATCCCTTTTCTG
This sequence comes from Caldifarciminota bacterium, assembly GCA_020349965.1. Taxonomy (GTDB): domain Bacteria; phylum Hydrothermota; class Tepidihabitantia; order SM23-42; family SM23-42; genus SM23-42. The sequence continues at coordinate 603,529 of CP070705.1, read as the reverse complement.
TCGAGCATTGCCTTCAATGCGTCGGTCGTGATCCTTTTAATGTCGACATCGAAATACACTATGTTCGTGTACACAGTACTTAGATCTATCGACAACCCAGGAATCTGCGCAATGCCTTTGGCCAGGCGCCGGGCATTCTTGTGGTCATCGGCAATGCGGTCGACCATCCGTCCGAGGGCCACAATACCAGGTGCCGCGATTATACCGGCCTGGCGCATGCCGCCGCCCAGTAATTTGCGGTTTCGCCGGGCTTCCGCAATGAACTCATGTGAACCGCAAACGACTGATCCGACAGGAGCCGACAGGCCCTTTGATAGACAGAATGATAGTGAATCAACATGCTTTGTTAAGTCCTTCATATCGACATCCAACGCAACGACGGCATTGAATATACGCGCACCGTCGAGGTGGACCTTGAGACTGCGCTGCCCTGCGAGATCCTTGACAGATGCCATGTATTCAGGAGTCAGAGGAGCACCATAACAGCGGTTGTGCGTGTTCTCGAGGCAGACCAGCCGCGTGCGCGGCCAGTGATCGTTAACACCTCGAATCGCGCCTTCAATATCTCCAAGCGATATGGTGCCGTCTGGCTGGTTGAAGACCGTGTGCGGATGCACACCGCCAACACTCGACATACTCCCGCATTCGTTGAGGAACATGTGCGATTTGTCGCCAAGTACAACTTCCTCACCCCGGCGGCAATGAGTCAATACGCACACCAGATTACCCATCGTTCCGCTGCTCACGAGCAGCGCCGCATCTTTTCCGGTTAATTTGGCGGCGATGTGTTGCAACTCATTGATCGTTGGATCTTCTCCAAAGACATCATCGCCCAGCGGCGCACCAGACATTGCCTCGAGCATTTCTTCTGTCGGCAATGTCACAGTATCACTCCGTAAATCGACCGTCTTCATCGTTGACCTCCGCCATTTATAGGTTCTGAAATCGCTCTCATTTTACATACTTTAGGCAATAATAAACCGCTGTCAATATGTGTCCTTCAAACAACATGGATTTTCAGCCCTTGACAATTATGGGCATATGCTTATAATAGTATAGATAACCTAAGGAGACAACTATATGGCGCGCCCACAATGTTGCCGCAGTGTCAGATTTGTACCTTCGGTATATTACTTCAAGCCACGTGGAATACCGTTATCACAACTTGATGAAGTCACATTGACAATGGACGAACTCGAAGCAGTGAGATTGGCCGACCATGAAGACCGATACCAAGAAGAGGCAGCACAGATCATGAACGTATCCCGTCAAACATTCGGCCGCATAATCGATTCTGCGCACAACAAAATCGCTCATGCCCTGATTACGGGAAGCGCCATCAAGATTGAAGGAGGTAACATCAAGATGATCGGAGCCTGCCGCCGACCGAGAGATACCATGGGGCGCAGCGAGCGACGAGGCAGAAAACGCTACCGTGGATTTCGCCGATGATCAGCAGCAGGAAGATGAACATCGGGCGATATTCCGTATCGTCACGCCACAGTGCCGAAACTGCCGATGAACATGTACCGGATACACAAGGAGCCTCTTCACGATAGCCTCTGCGCACCGCTGAAGAATCATGGATGAGAGTGAAAGGAGGTGAGTAAGAATGCACCGACGTTGGTGGAAAGAGCACGCCCAACCTGTGATTCCTCACGGGTATGTTTATGTTGGACCATGTCATTGCGGACGCGGGCCAAATGCATATTATCAGGATCGGTTTGGTCATTTTGTCCACGGCCGCCACATACTTCGGTGGACACGAGACTTTGGATTAAAGGGCGATAGCAAAGCAGAACTGGACGCATTACGTGAAGAAAAGAAGAACCTTGAACGTCGAATTCTGGAACTCCAAAACGAAATGGGGGCCGATTAATATGATTGAAAAAGTTGCAGTTGCATCAGATGATGAGGTGACAATCGCACCTCATTTTGGCAGAACGCGTGGTTTTGTAGTATTCGATATCGAAGATAAAAAGCCAATAAGAATGGCCTATCTGCCCAACACTTTTACCGGCCACGTCAGAGGAATGAACGGTACCGGACATGGATCCGGTCACCACCATTCGATTCTTGAAGCACTCAGGGATTGCAAAGCTGTAATATCACAAGGAATGGGAAGAAGGATCTATGCCGATCTGAAGAAAGCGGGCATAAATGTTTATGTAACTAGCGAAACCCAGATCGAAAATGCAATAGACCTGTATGTGAAAGGCAGACTATTCGATGAACCGGGAAGACCATGCTCACACAGTGATGAATGCAGGGACAAGTAGCACCGGCTACAAGAAAGTCGATTTTCTGGATGCGGCCTAGCTCGTTGCTGTAGATTTCTCTTCCTCGATTCTGAATATTACCTCGGACAGCGGATCAGGACACTGCCATTCCTGGAGTATGTTCAATACACCTTGACCCTCAACGTTCTTTATGATGGCACCGGAGATCACGGGCAATAAGCTTCCGAGCGCGAAAATGCAGACACTCTGACCTTCAGGTATTTCTAGCCTTGCGTTTCTGATACGGAACTCCATACCCTCTTTCATCCGGCTACATGGACCTTCAGCTTTCACCACGGTTACTTTTATATTCTTGAACACAGCATCCACCTCTCGTTACGATGAAATCTTCGCAGCACTTCCCGAAGACTCTCCTTGGGGGCGGGAACGGCAACGTCTACGTCATACCCTTTATAACTGGGCCGAGCTTCGCCTTTACCGCATCGGAGAGTTCTTCTACCTTCATAAGGGAGAGGCAGCAAACATTGTCATCCTTGAACATGGCAATCACAGCCAACTTGTCGCCTGCATTGATCGCCGCCGCCTCACGCATTTCTTTTGGAAGCACCATTTGACCACGCTCATCAACCGTAACAACCGCCGTTATTTCACAACATCGTGATCCTGCTTCGCTTGCTCCAGCCTTCCCCTTATCACATTGTCTTGCCATTATTCACCTCCACCAGGTTGAGCATAATTATCAAAAATATCAGAATATACTGAATATACTAACCGTCTGCCCAAGGTTGTCAAGGATCTATCATTACATTGGATTACTTCGGCATCAATCCGCCAGATCGAGTTTCCTTCTTACCGCGTCCAGATCGATACTTGCCGCCACATCCCAGAACCAAACCTCTGCTTCCTCACGGCACTTTTTCAATGCATCTACATCATGAACGAAATACAACCGTTGGAGCCGATCCGTTATCTCCTTAGGCATTTCATAATATATGTAAGTCGTGAAGAACCGGTAATGCCACGGACTATATTTGATCCGCAGCACTTCGATCAGCGGTCGCAGAATGTAGCTGAGGTAATAACTCAAAGCTTCCATGCTATTGCCGCGATTGAGCTCTTTTAGCACCAAAACCTGGAACATGGCAAATTGTGTCTTCAAAACCTCCAAACGTTTCGCAAGCTGATCGGCATAGCTACTCGGATCGACCGGGTCATCCTCCACAATGCCGATTTTGTCAAAATGGATGAAGGGTTTGCCGTGTATACGGTACTGCAGAAATTTATCCTTACTTGACTTTTTCATTACCGCGATATCCAGAAACAGAAACGGACTTGCCGTCTTCAGGCGCCAGAATACTTGAGAATGTCCATGCCACGCCGGTTCCGGCACCCGAAACCTCAGGTCGATCTCGTCTATCTCGCTTATTGTCCTTTCCAGAACAGCAAAAGTATCCTCAACGCAGTCGTCACTACATACCACATAGAGATCGATATCTGACCAATCATCGACCCTACCCCAGCTTGCCGCACCGCCTTCCCATACCGTATGAATATATTCCAACGGCCTGAGAGCTGTAATCACTGCCGTAATAATATTCTCCCGACTAACGCTTTTTTCGGCCATAAGTCACATCCTTTGATAGAAGCATAGCACTGATGCAAGAATCTCGAATAGCATCGTGCTGCCTGATTATGGAATTTTTGACGGTAGTATAACCTATGGAATGTTCTATGTCAACGGCATTGATTGCGTACTATCTAAGTAAAATCGTCCGCATGTAGTTAGAGGGGACGGCGAAACCGCCCCCTCTTGCGTCTTCCAGGATACGAATTATTCCTCAAAGAGAATCTTGTATGCTCCATACCCTTCCTTATCAAGATCCTCTTTTGGTATGAAGCGTAAAGAGGCAGAGTTAATGCAATACCGCAGGCCGGTTGGTTCAGGGCCATCATTGAACACATGCCCGAGATGGGAATCACCGATTCCGCTGCGGACCTCGGTTCGCACCATTCCGTGACTGGAATCCACGTTTTCAACGATGTTCATCTCATCTATCGGACGGAAGAAACTCGGCCAGCCACTGCCTGAATCGAACTTGTCTTTCGAACTGAAGAGCGGCTCGCCAGAGACTACGTCGACGTAGATACCTTCTCTCTTGTTATTCCAGTATTCATTCTGAAAAGGAGGTTCAGTTCCGCACTGCTGTGTAACACTGTATTGTTCTGGCGTCAATTTCGCGCGAATCTCCTTCTCCGAAGGCTTCTTATACCGACTTTCAGTTTCTTCCCCTGCCGCATCACTCCAGTTCTTCTTCTGAAACGCTTCCCGCCCCGAGAAGAGTTTATATGTCTTGTATCGAACAGGGCTCTTCTTGTAGAAATCCTTGTGATAATCCTCTGCTTCGTAAAATTCGGTGAACGGCCTTATCTGAGTAACGATCGGCTTGCTGAACCTCCCTGACTTCTGGAGCCGCAACTTTGACTCTTCTGCGATCCTCTTCTGTTCCTCGCTATGATAGAATATTGCCGTGCTGTACTGAGAACCACGATCGACGAACTGGCCACTGCCGTCCGTTGGATCTATCTGCATCCAAAACACCTCTAGCATTCCGGTATAGTCAATCTTAGAAGGGTCATAGGTTACCTGAACCGCCTCAAGATGACCGGTCGTGCCACTTGAGACCTGCCCGTAGGTAGGATCTACTGTCTGACCGCCGGTATATCCCGGAACTACCTCTATCACACCATCCAAATTCTCAAAGGGTGGTTCCATACACCAGAAACACCCGCCTGCGAATGTTGCCTTCTCATAACTGCCGCTGTTTTTCGTCATACCCATCCCCTTATCTTCAGCCGCACCCTCGCTCTTGCACATGCTAATGGTGAAGACCGCGAGAATGGTGGCCAATGAAAACCACTTCATATTACGATCCTCCTATCTCTAATTTAGACACTGTCCAGATGTCTGTGGTTCAGTGATGCGGCAGCGGGACAAACTCCTCGGGGTCAGATCTTGACCATTGACAATTCTTGCACTGCAACTAGACTGATTTCATGGCACGCCCACTGCGTATCCAATTTCCCGGTGCGCACTACCATTTGATGTGTCGGGGCAATAGCAGACAGAGAATTTTCTATGCCGACGATGATCGAAGTAGATTTGTCTCTCTGCTCGCCGATTCGGCCAAAACATATTCTGTTAGGATTCATGCATATATTCTAATGGACAATCATTACCACCTTCTCATCCAAACACTCAAACCGAACTGCGCCGAGTTTGTACGCACACTCAATGTTACGTATGTGGGATGGTTCAATCATCGTCATGACAGGTATGGTCATCTATTCCAAGGTCGGTATAAGGCAATAGTAATAGATGCCGATAATTACCTACTAGAGGTCTCCAGGTATATTCATTTGAATGCATTACGCACCCCGCAGTTTTCAGCCTCAGGATATGAGCGTCGATTGCGACATCTTTCATCATACCGGTGGAGTAGTCTCCCTGGATACATGAGAGCGAAAAATGCAGTAGCATTCGTATACTACGACCTAACACTATCCATGACTGGAGGTCGTAAATCCTATTCGCAATTTGTTATCGACGCCATCAAGAAGGAAGTAAAAAATCCTTTCATGGACGTAAAGTACGGTCTGCTTCTTGGCGATGAGAGCTTCGTAAAGAAAATCCGGGCAGAGTGTATTGAGGAGGGATCAAAGCAAGAGCAACCTTCGTACCGCGAGCTGGTGGTCCAGCGCGTCAATCCCCACCGCGTTATAGAACAGACTGCAAAAGCCTGTAGCGTCACAGAGAAAGAGATTCTTGCTTGCTATGTCAACAGCGAAGCGAGGAGTATAGCTGCAGATTTGTTATACAAGTATTCAGATTTGACGCAGTCGCAAATTGGCGACATGCTGGGAGGCATCAGCTATTCTGCAGTGAGCAAACTACGCTCGCGCCTACAAAGTAGAATCGCCAAGAAACAAAAAATCGCAGTGCTTTACGAAGCAGCCGAGAAGGGCATCAGGAAATTGTCAATAGTCAAGATCTGACCCCATTGCGTGCTGTGTCACTTACTCGTTTTCACCAATTTTACTATAAGACTTTTAACCGGTGCAACGACATAATACACACCCCCAGGCAATATATGGCCATTATCATCCGTACCGTCCCACCAAACAGCTGATTCATGATTCACGATACTAGATTCAAGATATAAAGACCTTACCAACCTGCCTGTAGCATCATATACATTCAGCGTTGTTTCTCCAGGCAGGTATCCTGCATCGTGTATCGTGTATCCGATTTTAGTCTTATGGTTGAACGGATTCGGGTGCACATGAATCCCGGATGCGGGTATGGTCACGAGTTCGTCCGAGAGCACGCCCACCTGGCTGACGTCATACACGTATATGGAATCCCGTTCGTAGCAAGATACCCACATCCGTTCGGTCACCGAATCGTACGCAAGCCCGGATGGATATACTGCAGGTTCTGAAGCCCACTGGTCCAGCCACGCGCTTGTGTAGAAATTCCACACATGCACGAGATTGGAGCCATAGTCGCCATCAGAGGTAAGTAGCTGTGGTGCGCTTCTCGGTAGGAACGTCAGCCCAAACGGCCGGACATTTGGCGATGAATATGTGGTTTCAATCGAATCCACTTCCTCACCGTCACTGGTGTCGATTACCGATATATAAGTCTGATTGCCTCTGACCGCGTAGAGACGCATGCCATCCCATGCCAGGTCAAAAGGATGGGTTGTCGGCGCGTTGAAGGTTTTAAGTACAGTCATGGCAAAGGTGTCGAGTTGATGGATCAGACCGGTGATATACGCCGAATACCACAGGTATTGACCATCCCACGTTAGACCACAGGCATAATCACTCGGTGCGTTGAGCGCAACGAGGACCGTACCGCTGTCAGGATCGAGCTTGTAGATCTTGGAACCGCCGATGCTGTTGCCGTCACCACTGTTTGCAGCCCACAGATATTGACCGTCATACGCAAGACCGCGCATTGCTCCATCCGGTGCTGCAAACGCAGCCAGCAGCGGCGGCGTGGCCCTGTGTGTCGCCGGATATCGAGATGATTTCGACCGTGCCGAGTAGAACTGAGGTACAGACAAATCATCTTCAGCTTTTATCGTGCCAGAGGACGATAACATCCCAAGCACTATGACCAAAATGCAGCTGCGCAAATCACACATGGACACCCCTTTCATATGACACCGTCAGGCGTGGTCGAATTCAATACCGCTCCGATAGCCCCTCAGTGACGCGCCATGCCGGCGGTTCGGTGATCTCCCCCCAATACTCGGTTATCTCCGCGATCAACCCGTCTTTGAATTTGAAGAACGAAGTGGCGTAGAAACTTTCCTTCTTTTCTTTGGAATAGACGCGCACAACCGATACAACCGTGTCGTCTTTCGAGATCACGTCCACAACCTCGATATACCACCTGCCCGGATAATACTTGTTTACATCTATCAGTTTCTTACTTCCTCTGAACAATTCGCGGGTGTTGGGCCAATACACAGGACAATCAGGATGCAGCAATGGTCTCACATCGTCATAGCGGGCTTCATCAAATATCCGCCAGAATTCCCTGACTGCTTTTTCTTGTTCATTCATGTCGATGCTACCTCACATAACTTGCAGCATTTATATCGATACTGCAACCCGTTGCATGATCCATCAATCCACTGGCAAGAAAAACAATGGTCGGCGCAATATCTTCTGGCCTTGTCAGCTCATTCAATGCCAATTCATTCATTATCTTCTCGGCCCCGTGTTCCTTAATGTATTCGTCGATTATCGGCGTTCTGACAAAACCTGGCGCCACGACGAAGGATTTGATGTTGTGCTTTCCGTATGCCCGGGCAATCGTCTTGCTCAACGCGACCATGCCGCCTTTCGACGCCGCATAGGCAAAATAGTCCTCGTAATCACCTCGAAACGCCGCTCTCGAGGCGATATTTACGATTCTACCTCCACCCGCTTTCTTGAAGTAGTTCACCGCTTCACGGCATAGCACGCCAGTTGCCGTAAGGTTGACGGCGATCGTCCGGTTCCAGTCGGTCAACCATTCGCCAATATTCTTCTCATTCGGTGAGCATAGATAGACGCCGGCATTGTTCACGAGTGTGCCCAAAGATCCACATGTACGGATTACATCGCGCACGAGCGCAACGCCGTTAAGTGGTACTGACAAGTCGGCACCGAATATCTTTGATTCATTGCCCACTTCACGGGCGAGTTTCTGCGCATGCTCCTTGTTACTGTTGTAATGAATAGCCACGGTCGCCCCATGCTCGCCCAGTTGGCGCACGATCGCCTCGCCAATACCGCCGGCCGCGCCGGTAACAAGAACGACTTGGCCTTTTAAATCGATATTCAATCTATTCCTTCAAGGCGCAGCAAGTGCCTCACCGGAGAATAAGCGTTGTGCAGTCTCATCCTCTTCGCTAATTCTCCTTTGGCGGCGATCGTTTCCTCCCGGTCACCTTGGCAAGAATGAATCCTATGCCGAATCCCAAGACGAGCATGAGGGCGATCAGGACGATTCGCGACATCAATATCTGCCAGAAGAGGATTTGAACGGGAACAACCTCAGTGTTCTGGGCGATTAAAATTACGGCAAGAATGATGAGGACGATAATGATTATTCCTTTAACCTTCATTTTGCCTCCTTCGGTCCGCTATGACACTATTCCATGAACGAGTGGAACTTCTGCAAAGGTATTATAAACAACAACCATCTGATGTCAACTAAAGGGAACGAAAGTGTGAGTGTACGGACGCGTCAGGACACGAATCAACGCCGCAGCTGTACCAGCGCGTATATCGAACTCGTGATGAGCAGGAAATAGCCGAATCCCATGAAAAAGAAGATCGGATCGATCGATGCCAACCCTGCGAAGAAATCCGTGAACACAATGGCGTATTTACCCAAATCCGGGAGATAACTGCGCGGAAATTTCAAAAGGTAGGGCAACAGAACAAAGATCGCAATCGCGGCAGTTATCCCCAGAACTGCGATCCGGTAGGAGTACAGCCAGAACGACCGCATATCTTCCTCTTTATGTATTTCCAGACGCCTCATCACTGCTTGCTCGATGAGACCGGGTTGAAATTCAGCTGCCAATTCATCCTCGACCGCCATCTCAATTGCCAATTCATGCCGGCAAGATGGACAGGAATCCAGATGTGTTTCGAATGAACTCCTCTCTTCGTCGGTCAAGCGATGCAGCCTGTAATCGATTATCTTTTCAACGTATGGACAAGAGTTCATGCTCATACCCTTCCAAGTATTTCCTCAGTCTCTTGCGGGCCCGATGAACGCCCACTTTTACAGCATTCTCTGACATCTTCAATGCCTGCGCCACCTCACCAAGACTCAATCCATCATAGTAAGTGAGTGTTAGAATCATGCGGTCTCTTTCGGCCAGTTTTGCTAATGCATCCTGGATCACCATTCGCCGCTTTGTGGAATCGATATTCGATTCTCCTTTCACATGGAAATCCTTGACGCTCTCAAATGAAATCGCCTGCGTTCTCTTCGCTTTCCGGAAGTGGTCGCGCACGACGTTACGTGCAATAGCGCAAATCCACGGCCTTAAGTGCTCAGCACTCTTCACTCTTTTGATGTTCATGAAGACCTTAATAAAGGTATCCTGTGTGAGATCCTGACTCAAGTCATAATCATTGGTCATACGTAGCACGATCGTAAACACCAATCCTTTATGAATGGTGATGAGCTTTGTCATCGCCTGCTCATCACCATCCTGGGCGCTCTTGATCAAACACCCAATCTCATTGATCTTCGATTCCAAAGATTATTCAGCTTTTTCTTTCTTCCTGGTCAACACGTAGGCAAGCACGAGCGAGAGTCCAAGCACGGCAATGAGAACCCCAGATGCAAGCAGCCCTCCCATGGCCTCTGCAGGTAGAAAAGGACTCATAAATGCCAGACCCGCGCCGATACCGATGGTCACGATGCCGCTTTTGACCAGACCCTTACCGTTCTTCTGCTTTGGAACCTTCTGCGTTGCGAACAATTCTTTGATCTGGTCGGGGTTCTTTGACATCTCGAGCGCCTTGAGTAGCGTGTCGTAATGCTTCTTCCTCTTCATGTATTGGAACCAGATAACTCCGAAGATGATGGCCCCGACCACGAAGAAATTAAAGATCAGTGCAATACTTCCAGCCCAATCCATCATGCCTCCTTGTACATACTAAACGATGATTACCCGGATATGGTTACACCCCGGGGACAGGCATAAACTTTTAAACTTTCGCATAGAATCCTATCGCCTGAGGGAATCGACTGCCGTCCTCAACGCTCTAATATGCGCCGGCGTAGTCCCGCAGCAGCCCCCAATGACCGAAACCCCCAATGAGAGCAGCTCTCCTGCCCGCTCGGCCATGAAATCCGGAGTTTCAGGGTAGACGGCTCGATCACCGACCAGTTCAGGTATACCTGCATTCGCCTGGATCGCCACCGGAAGTTCTGTATACTGCCTGAATTCACGCGCGATGGCAACCATCCTATCAATTCCATTCCCACAATTCGATCCGATAACATCAGCTCCGGCCTCCTCCAAGCCCTTCACCGCTTCCTTGATCGTCACCCCCATAATTGTATAGAACCCTTTAGGTGTATGGTCGAAGGTCATCGTCGCCATCACCGGAACCTGCGCAGAGTTCTTTGCCGCCTTTATTGCGCAGGTCGCTTCATTCAGATCACTCATGGTCTCTACGCATATAACGTCGACGCCCGCTCCAAAGAGTGCGCTGATCTGTTCTTTGAACACGGCGTACATCTCATCAACGCTAACCTGCCCGTACGGTTCGAGAAATTGTCCGGTTGGGCCGCAACTTCCATATACATACGCAGAGTCACCAACTGCCCTTCTCACAGCAAGAACTGCGTTGCGATTTATCTCCAAGACCCTGTCCCCGAGCCCGCACGCTTGGAGTTTGAGGCGCGATCCGCCGAAAGTATTCGTCTGGATAATATCTGCGCCCGATTCCAGGTATTCACGCGCAACACCTTCAAGCACGTCCGGGTGCGTCAAGTTGAATGACTCAGGCGGTCGTCCTGGTTCGAGACCGCGCTCCATAAGCATCGTGCCGATGGCACCGTCGGCAATGAGTACTTCACCGTTGGCCAACCGTTTCAAGAATGGTTCCATTTTACGCTTCAGAGAAGAATCTCTTTATCCGCTCAACGGCCTGCATGCTGTCGTAGCCGTACGCATCGGCGCCTATGTGCCTGGCGAATTCATCCGAGACAGGCGCGCCGCCGATGATCGTCTTTATCTTCGACTGAAGCCCATCTTTTTTAAGCAGTTCAACGACGTTCTTCATAACCGGCATGGTAGTCGTCAGCAGCGCCGACATGCCGATGACACGCGCACCTTCATTTACTGCAGTGTCAACGAACTTCTTCGGTGCAACGTCCTTACCCAGATCGATCACCTCAAAGCCTGCTCCACGCAGCATTATGCAAACCAAGTTCTTGCCGATATCGTGGATATCTCCCTGTACAGTACCAATAACTACACGCCCCAAAGTCGGCATCTTACCGCTCAGGAATAGCGGCTTCAATATGTCCATGCCCGCATACATCGCTTTGGCCGCAAGCAACACTTCAGGTAGAAATATTTCATGATCTTTGTATTTTTGCCCGATTACATTCATACCCGCGATCAAACCATTATCGAGTATTTCTTTAGGTTCTCTGCGGCCTGCCAAAGCCTCTTCTACCAGTTTGCCTACGTCTTTTCCATTCCCGCGCTGTAACGCTGATGAGATGTCCTCTAAAATGCCCATATCACTCCCCTTCATTAGCACTTCTTGATGTCACATGGCGATCTAATCTCAACGACCTTTCCCGACACGAATGAGTATCACATTGAATACAGAATGGATACTTATCTTCAACCTTGTGTATCTCAGCATGCCCTTGTATCAAGACTCCCGACACTGATTTCAATGGTTCCATGAGAAAACTCTCGCGCAGCGTGATTCCGATATCCCCCGGTTTTAGGAACTCGAACAGTTTCTTCTGTCCACTTACGTGCCACCCGCAGTAACCTGGGCTATACCGCATTGTCACTATAGGTTCACTACGACTTCTTCTTTTCCTCGAATATCTCGAGAAACGTGCTTCAACGACATCGGCCGCCTTTTCGACTCCGGCAGAAGCAACGGAATCCAACATACTGCCAAGCGCAAAATCCTTCTGCCCGAAAAGTTCATTTATCCTCTCATGCACATCATGACCCACGGTCACAGCGAAAAGAGCAAGGCGATCCGCCTTCTCGAATATCTCCCCAACCGGTGTCGATGCTTCGTTGCGCCCGTCTCCTCTGTAGACGCGTACAAAATCCTCTTTCGTGATATCGGCGACCACGCCGACCGGGTGACAAACTGCCTCGAATGATTCTCTGGCCCCTTGATAAAGTTTCACTATTCTATCAGAGGGTTCTTTCAAAGACGAAATTCCCTGTAGGGCGAGTGATTCCTTCTGCCCGGGAATGACATCTTTTACCGAGATCTTAAGCACATTCCTCATATGGAAATATCCGGTAGGTTGGTCATACCACAAGCATGTGCTTCCCGTAACATGATCTTTCTTAGATCGGCCTGCACGCTTCCGGAAAGCCGCGAGGGAACGTAACTACCCATCAATTTGTCTATTTCACGGTTGGCTCGCTCAAGAAGTGTCAATCCACCCTCTTCCTGCCACCTCGTCCGGTTCGCCCTGTCTATGACCGGTCCTGGCAAACAGAGTTCTTCCTTTAGATATTTCTGCGTATGTTCCGAAATAAGAAGATGCTTTTCAGCAAGCAATTCCTCAAACCGCGGCAACGACGGAAAATCTTCTTTCGGCTGAATCCCCTCAACCAACCGCAAAACCATTCCGCATATTTCGTTGTCGAGTACGAGTTTTTCGAGACTCTGGCAGCTCTCAAAATCAAGCATTCCAGGTCCAGATATGTTGTTGATCCCGGCCAGTGCGGCAAGGGTCGCACCCATCGATGATTCGAGACCAGCCTGGGCATCGAGTTGTTTGGCATCGCTCAGCGATATATATGCCTGCGTGGGCATACCCAGATACTTGCCGACTTCGTTATACGCACAATCTATCATCTGCGTCCCAATGGCTCCCATCGGTGTCGTCTCATACCTGATATCGAATATCGCCGGCGACCCACCATAGAGTATAGGCGCACCCGGATTCACAAGCTGACTTATCACTATACCGCTCAGTGTCTCAGCTGTATGCTGTATGAGCGTGCCTATAAGCGTCACCGGTGCCATAAAACCGGATAACGGCATTGAAATGAATTCTACTGGTATCGATGCGCGGGCGCAGTCAACGACATTCTGTGATGTTACATCGCTCCACTTAAGCGGCGATGTCGGACAACACGAGAACACTGTGAGCGGTTGTTGAGCCAGTTTTTCTTCACTGCCGCGCACCGCAAGCTGCAACTCTTTCATCACCCCGACCGCCTCGATTGTAAATGCACCGGTCACCACCGGTTTCTCGCAATAAAGCAGACTCAAGTAAAGACGGTAACTGTCAGAAATTCTTTCATGGACGTCAGCCGGAATGAAGGCGGTCGACTGCGATGCAATATTTCTGAGCTGACTTACGATCATCGCATATTTGACATAATCAGCGGTCACAGGCTTCCTGATCTGCTGCGTCACTCCGTCCAGTATATTCAACGCTGCCGAGCCCGGCGTGAAATGCACGCCATAACCAGAAAAATCGTGGGTTTGGTTGCCTAAGACGTCATATAGCTTAAACGAACGAGGCGTCGTCTTCAAGGCTCGATCGATGATACCGTCTTTAAAGAGAACAAGGCTCTTCTTTCTATCCACGGTCGCGCCATGATCATGCAGCATCGAAAGGATCTCATCGTTGTTTATCTCCACTCCGAGTCTACAGAGTATTTCGCGAGCCTCAGAGACAATCTTTTCGATCGTCTTGTCAGTGAGGAACCTTACAACTGGTCTGGGGTTGGTCGAATCATTATCTTTTGCCATGGTTAATACTACTCAAATTCGATCGGATTGCAAGTACGCCGACTCAGGCCGCTGGGGCTCACTGTGGTATACTCGCATCCCTCAAGTACCGAATGTTACTCGCCTACGATCTTTATCAGAACCCTCTTCTTACGCCGGCCATCAAATTCACCGTAGAAGATCTGCTCCCACGGTCCAAAGTCCAACCTGCCTCGGGTTACGGCGACGACAACCTCACGTCCCATGAATTGCCTTTTAATATGGGCATCCGCATTCATCTCACCAGTCAGATTGTGCCTGTACAGCTTGGGATCGTGGGGGATATTATGTTCCAGCCATTTTAAGAAATCTTCGTGCAAACCCTCTTCGTCGTCATTAATGAAGACGCTGGCCGTAATGTGCATCGCATTGACGAGGCATAGCCCCTCTCTTATCCCGCTTTCACGTAAGGCTTCTTCGACCTGCGACGTGATGTTCACCAGATCTACCCGGTGCTGTGTGTTGAACCACAATTCCCTTCTATGACTCTTCATGTGATATTCCCCTCATTTCTTGACTTCATACTCTGACGAGCGCATCACTTCGATGCGCGTATAACCCTTCTTATCGAGGATATCCTGACCGGTGTGCGCAGCATCTGCCCGTCTGCCTCCTCTGTCTGTATCTTACGGACAACGTCCATGCCGTGCACCACGCGTCCGAATGCGGCGAAACCCTGCCCGTCCGGATTACGTCTGCCCCCGTAATCCAGCTCCGGCTGATCATTGATGCAAATGAAGAATTCTGAGCTCGCCGTTCCGGGTTCGGCCCGGGCCATCGATACCACACCGTCGAGGTGCAAAATGCCGGTCTGTTCGGTCGTCTCATGAACGATCGGCGGGAGCCTCAATTCACTCTCCACGAAGCCGATCCCGCCCTGGACGACCTCTATTTTTATCTCATTGCGAGGTTGGTTGTCTACCCTGACGACCCTGTAGAACTTCGCTTCCTTATAGCGCCCTTCGTCTACGTACCGCAGAAAATTAACCGCCGTAACAGGAGATCTCTTTGCATAGACCTCGATCACAATATCCCCGGCATCTGTTTCCACGAGGATATATGGAATTTTACCGGCGCGGCACCTCCAACTGACATGCGACAAACATGCAATCAAGACAAGAAAGAAAAACATACGGTCTCTCATGATTAATCTCCCTTCATTACCGCAACTTACCGCTCTGCCTGTTATCATTTGCCGCGAGGAAAAACGGCCGAATCAAACAACAACATTCATGCAAGTCTGATAAAGACCAGACCGAGGACAACCATTGCGATGCCGATCACTTTCCGCATCGAAAGTGATTCACGCAGGTATATAATACCGAGAACCGAACCTATTACCACCGAACATTCTCGAACCGCAACCACATAACTGACCTGAGCCATCCGAAAGACAAAAAGGATGAGCAAATAACCTGCAGTGGCGCCCATTCCGATTATAATGCCACTCTTCTTGTGCTCTTTCCACGCAACGGAGAGTTCGTGTCTCCGCTTGATCAAAATGTAGGGTGTCAGTAAGAACATACTCAGCAGGAATAACCAGAATATATACACCACCGGATTGATCGAAGCCATAGCCATTTTGTCGACAATCGAGTATCCGATCATCGTAGCTCCGACCAGCAAGGCAAACCACAGACCTTTCCTGCTCTCGAGGCTTTGTCCAATACTCGCTCCAATGACGAATATCCCCAACCCGCTGCTGACGATTCCGCAAAGTCCTACCAGAGAAACCTTTTCACCCAGAACAGCGACTGCAACAAGCGCCGTGCCAATCACGCCGAAGCCGCGGGCTACGGGGTACACGACTGAAATGCTGCCATATCTGTATGCCTGCGATAACGAAAAGAAATAGATCGCATGAATAACACCCGTTGCAATGATGAAAGGACACGCAGCCGTGGACAGAATATTCGAACCTCTCATTATTAGCACAAAAGGAAACAATACAAAACACATGCCGGAAATACCGATGTACAGAACACTCAAATTTCCCGATACCGTCTTCGTCAAGAAATTCCAAACGCCATGCAATATAGCAGACATGACCACAAGCAAGAATCCTAGTGCGATCATATCTATGGAAGCATTTCAAGATACAGCATCATGCTTTGTCACTTCATCGTTCTTTATCACGCACGATGAGACTGAGACGGGGAATCCACATCGGCACAGTGCGCATGTATTGTTTGTATTCTTCGCCGAATTTAGCAACCAACAGTTTTTCTTCGTGCCCTGCAATAAAATGATAGAAGGCGATGATGACTACAATGAGCAAAGCCGAAAACAGCGACAGCGTGAATGACCACAAGCCGACGTAGAGCAGAATTGATCCCAGGTACAATGGATGACGCATACGTCCAAACACGCCCTTTGTGATCACCGCCGGTATCTCTCTCTTTTCGCCGAAGACAATACGCATACCCTCTGTCACCAGGAATATCGACAACCCTAAGATCACCAAGCCCAGCGGTACTCTTATGAACGGTGAAACATACCGCACGGCGAATGTCGAATAGTGTATCACGAATGAATCAAGTATCCATGTGAAAACGAACGCGACCAGTAAAACCAACTGGCCGGCGTCACCGAAGCGGTGCTCGCCCGCCAGATCATCACGGTTCTGGTGGCCCCACTGCTCGTTCACGCGTCATCTCCGCTCTGCCGTAACAAGGAATCTGCCTCTGCCATGAATTTCGCGACCGGTATCTTCTGCGGACACTTCTCCTCACATTCTCCGCACGCAGTACATCGGTCTGCGCGGTGCTCCGGCTTCACGAAAACCTTGTACATCCAACGTGAATCATCAATCGCTCCATACATACGGGCATCATTGTAGATTTCCAGAATGAAGGGAATCGGTATCTTCTGAGGGCAGGGCATGCAGTATCCGCACTGCGTGCAGTTGACCTTGGTTCGTGACCTGTAGAACTCCCTTGCCTGCGCATACAATTGAAGTTCATCAGCGGTCAGGGTATCGATATGTTCACCAGAGGCAAACGCGATATTTTCTTTTACTTGGGCCAGAGTACTCATACCGCTCAGCACACACGTAATTTCAGGGCGGTTCAAGACCCACCTGAGCGCGAACTGCGCGGGCGTCTGTTTCCACCGTGATCCTCCTATTATCTCCAGTACCCTCTTCGGTACGTTGTTGGCGAGCTTACCGCCCCGCAGTGGCTCCATGACCATAACGGCAAGACCCTTCTTGTGCGCGTATTCAAGGCCTTCGAGACCGGCCTGGTAATCAATATCAACATAATTGAGTTGTATAAGGCAGAAAGTCCACGGATACGCATCCACGATCTCCTTGAAGAGCGGCAGTTCATCGTGGAATGAAAAACCTGCATAGCGGATCTTTCCAGCATTGAGCATCTCATCGAGACATCCCAGGACATTGCATTCCTGGACAGTCTTCCATGCGTTCTTACTCAAGGAATGCAACAGGTACATGTCGATCACATCGGTCTGAAGACGAAGCAGCTGTTCTTCAAAGTACTTGATAGAATCATCCTTAGATTTTACCAACCACACCGGCATCTTCGTTGCCAAATAGACTCTCTCGCGATACCCATCCCTCAGTGCTTTGCCAAGGAAGATTTCACTCGTTTGGCGGTGATAAGGGTATGCATTGTCAATGTAGTTGACGCCATTATCGATCGCATAGTGTAACATCTCCGTCGCCTTGACCTCGTCAATTTTCGTCGGATCATACTCTTCTGTAAGCGGGAATCTCATCGCACCAAAACCGATTTGCGACAGCTTAATGTTCGTAGTGCCAAAACTGCGGTAGATCACTCGTCTATTGTAGATGCAACCGGATACTTGTCAATGAAGGAAGAAGCAGCGAGGTTAACCTGTACTGCCCTTACGAATCTTATCAAAATCTTTGATTTTGTCCAAGATTCAGCATCCCGCATTTTCGCCAGAAGATGCGGGGAAATTGCCCTGTGCTTCTATATATTCCGCCGGAACTTCTTTCGTCAGCCAGATACCGCTCTCGGTCCTGTGGAATTTGAACCCATTCTCATTCATTGCTTGCGCCTTGACTATGAGAACGACCGGCTCACCATGCCGCCCACCCACCTGAAAGGCAGTCTCTTTATCCTCGACCAGATGCACATACTGTCTCGCGCCCGGACCGAGACCTTTTTTAGCGATAGAGGAAAGAGACGCACGTGCCGTACCGTGGTAAAGATACTCTGGAGGTTCTGAGGTCTCACGGCCGAGAGAGATCGGAATAGAATGTCCGTAATCGGCCTTTATACTCTCGCCGTTGGGGCTGAATGAAAAACGTTTCTTCTCACTGTTTTCCACGATCTGGCGGAGCGTTGGCTGATCCACGAATACTCCAGCATCGAGTGATTTCCTTATTAATTCTTCGATGTTGGCCCATCCCTCTTCATCCAGTGCCAGGCCGATCGTTTCGGGCTTGTGTCTCAGTACAAGACAGAGGAATTTACTCAATCTAACCAATTTATCATCCATATTCATCGAATCACCTTACGCTTATGTATATAATAACCACACTATTGCCTTTTGTCAAATAGTGAAAAGCCTCCGACCCGGCACAAACAAAGTACTTGACATAGTTCTATATAGGATTATACTATATAGAATAAAAATAAGGAGGCAGCATGAAGGGCAGTGAATTGAAGAGGGCATGTCTCGACCTAATAGCGTCGGTAGACGAAGCATATGTCACAACGGTCGACGAACACGGCTATCCCCAAACACGCTGCATGTTCAATCTGCGCAGCAAGAAACGATTCCCGAGACTTGTCGATATCTTTCGAAGTCATAATGACGATTTCATGGTCCTTTTCACGACCAACACCTCTTCGGCCAAGATTACACACATAAGACAGAATCCAGCGGCATGTATATATTACTGCATACCCGACGGCTTCGAGGGTCTTATGCTTTCAGGTGACCTCGAAATCGTTGATGACCCAAAGATACGCGAGGAGATCTGGCATCCCGGGTGGGAGCAATACTATCCGCAAGGTCCGCACGACCCTGACCACACCGTATTGAGGCTTTGTCCGACAAAGGCAAAAGGCTGGATGAAGACGGAACCGTTTTCATTCGAATTCCCGGATAAGAAATGAAGATACAACGCGAAGGCGGTTTTCTCATCGCGAAAATACATCAGCTCGCCGGCCGGATTTTCAGCCGCATGTTAAGGGAAAACGGCATCGAGATCAATCCAGCACAAGGCCGCATCATGTTCGTACTTTGGCAGAAAGACGGCATTCCGATCAATGAATTGGCAAAGAAGACGGCTCTTGGCAAGTCTACTCTCACCAGCATGCTCGACCGACTCGAAACCTCGGGCTACATAAAACGTACCCAGAGTGTCGACGATCGCCGCGCTACACTGATAAAGCGTACCGAAAAGGACCGTGCATTTGAAAAACTCTACACCGAAGTATCGCATAGAATGATCCGCATTTCTTACCAAGGGTTCAAAAGAAAGGAGATCGATCAATTCGAAGCACAACTAAGAAAGATATTTGACAATCTCGCGCAACATGAGAAAGGTAAAGGTCAAATGGATATGTCTCGCAAAGAAGGAGTAAAATGAATGAGTAACAGCACCAACGATGCAGAAATAGAAGCAGCGATCATCGCGCTTGAACGCGCTGCGCTCGACCGATGGGGCAAAGGCGACCCCTGGGGATTTACCGAGTTAAGCGCGGATGAGGTAACATATTTTGACACCGGCACTGAACACCGTGTGGACGGGATACAAGAGCTAAGAAGACTCTACACCCCCAGAGAGGGCAAGATCAAAATCGAACGGTATGATATGCTCAACCCCAAAGTGCAGGTTCACGGCGATACTGCTGTTCTCACATTTAACCTCATCGACCACATTCGTACTGCGATAGAACAAACGGATGAACGATGGAACGCCACTGAAGTATACTGTAGGATCGACGGTAAGTGGAAGATCATCCACACTCATTGGTCTTACACCAATATATCCTCTTGAGGATGTATCGAAACACAAGCCGCTAACCGGTCACGACTCAGCGCCAGCGGAAAGCTCAGGTCTTTCGCTTCAGCCAGAAATCGAAAGACCTCCCGGGAACGAATATATCGATGCCGATGGATTCTCTATCCAGTATATTTTCGATTGAATGAGGTTCTCCGGCTCCAAAGTATGCTGCATCTCCTGGTTCGAGCAGCGACTCCTCACCACCAGCACCATTGATCCGCATCTTCCCCTTGAATACAACACAAACCTGCTCTTGGGGATGTTGATGCAATGGAGAGACGTGGCGCGGCGGTTTAATGAAATATTCTACGGAGATATTTTTCTCACTGCACGTGCTGGCGCGCATCCAGCCGTTCTCCGGTTCGTATCTTTCGGCCTCATTCATATGTATTACTTTCATGAGACAAGTGTAGGCAGCATGATACCTGTGTCAATCACCCACTCACGCCGAACGCACTCGATTACAGTGTATTGACTTCACTTTTCATTATGCATACTATTCTATCAGAGGAATCACGAGATGTCACGTAAGAAGATCGAACGTGTCATAAGTTTCAACCTCCTTCCCGGACGGATTCTAGCAAGTAAATACGAGGTTTTGTCGTTGCTGGGCAGTGGATGGGAAGGCGAAGTCTACCGCGTGAAGGAAAGAAATACCGGAGTGGAAAGGGCTGCAAAGGTGTTCTTTCCGCAGCGGAATCGGTATGACCGTGCAACGAAGTTCTATGCAAGGAAACTTCACAGATTAAGACACTGTTCCATTCTCATACAATACCATACACAGGAGCGCATCGTCTTTCACAGGGAACCAGTAACGGTCTTGATATCGGAATATGTAGAAGGCGAATTGCTAATTGACTTTGTCAGACGCCAACTCGGAAAACGGCTCACACCATTCGAAGGCCTGCACCTTCTCCACTCTCTCGCCGCAGGAGTTGAGCAAATACACCGGGCACGCGAATATCACGGTGATCTTCACGATGAAAATATCATAATAAAGCGACAGGGGTTATCATTCGTCGTCAAACTTGTCGACATGTATAATTGGGGCGCACCCGGCGCCGACAACATCAAGGATGACGTATGCGATCTCATCCGCATCTTCTACGATGTGTTGGGCGGCGCCCAACAATACAAGAAATTACCAACCGAAGTTAAGGAAATCTGCTGCGGACTTAAACGTTCCCTGATCGTACGCAAGTTTCGCACGGCGGGACATCTGCGTCAGTATCTTGAAAACATGTCGTGGCAGAAGAATTGAGTCACAGCAAAAGAAAAAGCCCCCTACCGGGGGCGTTTTCTTACATTCGTTGAGTGTTATGCAAGTTCGACCTTTGTAGCTTTATCCCCTTTGGGGGATTGGGTAATCTCAAACTTAACTCTCTCGCCTTCTCTAAGGGACCGATATCCTTCACCTGCGATATCCGCGTAGTGAACAAAAACATCACCGGTTCCGTCTTCTTTCTCTATGAAACCATACCCTTTCCTACTATCGAACCATTTCACCTTTCCATACACCATATTTGCTCCTTTCAAGTCCATATTTATTGAGGGGGTGAGAATTTTGATATTCTGAACTCCGCCAACAAACCATGTGACTTAAGCTAATTATATTAATTATCTCAAACTTGTCAATGGCGAAATGCACCCTCGATGGTCAGCAAAGATTGACATCGGAAGAACGCCGGATATACTCGGTTGGATGTGTAAAAAGAAGCGGGCATTTTCCGCGGAACTGAATCGGAGGATCATCGGGTTAATTGTGAATCTAAGAAAGGAACGCAGGCGATCATTCCAATCACTGCATCGACCACAATTGAAAAGAGCCCTTCTGCAAAACTTACACCTATGGACCCGCTCGGCCTCGGCACGACTGCCGTCGTCCTCAATCAGCAGGGTGCAAGTCTCAACGCATTCGACAGCATGACTCTGTTTCCCGTTTGTACGATGGACTGATATGAAATGGAATCGTCTTTGCAGAACATCTTTCAATATCGTTCTTCTCTTCTTCGCTCTCCTCAATACCCGCCACTCTTCTGCAGATGTGGATGTGAACATGGTGCCTGAAAATACGCCGATTTTCGTCACCGTCACCTATCCCGCGCCACATTCTGAAATTAACACGATTCTTCTCGGCGAAAGCATTCGCGCCTTCGGAGGCAGCATGGCCAATGCTCCCATTTGGTGCATGGTGCCCGAATATGGCAAGGCGTTATCAGAATCGTTCAGAGAGAGAGCCTCGGCACTGAACATCGACGTGATACCGTTCGAAGCCAAACCCGAGATCGTCCGTTTCTTCTTCGCCGCCGACATCGAGGCGGCGGCACTGGCTGAATCACTTGCCATCGGCAAGGCAAAAACATTAATCTGGCTGAGCTCAAACACCTTGATCCTGCATGAACCGTCTGAGTTCATCCTGCCACAGGATAGAAATCTGGGGTATCGACCCGTACACCATACGAATGTCGGGTCGCTCTATGACAACCCGCTCGATGAATTTTGGGCACTCGTTTACCAAAGCTGCGGAGTGCGCGAAGATTACGTCTTCCCGATGAGGACACACGTCGATGACAACATCATCAGGCCATATTTCAACGCCGGGATACTTGTAACCCGTCCGGAACAGGCTTTATTAAGGCGATGGAAAGATACGTTCTTAGGCCTCTACCGCGAACCCCAGTTCTTGGAACTCTACAAAAAGGATAATCGTTACCATATCTTCATACACCAGGCATTATTATCCGGCATCATCCTGTCTTCATTCTCCAAAAACGAGATATACGAACTGCCACCAACCTATAATTACCCCATCCATCTTTATGCCGAGGATACGACCGAATTCCGCCCTCAAGCAATAGATGATCTGATCACAATACGCCATGAGAATTTCTATTTGGAGGAAGACTGGAGACAGAAAATTCCGTTCGGAGATCGGCTCAAACATTGGCTCATCGAAAGAATAGAATAACCTTCACCGGATTTCCCGGCAGTCACAATGCGGAATCGTCGAGCCTTTTCTCGTTGAATTCTAACGAACCGAGCGAGCAGGTAACCTCATGAAGAAGTATGCAATAATTTCTGACATCCACGGAAACTGCGGCGCACTGGAGGCCGTCCTCGCCGATATCCGGACCCGTGCCGTCCGCGATATCATCAACCTGGGTGATGCATTATACGGGCCTCTTGATCCTTCAGGCACTGCCGAACTGATCGTGGACCTGAACATTAGATCGGTGCGGGGCAATGAGGACCGTATGATATGTTCGGCTCGGGAAAATGAACTGTCACCCACCCTGCAATATGTACGCAGCAGGCTCAAACGTGAACAGGTAGAATGGCTTTCATGCCTGCCCTGTACTGCGACCATCGACAATGTATTGTTCGCCTGCCACGGATCACCGCGTTCAGACACCGAATACTTTTTCTGGCACATTAACCCTGATGGGAAAGTCCTGCGTAACGGATGCGAGATGGAGAAGATGGTCAAGAAAATCTCTTGTCGTGTCGTGCTGTGCGGACACGACCACGTTCCACGGTCGCTCTTCCTGAACAACGGAACACTGGTCGTCGACCCCGGCAGCGTGGGACTGCAGGCTTTCCAGGATGAAACACCGCACCGTCACGCAATGCAGAACCATTCACCTCACGCGCGTTACACCATTCTGACCGAAGGCAATGGAACGTGGCATGCGGAACATCAAGAGGTCGTATATGATTGGGAAGCAGCATCTTCTCTGGCCGGTAAGAACGGACGCGCTGATTGGGCGTTTTGGCTCCGGACCGGACAAGTCAAGGCGGATTGACACACCCGGTTCCATCACTATAATACACACCATGAAAAGCGAACCTAGAAAGCTGGACGAACTGCGCGCACAAACTTCCGCGCTCAAGGATCTTGTCGAGTATGCAGCTAATTCTATCGTCAGTCGTGAGATCGTAAAAAGCCAGGGCGGCAGCGTGACCGTTTTCGCCTTTGACCAGGGACAAGGATTGAGTGAACACACAGCGCCTTTTGACGCGCTCGTCTATAATATAGAAGGCGAAGGCGAGATCACGATATCGGGCACGAAACACACGCTGAGCGCAGGCGATTTGATCATTATGCCGGCGCATGAACCGCATGCACTCCTGGCGACGAGCAAATTTAAGATGCTTCTCGTCATGATAAAATCATAACCACTCGCCTCTATTTCCCGACCTTAATACGCACTGCCCTCACATCTGCAGTCCCGAAATGATAATCACCACTATCGACAAATGCGCAATTGCGCATATGTACATATATCGATATGTCGATTGGATGAAAGGTTGCTACTGCAGAATTTGATTAATAGGCAAGATGTAACGTCAGCTACAAAAATATACCAATTGCCAGCACAAGGATTACAGTTCCTACGATGTCGCCTAAACTGGTAACGAGAGGTATGACCGCGTTCGATGGGTCGATTCGCACCTTGTATGACAATGATGCAGTCAGGAAATCTAGAATGAAAATGATGAACGTTATTGCCACAATGGCGAAAATATTCATCAAGAGAAGCGGTACAAACGGAACGATTGGGATCCCGAATAGATCTGCGCCGAACTTTGTGATCATCGCAACGATCGGCGCTATCACCATTGCCAAAGCAATTCCGCCTAGAAAATTCTTGACGACGTAGTCATTCACACGGTAAGGCTTCAGATACCCAAGGTGGAGTGCCGATGAAAAGCGCGCGCCGAAAATCCCACCAATACTTCCGGCCTTGGCTATGATCTGCGGCACGAGAATGAGCAGCCCGGGAATAAGATAGAATTTCTCATATTGCCAGTGCAGGTAAATCCCGGCGAGAACCCCGAGCATTGTACATATAATCAATATTGGAATGCTCTGCTTCAGTATGCTCAGCAGTCGGTACCGGACAGGGACACGCCTGGCTGCCATAGCAATGACCGGCAGCAATAACAGGATCCACGCATTGCCGATCTCCAATCGCGACACAACGTCGGCAGCAATGAACACAACGGCAACGGTTATTACATCACCAACCATCCCGATGACCGGCGCTACGATATTGTCCGGGTCCAGGCGTTTATTAAAAGCAAAGAAGGTTAGGGTCACGGTAAAGGGTACGAGCAACAGCGACGCCATTGCCGATGCCATGATCGCGATCAGAACCATGTTGACCAACGGTATACTCGGAAGACCAAAAATCTGACACGCCAGCCGTGCGAACATTCCTATGATCACGGAAACCATCAAAGATAAGAGTAAACCTGCCTCGATATTACCAAGGTTGAATCTATTAAACGTGAATCTACTACTGACAAGGCCAAGATGTAGTGATGCAGACATCCTCGAGCCAAGCGCCGTACCGATGTTCCCCCTCAGCCCCATGACGGCTGGAACCAGGATAATGAGACCGGGGATCAGATCGAGCCGTTCATGCATCTTACCGAGTATCGACCCGGCAAAGAGCTCGCCGATTGAAGTCAAAATGACTACGGGAGTCGCCTGAAGGAGAATATCGGCAACTATTCTTCTATTTACCCGTCTCTTCTTTCTTGCCTTTGGCATATTCCTGCATCTTTCGTACTGCCGCGTCCCTTCCTTCGGTGATTATGATATCACCGCCCTGTAATTTCTTGCCTCCTGGCGGGTCGAGTGTCCACTCGTCTTCCCGCCTCATTGCAATTATCCTGAAAATGGATTCCGGGTCCATTTTTATTTCATCTACTCTCTTGCCATCGAGTTTCGACCCTTCTCCGATTTCATGTCTCGTGATCCTAATATCCTTGCGCGAGTAGGCTATCTTGATTATCGGATGGACGCCGACGTTTCTGAGCGCTATTTCGATCAAGTCATCGATACCGTCAGATATTTCCTTGATCGCCACACCAATCTGTAGTATGTTGGCGATTTGCGGTATGCCTTCTTTGGCAGACCTGGAAAGACGCGCAACCATCAAGGCTTCTTTTCTCAGCTGATAATCTAGTTCTTTGATCTCGGACTTGATCCTGAACGCCTCCTGCGCCAGTTCAAGATTGTCCTCCAGCACTGCTGCATAACCGAGGTCAACTATCAACTGACTGTATTTACGAAGTAAAATCAGGATCTCCTTCAGGTTCTTTGTCTTGGCCATATGACCTCCTTCGACCCCTCCGCCACGATGGGATCACTCATATCTGAAAACTGTTCAAGTTCTTCCATTCTGACACTCGGGGCAGAAATAACATGCCCCACCAAGGTACTGAATTTTCTGTATCTTGGTGCCGCACTCAGGGCAGGGGCGCCCTACCGTGTTTTTGTCCATCAATCGAACATACTTTCCGGGAACGCCGTGAAGATCGTATTCATCATAACGCCCGCCCTTGCTGATCACCTTGCGTACCGTAGCTGTAACCGCCCGGTACAATTTCCGCCTCTCGTCCCTGGTCAATGCGTCGACCATATGTTTTGGGTGCAGACCCGCCCCAAACATTATATCCTGCGCGATCGCGTTCCCCAAACCGGGTATCAACTGATCTTGAGTCAGAAGCCCCTTCACACTCTTCCTTTCGAGAAGAGTATCAATAAGCCCGCAAAAATATTTGAACGTGAATTCTTCATCTATCGGTGTCGTTCTCATATCCTTGACATACTTGCGGTTGCACGCCCTACCCTTTTCATATAATTCATAAGCTCCCCACATCTGAGTCACCGCAGTGAAGGACGAACCATCCTCGAAAGCGAGCCACAAATGATATTTCTTTGGGAGACTGGTTCCGGCAGGATGATACAACATCTTACCTCCGCATTCACCGAACAACAGTTCGTATCCGGGCTTCAGGTCGATGAACAGCCACCTTCCTTTTGATCTTGACTCGCCGACAGTCTTGCCTCTGGTCAACTTCTCAAACTCAGCATGCTTCCGGTTGTACCACACAAATTTGTGAGGTGAATTCCCCAACGTGCCCTTCTTTATCTTCCTGCCCTGTAGGATTTTGTTCATTTGTTTTGCTAGAGTAACGTATTCGGGTAATTCAAACATTAGACCCCCTTAAGATTCACTCGAGAAAAATACAGCGCACCGATCGCCCGCCGATTTCACGTTATCCATCATCTAAAGTGGTCCAAACTCTCCTCGGTCTCGAACTCATTGTAATACATTATATTATCCACATATATCATTATTGCAAGCAACTACATATGCTCTACGCAACACGCTATACGCCCAACGCTTTGAGCGGAATACAGTCTATCACTGCGCGGAGTCAGTAAGAATTAATTATCGAATTCTCAGCGAGATCAGCGGAAGTAACGATAATAGCGAACATAGCACTTAGCTACTGGAGTCTTGTCTCGTTATTGACATCGCCCTCTCGGTAGTTATCATACTCCCGTGGAGTGGACAACAATTGTCATACGGCTTGCTACGTCCATAGTGATAGGAGGCCTGGTCGGCCTCGAACGTGAGCTCGAACACAAACCCGCAGGTCTGCGCACGATAATCCTTGTATGCCTGGGTTCAAGCATTTTCATGCTCATCGGCCTCGAACTGGGCCTAGCCAGTTCCGAACTCGGCAGGATCGTTGCTGGCGCCGTAACAGGAATTGGATTCCTGGGTGCAGGTGCGATCATCCGTGCCCGTGGCGAGGTTTATGGGCTGACCACGGCGGCAACGATCTGGCTCGCGAGCGGACTCGGACTGGCGATCGGCGCAGGCTATTATCTGCTCGCGATTATCGCCTGCGTCTCGGTGCTCATCGTGCTCAGAATCCTCGGAATCGTAGAAAAAACAATCAAGTAGAAAGAACATAAATGTCGAAGAGGAGCCAAAACGATGTACAACAACATAAAAAAAACATACATATTGGTCACCGTGTTTTTCCTCTTAACACAAATCGCAGCGGGGGAGGCTGAAGAAATAACGATGGATTCCAAAACAAAAAAGGCTGTTATCGGAAGCGTTAATCGCTTGATCATCGAAAGATACGTGATACGAGACATTGCGCAACAAATTGCAGAGCACCTGAGCAAAAGATTCAAGAACGGCTCTTATGATAAACTACTCAGTTCGGCGGAGTTTGCCCGTGCACTAGCGGTAGATCTCCGCGAGAGCAGTAGCGACAACCACTTCTACATTGAATACAATCCAGAGCGGGCTAAGTTGGTCACGGCTGAAAAGAGTCAATCCCCCGAGGAAATCGAAAACGCAAGCAAAGCAATGGCTGAGAAAGAACGGCTGACTAATTTCGGATTCAAGAAAGTTGAGATCTTGAAAGGCAATGTAGGATATCTGGATCTCGATTTCTTCTCAAATCCAGACTATGCTGGAGAAACAGCAGTTGCCGCCATGAATTTTCTCGCCAATTCAGACGCCGTCATAATTGATCTCAGAGATACACCGGGCGGCGAACCAACGATGGTGCAAATGCTGAGCAGTTACTTTGTTAGAGGTACTGGCCAGGGTAGAACACACCTGAATACTCTCGAACAGGTGTACGACGGTAAAATTGAACAATACTGGACCATGCCATACGTTCCGGGCAAGCGGATGTACGACACGGACCTGTATATCTTGACGGATGGATACACAGGCTCAGGCGCCGAGGAATTCACACATAACATGAAAGCACTCGATCGTGCCGTCATAATCGGCGAAACAACAGTTGGCTCAGGGCACAATGTCGACATCGAGGTCATACAGGAGAGTTTTGTAATGCATCTACCCGTACGCAGACCGGTCAATCCAATCACTGGAACAGGCTGGGAGGGCACAGGTATTGAACCGCACATTTCAGTTCCGGGCAAGCAAGCTCTCGACAAAGCGTATCTGATGGCATTAGAGAAAATTATGAAGAATATTCAAAACGAAAGTAAAAAATTCCATATAGTATGGGCAATAGATGGCGTAAGAGCAAGAATCGAACCGATAACCATTGACGATGCGTTATTAAGACAATACGCCGGGGAGTACGGCGAACGAAAGATAACTTATGAAAACGGTGAACTCTATTATCAGCGCACTGGGCCGAAATACAGACTGATTCCGCTTAAGGATAATCTGTTTACATTGGAAGGACTGGATTACTTCAGAATAGAAATGCTCGTGGATAAGAAGGGCACAGTGAAAGAGTTAGTTGGCATTTATGATAATGGAAGAAGAGATGCTTCTAAAAGGACGAAATAAATAATCAATTGCATCACTTGACAGACCTTTGATTTCTATTGTATAATGGCCCGGCAACGGAAGCAATGTAGCAGATCTATGCCACATCTGTTGATTGAAAGGAGGGTGTAATCTATGGAAAAGAAGAACCGCAGGTCTGGGGAAGAACGTAGGTCCGGGAAAGAACGCAGGAAGTCTCAGGATCCTAACTACAAAGGACCGGAACGTAGAAGCGGCAAAGACCGAAGGTCGGGAGAGGATCGGAGAAGGACAGAAAAGTAATTCAGACCACAAACCTATTGATTATCGCAGCGGTTCCCCGAGCATCGTCAGTTGGAATATTGCGATAATTCACTTTTTTCACATGATGCCGCACAATTTGCTGCGCAAGAGAATCAGGCGTCGTCTTTAAAAGGTGCATTCTTGATCCCGCATTATAACGACCGGGTCGCTCTGCCACGTACTATGATTTCGTATATTATCTCTTTGCCAGCAATCAATTAAGGATTCAGTTACGCAATCTGGATTAGACTATATCGGGAGCTCCTGCTCAAACCCAAACCGTGCCACTACGGTCTGTACGCTCTCTTTATCAACTCCTCCGATCTTGCCGCAATTCTCATCTTGCTCATCCTTTCAATTTCGGTATGTTTAATGGGACTATTGATTATCATCTCCAGTTCAGCACCAGGATCCAAATACAGGCGCTTGACAGGTTTCAGCTGATAAAACCCGTTTGCTGTCACTGGTAACAGATCAAAGTTGCTATGCCGCAGAATATATATGAAACCATATTTGAATCTGCCTATGTGACCATTGACAGTACGCTTTCCTTCGGGATATATCAGCAAATATTGAATCTCTCTGCCTTGATTCTTCAACCGCTCGTCAATAGCAGCCTTTGATTTCCACGCATTTTTCTGGTCTATGAATATTGCACCAATATGCTTCAAGAAGAAAGCAATGAACGGTAACTTAGTGAGAAAATCGTCGGCAACGAACGTTATCGATGGGAAGTATTTCATCAACGCGAACGTAACATAGCCACTTGGATAATTGCATATTACAAGATATTTCCTGTCATTTCTGATCTTCTCAATACCAATAACTCTAATCTTCTTACCGATAACACCGAAGACTACTTCAGCAAAGAATCTTTTGAACTTCTTAATTGTATTTTCGGCAGCGAAAATGAATACCATGAATCTAATGGGCATCAGCGCAAAAATCATCAGATGGGTGACTGCATACATTGCGACTGTTGAAACAATGATGGATCGTAATCTACTCCCGCAGTCTATTATGCTGTCCCACATCGCCTGAAGCCCTCGAGGGGCAATCAAGAAATGAATTGCTCAACTATGGCCAATCGAGTAATATGATCTTACGTCTTTCAGTTCTGCCCTCAGACCTTAGCGCCAAGAAATAGACCCCGGGTGTTACTTCAGAGCCATCTGTAGTGTTCCCATCCCAGCGGCACGAGTAAACACCCCGGTAATAGCGCCCTGACACAAGCCTTTGAACGAAACGCCCCATGCAATCGTACACTACTAGATCGACATTTTCAAATTCATTATCGATCGCAAAACTAATATCGAAACTTTCCCCGGGGTTTGGCCTGACAATAAAAAGGGGAGAACTCTCAAATGTCGACAATTCACTTACGGCAGTACCTGAATCGATCGGAACGGCAATTGTAGCAAGCACAGCTATTGCCGTCCTAATGACCTCAGTTGCGAATTCAATATTGTTGAACCCGGTCGGGCCGATGGAATCGCCGACCGTGTGGTAACCTGGACACAGAACGCGCTCGATGCCCCCGGTTGATATATAACCATGCTGCCAGAAACTCGCGTGGTCAGAGGAACCGCTTGTCCCCGTGTAGCGTACCGGACGTATTTTCAGTTGAGTGTAAGTATCTGCAACCGTCTGATAAAAATCGCACGTAAACAGACTACAGCCGGGTACGGCAGTCGTGTACCTCAGCCGCATCGTATCAAGCAGCGGAGCAGTAACATACCCGATCATGTCGTAACAAAGAGCAGCGATGATGGTATCACCCTCGCTGCTCGCCTCAGCAGCCAGGTAGTCGCTTCCTATCAGGCCTTGTTCTTCAGCATTGAAGGCGGCAAACCTTATCGTGCGCTCGAAATCATAGTCACTCACTACGCGGGCTGCCTCGAGCATTGCAGCCACTCCCGAGGCATTATCATCGGCACCAGGTGCATACCCGTAATCCGGGACGTCATCGAGGTGCCCGCCGATCAAAACGTAGCATTGTGTCGTCGGATAATACTCCCCCATTCTAATACCTACGACATTATCGCCGTACAAACTTGAAAAACTATGCCGGTAAACACTATCGCACCCGTATGCAATGAGCATGCTGTCGATATAGTTCACAGCGGTTATCCTGTTTGAGTCGCTCATCGAGAATCGCGTGTACATATTCTGCAGGGTCCACACTATGTTCGTAATATTCTCCGGATCGACCTCATTAAGCATCTGCTCAATAAGAGTATCTCTCGTGACTGGAAAATCATCGAAGTCGTAATAGTCAAGATCCCCAAGATCCCGCCGCACGATCGGTTTGAGTGTCAGCTGCTCTAGCTCTACCTGTAAACGATTCAATAGCCGTATGTTATCCGGTGTCGTCGCTATCAGAACACACTCTTCATAGTTATCAATGATCATACCGAACCGCGCAATACTCTCTACATCTTCAGCGAGAGGAAAAACAAAGAGATAAAACTTATCGGAGGGATTTTCGTCAAGAATGACGTAATCAGTTTTCTTTTCACCGAATTCCTGCAACATTTCGTCATTTGCAACGAGCAGTGCATATCCATCGATCAACTCAACGATCTGCAAATCCTGCCCTGCCCGGGCATCGATCCTGATAAGATATTGTGTGGCATGAACGTAACCAGAGATCAGAAGCAGCAAGCTAAGAACCATCACACTCACTCTCATATGCTCCCCCTATAGATCATCGTTCCCACAATCTCATGATTGAACAAGATATCTCAATACTCCGTACCTTTATGATCACACAGAACGCATACGACCACCGGTGATTATTATTCCGAACCTTGTCAGAAAGTCAAGCGTTACGAATTAGGGTGAAACCAAACCATAGATGCTAATTTACGCCCCGGCATTTTAACTTCCTCTGGATCGTGACACACGCGGCAAAGATCGTCGTCAACAATTGAAGGCCGGGTGAAATGAAAATCATCAAAATCAGCCAACCAACAAAACTCAATTTGGGATCGTACAGGATCAATGGAATACCCAGATTCGCATAATCTGTACTGGTATGAAAGAGCAATACGAACATACGACCCCAGATGACCAGCATAACCGCAAAGGTCACCAGCACACTCAGAATACTGTACTTTAATGTCCTGCGCATCAATCCTTGCAGATCAGCATGCCCGTGCTCTTCCCATAACCTGATGACAACAAACCAGCCGACGATAAAACCCAGGATGATGCACAGAATAGGCACGCCCATTCCCAATATGACAAACATTAGATCACATGCGATATAGATCAATCCTGCGGTTCTCAAACGCATTGTGATGATTGACTTCATCTATTCAAGGAGTAGAGCCCGGTAAATTCTCATCCTGGTCAGTGCGATGACGATATGTAATGATGGCAATGACATCCCCGCCACACTCAGACTTTGTGATCTGCGACCCAGGACGAAAGCCATTTCTGAGCTTTCTTGTACTCTCCCTTGTCTTCCTTGTATAGACACCTTGTTATCTTGGCATGTTTGTTGATGAAATTCATAATCATATCGTAGATACAGGAATTACACGATATGCATTGCGCGACACTCTTTCCCTTTCCTGAAAGCCATCGATTGGGCAAGTCCGGTTCACAGATCAATGGTCTGCACATTGCCATGAAATCCACCCTGCCGTTCTTGAATAATTTTTCGAGATGTTCCACATCCTTATTACCCCCGACAAGAATGACCGGTATGGATAGGTGCAAGTTCTCCGTATATGGATAGAAGTACGATTGTTTGTCTGCCGAGTTTATTCGTGTATGAGATTCAGCTCCAGGCACGGGTCTGAACCCTAATTCCTCCTCAGTCCTGACCAGACAGTCATAACGGCCTCCACTTACTTCAATAGCATCAATACCCGCATTTTCTATCTCGGATGCCAATCCGGGAAAGGAGTCGGCGTCGATTCCACCTTTAATGTAGTCTGTGCAATTTGCCTTGATGAAAATCGGAAAATCTCCAGCGTCCTGCCGCGCCAGATCCACTATCTCCCTGATTATGTTCACTCTCTTTCTAACGGTTCCCCCGTAATCATCTTCCCGCTTGTTCGCATATGGTGACAGAAAGTCACAAAGCAAGGTCCCGTGTGCAGCATGGAATTGTACACCGTCATAGCCAAGGGATTTCGCCTTGATGACTCCTTGCGCAAAGCACTCAATAATGACTTTTATTTCTTTGTCAGAAAGAGCCGGAGTAGGCTTCTTGCTAAAGGGCGATTGCCTCTGTGATGGAGCCTTGCCAACGTATCCGGTGTTCAGTTGGGCAATTACCATGCACCGGTCATCGGTCCTGTGCACGACCTCGGCGATTCTTTCCAGACCACTGACCGCAACATCACCAAAGGAAGTGTCGGTCCCGAGCCCACCATCCGGCGTTACCGGAAAATCCCCGGTTATGATCATCCCTGCACCACCCAACGTAATTTTACGGTAGTAATCGACCACATCATCGGTCACTTCCTTTGTGACCGTGACCGGGACATCCCATGTTGCCGACCGCACAACCCGGTTCTTTGGACTGAGGCCGGCGATCTTGCCTTCCGAAAAGATCCTGTATTTGTCGCGCCGGATGTCTATCCTCCTCTACACCCTAGGACTTCACTGCCCTGTTGTATCTCTGCAGCAATTCTTCTCGGTCAACCAAAGGACCCGCAATAAGATCCAGAGTCTCCTTTGCGATCCTGCCGTTCTTTACCAGTTCTCGACCGGCCTGCCTTACTATTTCCAGGATCCTGGCACCATCTTTTGTCAATTCTCCCTGTTGTTTCATCAGAAAGGCATGCGGTCGGAGTACAGCACCAGCAAATTCAATACTTGCATCCTCAGCGAACTCGCGGGCAATTCGGACAACAGTATCGAAGTTCTCTTTCTCATACCAGGCACCGGTGGCAACGAGCACGACCTTGCGAATTTTGACGCCATCGCGGAATCTTGCCCTCGTTCGCCCCTCCCGCGTCTGGAGTTTTGGAATTACCAGAGGGCAGAGGCGGTTCATGATGTTTTGCATCTCGCCCGGCAGCGGGATATAAACAGGTGTTGCGAGGATGAGGATTTCAGCGCGCCTCAGTGAGGGATAAACCTTTTGCATACCATCTTGAATGTAGCATACGCCGGGTTTCTCGTACCAGCAGTGCATCTCTCCAGTACACGGTTTGATCTTAATGAGTTTCGCATAGAACGCTTCAACCTCGGCTCCTGCATCTTTCATCCCCGCTATGAACGGAATCATGATCATTGCAGTATTGCCTTTTTCTGCCCTGGGGCTCCCATTGATTGCAACTGCCTTAACCACTGGGCTCCTTTAACCTTGCTTCGTTAATAAAACCGTAGAAGTCTCCACTACCGATCAATGCAGATCTTACCTTCTAACCGGCCGGTAAGGATTTGTGAAAATGCACGATCATCCACCCTGTATCATTTTTCTGAAAAGCCCATGTGCACCGGATCGGCAATTCGACGGGGTTATCCGCCATGTTCGCCGTCAATATCCACAGACATCTGGCCCAGGCCATCTTGCCGTCGCCGGAAACGAATATTTTCAGGTCACTCATCGTTATTTTCGTATCCGAAAGTAACTCGTTCTGACCTTCCATAACCTTCACCAAACCATCCCATCCTATTATCGGTTTGCCAAACCCACCGAAATTCATCATCGTCGTGTCGTGTTTTACAAGTTTGGCATAGAGTTCCATATCCTCGGTTTCGACGCTCTTCACATATTCATCAAGCAGTGCATTGATCGCCGTAATCTCAGCATCCACGTCAACGGCCGGCTGAGACGTACACCCAATGATCCCAATCAACATAATGACCGACATCAGCGTAATGTACCTCATATAAACCTCCTGTTTTTGCTACTGCACGTTAACTACAGATGGCTCCTAATAGAAACTGTGCTGACTAATCCGGATTATAGTATAATAGCAGAAGTCTTGATGTCAACTATATGCGGCACTCAGAATTTGTGGACGTTCCCGAGGTAAAGAGAAAGGCATCGCTCACCCAACTCCTCTCTAAAAATGTCCATCGCCAGATTGCCCGTACAGTGCGAAGGTGCGATGGCCATGACCCCCAATTCCTTTAGCCGCGTCGATATGTCTCTCACATATTTTTCACTAGCATTGATCAGGTGAAAGCCACCGGCGACCAAGGTGATCGGCCTTCCATGGAGAATCGTTCTTACTCTTTCAATTATTTCTACTATCCCGGGATGAGCACATCCGGTAATAACATACAAACCGTCATCGTCGTCCAAAATCATCGCCTGCTCATACAATGTAATATCCCTATATGTTGTCTCCATTTCGCCGGTCAGCCATACTCGCGGCAGTATCTCCGCCGGCTCATCGACCGGTACAATATCCAAACTCGGATTCTGCTGCAGCACCGAGTCCTTAGAAGAACAAGGCACATAGACTTTCGGAACTATCTCGCCAATACAATAGACGCCTGGCAGACCATAAACGTGATCCCAATGATTATGCGAAATCACCACGGCATCCAGATTTCTCGAGTCGAGACCCAATGATTTAACGTTTCCTAATAGGATTGTGGTGTCGCCACCAGTATCAAAAAGTATATTGTGCTGTTCAAATACGATGAACGCACTAAATCCACCTCCGACTTGAAGGCCACTCGATATATCACCTGGTACATTATTGTATATGACCGTTATTGAATTCTCGGCCGGTCCACCTTCAGACAGTGTTTGGCTGTCAAGTGCGTTCAGCGCCATAGCCACACCGATCCAGAGAATCCATTTTCTTTTGCCTGACATAACCTACTCCTTGTGATGAGCGTATCGCTTGCATCGGCGACCCAAGCGGACAAGCAATCAACATTTCCTTGCAATATAATCTATATACGCTTGCTTAATCCTCTTGCCATCGAACAATTTTTCGACAAGTCGCTTCTCCTTGCGCAGAATTTCGAAATGGCCGAAATATACGTCTGCCTCATTGTCACGAAAACGGGAGAACTGTTTGCTGCCGAGCATTCGCCGTGCAAAGGAACTTTCGCAGAATGGCCTTCTATCCGGATCATCCACCGACAGAAAATTCACAAAGCATATACCGTTGCGTTTTAGGACCCTTTCTATCTCGAGCATGGCGCGTGCAATGTCCGCTTTGGTCATGAAGAATATTGCATTGTAAGAGTATACAAAACTGAAGGTTCCTGCCGCGAACGGAATCCGCCTCATATCACCTCGCAAGATATTCAAAGGTTTATCATTCTCAATGCAGAATTGGTGCGCATTCGCCAGCCCCTCCTCGGTAATCTCGATACCGTACGTTACATATCCCTGCTGGAAGAAAAGAAGAAGCGGGGGAGGGCGGTTTGCAGACGAACCGGCTCCGCAATCCAAAACATTTCGGTCTAACGGAGCTGCATTACACTGCCATAGAAATTCGTAAAGCGGCGTGGCCCAGATGATATCATCCATTCTGTATTACCTTCCGGATTATGCCTTCCACATCGCTATTCCGTAATAACAATCTTCTCTTGAAAATCATTCGCGCCATTGTTACATATTAGAAAGTATACACCGGAAGGAAGGCTTATGTCCACATAAACACTATGCCCATATGATGCGTCAGACCGAATACTTCTTACCAAACGCCCTGATACATCATAGACGTCGAAATCAATTGACCGTTCCTGGTCTGAGTGAAGGCTGCACCTAATCTTACCGCGCGATGGGTTCGGGAAAACACTCAGAACAAAACGCGGGGCTTCGATTTCATTCTCCGCTATCCCGACAAATTGCCCGAATTGTCTCAGCGCTGGATCACCGAAAAGATTGTAATGGTAAGCCGGCAGCCAAAAGCCGGTATTGCCCATGAAATCATTTCGGGCAACGTCATAGGCAATCCCGATAATACCACCGCTCGCAACTGTATCCTGAATTAACCTGTTATAGAAGTGGTACGGAATGCCGCCAGGGTCGGCCAGGCTCCCCCATGAGATACGTGAACTGCTGATTACACTGGAGCCGCCGCGATACAAGAGCATAGCACCCAGACTAGTCTCCTCGGGTTTTCCGCAAAGGCATGAACGGAGAAAGCATGTTGAAGGGTGATCATTATCCAAGAGGTACACATCCGTGATATAGAATGATGTCGGCCAGGTGATCTCAGGGTCTTCGGGAATAAGATCGCCGTCATCCCATGCCCACAATTTGCGCGCATACAGCGGCACATTGCCGTGATGGGCTTCATACATGATCCCCTTATTCTGCCAGTACACTACATGATTGCTCCTCGTGAGCGAGTCCGTACAGGAGAGCGTGCACGGATCAAGCCCTCCCTTTTCATAGAGAGTCACTGCGCTCGCACGAGGAAGGACCGAATCAATAAGCAATTGCTCGCAATATTCCGCGCCATCCCTGCGGGCATTGCCAGTACTGTTTTCGTTTGCGTAATAGTAAATGGCCCCGGTCAATAGAGAAGCCGTTTTGTACCCGACATCGTTGTCCGTATCAAAAGCAATCGTCTTTGCGCAAATGTCTTCGATCGTGTTCTGGTCACTAAACGGAATGCGCCCAAGGTGCACATCCGCATGGTAATCTGGATCATCCTCACCCATCGGCTGAAAATTCTCTGTATATACTTCTCCGTAATATGAATCACCGTCACTGTTCCATGACACGCTGTCCGGGTCAGTCAATTCGGCATAATAGAGATCGCTCGGTATCGGTGAGTAATCAGGATGATTATAGGGGCTATTCGGGTCGTTATTGAAAGGCACCAAGTTCCTCCACGGCATATCGGTCGAGAAACCAACGAGCAGCACATATTCTATGTCCGCCACGTTCGCCCTCAGAAAGTTCCTCAATCGTGCCTGGATATCAATGCCAGAGACATTAGCATCTATATATTCCTTCGTCACTATTTCAACATCATATCCCTGGTTCTGTCGGTGTTGCACGAGTGCATCAACCGCACCTTGAAGTGCCGTTGGTACTATGATGTAATAACCGTTCGCACGATTAGGTTCATCAGTGTGATACCAGACTTGCGCGTCATTCCAATTATAGATTAGATCTTTCGCGATCGCGTCGAATGTGACATCATCGTTCAAACCGTTCCAATAGATTGTTCGATTACTTGACGGAGGCGGCAATGTATAATAAATATCAACTGTTATGTTTTCTGAACAATACAACATTCCGGCAATCGTATTATATGCAAAATGATTACACGCCACCGTAACCAACGTATACTTGCGTAATCCACCGGTCGAGATGATACTACCATAGGAAGCCGGATATATTTGACTAGAATGGTAATACAGCTCGTTTGCCCATCTGAACTGCTCGAGCAGTTCTTCCACAGCAGTACCGTATGATAGAGGAAGGGAAGGTTCAGACGGTGGCACGAACACTTCACCCACTTCACGCCATACGCCGTGGAAATCAGCCGCCTCTACTATTGCGCCCGGCGGCAAGGCTATTGTAACCACTCTACACGGAAGTGCAGGCGCGCCGATCGGATTACGGTACGCAGCGCCACATACGACCAATCGATCTTCTTCAAAGGTGTAGGCTGGTGCTGCCACGTTCACTCTCAGCACATTTGCCCAACCTATCGTGCAAATCATAAAGGTCATCAATAGCTTCAATTTCATCCTCCTTATACATTATACTATTCGTGAAACATCGGTCAACGTTCTGACCAAAATAATGCTGTATAATGTCACCAACCATAATACATGAATGACAAACGGCTGTCAACCGGCGGAACATCAGAAATGATGGACATGACCAAGCTACGAACGAAGGTGGTGCCTACCTTATTCCTCTTTGAAAATATCGATCGCAGAGCCGCTCACACGCAGATCATGTTGCCGAATCGCCGCAGTGGCGGAACTGGGGTCTATATTCATACTACGGGCTGATTAGATTCATCAACAGCGTCAGTCAGTGCTATACAGACCATCTTCTTACGTGTGGTCAACATTAGATCCTCTTCTCTGTTGACTTACAGTCCTTCACGTATAAAATAACATTGATTGTCGAAGTAGATAGGATTGGGGCAACAGATGATAGTAAGGATCATACAATGCACCCCGTATTTTCTAGACATTCTCCCAGAACAACGCCACGCGATGCGCCTTATACAACTCCATTCTATAAGTCCTTATCTGCACGGACTCCAGTCCGACATCGAAGCCATTAACAGGATTCGAAACAAGGAGGAGACATGGTTAAAATCTTAACCATAGCAAGCGCCATCGTCTGCGTGATGATGGTCGGATGCCAGGGTACTGGCGTAAGCAGGGAAGAGCTGAACGAGGTAAAGAGCGAGATAAAGGAAATCCAGGATTACCTCGTCGAGTTATCGGCTCATTATGATAGAACGGTAACGATTCAAGACAACCTCATTAAACTCCAATTGAAAATCCCACCAGAGGCGCGGGCTGTTATTCTCAAGGGTATAGAAGCCGACACGCAACCAGAACCTAGACCACCCGGTCCTCCAGGCGGAAGTATCGAAACACGACCATAGAGCAGGAAACAAGAACTGACTTGCCGCTTTACTGCCAGCTGCCAATCAAGATAAAAGGCGCCCAATAATAAGGGTGCGCGTAATCGGAATGCTCCTTCACAGCTATCTGCGCCTCCCTTAGGCACTCGCTTCGGCTCTTTCCGACTTTTACGTTCGCATAGAAGTGCTTCATGAAAACCGCGGTCGAGCGGTCTGCTATCTCCCAGAGCGTTGCTACGATACTGGGGACACCCGCCATCTTGAATCCCACGGCGAGTGTTGTCAATTCCGTACCTGCCTTCTCGGGATCCTCTTCGATGGCCGTTTCACACGACGAGAGCGTGACAAGAGAAGTGTGATCAAAACGTCCGGACAGACCAAGTATTTCTCTGACCGTGAGATTGCCCGAACCTGTCGGCGCAAAGACAATATGGGAAAAACGCGGATCAGGATCAAGGATCCCGTGTGTGGCCAGATGGAGTAGCTCGTATTCGCCACACATCGTGATGAACTGTTCCTTTGTCGCGCTGTCTTTCTTGCAGATACACGCATCGGGGTATATCTCGCAGATTGAGTCGACCTCGATTTCTGCGCAGGGTAACGTGCCGTCGCAATTCGCGAATGCCAATAACTTTTCTTCTTGCTTGCGTTCGATGGGCGACAAGTCCTGCAAAAATTGAGCCGATGGCAGGTAATTGACCCTCTTCCATTCCATCATGTATTCGTACCCGCCGCCTTGCGCCCTGTTCTTCCTCAAAGCATGAAACGGCACATAATGAAGTAATCCCCAAGGAATGATGACAACATCGCTAAAATCATTCAACGTCGCTTCTAATGGTTCCATTAGTAACAAGTACAGATCTTGGAGGTGGGCATCGATCACCGTCTTATCGCGCAACCATCTAAGATCGCTTAGTGCGTCACGTACCACACTGTCGATAAGAGACCGGGGATATGTTAGTTTCTTCAGCAAAAATAATTTGTCCGCAACGAGAAACACAGTGTAGTGCTCACCAGTTAGTACGTATTCCACAAACACTGTGTTTTCTGGAATCCAGCCCTGAACGGTTTCCAGTGATATGATGTGGGGTACCATGAAATTATAGTACTCGGGGTGATAGGTTTTCAAATCAAACATAAGCTGATTGCGCCTGCCTTCAAGCTCGGTCATTTTCTGAACATACTCATCGTGCGGCAATCTTCTTTCTCGCAATCTCAAATTCAACCCGTGCATCTCTGCCTCAGCGAAATTAATGCGCTGCTGTATCCTTCTAAGCGAAGGGTCAAAGGCCACGATATCCTGCCTCTCGAGTTTTCGCCGTATCTTCTGCGAACGACTCCGCTCCATATAATCAAATGCTTCTTTGTAGCGTTGTAATATGATGAGCAAGTTGATTAATCGTTCGTAGATGTCCCTCTCCGCTTCAATGTAATAGGATTTCAGCTCTTCGTGCTGCAATGCTTCCCTGATGGATTCTTTTACATCAATAGACTGTTTGTAAAATGCAACAGCATTTTCTATATCCGAGACCTGCTCATGCAAATAACCGATCTCGTGAAGTGTTGTG
Organism: Caldifarciminota bacterium; assembly: GCA_020349965.1. Taxonomy (GTDB): domain Bacteria; phylum Hydrothermota; class Tepidihabitantia; order SM23-42; family SM23-42; genus SM23-42. Next base: position 561,715 of record CP070705.1, on the reverse strand, counting down.
CCTTCTGTGCTTTGGTCCCTTATCTCTCTTGCCACCACGAGCGCCGAATCATAGTACGAAAGAGCACGATCATACTTCTCTTGCATACGAAGAATTGTACCCCTCCGGCATAGGATAGAAGCCTTGCGAAACATATTATGAACCTTGTCGACTAGCACAAACGCTGAATCAAGATAAGCGGAAGCCGTATCATATTGTCCAAGGTCAAAATACACGTTGCTCATGTTATGCAATATCACACCTTCCAATCTCTGCTCATCTATTGTCCGAATTGTCACCAGTGCCGAATCATAAACACTCAAAGCTCTTCTGTATTGCTTTAGTGCACAGTAGGCAGCACCGGCGTACACGAGGATCAGCGCATCAGTATATTCTATCCTCAGCTCTCTTAGACACACCCAAGCAGAATCGTAATACAGAAGTGCCCGCTCATACTGCTTCAGGTCGTGGTAAATTCCTCCGATATACATAAGCAGTGAGCCCTCTCTCATTTTCTCACCTGTCTCCCGTGATATCACAAGCGCCGAGTCATAATACGCCAAAGCGTTTTCATAATGTGCTAAATCGTCGAATATTGAACCAACCGAGATATAGATGATCTCTTTCCCCGTGTGGTTTTTAATTGCCTTCGCGATAGCCAATCCGGAATCCAGGTATGCAAGCGCTTCTTCATACTTGTACTCGTCGATGTACGTCAGCCCCAAATTCACCAGTGCGTTCCCCTCACCCATACGGTCTTTTACCTTCCTCCTGATAGTCAATGCAGCCCGGTGACATGCAAACGCGCTATCATATTCGCAGAGCATACGATAAGCCATGCCACTACAATCGAGCACATATCCTTCTGATACCCTATCTCTGGTAGCGCGCATCACATCAAGCGCAAGTCGGTTGATCGCCAGTGTTTCATCATAGTCGTCGAGCGCAAACTTTACGCGGCCTATGCCCATAAGCGTGCGGCCTTCAAGTCGCCTGTCGTTGGTCTGATGCGCGATCACGAGCGCCGAATCGTAGCACGCAAGGGCGCGATCGAATTGGCCAAGCACGCTGCAAGCAGTCCCAAGCCGCCGCAGGATCCGACCTTCTAAGCGTTTGTCTCCAACTGCATGTGCTATAGCATGGGCTGAATCATGATACACAAAAGCCTCTTCATATTTGCTCAAGGCATCGAGGGTCCATCCGATATTGCATAAGATGAGACCTTCAATACGCTTATCCTTCGTGGCAATTGCCACTGCAAGCGCCGAGTCATAGAACGCGAGCGCCTTTTCAAACTCGCTCAACCGCTCGTTGTTTTCACCAACTTTGTTTAGAATGTGGCATTCAAGATCCTCGCTCTTAAGCACACGTGCAAGCACCAGGGCCGAGTCGAGGTAATACAGCGAACTGTCATATTCAGACAACTCGTAAAATGCTTCACCAATGCGATAAAATGTTTGAGCGACCATACCGTACTCCTGTAATAAGGATTCAATCGCAAGTGAAGCCCGGCACACAGATATTGCCTCCTCAAATTCGAAGCTTTCGGCATGCGTCGCACTCTGTTCAAGCAGACTATCCAATGTCTGAATAACTATGATGGTATCTGCGCCGATATCAGCAGGGTACATCAAACAACACAAACATAATAATAGATAATACATGATCTTCGCTATTTTTGTGCTTCACTCCTAGGATCTTGTGTAATAATTCGACATGCCCGGCAAATGAATGAACCATGACTACACGATATCCCTATCATGCACGCCTCCAGATCCTACATACTACCAAGAATTCGTCTGCAGTAATTCTATACTATGCAAGAATTATGTCAATACGTACTACGCGGCTCCTATCGCAAGAAATGATCAATGCTCACGCGCCAGCCCCGTAAACCTTCACCACAACAGGGGCAACAGTCGATACTTCACCCTTCGCGTGTACTCCTCATATCCTGTGAGATTAGCGGTTAGCAAGCGCTCTTCATCTTTGATCCGGGGGATTATAAACAACATTGAAGGTATCATCGCAGACAATGCCCATAATGAACCAAGTGCCGCGGGACTGAATAGGAAGATCATCAAAGCAGCAACGTACATGGGATGGCGGACTACGGCATATGGCCCGGTCGAGATGACTTTCTGTTCTTTCTCAACCTCAACGACCCTCGAAGCATAAGAATTCTCTCGCAATACAAGAAAGAATAGCATATATCCCAGAAAGACTATCACGTCGGCGATCACGACGAACACGACCGGCACCGATGACCACCCAAAACGATGATCGAGCCCCGGTATCAGGAATGCAAGCAAATAAAGAAAGGTCGAGATTATCTGAGATTTCTTTTGAAACGGTTCCCTCTCTCTGGTTCTCATACGGCGTTCAATTAAAGCAGGGTCATTTCTGATCAGATACAAAACAACAAAGAACATCGGGATGAATAGAATCGCAATGAAGACCCAAGCGTGCCAGAACCGGAGTGTGCCGGCCGACACGAAGAATAACAAACCCATCACAATGGCGCCCAGTCCGAATCGGAACAATACCTGTCTGATTAACTTCGATCGCGGCATCGCGCACATACCCACCTCCTTTGTCATCTCAATATAGGTTTATACGCAACCTTCGGCCCGTCAATAAAATCACAGACTGAGACCAGTCATTCACGACACCAGCGGGAGGAAAACAACATGCATTGTAGCTGCATAACCGTTCATGTCAATACTGCCATGCAACGAAAATCTACAACTTCCGGTTATTCCACTGATCCCATCAGATAATAAAGTCGAGGAGGATTCATACCACATTGACTGTTGCGCACGGATGCTTATAATCGAATGTGTCCTCCAATGAATCCAAAGTAATTTTCACCAGCGTCGATACGTTGCCCGAGCCGACGGGCAGACTTCCCCGGATGATTGCCGCGCTGCATCACCGTAACTTCCGCTTGTTCTGGTTTGGCCAGATGGTTTCGCTAGTCGGCACCTGGATGCAGAACGTTGCGCGGGGCTGGTTGGTGTTGCAGATGACGAACTCACCTTTTCTGCTCGGTCTTGTATCGATGCTCGGGACATTACCGGTCTTGTTTGTTGCACCCTTTGGCGGCGCCCTGGCAGACAATCTCAATAAGAGAACGGTCGTTATCACCACCCAGATCACCGCCATGGTACTTGCCTTTGCACTGGCAACACTCGTTCTTACAAAACAGATTCAATATTGGCACATACTCGTACTCGCCTCGATATTGGGTGTGACTATGGCAATCGACTCGCCAACCCGTCAGTCGTTCATCGTCGAAATTGTCGGCAAGAAGGACCTGCTCAACGCTATTGCCCTCAATTCGTCCATTTTCAATCTCGCCCGGATCGTCGGTCCGGCCATGGCCGGCCTGATCATCAGTGCAATAGGTATCGTACTATGCTTCTATCTCAACGGGATAAGTTACCTGGCAGTGATCATCGGTCTCTTCATGATGAAAGGCAACTTCAACCCCACAAATAGGAAGAGAACGCACGTATTGAGAGATATCAGGGAGGGGTTCGGCCATGCTCGGCGCGATAAGAACATAATGTCCCTGATTCTGCTCGTGGCCCTTTCGAGCATCTTCATAATGCCATTTGCAATGCTTATGCCTGTTTTTGCCCGAGACATACTGAAGGTCGGAGCGAAAGGATTGGGCATGCTACTTGCTTCGGCTGGCGTCGGCGCCTTGATCGGTGCGCTGAGTCTTGCCTTCCTCAGCGATTACCGAAAGAAGGGTAGATTCGTCATCGCAGGCACAACGTCTTTCGTCATCGCCACGATATTGTTCTCACTTTCGAATACATACTACGTTTCTCTGATTCTCCTCCTTTTCTTAGGCTGGGGCATGGTGATGCAGAATGCCTCGATAAACAGCCTGCTCCAGACAATCACTCCCGACCATCTCCGTGGGAGGATCATGAGCCTTTACGTACTCTTCTTCATTGGAATGATGCCCTTTGGCAGCCTGCAAGCAGGATTCATAGCTGACCATCTCGGCGCGCAAATGGCCTTGAGAATAGGCGGCATAATCGTTGCATGCGCCGCCGCCGTTCTATTCTTGAGAGACAAAGAACTAATCGATCTGCAGGGCTGACATAGAGTCAACCTTACAGATAATGAAAAAGCCCCCAAAAGGGGGCTTTTTCGCATGTGTGTTATCACATGTTATGCAAGTTCGACATTCGAAGCTTTCGCCCCTTTGGGGGATTGAGTTATTTCAAACTTAACTCTTTCGCCTTCATTAAGGGATCGATAACCATCGCCCGCTATGTCACCATAGTGGACAAAAACGTCACCGGTTCCGTCTTCTTTTTCGATGAAACCATAGCCTTTTCTGCTATCGAACCATTTGACTTTTCCGTAAGTCATTTTTCTCCTTTCAAGTCTTTATTTATTGAGGGGATCGAGAATATGAGTATTCTACCGTACCTTCAACAAACTAAATGACTTTCTTAACGTTTATTATATATAAATAACGACTAAAGTCAATAGCGATGATTTAATGAACCGACACATGCCGCAAGCTCAATGACGCACGCGCTGAATTTGACAACTAACGCTTCCAGATGATCAACAAATCAGTATCGAGCAGACAAGCAGATCAGAATACCAATAACACGGTCCATGTAGCCGATCTGCAGATCCTGATATGGTGATACTCGAATAACCTGCCCACTATTGTCTAATTCGCCGCTGTGCAATTTGCCGCTTGGTTTCAATGTGCGCGAATCCCGAGTATAGGTAACGGTCTATATTCGGATATCAGGTCTTCTCGAATACCTTTCTGAAATGAAAGCCGTATATTGCAAAAGTCACGGCAAGTGGAGCGAGCCGCGGTCGGCTGAAAACGCTCCAGAGAAAAAGACGCCAGTAATGAAACCGTTCCTTTTCCTTTATGCCGAGGACAAATATTGAAAGTATGAACGCCTTGATCTCGCTCATACTAAGACGCCCCAGGCTATTATGCAATGGCCTGTAATTCTCCAGAAATTTCTTCACCCGTGCGTAGAATTGATCGGGAGCATAAATCGTCCTGACGATATTCCTGTAGCCCTCCAGAAGTGTCGTGTACTGCATCTTAGGGATGAAATTCAGGGAACAATCCGTATTGTCGCCCGTGGCTTCCGTTAACAACCGGTTCTCGCCTTTGAGACGCTGGTATAGTTTCGTACCGCGCACGGCATTGAGTAAACCAACCATCGCAGTAACAATTCCGCTATTTTGGATGAATCGTATTTGTCTTTCGAAAATGGTCAGCGGATCACTATCAAAACCAACGATAAAACCACCCTGGACCTGAAGGCCGAACCGCTGAATCTTTTTGACGCACTCGACCAGGTCGCGATTCTTATTCTGACGCTTCCCGCATTCAGCAAGACTCTCTTCATCCGGCGTTTCGATACCAACAAAAACGGTATTGAAATTGGCCTTGACCATCAGGTTCATCAATTCTTCATCATCTGCCAGGTTAACCGACGCTTGAGTGAGAAACGTAAACGGATACTTCATACGCTCCATCCAATCGGCGATGGCAGGCAGAACTTCTGACTTCAGTCCGCGCTTGTTCCCGATAAAATTATCGTCAACAAAAAAAACTACACCACGCCAACCCCGATCGTAAAGATTCTGGAGTTCGGTGATAATCTGTTGCCTGTTTTTTATACGAGGCCTATGCCCGTAGAGCAAGGGGATGTCGCAGAAATCGCAATCGAACGGACAGCCACGTGAGTATTGAATACTCATGGACGCATACTTTCTAATATTGAGCAAGCGCCAATCCGGTACCGGCGTTTTTTTCAGGTCTGCCCACTCGGGGGATGTGTAAATATGCTTGAGTTTTCCTTGACGTAAATCATCCAAAAATTGCGGGAGCGTTATTTCCGCCTCATTGAGCACGAGATAATCAACATGCTCATACTCATCATAAGAACTTGTGAACAAAGGTCCCCCGGCAACAATCTTTACACCTCTTGCCTTACAGCGCGTAATTACCTCATTTACCGAATCTTTCTGAATGGTTGCCGCACTGATAAAGACAAAATCTGCCCATTCGATATCCCGATCCTTCAACATGCTTACATTCATATCAATGAGTCGTTTTTCCCATTCATCCGGCAGCATAGCAGCGGCAGTGAGCAATCCAAGCGGCGGATTTGTCGCTTTTTTGAAAATGAATCTCAACGCATGTTTGAACGACCAGAATGTGTCCGGATTTTTCGGATAAACCAGAAGTATTTTCATAATCTTGATAGCTCCCTTCTTTTCCTACGAAAGGTGATGGTGCCGGATACAAAACTATGCACATTCACCATATACCCAATCGAATTCGGTCGGCGTATTTTACTAATCAAAAGCAGTTCTCGTAACCTACGACATATTCTAAGAACAATATCGCTTTTGTCAATACTAACGTAACATCACTTTGTAAAGTGAGGGCCCCCAAAAGGGGGCCCTCACCTATGCATTTATTGCATATTATGCAAGTTCGACTTGTGTAGCTTTTGGACCTTTTGTAGACTGGCCAAGCTCAAACTTAACTCTATCGCCTTCATTAAGTGAACGATAACCGCCGCCCGCTATGTCGCCATAATGGACAAAAACATCACCGGTTCCGTCTTCTTTCTCAATGAAACCATAGCCTTTTCTGCCATCGAACCATTTGACTTTTCCGTAAGTCATTTTTTCTCCTTTCAAGTCTTTAATAAGTGAGGGGATCTAGAATATGAGTATTCTACTTAACCATCAACAAACTAAATGACTTAGCTTAAGTATTATTATATATAGAAAATGCCCAATGTCAAGAGATATGTAAGCACCTGAATTTGCACCCCGCTTCTGCCAAGGCTCAAACGATTTCAACCAGCTTGATATCAAAAGTGAGGTCTTTGCCTGCCAGGGGATGGTTAGCGTCCAGGGTGACCTTAGATTCGGACATACCGGTCACTTTTGCCTGAATGACCCCACCATCGCGCTGGCGTATCTGCACAAAACCCCCAACCTTCAGATCCAGTTTGTCTGGTACGCGCTCGCGCTCAACGTCAACGACCAATTCCTCACGGTGCGGGCCATAGGCCATGTCGGGCGAAATCGTCACGGTCCTCGATTCTCCGGGGGCCATCCCAACCACCGCTTTTTCAAATCCCGGAATTATCTTACCGTCACCCACAGTGAATTCGAGGGGTTCACGGTCAATCGAGGAGTCGAAGACTGTCTCATCGTTCAATTTGCCAGTATAGTGAATCTTGACTTTGTCACCACTTTTTACCTGAACCATAATATCTCCTTTCAAGTGTAAAACTAACAATTGACACTAGATAAAGTAGATTTTTGGGGTTAACGATTCACGCTAATTGATACCTAGTTCTGAACCGCTAGAAGCTTGGGTAATTTCACAAACTTGCTAACCTTGCATACTTATGTGTCAAAAGTAACATATCATATACATTTTCCCCTACCTGTCAACCGGGCATTACTCCAAATTAAGACCCCATGGAATGGTATTCCACGGGCTAGCTGGATCATTGATCATCTTCTCATAAGCCTGGTGAAAAAATTCTCCGCTCGCTTCGGTTCTCTCGAAAGACCAAAACTCTCGACCAATCAGGTAATTCTCACCAAGGTCTTTCCACGAATCGAAGGTTGCCTGCAATAAACGCGCTTTGGGCATTATCAAACTCCACGCTTCGTTCTTGCTAACGTATCCCAGCAGATATCCCCTACGGCAAAGGTGTATGTATCGGCAGTAATCCCAACCAACCAGACTCTTTGGACCCAGTGCAGACCAATGTTCCATGACGGTCTCCCATGAACTCCGGTCATCCTTGTTCAGACCCCTCAGCATGCGGTTAAACTCCTCTCTTGAAAGCGTGTTCATGTATTGACCCATTTCGTCGAACCGCTTACGGTGGCCGATCTGCTCAAGCCACTCTAACAGAAAGAAAAGATCTTCCCTGCTGTCAATACCCCACCAATAGTTCAACAGCATCTTATGCTTCGTGATGTTGTCTTCAGTACGATCCACCCCTTCCAGGATGTCGTGCTGTTCGTGATTATATTCAGTTAGAATGGCCGTCGTAGCCAGGACCCAAGCCTTCTGTTCATCTTTCTGCCCCTGTGTGCACGCTACATAGAGATACACCAAAGACAGCAAAAGGGTCTTTGACGTCGGTTTCAAAATCCTGAATTGGCACGTAAGACGATACTTCTGCCGACAGGACAGCAACCGGGCCCACAAATCCGACCCATGATCACTCACTTGCCTCATCCACCTCTCCGAATACGCCAAAATTCAGATCCCTGAGGATCTCCAACGCCTCCTCACATTGATCTTCACGCACGAACAAACGTGACGGATATACACCTGAATGCAGCATCGAGAAACGCTCACCACTGAAATGGTAATCGATACCCGCATCGTCGAGCAGCGATCTGATCAAAGCAATTTCTCCGGCATTACCAGTAACATAAACATCAAGGAAAGTTGCGTCTTGACACCCAATGTCTTCTGCGTTTTCAGGCTGCTCGTCGTCAGGTAGCTGGTCTACCAGTGGTACGTCACAATCGGCACAAACATATATACCGCGGATGTATTGCGCCTTACACTTTGGGCAAATCATATTAGCAATCTCGGGTCATGCATACCTTTAAGAGTCGGAGCATTGTGAAATGGCACAAGGGTACAGGCAAGACGACATTGGCTGTCAACCTTACCACCATACTTGCTCCGCCATGACTATTATTATGAAAACCGGCAAACTGTCAACATTGATCACATGACCATCAGTATACCGCCAATTGAGTGGCAGACCATGCACCACCAGATTGTTCCGGTCTTCCTTGACAAGAAACCCAGGTAAAGCCCGAACAATCCAGAACCGATCACCAAACCAATGACATTCGAATTTGGCGAGAGCGAACCTGGAATATAGTGCCAGAGAGCAAACCAACACGCAGGCCATATTATGCCGTAGAAAATACTCTTCGGAAAGAAACTATAATATATGCCACGCCACAAAATCTCTTCGAAAAACCCGTTACCAAACGCGGTTGATATCAAAAGAACCGTCCACAGAAAGCTTGGCTTAGCGTATTGTGTCCCGGTGGCAACTCTGAATATCACCGTTATTATCAATGGAAAGATCACGAACAGCACGATTTTATGATTGGGTTTTCGCGGACGAATCAACTTGAGTATCTCTTCCTTGCCGGCAACTGCGAACGAGAAAACAGCACCCCAACCCAACCAATACACCCAGAATCCTGCATACCAGGCAAATTGATTGCCGTAAGCATGTGCCAATTGCCGGTAGACAATGTACATCGACGCCAGCAACGCGATCGGCGCCAATACTACGATCTTCTTTCTCCTACTCACACTGTATGCCACGGAACACAGGCCGGTGTGCTTTCATCGCTGTGACCTTTTTTATTGATCGCCGCCGTCATTCTGAACGCAGTTCACGCGTTGCGCAGTTTCACCCTTTCCTTAAACACAGTCGAGAGAATCACGGTCACAACACTCACAATGAGTGCACCCAGGAATGCCGACCAGAAGCCATCTACGTAGAATCCGACATGAAACCAATTAACGGCTATTGACGATGCAAGCCACAGAGTTATCGCGTTTATCACCAAAACAAACAAGCCCAAGGTGAGGATGATGAGCGAACATGTGAGCAATGCCAAAATGGGGCGTATTATCGCGTTCACTAGACCTAGAATGACCGCCATGACCGTGAATATGAGCCATGCATTACCTTCCACACGGATGCCCGGGACAAGCCAGGCTGCCACGAAGAGTGAAAAAGCTACAATGATCCAGCGAATGATTAGTCTCATTGGACCTCCTTATTTCTTGCGCTTCCACAAAATCAAGCAAAAGAAACTGAAGCAACTGCCGTAATAACGTTACGAATTGTATACACTGAATAATGACTTGTCAACGACACCGGTTACAAGATTCCAAGCACAATACGCCTTATTCGCTGTGCAGGATGGAAGAAGCACACTGCCATTGCACCAATTTGCTGAAGATCATTCCAGATCATTGACAAGAATTGAAACACAATTATAATAAGAAACAACAAGCAGGCACGTAGTCATGTAATAAGGAGGATATATGAGTGAAGGAAGAGAGAAGTACTATAAGATACTCTTTCTAATCGCAGCCATCTATGACATTTCACTGGGCATCATTTTTACGTTCTTCTACAGAATGGCATTCGAGATAATAGGGATAGCCCACAAATTACCTCCTCACGGAGCATACTTGTCATTGATCGGCATTTTTTTATTCGTGATCGGAGTAGCATATTACCTGCTGTACCGCGGCAATCTCGAACGAAATCGCGACCTAGTCACCATCGGAACTCTCTACAAACTGGCATACTGTTCTGTGGCGGTCTACTATACGATCGTCCAAGACGTGCCACACATGATTTTTGTCTACCTCTTTGGCGGATGCGATTTGATATTCTTCGTGTTGATGCTCGAGTGCCGCCTGTTCTTGAGCAGAATATCCAAAAAGACCTAATCTCTGTCAACTTTTTTTCTTACGACGTCCCTGAGATAGTTCTTGAATGTTTCACGCCTACGGTTTGTAGCATCCTCACCGTAGATCGCCACGCCCAGGGATCGAAATCCTTTTCTCAATTCTTCCACCGACATATCCGTCGGTTTGAACATAACGTCGAACAGAGTGCATTTCTTCCAATCCCTCTCCTGAATGAGCCGCTTTTCCCGCGTCAACCGATCGTAGAGTGGAGTTCCTGCAAATGGCGTCATAAATGTCATCTGTACGTCGAAAAGTTCTGTCTCTTTGGCGAATTCGGCCACAGTGTCAAATATGTCTGCTGTCTGCCCATCGAGGCCGAAGATGAAACAACCTGTGACCCTTATTCCGTGGGATTGAATCTTCTTGATCGCTTGCCGGTATTTCGGCAATTGCTTATATTTCCAATTACTGCGGAGCTCCAACCCATTCAGACCTGCCTCGATAGGACTCTCGAGTCCGATCAAGACCTGTGCACAGCCGCTTTCACGCATCAGACTCAACAGTTCATCGTCCTCGCTAACAGATAGGTCGGTTTCCGCAAACCACCTTATCCTTCTTTTCTCCAATTTTGCGAGTAATTCCTTCCAATACTTCTTATCAACGATCGCGTTGTCATCCACGAATTCGATGAAGCGGCCTTCCCACAGGCTCTTTATTTTATCTATCTCTGCGAGCACCTTCTCTATCGGCTTCTGACGATATTTGTTTGTGATCAATGGTGAACTACCACAGAATTCACATAAATGGGTACAGCCCCGGCTTGTCTGAACAGTCAGCCGGTTGTACTTGCCGATATCGAGTAATTCAAAAGCAGGCAGTGGCGCATCTGAAAGGTCAAAGCTGTTCTTGACGGACCCGTAGTATCTCTTAAGCTTACCTCTTTCGCAATCGTTCAGAACATCAAGCCAGGTGACTTCACCCTCACCAATGACCACTGAATCACAATATTTCGCCGCTTCATCAGGCATATGGCTTACATGAGGACCGCCAAGCACGACCGGAACACCGGCTGCTTTGTACTGCCGGGCGAGCTCATAGGCCTCATCGATTTGCGCGCAATAACTCGAGATGCCAACAAGATCCCAATTCAAAGGCAACGAATCGAGTGTCTTTATATCAGGCACTTCTATATACTCGACTGTGTGATTCTTAGGTGTCATACCGGCCAGCGTCAACAGACCAAGACTCGGGAGAGCCGCGATCACCTTACTGCGTTCGACAAAGCCAGGCAAAGTCAACCCGAGTTCCAACAATTCATCGTCACAACAACGGATACCGCTCATGGCAATCAATCCTATCTTCATGATAACACGCCTCCGACAAGAAAGAGGAACATCGCGATTATGATACTCACAACCGGAATAAAAAACAGATGACGGAAGAACATTTTGTATGCAGACAGAAAACAAATGAGCGGCATGGTGATGGCACCGACTATGAGCAAGAGCGAAGGTAAAAACAAAGGCTTACTGATACCGAGGTACATTATCGTGAAAACGAAAGCGAAGTTTATGAAAGCGATACCAAAGAAAGAAATATGTCCAAGCCTCAGCATACGTCGTTGCCATGAATCGTAACCACCAAACCACTCTTGCCTATGAAAGAATAGCCCGCTGAAGGCGCCGACTACGGCACCAACGAGCATACCGACCCACGCAGCGAATAGATTTGCGGTTTCCATACCAATCTCCTTTCTTCTACAGAATCATTCAATACGTACGACTTGTATCACTCGTGCATCACTTGATTATAGCAACTAAGATTATGGTGTCAAGGTACAGGCCGGAGAAGGAACGTTTGCCAAACAACATCGCCGAGGCTTGGTCAGATGTCTTTACCAGTGTCTCGCGCCTACTTTATATCGGCAGCCCCGGAATAATACGGCCGCGAACCTTTCTTTTGTATGCCAGATATTTCTCACCGAGAGCGCGTTCAAGCGCATCTTCCTCGACGAGTGTGTGTAGCAGTAATGCCATCCACCACAGAGGGGCGATCGCCAAACCGATCACTGAACGGAACATTATGGACCAGCCAAGAAACCACAGAACTTCACCAAGGTATATCGGGTTTCTCACCAGCGCGTAGAATCCCGTAACCACCAATCTCATCTGCTCATTGGGAGCCGTAAGCGGTTTGATGGCCAATGCAGGTACACTGAAGATCAACCCAAGGACAAATATCGCACCCCCCACAAACAGATGCCACCCGTTCGCCTCGAACCGGGGTTGGATGCAGAACGGCAGCACGAGCACACCCCTTGCAAGCACGAACACGGTCACGACAACAGCTCCGTAAAGGACTGAATAACCGGATTTCCTGCTGCTCACTATCACACCACCGCCGACCAGAGAAAACATACCGATCATAGCCCAGAAGAAAGGATTTTGGTAGAATGTCACAGAAACCCCCTGATACGCCATAAACCCGACGCGTTACACCTTCCCGTCATTGCGAGGGGCATCGCCCCGAAGCAATCTCACCTTTTTGCAATCCCCATTTCTTGATTCGAAATTCGATCCCCGAAATCCATCAATCTGGTGTCGAGAATCAAGAATCAATTATCTTGTATCGGGGATCCTGTATCATTTTTCTAATAAGTCCTCTGCTTTAGAGAAGTGCATCTGGAATATTTTCCAGTTATCCTCCACTTTTTCGAGCACACCGCTCCACCGGACATTCTCCCAGTTTGCTGGCTTGCCTTGAAATTCGTTATAATCATCCAGAATACAGGCCCACCAAGCAGTCTTCCCGCTCGACGACATGTGGATACGAAGATCTTTGATGACTACGCGGATTGCCATAAAATCATCGCGCATGAAAAACTTCTCTGTTAGATTCCGGAAATCTTCAAAACCGACAATCGTGCTCCTGGAATCGGTCTGAAAGAAGAATAGTTCGTCGTTGTTCACAACACTCCCGTACGACATGGCAGTATCCTTGTCGTGCACTGCCCACTCAATGCTGGCCTTAATAGTCTTCTCGATGTTTGCCAATTCATCGTGGGGATTGTTTATGCTATTGAACGTAAATGGACCATCCATCTTCACCTCCTCACACTGCACGACCGTGTCTTGTACCTCATCGGCCGATAACAGCGGTACCGACAAAACCGCAAGCCCGATAATCATAGACTGCAGACATCTTCTGTTCATCTTACCTCCCTCCGAAATAGTTCACATGACAGATAGATTAGCACTGCCTTGATCATGCCCTACTTTAGCATTATATCATTAATCTTCACGAAATGCTCACATGAACTATCACAGATACCTACGTAATCGACAGTTGTTCGGAAAAGCCAAATGTCAACGCGTAATCGTCATTGATTGCACGTCATACCTTCTGGATACCGTGCCACCTTTTCGCGTACTGTTGCCGGTACCTCCTTCAGAAAATCGGTGCCTGAATAGGCCTTGTTGATCAAATCGTAGTTCGCTTCATACGTGTAATCACTGAAAATGCCCGTCACATTACCTGCCTCGCCTGCCACAATATCCAAGACCTTAACCGGCTTGCTGCATGAATAGTCAAACTCATTGACGTCAACGTAGCGAATGTCCTCATTCGACTGACAGCAGTAATAAATCCGGCCATTCCCCGTATCGTAGACGATCCTGAACTGCGTAAAGTCGACCGCAACCTTTTCCAGAATACCGAACGCATAGTCAACCGGCGAATCTCCTGCCAAAGGATTCCAATTTTTCAAACCTTGCCCAGCCCACACAAAACGCTTGAGCGAATAGTCTGCTGCGGCAAATGCCTCTCTATTCTGATCACCGTCGAATGCCTTATACAGGCTCAAGGAATGCGCGTAGGTACTGTTGGTGAGTGCGCTAACCGGAAGTTCATTGCCGGTATGCGCGACCATCTTGCCCTCGAGAAACTCTATCGCTGCCGCTCTGCCGGTCCGGTCGCATACGAGAAAATGCAACGGCGTTGCGTTCCTTGGCGTTATTCTCACATCACCGTCGCTGGCAACCACTTCATCGACTGTCGAGCAGTTGTCCAACTGGTACTGAACCCATTGCAAGTCCGACAAACCTCTCCGTGAATCAGGATGGGGATATTCGGTTTGCTCAAGCCACATTACTTCGATCACCAAGCCGGCTTCGTTCATACCTCCGAGCGGAAATTCCCTGCCGTACTGATTGAATGTGATGCTACCATATTTTGACACCCAACTCGCTGGATTGTCTTGGGTTAACGCATTCTTAACAACACCCCGCTTATTGACCATGACCAAACAATGCTCAGTACTCCAATCATAATTTCTTCCGTATACCCATTCTCCGTCATTCATGAAACAGAACGTTGTGCATGCAACAGCATCATTTGAATAGATTGCAGTTATACTTACTAACAAGAGGACATACCTCAGGTACTTCATCTCATGCTCCTTTCCCGACACATTTGCTGAGAATCATTCCTCAATTCTGTACACCAACCATGTATAGTGCTCATCCAATCTTTCACTCCTATCCAATGTCAAAGTCATTTTCTCGACAATATCCGAGAACATGCTGTGGGACTTCTTTCCTACAATGACAGGATGTACGAGCAAACTAATCTCATCCACAAGACCCTGTCCCAGAAGCAAACTACTGAGTATTCTTCCGGCATCAACCAGTACACTTTGCACTTTGTATTTTTCCTCCAGAAGAGCAAGAGATTTTTTAAGATCGGCATGTTCTTTGCCGACCGAATGGTAATCATATGACCTCTCTTCCAGATATCTCAAATATTCCCTTGGCGTGTTATCAGACACAACCAGGATAACGTCTCTGCAATAATCGAATCTTCTGAAAGTATGAAGCATTCCATAGAGCTTTCCGCTTGTATCCGGTATGACCCAGTAGGGCAGAGATGGATCTTTTTCGGGTTTTGAAAAATCATCCTTTTCCTCAGGCGGCACTTCCTTTCCGGATGATTCAATACCTCCCATGAGGGTATTGGAACCGATTAGATGTGCACCCGGTTTGTATCTTGCGGCCAACGCGTAGTGCAATGCCATGTTCACCTCGAAACCAGTAAGCGAACCGTCGAGGCTCATTGAATTATGTATTACGACCTTTGGAAGAATCATAAAATGCCAAACGCAACACGCCTAACGCACTTCGCCATGCTCTTTGCCCCATGCCCCATGCAAATCCCACATTGCCCTGGGGGTCAGAAGATTCGCGGTATGAACCTGAACGGAACTTTTTTCATGTATGCTTTGTATTGATCTCCGAATCTGTCGATAAGGAATTCCTCTTCCCTGAAAGCCGTCATGACGGTCAGGTACGATAGGATCATTGCTGGTATAATCATTATGGTCACACCTGAAGCGATGGTCATACCTATGATCATTAGCATCAGACTGGAATACATTGGATGGCGAACAGTCGAAAACATTCCGCCTGTAATGAGTTTCTCGATCTTGTCAGACTTCTGATCAGCCTGTTTATGAATCGCATGTCCCCTAATGTGGATCGATATCGCTGCGACAAAAACGATGACCCCTGCAATGTTCGAGAATGGGAAAAAAGGAAGTCTGTAGGGCGTGTATATTGCACCAATAATACCAACCACGATCAGAACGGGCCACTCAATCACCATTCTTGTTGCGGGTTTCACTAGCAAGTATCTATTCAACAGCTTCATGACAGCCTCAAAATTCGATTTCACACCGCGCACACACGGCGCTATACTCAAGACATAAACGACAATAATTCTGAAGCAAGCTTACAATCGCAGTGAAATACCGCCGAAGATGTAGTTGATCCAGGTAAAACTATACACCTCTTCCACATCTGAACCGCCCTCGAGGACACGGTAACCCACCTTCAGAGAGACGCGGTCGCCAACATCACCGCAGAGGGCAATCGACACATCCTCAGCTCTACCCTGAGGCGCCGCGAGGGCATCGCCGTCCAAAACGAGTTGCAGGGATTCAATGAATTGCCACGCCAGGCTAAATTTGACAAGCGGTACAAACCCAAGGTCGGTCTTTTCGGCCGTCTTACCTGAATCAGCAATACTGATCGCTGCATCACGGATCTTTGCGGTTAACCCCAAGCCCAAGCGCACCCTCTCTCCGAAAAACCAGAAATGCTCATAGGTCAGACGATAAGAGTTGAATTTGTAAACGGTATTCAATTCAATACTTGGCGCAAATGCTTCTCCCTCGAATATTATTTCACGGTCAACACTTCCCGATGCACGCAACTTGAGCGGTGCAATGAGTACTGAAACCATGTTGCCTTCATTAAAATAATAGCCCAAACGACCGCGTACAAAAAATGCCGGGTCAGTCTCCAGTTCATCAGCAAACGATATCAAGGTCCCAGTCGATTTAGGGATCTGGATATCACTGTAACTGATGAATATTATTCCTGACTCGATGTCCAGGGCAAAATGCTGGACATCACCAGAAACCAGGCTGCCAGCTGCAAAGAGCAGCAAGAATATTTTTGTTCTCATAGTCATCTCCATGCAGATTATCCAGAATTCCGAGCCAAAGTCAAGACAGAGACTCCAAACGCTTGACACACAACGCTTCACGCTCAATGCATAATATAATCTAGATCATATTGACAACGCGGAAATTTTCGACTATAGTCATCCGCGCGAGGTAAATTGACAGAGAACACAGTTAAATCAACAGACGGCCTGAGGAATCTCCGGCTCGGGTTCCCCTGTATCGAACGTAAAAATGAGCCGTACTTATACAGGGAGGAAAGATGAAGTACCATAAATCATTGTTTGTGACACTGGTTGCCTTTGCTGTTTACCTGCCCCATTTAGCATCGGCACAAGTCGACACCGTTTGGGCGAACAGGTGGACGAGCCCGGGAGCCGAATCTGACTGGGCATATGCCCTGGCTACTGACAATGAAGGCCGTGTCTATGTCACGGGGAAAACCGAGAACGCCGGGACCAACGGTGATTGGACCACGATAAAATACAAGGCAAACGGCGATACTGCATGGGTAAGGAATCTTGCAAACCCGGGAAGTTATAACGAAAGGGCAAACTCTATAGTCATCGGGCCTTCGGGAAGCCTATATCTTACTGGATACACAATGAGCTCGGGATCAGGCGACTATTTCACCATAAAATACAAACCGGACGGCGATACCGTGTGGACAAGAAGATATAACGGGATCGGAAACGGGTACGACTTTGCGAACTGGGTCACGGTCGATGCGGACGATAATGTATACGTCACGGGATACAGTAGGGCTCTTTCCTATCAGAATGATATTGCCACGGTTAAATACGATTCAAGCGGCACGCAATTGTGGGTCGCGCTGTTCGATGGTCCTGGTAACTACAATGACGAAGGACACAAGGTGATCGCAGATAACAATGGCTACATCTATGTCGTCGGTTTTGTAAATCCCCATAGCAGCGGCACCCTTCGCGACTACGTAACGATAAAATATGACGCAGAGACCGGCGATACCGCCTGGGCAAGGACATACAATGGTACGGCTGACAGTTCAGACATGGCGAGAGACATTACGATCGACGCAGCAGGCAATGTCTACGTTACCGGCTCAAGCAGGCACAGTGGAACGCTCAGCGACATCATAACGATAAAATACGATTCATCGGGTACCGAACAATGGACTGCGCACTACAACAATCCCGATACCAGTCTCAGTGACGGCGGGTATGGAGTTGCGGTCGATGCCGAAGGCAATGTATTTGTCGTTGGTCAGAGCCAGGGTCTCGGTACCGGTTCCGATATCGTCACACTAAAATACGACTCTCTGGGCAATCAACAATGGGTGACAAGATATAATGGGCCGGCAAATGATTATGACACTCCTTCGACCGAAGACGGCGGCAAATGTATGGCAATAGACGAGGATGGCAATATTTATATCACGGGCGTGAGTCGGGGATCTGCATCTGGCAACGACTTCGTCACGATCATGTACGATACCGAGGGCGCCGAACAGTGGGTAGCAGGGTATAATTACTGTGACAGCGTCGATACTGCACTGGACATAGACATCGACACATTAGGTGGTATCTACGTGTGCGGACGAAGCATCGGCCTGGGCACATACTATGATATGGCAGCGGTGAAATACAAGAGTACTGTCGGGATCGATGAGAATTCTGTAATATCCACTGATTGGCTGCGGCTCGAAATCTGTCCGAACCCGTTCAGCCATTTAACCGATATCAGATACGAAATTAGCGGCAACAATGCGATCCCCACGATAGAGATATATGATGCCTCGGGCCGATTTGTGAAATCTCTATATCATGAATCAAGTATCGTGTATCATGAATCAGTCGTTTCTTGGGACGGTACTGACGCCAACAGCAGATATGTTCCAGACGGCGTCTATTTCTGCGTCCTGGAAGTTGATGGTCAACGGGTTCAACAAAAGATCGTAATGGTAAAATAAACAACCGGAATCCAGGGGACAGGCATAACATTTTAACATTTTGACTTAAGGTACTCACTACACAATCGATGATTATGCATCTTGCATGCGCCATGGAGTCATATTTGTCATTGGCGTGCAAAAAATGTTAAAATGTTATGCCTGTCCCCGCTAAGAGAGGACTTTCCAGACAAAGATACCGATCATCACGCACCCGATAACGAAACGTGTAAGCCCTCCAAACACCAAACCGACAAAGGAACCGACGCCTGACCTCAACGCCTGCTTCGCTTGCTTTCCAGCGATCAGTTCAAGAATAACTGCGAAGACAAATGGCAACACAATGATCCAAAGCAAGCCAAAGAAGATTCCGGCCATGAGGCCGACTACTGCGCCAACTGCTCCCGCAATACTGCCACCCATTTTCCGCACTGAGAAGTAGTTAGCAAGATAATCGAACACAAGACCTAATGCTGTAAGGCCGACAAATATCAGTATTGTATTGACGCCGATATCTCTAAATCCAGTAAGGGCCGCGTATAATATCGCAGCTGCAAATATCAGCGGAATACCCGGCAGCACCGGGATAATTACTCCAGCCAAACCCACAAGCATGATCGCCAACGCGATGATGAACATCAGGATCTCTAGTACACTCGCCATGATTTTCAAATCACGATCGCCACGATAAAGCGCTCAGGCACAAGAGTATCTAGGCTCCGCTTGCGGCAATCAACGCATGTTTTATTCGCGAAAAGTTCGACAATCACTCGACCAGACTACTCCCCCGTTCTCGCACAATTCGCTATTGAACCGTCGGTGAATATCTCCCTGAGAACACTGACTTCATTGTTCTTCTTTATGAATTTAACCCTGAAAAAATCGTAATTCTCGACGACAAAGTAATCGGATGCAACGGCCATCATCTTTCGCTTTGCTCTATCCTTGTATTGATAGTACAGCTCACCTTCAACAGAGGTGACCTTTCTTGTCCCGTAATTACCGACATATGACTCCAGAATCTCACTCGGGATCGAAAGTGGCTCATAGACCGCTCTGACACCGTCGAGAGCCCACCGGTATCTGTCTTTGATCTCTTCGCGGGTCGCGCTTTCGGCCAATTTCTCCAGAGCGTCCATATGTGCAGTCTCGAGGGCTTCCAGGACACCAACCTCTACGTCCGGCTTGACACCATTTCCCTCCCAGTTTATGTCATATGCCGAGTATATTTTGCGCCAGATAGGGATACTGAGAACAAAATCATCGCCGATCACGACTGTGCCAACTGGATTCTCAGCCCCAGCCGTCGTTTCTCCCACAAGTGTAGCATGGCTGTTGATGCATCTGATTTCGGCAGCAAACGCCTCAGCAGCAGAAGCAGTACTCCGCGAAGTAAGAACATACACCGGCACATCATTGAGTCTCCTTCCCGGCACGTAAGGCAGCGTACTCGACGCGTAGTACGAACTATCCAATGTAGACTGTGCCACGTCAAAGAGGACGCCGGGCGATTCCGCGAAGTAGCTCAAAAGCAGGTTGACCATGTCATCCCACCCGCCGCCATTATACCGCAGATCAATGATAACAGCATTGCATTCAGACAAGAAGTTCATCGTAGCAACGGCAACCCCACCGGCATAAGAAGCAGCAAAGAACAATCTGAGATCGAGGTAACCGATTCCGCCCTCCAGCATTCTGATCTCTTTGAATCCGTAATTATTCCATCTTTCAATGCGAGCCTCGCGGGCAGTGAGCGATTCCTCTGCGACCTCAACATCCTTCAACTTCTTCATTTGGACCGCACCTTCTGGATCGTACATAAGCCGGAAATGCGTGTCGTTGCTGAACCTTTCAAGATCGATCGTCAGCTTATTTGCGAAGTCATGAGGGTCTGTGTGTCTGTCATACTTACCCTTATTATATTCATCGTCCACAGCCTCACTCGTCCTCTCGCCTATGTCAGGAAATGGATAGAGATTTTCTACCTTTTCGCATATTTCGGCGATGAGCTTTGCCTGCTCCTTGGCCGAAAGCTCTTTGCCTTGCTCAGCGACACTGATCCGTGGATAAAATAGGATCGTGATGGTAAATAACAAAAGGGAAGAAGATCGTAGCATATTCACCCCCTCCAAAAACCTACGTGAAAGTTAAGGTACATCCAATGCTTTGCCATCGACTGTCTCTGGGTAGGGTATTCGTGCAAGATGCGCCAGTGTTGGGGCAATATCAATGGTCCGCGCGTGCTCTTCAGCGACACCTTTTCCAACGCCCTTGCCCAGAAAGATGATCGGCACTTCCTGGTCGTATTTGTATGACGACAGATGCGCAGAACTGGCTGTGAACAACTGCGCCCCCTCAACAAACTCCACAATCACTCCGAAATTGCCTGGATGGTGAGGACCTATATTACCGCGTAGAACATCGATCGTCCACAATGGAATGAGCGATTTAATACCAGGAACATAGGAATTACGATAAGATTCGAGGATATGATCTGCAGGATCTGTTCCGGCAAGGTCCTGGGGCGTCATTGCATCTGCAATGAAATCCGCTTTTTCCAACTCTTCCGCAATGAGTGCAGGCAACTTTTCTTCGGGTCCGTCATAGGCAACGATGAATTCCTCAACGCTGTCAAGCACCTTCCTGATTTCCTCTTCAGACACACGCCTTGCAGCACGCCCCTGTTCCAGTTCGTATTCAACGACATTTGGCGCACCATGGTCTGCCGTCAAGACAAGAAGGTATTCATCCTTTCCTATATTTGCATCGAGATACTCGAAGAATTCTCCGAGCTCACGGTCGATACGAAGCACTATGTCCATTTGCTCCATGCTCAACGGCCCAAAGTCATGCCCAATGCGGTCGGTGATCTTCAAAGCAATTGTCAAAAGATCGGTTACGCCCCGCGTCCCCAATTCGAGATTCTCGATCGCAACTTTTGCGAGCGAGAAAAGAGCTTGCTCAGCGCCGAAACTATAGTTGCAGAACCAAGAGTTGATCGACCTCTCGCCCGTATCGGGGTAAAAATGCTCGAATCTGTGAGGAAATGCCGTGTTAACACCATCGCCCTCATAGGGTGTGTCATCACGCCTGGCAAGATGTCTGTATTCATCGGGCACCGAATTGTCCCAGACAAAATTCTCTTTGTACCCCGGCAAGATCTCTTCATTGAATGCTTGCAGCCAACGAGGATATTCATCGCGGTAATGTGTCGTCGTGACAAATTGCCCCGCGCTCGGATCGAGCCAGTACACATGGTTCTCGGTCCGATCTCCGCGCGGCTTGGTGCCGTAACACAAGGCCAGTCCCAGGCCAGTGCTCACAGCCACGGTCCTAGCGTTCGAGTCCGCCGCAACGACCCAGTCAGCAAGGCCAGGCACCCGTATATTTCTCGATGACAGACTCAGGGATCCAGGGAATCCGAGGATTTGCTCCTCGTCATCCTGAAGCATCATCTGCCTGCGTCGATCCTTGATAAAAGCGTCGGTGCAGATGCCGTGCGTCTTTGGATAGGCACCGGTCGCGACCGTCGTATGCCCGGGCCAGGATAGCGTAGGCGCGTGATCGACCATGGCTTTGTCATACCGCCAGCCACTTTCCCGCAAGCGTTTGAAGCCGCCGATGAAAGCACTGTCAAACCTTTCCAAGTATTCAGCGCGGAATTGATCAACGGTAACAACGATTATCAAATTCGGTATCTCCTGGGACCCCCAAAGCAAGGCTGGCAGAGTTACAACAAAGTATAAAGAGCACAGGGTCACACCACGTATCCTAATTGATTTCATGGTTTCCTCCTTTCGTGTTTTAAGATACTCTAAGAAATCTACAATCACTGGCCGACACTCCTGGTAGTCAAGGAATTCATTTAATTTTGCTATGATAATCAGTGTATCCAATCATGAACTCAAGTCAAGGTAATGAAGCGAAATGCTTGTCTTCAAACATACGATATAATGCTCATTCGACGGTGCATCTAATCTGTGTCTTGACCTCCGATGCACACCGGATTATAATAACGCTAGGATTATTTGGAATCAACATGATTACCCCAACGACCAGCAGCATAACACTCACCGAAAAAATGCAACATATACTCGCCCGTGCCGGCCTTAGACGGAGCAGGTTTCGTGTCCGTCCGGGACTCTATTCACTTGGAAATCCAAATAGCAAATCTCACGTTTTCGTAACCGCCAATTACGGCCTCAGTTTTGACACGCTGCGCCGAGCCCTTTCCAATATTGACTGTTACATACTGGTATTGGACACTAAAGGTATCAATGTCTGGTGCGCAGCAGGTAAAGGTACGTTCGGAACTGAAGAACTCATACATCGTATTGGAGAAGTGAAACTGAAAGATTACGTCGCACGCAAAATATTGATCCTGCCTCAACTCGGTGCATCCGGCATAGCCGCCCATGAGGTAGAAAGACGAACCGGGTTCAAAGTTGAGTATGGTCCGGTAAGAGCCAGCGATATCCCTCAATATCTGCAGAATCACACGACCCCCAATATGCGACGCGTAAGCTTCAATTTCAAGGATCGATCGATATTAATCCCAGTGGAACTGACGCACATGTTTCTGCCGACAATAATCTTAATGGCACTACTCTATTTCCTGAGTGGACCCGTTCCGGCTCTTGCTGCACTCCTTGTTGTCATTGCCGGCCTTCTGGTATTCCCTCTCCTCATCCCCTGGATCCCGACTCCGAATTTCAGCACCAAAGGTTTTCTCTTGGGCAGCATAGTAGCCGCGCCCCTATTTCTATTAGCGTTCCTCAGCTTTCCGTCGGCAATATGGTGGAAAAAATTGGGTTTAGCAGTTCCATATCTTCTCATTGTACCTTCGCTCGTTGCCTTCATAACGCTCAATTACACAGGAGCGACCCCATTTACTTCCAAAAGCGGGGTGAAGCGTGAAATATTCGCCTACTTCCCCATTATGTTCTGGATGTTCCTTGCCGGCGTATTTATCGGGACGTTATTCAGATTCATTGGGTGATCGGAAGCATGATGAAGAGCAAGTATCTCGAAACGACACTCAAGTATGATGCTACATTGTGCACGGGTTGCGGCATGTGCAGCACTGTATGCCCACATGGCGTCTTTGATCAAACCGATGGGATGGCGCAGCTTGCTCGACCAACAGCGTGCATGGAGTGCGGTGCCTGCGCCCTCAACTGTACGGTCCGCGCGATCAGTGTCGACGCAGGCACTGGCTGCGCAACGGCGCAGATGATCGCCTCCCTGAAAGGCTCAAAAGAACCGACCTGTGGCAGTGGTTGTTGCTGACGAACGCGATGCTACAGCCCTAGCGCGAAGCGCAAGAGGTACTGCGCCTGACTCATCCGCGTGAAAATTGTCCGCTCCACCGGTTCCGTCTCACCGTTTCTCTGAATCTCAGAGAGTACACGTGTAATGCGCACCAAAGGAATGCGGGTGAATTGACAATGTACAACAGTCGATTATAGTATTTCGTAGGAGGAATCATGGACCGAAGAGAGTTCATCAAGATTCTGCTCGGAGGAGGAGCCGGGTTGATTTTCGACCGCACATACGCTCGACCCTTGCGGTTGCTGCACCAACGATCGAGATACTTACCACCGCCCCAGGTCAACACATTTTCATCTGAAATAATCATGAACAGCCGCAGGTCATATCACGGCGGCTATAACGGTGCGCTCTCCGACCAGATTTTGGCAAATGCTCTATGGGCAGCCTCCAGGGCACCTGTTATCGGTACGGACCGTACCATATACGCTGCATTACCAGACAACGTATATGAGTACGACCCGCTCACCCATGACATCATACTCCATCTCGCAGGTAATCATCTGTCTGAATCGAATCTCGCTTTCGAAATCGGCGTTGCAAGCGATCTCGCCGAGGATGCCGGCGCATCCCTGCACTATGCGCACCTGGCATCAACATCATTCTGGACGGCTACGAGCAGCCAACCCTCCTGCTGCCCCAAAGAGAGCGCACGCAACAACGCAAACAATACGTGGAACCCAAGTGGGAGCATTCAGATCGCCAACTGCTACGGTCTGATGGCAACCGTCAGCGGCGTGACTTCACAAATTGTCGCCATCTCTTCGAACGCCAGTCTACCAGATCCGACGACCGACGGAACGACCCTTCTCGAGTATGCCCTTACCAATATCCATACGGGCAGCCAATTCCTGGACACCGAACTTACTCTTGAACAACTATCTCAAATTGCCTGGTCATCATATGGGAATACACCCCACATTACGTCGAATAACCGCGCCGGTCTAACTGCTGCATCGGCCGTTGCGAACTACTATCTCACCGGCCGCATCTATATGGTGCGCTCCGTTGGTGTCGAGAGATATCACGTTCGGTTGCCCTCAGGACAACCTTCGACCAGAGATCATCGTATCGAACGGGTTACCAATGGAGACCGCCGAGCGCAACTCAGGTCCGCGGTGCCGCGCATTCCCCAGACAGCACCAAATTATTTCGTATTCTGTGCGGCAACAGCAGATCGCTGGCAATTGATCGAAGCTGGATACTGCGCCGCCGGCGCCTTGCTCCAGTCTAGTTCAATCGACCTACAGGGACATTTCACATCTGGATTTAGTTCGGTGGAACGGACAGCATTAATCAATGCCCTCGGCATTCCGTCAGCGGATCTTCCCCTCCTTGTATTTTCAGTCGGCCAGGAATATGTGGGCGTTGGCGAAAGCAGCACAAACACCGTCGGGTCACTGAAGGTCTCGCCCAATCCATTCAAGGACAAGACAGAAATCAGATGGCATGCGGTGAACATTAGTCCAACGGCAGTAGTCAGTGTGAGCATATACGATGCCGCGGGCCGTTTTGTCAAATCTTTATATCATGGTTCGGGGATCATGGATCATAGATCCGTCCTTTCATGGGACGGGACTGATCAGCGCGGACGAAGAGCGCCCCGGGGTAACTACTATGTCGCCGCCATGATCGGTTCAAGGGAAGTCCGACAGAAAATAACAAAGATCAGGTAGTCAATGTGAGTTTGAACGATGTTTCCGATCGCGCGGCAAACGAAATTTCACTATCGCGCCATCTTCAAACGTGTAGACCTGCGTCGTCGTTCTCCTCAAGAAATCCAGATTTTGGGATACTACGACATAGGAAAGGCCTGGTTCTTCCAATATTTCAGCGATCCTTTGGACTGTAGGCAGGTCAAGCCCTAAGGTAGGTTCGTCCAGTAACAATACATGTGGCCGCATTGCGAGGATCGTCGCCATCGCTAATCTTCTCTTTTCACCTCCGGACAGATGATAGGGAATTCTATTTTTGAAGCCATCCAAACCGACTCGCGCCAATGACCGACTGATGATGTCTTCTACTTCCTTTCCTCTCTTACCGAAATTCAGCGGGCCGAAGGCGATCTCTTCGCGTACACTTGGACAGAACAATTGATCGTCGGAATTCTGAAAGAGGAAACCGATGCGCTCTCTGACATCAACAAAGTCATGCTCTTGCACCCGCCTTCTGCCGAATATTTCCACCGAGCCGTCATGGGGCTTGATGAGACCCATGATCAAGTAAAGCATCGTCGTTTTACCGCAACCATTTGGACCAATCATCCCTACGCGTTCACCCTGGCGCAGCACGAAATTCAGATCTTTGAGCAGTGCTGGCTTCTCTCGATAGCCGAACTTTACGTTCTTGAGATCTATGATTATCCGGTTTTCCATTGCAGAATAATGATTATAACGGCACCAGCTGCCATTATGCCTGCAGCAAGCACATCCGATCTTCTGAGTGCAAAATGGTCCAGCAGCCAGTACTTTCCTTTAAAGCCGCGGCAGACCATTGCTCTGTGAATCTGTTCCGAGCGTTCATACGCCCTTATCATAAGCGTTCCGATGATCGACCCGTATGTTCTGTAGGCATGCATCGATGTCTTCGGCCTAAATCCGCGGATTTTCAACGTGTCTGTCAGGCGGGCATATTCATACTGCATAACGTGGGAGAAGCGGTATATGAAGAACAGAAGATGGATGAGTTTATTCGGAACCCTTAAGTGGTTTAACGCATGAACCACGTTGAACATGCCGCACGTGGACAACAGGCCAACATTGATGAGGATAATTGCGTTACACTTTACGGTCAACATCAGCGTATAGAGGACACCTTGCTGCGTCATGTTAAGTGGCCCTAGGCTGAGTATTGTATCTCCCGAGAAACTGAAAGGAAGAACGAGCCACAGCATGAGTACGAACACATTCACGACCAGCAACCGCCGCAATAAATGCAGTGCGTCCAAACGCGCGAGCGCGACAAAAACGATCGCTGCCCCTAAACCAATAAATGCTATGCTCAAATTGCCGATCACGGCAATGACGGCTGAGTATACGATTGCGCAGATTATCCTTACCCTTGGATCGATCCTGTGTATAACGCTGTCGCCTGTTGAAAAATGCTCTTCTATCAAGTTTGCTTTCTTCTCCTAAGGTACAGCAGAAGGCCGAAGATGCCGAAAATATAGCCGACTCCGCCAATGATCGTAGTGAACGATACTGACCTCTGCTGTTGGAGAATCAATCCCCTTATCGAGTTGATCTCCTCCTCCAATACTTCTTTCACTATCCTGCGCAGCTGCTCCTCATCCAACCCGGTCGTTTCTGGACTTGTCTGCACAGTCTTCCGGGAAACGCTTTTCTTACCTGCAGTCGGTGTACTCACCTCAGGCATGGAACTCACTTTTATCACCGTCTCGGCTTTATGCCCCATGCCGGCATGAAGTACGACCTTTAGATCTTCCTTCACGCCAGCCAAGAATTTGAAGTACCCGGCATCATCAGTCTGCCCATCAAGCAGTTTCACGCCCGACGTCCGAAAGATTTCAATCATCTGATTACGTACTGGAGAGCCGTCGTTGTAATAGCATTGGCATAGTATACTGTCGTCCTCGACGAGCGTGAAAATATTTACGCCGTGAGCTGCTAGCGACGAAGCCATGATGACGGTTATTAAAACGATTCTCGTGATTCTCATCGTATGTCACCTCCCAATAATTCAGGCTTTATCTTGCGCAAGAACAATATTATGAACGCCGTGACAATACCTTCGATGACCATGACCGGAAAATGCGCCAACAGGAACAATCTGGCTACATTGATAAATTGCTCACCGCTAAACAACAGAAAAAGAGCAACAAGGGCTCCGGCCAATAATATGCCGGTTGCCCCGGCAAGAAAACCTCCAATCGCCGCACCGGCGTCATACCTGCTTCGGATGATTCGACTGTACAGTAAGTAGCAAACGATGGCAGGGACGGCCATGACGACCGTGTTAACACCCAATGTCGTGATTCCCCCGAATTGAAACAAAATCGCCTGCAGCAATAATCCTACCAGCACAGCCGGAAAGGAAATCCAGCCAAGTAATATCCCGATGAGCCCGTTCAGTACTAGATGGGCACTTGTTGGGCCAATGGGAATATGCACGAGCGAAGCAACGAAGAACGCCGATGACAGCACCGCGACCTTGGGTGTGTTCTGGTAGTCCATTTTTCTCAATCCAACCGCACACCCGGCGACTGCTGCGGCTGCCCCGGCAGCGAGCACGGGTGCGGCAACGACACCTTCAGAAATGTGCATGCAAACCTCTGCTACCTCATTTCCTCAGCCTTGACCCAGATGAGACCACCGATCTCGACCGGATAAGATTTACCGTCTGCGTCGCGAACCATTTTGTCTTTCGCTTCGTTCAGGGCAGCAAAACCCCACCAACCGGCAACGGGCATCCCGTACGTGAATACTCCATTGGCATCGGCTTTGATGACCTGGGTCACGAAGGGACCGGACATGGCAGTGTACTTACGGTTTGGATTGTAATACTCCACCTCCACCTCAGTATGGGGTGCCGGTTTTCCATCCACCAGAACCAGCCCCTGGAAGGTGTTCCCTGCATAGAGACCGTAAGGCCTTGTTAACGGAACGATCTCGATGGGCAACCCAACCTCTGCATCCCAGCCCTTTTCCAGGCCGAAGGCGTTCACCACAACCTTGGTGTAGTGCACTATGAACTTTTCCTCCGCAGGCTCCCAGTAGGCTGCAGGTGATAGGTAAAAAACGTGATCACCCGGTTGCCTGAACTTGTACTGTGTCTGCCACGCAAGAAGCCCGTCGATCTTTCTTTGCGTCAAGGTCTTAAGCAGATCCTCCTTGCTGCCTCCTCTGACCATAACACCGAAACTGGACGGATACGCCATGTTCATCAGCGCGCCCTCAAAGGGATGGCAGAAAATACAATCGATACCAATTTCAGCTTTCGCCTGATCTTCGACGATATCGGTACCGGGCATGAGAACCTGAAAATGGCCCATCAGGGGAAAAGCAAAACATATCGCCATGAGAGTTATCTTACCAAGTGACTTGACCGACATCATACTGCAGTGCATCCTACCTCCTCTCGTGTTACTCTTTACAAATTAGTAACACATTATACACCGCAGGCAGGGCATGTCAAGGACGCTGGCACACATAGCGTCATACGCTCAAGGCTTGACATCGGGTAGTTCCACGGTCAGGCTTTCAATCATGTCTTGATCTTGAATCCTGGATCATGAATCAAATATCGTTCATTGTATCTTTTGGTCTTCTTGACTTTAGGATTTCTCCTGTGTATCTACACTTGTTACAAGAATAGGGGATATCCCGGCAAGCGGGATATCCCCTTCCTGTCTATCGCGTCAGGATAATTTTTACGATATCCGTCTTTACTCCGACTGTCAGCCTGCAGAAATAGACGCCGGCAGCAACCGGGGTGCCGAAAGCGTCAACGCCTTCCCAGTGTTGGGTATGCGAGCCGGCAGGCTGTCGGGCGCTCACCACATCCTTCACGAACCTCCCCTGCGCGTCGAAAATCGAGATCATGACCTGGTTCTCGGTTGGCATCTGATAGCTGATCGTTACATCGCGCCGCGCCGGATTGGGTACAACCTTTAACGCCCGCAACGAATTACCGTGAGCTAATTCCTCCAATCCTGTGCTGATCTCCCAACGGTACATACCGCTGACATCAGTACCGCAGAACAGATAATTGTCGGGGAAAACACCCAACGAGGTCACATAGAGATCTTCGAGGCCATCGCTCATTGCTTCCCAGTTGTCTCCTCCATCCGTACTTATGTAAACGCCGGTCGCTGTACCTGCATAGATAGTATTATGGTCATCCGGATCGACCAGAATGGCATTCACGGCACTCAATCCCACGTCTACCCATGTGTTACCGCTGTTTGTAGATTTAAAGAGCCCGTTCGTTCCGCCGGTGTAAACTACATTGGGTTCACTATAGTCCACCACGACCGCATACGTATTGCCCGAAATACCGCCACTCACAGTCTGCCATGTATCTCCGCCGTCGGTCGTTTTGTGAAACCCCGGATATCCTGCAGCATAGACAATATCGGGATCTGTTGGGTCCACCGCCAAACCCCTGCAAGAACCGTTTGCCGTTGTGAGATCGTATCGCGTCCACACATTCCCGGCGTTGGTCGACTTCGAAACGCTCTTACAGTACAGTGATCCGGTATAGTGATTCCCGCCGCTCCAATAGGTGGCTGTGTTACTAGGATCGATGACAAAGGCACCACCGTCGAGATAAAACGAATCGATTTTTGTCCAGACGGACCCGCCGTCTGTGCTCTTATAGAGCTCGGCGTTGCCTCAACCAGCGCCTTCAAGCCCCAATACCATATTTGGATTATCGGGGTTTACCGCGAATGCACCAATGTTGCCGCAGGTCAGCGGTGTGGGCAGCTTCACCCAGTCGTCACCGTTATTCGTCGTTCTGAAAACACCGACCTCTTCACACGACGTATAGAGCATAGGTGATGCCGACCCTGTGGCGAAACTGCAAATCGATGAGAGATTGAGATCGTTATTGTATTCAAACCAGTTAGTCCCACAATCCGTAGTCTTAAAGAACCCTACTCTGTTGCCAGCATAAACTTCCGAAGTGTTGAACGCGTTGAACGCTATACCGCGCCAGTTATAGCCCTCAAGACCCGAGCCGGCATTAACCCACGTATCACCCGCATCCGTACTCTTATATATAGAATAGTATGCGCCGCTTAAGACGAGGTCTGGATCGGCCGGGTTCGTCATAATGTTGTAGTTCGATGTGGCATTGTATTCGTAGGTCCAGCTAGTCCCGCCGTCGGTCGACCGGTAAATGCCCGAACTTGCTCCCAGGTAGACAATATCGGGATTCGTTGGATGGACGCCGATGGTGTAAAAATACACTCCAGTTGGAGAATTTGACGAGATGTCGTTAAAGGTCGATCCTCCGTCCGTCGATTTGAACAGAAGAGGCACAGTAGAGGTCTCATAGCCATAACCGCAAGCATAGACTATATCAGGATCCGACGCGGACACGGCAACGTCCCGGGCGTAGCTGTGACCCGTGCCGTCATACAATATCGAGGTTGTCCAGTCTTCACCACCATTGGTACTTTTGTGTACTGCCATATCCCAAAGCGCATTATCATACTTCATCCCCGCGCCATACAGTGTACCGCTCGCGGTCGGATGAGCTGCGATACTGTAGAAGTAGCTATTTGTCACGTACGTATAGGCCCAGTTCACGCCTCCGTCAGTCGATCTGTGCGCGTAATTGCCTCCGGCAGCATAGAGATTATTCGCATTGGATGGATCAATCGCCATATCCTGGCAATAACCCATAGTCACCGAACCGATCGTTGACCATGAGGCTCCGCCGTCGGTTGACTGAGCTATTCTTGCAGGGCTGGAATAAGACATCACCCAAACAACATTACCATCACTCGGTGAGGCAACAACAGAATACAGATATCCGCCGAACGGACCTACGGCCTCCCACTCTGCGTTCATGAATGCAAACATGCATAGTATACACATCAACATAACAGGTATGCGCATAGATACCTCCCTTTCTCGCTTGGCATCCCCAAACCACACCTCCGCCTCCTTCGATAAGGATCCAAGCACTATTAACAAAGATGCTCGTGCTACATCCTCTTTCCTATGCTATCACACCCCATTGAACATCTAACGGATAATTCTACCCGCATCCAGCACGAAGTCAATAGCAAACTAGCCGGCCGCGATGACGCAATCAAGGGACTGGCTCCGTAAGGTGCCTGTCCCCGGAGACGCTTTATCAGAATGTGAGTCTTTCCGTGACCGATATGTAATGCCCCGTATTACATTGAACTAGCGGAGGAGATATTATCAGACAAGGAGGAGCAATGAAGACTAGCATTATCTTGTACGCATTACTCCTAGCAGGAATCAGCTCTGCATATGCCCAGATCGGCTGGACAGAACACCTCATCGACGGCACCTTTCTGGGTGCGATCTCGATAGATGTAAGCGACCTCGATGGTGGCTCTGACATCGATGTCATTGGTGCGGCGTACAATAGCGGCGAAGTAGCGTGGTGGGAGAACGATGGTAATGAGAATTTTACCAAGCACACGATCGTCACTGGATTTTCCGGAGTCATCTTTGTAGCTGCCGGCGACATCGACGGCGATATGGATATAGATGTTGTGGCAGCCTCAAACACTAGTGATCGAATAGTATTATGGGTGAACGGCGGCGATCAGACATTCACTCCCGACACGATCACAACCGCTTTTCAAGGCGCCCATTCGGTATATATGATCGACCTCGACTCAGACGACGATATGGATATTGTCGGCGCAGCTTACGGCATCGATGCAATACACTGGTGGAGCAACGACGGAAACGCAAACTTTACCGAACGCTCAGTAACCGACGCTTTTGACGGCGCATGGACCGCATATCCCGCAGACATCGACAGTGACGGCGATATCGACATCGCAGGCGCAGCGCGCGACGCGGATGAAGTTTCCTGGTTTGAGAACGACGGTAGCGAGAATTTTACCGCTCACGTGATCGACAGTGACTTTGACGGCGCTCATATCGTGATCACATCAGATCTTGAGGGTGATGGTGATATTGACCTTATCGCAACGGCGCGACACGCTAACGATATTGCCTGGTATGAAAACGATGGAGAAGAGAATTTCACCAAGCACACCGTAACTGACAATTATGCCTGGCCGACGTTTGTCTATCCCTGCGATATAGACGACGATTCGGATATGGATATCGTAAGTGCCGGATATTCTGCAAACGATGTATCGTGGTGGGAGAATGATGGCAGCCAAAATTTCACGAAAAGGACAATCAGCTCAAGCTGCATCGGCGCGATACCGGTCACTGCAACCGATATCGACGGTGACTCTGATCTCGATGTCGTTACAGCCGCCTACGACCTTAATGATGTAATATGGTACGAAAGCAATGCAACCGGTATCGAGCAAGGCGGCACAGGACATATCCGAGGTGATATCATGGGAGCATCCATCCTGACCTCGATGCAACAACTGGACCACAGGGGTTCTTACGCTGTGTTTGATATCTCAGGTAGAAAAGCGAATCAAAACGCACTGTGCCCCGGCACGTATTTCATACAGATTGACGGGCATTTTATTCATAAGGTGGTGTTGGTCCGGTAGATACGTACGACGCTGAAAGCCGAAAAAACACAGAAGTTGAGAAAATCAGAAACTGAGCATCATATATATATATCCCTTTGCTCTTTGCCCTATGCCCCTTGCGACCATGTCGTTGCGAGGAGCCCAATATTCATATATTACTTTGAATATGAAGTGGGGCGACGAAGCAATCCCACAATAACGCCATACGGGCTACGC
Organism: Caldifarciminota bacterium; assembly: GCA_020349965.1. Taxonomy (GTDB): domain Bacteria; phylum Hydrothermota; class Tepidihabitantia; order SM23-42; family SM23-42; genus SM23-42. Next base: position 528,033 of record CP070705.1, on the reverse strand, counting down.
CCCACGCACTTTGCTCTTTGCCCTATGCCCCATGTTCTATGCATTTATCGAGTATCGAGCATCCAGAATCAGCCGTGCAGTTCTCCGTTTCTCAGTAGGGATCTCAGTATCTCCCCGTCACGAATTTCGTTCAAATCTATGATATGATCACGAAATTCAGTGTCCCGCTGGCCGAAGGTTTCGAGCATAGTGAGAAAAGTCCCGACTATCCCGAACGCAAGCGAAGGGGACTATTGTGAGGGAAAGCCCAATGGGCTGAGGGGATCACCCGTTCTCAGGATATCACTCCATCTTCCTTAGCCGCAATTCAGTTCCCTTCACGCTCTTCATCAATTCAACGATCTTGTCCGTATCCGTGTCGCCGTAATGATATGGATACAATACCTTGGGCTTGAATGCCCTGACCGCATCAACCACCATTTGGGGCGTCATAGTATAAGGAAGATTCATTGGTAGAAATGCATAGTCAATGTTCTTCAGTGATTTCATCTCAGGCGTGTTCTCGGTATCGCCGGCAATATAGAACCGCTTATCTCCAAGCGTGAGCACGTATCCGTTCCCTTCCCCCTTGGGATGGAAGACTTCCCCATCATCACGCTTATGCACCAAATTATAAGCAGGCACTGCAACAACATCGACTCCCATTATTGCTTGCTCGTCGCCATTCTTCATGATAATGCCGCCTTTGACCGTCTTCGCGCATAGTTCGGTGAGCACGATGATCGTGCTATCGGAACGGAGCTGCTTGATCACATCGGCATCCAAGTGATCGTAGTGGTGGTGGGTCAGCAGGATCAGGTCGGCCTTTGGCATTTTGGTATAATCAGCCAGATTGCTCCACGGATCGACATGGATCGTTTTACCGTCGAACGCGAACACGAGCGTGCCATGTCCGATGAACGTTATCTCGACATCCCCCGCAGAGGTCTCAATAACGTCCTTCTCAAACTCTGCCTCTGCCATACCCGGAATTGTCAGGCACACTATCAACAACGTAAGCGTAACCACATTGATCATTTAACACCTCCTGGTCATGTCATTCTATGCCATATATAGAGTTAGTCAAGCAGGCGAAGGTCGCCAACAACCTCACGCCATTCCCATTTGCCCGACAGTTATTCCTGGCTATTCCAGATAATCCTGCAGTATCCTTACCCTCAGATCCGCGATAGCCTTTTCGGCCTCCGGTGTGATACCATTCAGCATGACACCCAGAGCAAGGTCCTTTTCTCTGAAGACCAGGGCAGTGCAGTAAAAAGTTCCGGCACTACCGTTATGGCGGCTTACTTTGTGTCCTTCATGCTCTCTCATACCCCACCCTATTCCATACTGCATAGTCGAGTCGATACACGGATGCAGGAATGAGTACGTTGCCGCCGTGAGAATTGTATCCTTGCCGTTCAGCCCAATGAGATTTACCTGAAGGAATTTAGCATAATCACGAATAGAAATACTCACATCACCTGCCGCAGAAGCTATGTCAGGCAACTGATACTCATCATGCGGATCATGAGGGAATACCCTCCCGCTGTCTGACTCAAAGTAGTGTCCCCAGGGTTGATCTGCCTCTTCATACGCGGGCCAACCGATCTTGCCGTCGATCCCAATAGGCTCGAAGAGTTCATCTGCCATTAGCTGTTCCCAGGAATTGCCGCTCACCTTTTCAAGCATTGCTGCTGCTATGCCATAACCCGCATTGGAATACTGATAACCGCGCACTGTATCGAGTTCGACCGGCGCCTGCTGCAAGAGCCACTCAACGAAAGCCCTTCGTCGCTCGATCTTATCACCTACAAATTCAGGCAACTGCGCAAATTCTTCACCACCGGTGAATTGTCTTATCCTTGCCCGGTGCATAAGAAGATCCTTCAATGTTTTATCCCTGTATACATCCTTGGATAATGCTTCGAACTCAGGAAATACATCGAGTATCCGCGTATCCCAATTGATCAACCCTCTTTCGACGAGTACGCCAGCCACAAACCCAGTCATGGCTTTGGTGTTGGAGCCAATATGAAATCTGTCATTGATTTGAATTGAATCCGCCTCACCCAACTTCCTGACACCGTCAACTCCAACGACGAGAATCGAATCGCTGGTCACGACCGCAGCAGCCATTCCGGGGATCCCATATTCCTCCCGGTAATCTCTCAAGTGATACCGGAGTACATCAACATCTGCCGTCAATCGCTCCGCCGACTGCCCGTGACCCAATGGTACTACAACTACCGAAGCAAACAAGATCACTGCCACTATTTTGCTCATTCATTCCTCCTCTTTATCATCCATAATTTCAAGACCATGTCATTGCACGATCCGGCCGGCAAATCCGGATCACCCATCCTATAACATTGTTACTCGAGACACATTACGCAAAACGCTTCACTCCGTCATTGCGAGTAGTGACGCTCTCCGACATTCTTTTGGATAGGAGGCGGGACGACGCAATCTCAACGTGACCCATTACAATGCCGAGATTGCTTCGTCCGCCTGAGGCGGACTCGCAATGACATAGGCCTGTCACACCAAGCACCATGCTCTTTGCTCCTTGCATGGATCAGTATATCGTGAACATATAGGATAACTTGACCAGGAATATGTTATCGCCGTCTTCCTCGATCAGAGATCGAACGTCACTGCCCAGATCAAATACTCCCGGATTGTCGTAGTTCAAGCGACCATGGGTCCAAACGAGGTAGATCAAAGAACCAGGACGGTACTCCCAACGCAGCACAACGTTTGCCTTGAACGACTTGAAGTTGAAATCCGGACTTTGCCCCTGATAATCATACTGCTCAAAATCATACGTTCCGCCTTCAAGCAGCCTCTTAAAGTTCGAATAACTACCCACTGCGATATACGGCTGAACATACATCTGTAGCGAGAGTTCTGGAGTGAATCCCCAGTCAAGCCGAATCGTCCCTGATGTCACCCTCTTTTCCAGATCAGAAAAAACATAACTCGTGTTGTATGTTGACACGGCCGTGGGATCGGAAATATTAGCTACCCACTGCTGGTGTTCGAGCTGATCCACTAGGTCGGCACTGAAAGTCAGTTTTATCGATGGCGAGGGGTTGTACGATAATTCCAAACCGTACGTTCTGCCATAACCGCCGTCCTGGACGAAATCATAACCGGCGCTCCCACTCAGCCTCAATTTCTTCCTCGCATCTGTGCCGACCGATAAATATGTAGCAGTATATCCATGATACGCAATGGCCGGCCCGCCTCTGGTTTGGTGCAAATCGAGGCCATCAGGCGTATATTGTATCCACGAATTCACATTCCAGTAATTAAGAAAACTAATGTTGGTCATCGCATAGTATTGCTCGAAGAGTTCCCGTCCGTCAAAATCATAATTTCTTGACGTCATCAACCAGAGGTCGGCATTCCTGAACCAACCCGTCGGCTCATACCAATTGTAGCCCCCAACGATAGAAGCATTGATAAGATTCGTTGTCGAGGTGAAGCCCAGGTCATTGGTCTCGAATCCGGGCGAGATGATACCCAGCGCCGTATGGAAACCGAGGTTCCCTTTTGCTTTCCTCACCGCAAACCTCGCCAAATAACCTGACAGAGATGTCAGATTCGAATCAAGTGAAACACACTCGAGATCCGGACTCTGATAATAGTGTGCCGGCTCCTGCTGGAGACTCAATATCCTCTCCTCTGTTCCACTAACATCGGAATACGCCACTTTTCCGACGACACCCCATTCGCGTTCTTTGTTGAAAAATGACCAGCCATCCAGGCCGCAGACGAATGCATTACGGTTATTGATCATACTTAGCGCATCTGTTCTCAGATCTCTTGCTACACCGGTCACCATCAAACCCAAGCCCTGATCACCGCTATTGAATTCTTTGGAGCTTCTCAGAATACCGTAGTAGGTACGCGGTTCGATCTCTTCTTCATAAACCGTGCCGGCCGAATCGATCCTCGCGTACTCCCGATCAGTGATCGCACTGATATGACCGAGCGCGTATTCACCCATCTGACCACTCAACTTCGCCGCACCGAGGATAGACGTCTGTTCAGGTCTATCCACATATCCTGAATGCGTTACGTAACCCCTCGGTTCTCTACCTATGCGCCTGCTATAGAAGACTTCCGGCTCAGGCCAATTGCAACCCCAGATCCCGCCGATCGGATTTCCTCCAAAGTTGAAGATATCCGAACCCTCGATAAAGAAAGCCCTCTTCTCGTCGTAGTAGGTTTCAAAAGCAGACAGATTGATCTCGGCTGGATCCACTTCGGCTTGGCCGAAATCAGGATTCACAGTCACATCAAACGTCAGGTCTCCGGTCAGTCCGTACTTGAGGTCGACACCAGCGCTGCCAGCATATTTATTATCATCATAGAACGGACTGTCTTCACCCTCAGCCAGATAACTCGCTTTGCCCATAACATATGGCAGAATTTGGAATCTTGCCGGAGGCTCGATCCCGGTAATGCCTGTGAGAAGACCGAATTTTGAAACAAAACCTGTTTCTTTCTTTGGAATCATGACGAAGTAGTTTTCTTCAGCCTTGCGCAAAATATACCGTTCGAAATTCACACCCATTACATACTCTTCTTTCTTGCTGAAACGCAACTGTGTGAATGGGATGAACATCTCTACTGCCCAATGGTCCTCGTGCTTCTTTGCAGCGACATCCCAAACCCCGTCCCAGCTGTCATCGTAATTGGTGTCCTGATACAACTTTCTATCGATGATCGAACCGTCCGGGTTCACTGCAAAGCCAAATCCACTCTGGCCAGTCCTGCTCGGGTCGATCCAAAACCAGAACCAATCTGACTGAACCACCTCATCCCGTCGGGCTATCCCCCCGGTGCAAGAACTGGAATCGGCATAATGGCATTTCGCAGCTACGAATATCCCTTCGTCGTTGTATGCGACGAAAACCTCGGTCTTCTCGGTTGGAGATGCACCTTCGACCGGCTCTTTCTGGACCAGTGCGGAATAACCCTCACCCTGCCAGATTGATTCTCTCAGTTCACCATCTATGGCTATCTCCTCGTCCGCGCGAGTGGCATTTATTGATAGCATGGACGGTGGCTGCGCTTGTGCAAATGCCGTAGTGACTATTGCAGCGATCACAATGATCAGCACCTTACCCTTCTGTCTCACTTGTCCTCCCTTCTATCGTAACACCGCATTCGACTTACCTCACGCATATAGTAAAAACCTAAGCTACAACGAACTTCGATCCACAATACGTAATACGCATCAACGGCAAAAAAGTTTCATGTCAAACTGTTTAGACACTCTATGCCTAACGCCCCGCACACCAAGTATGATACTCGGGCTTTTCGGCTGTTCCGGTGCCATCCCCAGAGCAGGCTTGGCATCCAGTCCATCTCAGCAGCACTATCCTACGCCACCACTGAGCGTTATCGGCTCAAGCTCATATCTTCTAAAGTTCTTTACTTATATTGCCCGCAGTGCGCCGTCTCAATCTCCAAACGACGATCACTCCTAGTACGCCCAAAACCGACATGATTGCCGCAAAATAAACTCCAGACCATGACCAGCGCGTGTAATGTAGCATTCTTTGTTCAGGCCTTACATCGAAATCTACCCAGGGTCCAACTCGCCCAAGCACGAAAATTAAGACACGCACGGAGTGCAGTACGATCGCCGCAGCCGCAAGCCTTAATGCATTACGCGCTCTGTTTCCGTCACCGCTTACCAACCATCGTACCGAACTCAAAAGCCAGCCCGAATCGATCAACATCTCCAGAAACAGTAGAACCGATACCCACAAAACGAGTACGTCCAAAGATCCTCCGAAAACCATCAAGATAGTACGGATGAGCAAGATACAGGCACCGAGGATCAAAAGAGAAGCATAAAGACGCTGCTTCGATGCATTAATACTCATGCACTTCTCCCATTAGCGTTCTTCAAGTATTTCCACTCTCAACTCGACGATAGCCTTTTGTCCTCCGGTGTGATACACTTTAGCATGACCCCAAGAGCAAGATCCTTCCCTCTGAAGACCAAGGCAGTGCAGTAAAAAGTGCCGGTGCTTCCGTATGACGGCTTACTCTGTGTCCTTCATGCTCCCTCAAACCCCACCCTATTCCATACTGCATCGTTGAGTCGTTACAAGGATGCAGGAGCCCATAAGTTGCCGCCGTGAGCGCTGTATCTCTCACGTCTCGAGCATTCAAAAATCTCTTCCTATTTCAAAAATGCAGCGATACAGGCATCGATAATTCAAATCAGTTCCTAAGTCCACATTATCCTTTGCTCTCCCTACTCGATCATTTGGATTGCAAATTCCAGAATCCTGTCTCTTCCATCTGCCAAATCCTTTTTTGTGTTAACGACACGCAAGTCCGGAGGCACACCTATTCCTTCCCAACAAAAACCATTGTGATCCCTGAATAAGTTCTTAGAAAGAGAGAAATACCACCCATTTGGCAGTTTATCCGCCTCGGCATCGGCAAAGCACCCGGCAGTAAAATCACCAACGATCTTCGCATGTGGAAGCACCCTCATTGCCAGTGCGAAATTCTCTGCGGCACTGCCTGATGTGAAATCGATCAATAGAACTACAGGCTTTGTGAATTGGGTAGGACCGCCGGGCTCCACATACCACTCGACAGGCTCCTCAAAGTCGCCGTGTCCCGGTCCATTCTTTTCTTGCACCATCATATAGAGTCTCTTCTTATCGGCGAAGCGATCGGCGATCGCCTTCCCCACACAATCATCACCGCCACCATTCCTTCTTACGTCGATAATGATGCCCTTCGCGTCCATGAAATCGGAGACGATCTCATCAATGGCTCTGGAGCTCTTTTCCACGTCAAAAAACTTATTGAAATGGAAATAACCGACATGATCATCCAACCACGCGTAAGCAAAGATATTTTCGTGCCGTTCCTGTAATTCTGTCTTCAGGTATTTTTCATCTATCGGCCGCTGTTTGAAATAGCGTAAGAAATTCTCAACGCTCCCGAATTGCTCCATTACGACTTCATGAGACTTTCCAGACCTGAAACTCCTTGGCGGGTTATCCGAGTCAAGTCTGACATGAAGATCGTTGAGCTGGGTGAGCATATTGGACATGATCTCAAATAACTCATCATCACTGGTCTGTGGCGTCACCTTGGGGCGATAGATCTTGTAGAGAAGATTCCAATCAACACGCCTGGGCAAGAACAGAGCATATCGCTCGTCGAACTCATTCCAGAGAAACTCGAAATTCTGCTCCGGCTTACTCAATTGCTGGGCATGGCAAAATTCGGCAGCCAAAAGCAGAACGCAAACAAAAGAGAACATCACGTATTCTTGAATCATAATACCATCCCTTCAAGACCACAGATTTGCTAATCGCCCATAGTTTTTGCAAAGGCTACAACGTCATTCGATCCGCTCGAGTGTCAACACGAGGCCGTCGCTTGCGACCCATGGTGCCTGAACGCCATCAAATGAGTACTCATCAATGAACTTCAAATGCATCGTGTTGCCCTCTAATGCGTATTCGCAGATAAGTTTGCCACCTACGAAATCCGGTATTCTCGCCACGATTGGATGGGCCGTGAGCACTGATCCATCGATCTCGTATGTTCCGGAATTGATCACCATGGAATCAAAACGGTTGATCTTCTCCTCATCTGTCGGGTTCCATCTTTGCGCAAAGGGCTTCTCAGCATTTGGATTAAGCACCCACGCCATACAGTAGTGAAGGGGCGTGAACATGAAAATGTTGGGGAAAGGTTTGTCCGTGATCTTTCTATTACTACCCTGCCTCGCGATCTTTATGATACGCCAAACGCCTACAATATCTTTACTGGCTGGCAATTTCTCATTCTTCATAGGTGGTTACAATATACCAACAAATCATGCCACGGTCAAGATGATGCGAGAAAGCATCAGGCTTTAAGCTCTATGCGCTTTGCTCATTGCGCCATGCTCAATGCATTTATCGAGCATCCAGAATCAGCCGTGCGGTTCTCAATCAGTTCGCGAGCGAACGTTTCTCCTGCCCGATCGTCGTCTGCTCAAGATGCCCGGGAAACACAACAGTGTCTTCCGGCAATTCCAGGAGTTTCCTTACCGATTCAATTATCGTGTCGAATGAGCCATCGATCGTGTCTGTTCGCCCAATAGATCCACTGAATAGCGTATCTCCGCTGAAAAGCAACTTCTCATCTTCTAGATAGAGACATATACCGCCCGGACTGTGCCCGGGAGTGTGTATTACCCTGAAGTCCAGCATGCCGACCTGCACTTCGTCGCCGTCGCGAAGCAAGCGATCAGCAGGAGGAGAGGCGAATACCTCGAATTTGAATCCGCAACTCCGGCAGCCTACGACAGCCTTTCCTTGCTCCTTCAGCGTTTCTACATAAGCACCGGCCATACCGCAGGCAGGGCAAGGGTGGTCGGGATCAGCAGCAACCATCCGTGACCACCAGGTCCACGGTTCTGGCAATACCGGTGCATCCAATTCATGAATCAGTATTTCGGCACTCGTCGCTTGCTTCAGCGCGCCATTACCCGATGTATGATCGCTATGGTGGTGGGTATTGACTATATACCTCAACTCTAACTTCCTGCTCTTGATTGCATCGAGGATTGGATCTAACTCCTTCTTTGTGCTGATTCCCGGATCGATCACCATTGCCTCCAACGTTCGATCGCAGGCAACTAGATGGCAATTTGTGCGTATTAGTCCGACAACAAAACATTCATTGATCATAGGCATAGATTATGGAGAATCCTGCAGAGAAGTCAAGAAGCGAAGGCATGAACACCGCGGCGCTCTACGCAGAAGAATCATATCTTGATTTCAAATATTCACCGAATACAATATCGAATGTCGCGCTCAAAACGTGCCCGAGCCTGCATCGCATCCGCATTGATTTCAGTGTCACTATTCGTCACGGCATGCAAATACGAAGCATGCCCACTTTCATCAGTGAAAGATAAAAAAATTCAGATTCCCTTCGAGATCGCGCATAATGTTATCATACTGCCAGTGAGAGCAGGTAATTCACAAACACTCAATATCATTCTCGATACTGGTATGCACTTCGAGGGACTTCTGTTATACAATATTGACCCGGAAGATAGCGTCGTATTGAAGAACCCCGTCGATGTTCAAGTGCCCGGCGCAGGGGCAGATGGACCGGCTCAGGCAGCCATGGCTGATTCAATGTCCTTCTATGTCGGCAAACTGGAATGCAAGAACCAGAAGATCATCCTTCTCAAAGGTGATGTAATGCGTGGTATGGCATCCCAGGGAGTAACCGGATACTCGCTCTTTGGCAAATACTGCGTTGAGGTGGACTACGATAGAATGCTCATAACGCTCCATGAGCCATCCGTGGAGGCTGATTCCTCGTGGGAATGGCTGCCCGTGACTTTCAAGGCAAACAACATTCCGTGGATCGAAGGTATTGTCAACATAACAGGTGCCGAAGAAATACCTCTATCACTATACATCGACCTGGCGTCGGGTGACGCCCTCGAATTGCTAACAAAGGATGATATGAAGTTCGATCTGCCGGAGAATTTAGAGGCTGCTTACCTCGGCACAGGATTGAGTGGAGACATACACGGCCATACTGGGAAGATCGCATCTTTGCGATTGGGTTCGTTCTACTTGAAGAATGTTACAACTGCTTTTGCTCCGGCTGAGATTAGATCGAAACAGGACAATGCCGACGGCATTGTCGGCAGCAATGCGTTAAGACGCTTCAACATCATCTTCGACTACAAAAGGGGCCGTCTCTATCTAAAACCAAATACGCATTTCAACAAACCATTCTGAGCACGCTCTACGCTCAAGGGGACTGGCTCAGTGAGGTGCCTGTCCCCGGTGTGGTTGGCTCCGTGAGGTGCCTGCCCCGCGACGCTTACCCTGCGCGCTTTGCCCATTGCAGCAATGTCATTGCGAGGAGTCCCGCACTCATATATTACTCTAAATATGAAGTGGACTACGCGGCAATCTCACGACTACGCTTGAAACGCTACTCCTCACGCTGCACGCCCCACGCCGAACGCGTGCCGCCGCGTTGTTACTTTCTGTTTCTCCGAAGCTTCGGCGAGATCAACGAGAATGACGATCTCAACGTTTCTCTATCAAGTATCGGGGATGAGTGACGAAGTGATCTGAATCACCCCATCTCCGTTTCTCAAGTGGGGTGTCACCGTGTACTTTGAATAAAAGGCCTGCGTTTTGCCTGCTCGATCTCCCACTTCTTCCGTTCTGAGCGAAGTTTGAAAAGATCGACTTCCTTCCAGATCAAACCTTCTTCCTTTCCGGGGATACTTTTTTCGACACGTTCTTTTTCAGGAGAGTAGATAAAAGAATCACCAAATTCGGCGACGTTGGCGAAGAAACAGTAGGCATATATCGATCTGCGGGCGTCAAAATGAGCGGCTTTAAAGTCGGCTGTGACTGGAGTGAAAGCGGGGTTTATAATGATATCTACTGGCGGATCGGCGTTCTTCAGTTCCACTCTCAGGTCCATATCAAGAAAATCCCTGCATATGATGATTGCGATCCTTCCAAACTCAGTACCGCAGATTAAAGTCTTCTGCGGCGACGCAAACCCGACGATCCCTTCTGTTAACCTGGTCCCCTGGAAGTGAATGTTAGCAGGAATATGCTTTGCTTGTTCACAAATCACACCACTTGGTGACACAACGATGCTCAGATTGCGCTTTGTCTTATGATCGTGGTAGGAACCAGGGACAATTAACATATTGTGAGTCTTTGCGAGAGAGATGATGTCTTCAAGAATTTGAACATAGTTTAGGTCAATAGTAAGTTCCGGGAAAACCAGCAGGTCAATTCCCTTTTTCGAAGCAGCTTCAACCATTTCCTTTACCTTTGATCGAACGGCATCAACGATCCCCTCCCGAAACCCGAACAGACCAGGTGAAAGCTCTTTGTAGAATTCGTGAATAATATTACCTGCCTTTGACAATCCGATCTGAGCAACACCAACAACGAATCTGTCTTTCTCCACTTTTTGGAATTCTTTCAAGCGGTCGAGATGAACGAGTTTGTACTTCTTCATATGTATTTCTTCGTCTGAAGTCCGCTTCTCTTCTATAACGCTCGTTATGGTCTTCTGGATCATCTGCTCGAGTAATGCATCGATATTTGTGATATCGATCATCTTTTGTTTCGATGTTTCTTGTTCTTTGAGCGATTCCCACTTCTCCAACTGAGACTGCAGTGAATTCCTTTCCCGTGTAATCAATCGGGCCAGAGAGATCAAACCTTTTTCTTCGGCAATAGCATGGGCTTGTGTGAGTAACTTCTTTGCCTGGCCCATATCCAGTTCAATTAGAGCCAGCTTTGATTGCAGCAAATACACCTCGGCAAGAAGCAAGTGTGATGACTGCCTCTTAGAAATATCAAGAAGCCGGCTCGTCAACTCTTTGATCTCTCCGAATAACTCCTCCTCTCCAGTGACTTTCAATTCGGACAACAACAAGTCGCACAAGTGGACCATGGCAGTGACGGTTAATGTATGGTCGCCAACTTTTTCCTCGGTCACATCTTCGAGTATCTTCACAGCCTCCAATCTATGCCGCGATCGCTTGCTCGATTTTAGCCATAGGGCTTTAGCAACACGGTAACGCTGATCGATCACTTTGTTATCTTTGCTCTCATTGATCTGTGCGAGATTATTAAGGTACTGCTCTGCCATGGAGGAATCATCCCTTTCTAGTGCTATCCGAAACAGGTTGAATAGCACTAAAGCAGCATACGGGGCGTTCTGCATCTCTTCATATATTGCCAGACTCTGCTGGTAGCACTGGAGTGATTGCTCGATGCTCTCCTTTTTCCAGTAAAGCCCACCCAGGTTACTGAGTGATAAGGCGATCTCTTGCTTAATTCCTAATTCCTCGTAGAGTTCGAGAGCCTTCTGAAAATACAGTAGCGCCTGGCCGAGTTCCCCTCTTAGCATATAAATATCGCCGAGGTTGTTGGTCGCTAGTGCGATGTTCGGTTTGTCTTCCAACTCCTCACTTATGACAAGACTTTTCTGATAATAATCCACGGCAAGGTCCAATTCCCCTTTCAGGTGGTATACTGATCCAATGTTGATGAAGGTGGATGCAATATCCCGTTTAAGGCCGAGTTCTTCTTTGATCGCCAGACTTCGCTGATAAACCTCCAGCGCACTGTCAAGCTCACCCTTCATGCAGTAGACATTACCCAGATTGTTAAGTGATGCGCCAATTCTCCGTTTATCTCCGATTATTTCATTCATCGTGCGACAGCGCTGGTGGTACTCTACCGATCGTTCAAGATCACCTTTTGACCAATATACGAGACCCAGGTTATTGAACACGTTGGCCATACCTGCCAGATCCTCCAACTCCTCCATGATTTCAAGGCTCCGCTCATGATATTCAAGAGCCCTGTCGAGATTGGCTTTATACCAGTGAATGATTCCACCACTACACAGTAATTCCGCCTTTCTCCTCTTGAGTTCGCGCGCC
>CP070705.1:488536-515455 GCA_020349965.1 Caldifarciminota bacterium | reverse complement strand
CCGCGCAGAACGGCCCAGATCTTGCAACGATGCAAGGCTACTCCCTCGTGATCTGGAATTGTTATGACTACTGGTGGGGCCCCCCGACATACGCACCGGCTCTGACAACAACGGATCAGACTAATATCGCGAGTTACATCAGCGGTGGCGGTAAGGTCTGGCTCATTGGACAAGATATCATATACAGTGGAGTCGGGCTTTCCTGGCTACAGACGAATTTCAACCTCCAGAGTGTTATCGAAGACTATAATTACAACATCCCGAATGCGAATGTCCAGGGGTTAGTTGAGCTCGCCGGCATGAATGTTACGTTCACTTCAGATTACACATCCAATCCATTTTTCTGCGATGATCTGACACCCAACGCCAATGCCCATCAGATTATTCTCGATCTCGGCTACTCTGCATACCCGTCGATATTCAATAACGACCACGCCGCGTCGTTCTGGACCATTGACGGCAGATCGCCGAACCCTGCCGCTACCTGGGAACAGATGGTCGTAGAGATGCTCGATGCGTTCGGTGTCTTCGGACCTGCGGCGGTCATTTGGGATTTTGAGACGGGATTGCAGGGTTGGACGCATACCAATGGTTACGCCTTTCCGCGGGGTTGGGATGTGGAACCATCCGGTTATCAGCCTTCGTGGACGCCGCCCGATGCTGGTGATTCGACCCTGTGGATCGATTCGGATGCTGCTGGTTTTGTATTGACTGAGGATACGGCCTGGTCGCCGGCGGTCGTGCCGCCCGATAATATGGCCTGGTTGAAGTATGGTTTGGGTTATTACAATCTCGGTGCTACTGATGACTCGCTTTTTGTTGGTGTCATGACGTTTACGGGCAGTGCCTGGAATCCGCCGGTGCAGCTGAAGCGTTACAGTGCTGACTATGGTCCGGACTGGGATTCGATCGATGTTTCGGCTTACAGTACGGCGGATAGTATCCGCGTCTATTTCTTCTATAGTGCCTTTTATGACTGGTGGGTCGCCGTTGACAATGTCGGGCTCCATCCACCACCAGTGGAAGATGTTGGCGTAACTGCAATCATCGAACCGATGGGTACCTACGCTCTTAACGATGTAGTTACACCCCAAGCGCAAGTGATGAACTTCGGTGATTTTGAAGAGACTTTCCCTGTCACATTCACGATGACTCGCAGTGCCGTAATGGTTTATGCAGATACCGTCATGATGACCCTCGCGAGCGGCGCTATCGACACTGCCGTCTTCGAGGATTACACGTTTACTCAGTCCGGGATTTATGACATCGCCAGTTACACGGAGCTCGCCGGCGACCAAAACCCGGCCAATGACACAGCGCATGCCACTGTCAGTGTTTTCGAATGGGTTGAAGACTTCGAGACGAACGGCGGTGGCTATGTCGCGGATCCTGCTGCCGGCGCCTGGCAATGGGGAGTTCCTACTTCTGGACCTGGCGCTGCTCATTCCGGGACGCAACTCTGGGGAACGGTACTTGCCAGTGTCTATGCCAACTATGCTAACTGGAGACTCTCTTCGCAGGACGATTACCTTGCCTCTGAGAATAACCCACACATCTTCTTCTTCCACTGGTATGATATTGAAAGCTACTACGACGGCGGTAATGTCAAATATTCTACTGACAACGGCGCCAGCTGGGTACTACTCCATCCAGTCGGTGGGTACGACGACATTGCCTATTCCGGCAATAGCGGTATTCCGGCTGAGAGTTGCTTTACCGGCACCCAGGCAACCTGGCAGTTGGAAGAGGTCGTCATTCCAGTTAATATGGGAGAGACGTTCAAACTACGCTTCCACTTCGGAACCGATGCATCTGTCTATTACGACGGATGGTACGTCGATGATCTTGCCGGACTTGGCTGCAATTATGTCGGCATCGCCGAGAAACCGGGGGAAACACCTTTACGCTTTGGTTTTGCGTCGATGGCCAATCCAACGCGGGATCATGCGGTGATCTCCTATACGATCTCAAATCCCGGCCTGGTATCTCTGAAGGTCTACGACCGTACGGGCAGACTGGTAGAGACCCTGGTCAATGCCGCCCAGAATCCTGGAACACAAAAGGTCACCTGGGATGCCAGGAATTTCTCGAACGGCGTTTACTTCCTGCGACTGGAAGCCGAAGATCAAATCGAGGTCCACAAACTCGTCCTGATAAAATAGACGATCAGGCATCTGATTCAGCCCGCCCCGTATATAATAGTGCGGGGCGGGATTTTTTCTTAATACGTTCTGGACTACGAGCGGCTCTCGATCAATTTGAAGTCAATCGGGAAAGAGACATATACGCGCACGAATCTGTCCCGCTGTTTGGCCGGCGAGAACTTCCACTGGCGCGCAGCCATAAGCGCCGCCTCATCGAGCATCTGATTGCCGCTTGAAGCGAGGATCTGCACATCCATGATACTGCCGTCGACGTCGACGAGCGCCTTGACCACAGACCTTCCTTCAATCCCCGCACGCCGCGCAAGGTCAGGATATCTGGGTCTGATTATGACAATTGCCTTTGGTTTCACCTCCACTTTGAAATAATCGACGATCTCAATCTCGGGTCCGGTCGGCTTTGTCCGGATGATATTCTCCCTGAATTCATTGGAGGCGATGGTCTCTGCTATGTTCTCCTCGCCCATCTCTTTGTCTGCCGGAACCGCCACACTGGGACGCTCCATGGGCGGCGGTTCCTCGTACTTGTCGATATAGGACGAAATCTCCTCCACCATGGTCACGATGTCGCGCTTGAGCTCATACGGTACAGGCTGGGCATAAGGCACGAAAAGAAAGAGAATGATGAAGGTGACGAGGCTGGAAAGGATTCCGGCCCGCAGATAAATTCCGTACATCTTCTTATGGTCCTTCATGTTTCCTCCTCTCTATCTATAGATACCACTAACTTGAAGAAATATTCCTCACAAGGAGATACTCGATTCAAGCTAAGCGCACCAGGATATCAGAAAATCAGCAGGAAGATTATCAAAATAGCAGAGTATCGGATGAAGAAGCATACTACTCAACCTTTGTTCTCATTGTTGATATTCTCCTGCTCCGGCCTCCATCCGAACGATACTCTTATTTACCCGCTTGCTGCTCCTATGCCCTGGATCGCAAATTTTGAACCTTGAATCGTACCTCCCTCCGTTCCGCCTACACCCCGGTTCGCTGTCTTGAACCACCTATTCTCGCTCACAGATTCTTTACAACCCTACAAAAAGATATATAATTCCTTAATGAAACGGGCGATCGTCCTTATCATGGACGGAGTGGGGATCGGTGCCCTGCCGGATGCGGCGAAATACGGCGATGAGGGGAGCAATACGCTCGTCAATCTCGCTGAACGCTGTAAGGGCTTGAATCTGCCAATGCTCCAGAAGCTCGGCCTCGGGAATATCGCGGAAATAAAAGGCGTAAAAAAGGAGGCAAAGCCATCTGCCTGTTTCGGCAAGATGGCAGAAATGTCTCCGGGTAAAGATTCCACATCAGGACACTGGGAACTGTGCGGGATCATTTTGGAAAAGGCTTTTCCCACTTTTCCCAGCGGTTTCCCTTCCGATATAATTACCTCATTCGAGAAAAAGATCGGCCACGGGATACTCGGCAACATACCGGCATCAGGCACCGAAATAATCAAGCGACTCGGCGAAACGCACATCAGGGAAAGAAAACCGATAGTATATACTTCTGCCGACAGTGTCTTTCAGGTCGCATGTCACACGGATGTCTTTTCTCTCGAAGACCTCTACTTTTTCTGCAAGACCGCTCGTTCAATGTTGCAGGGCGAGTACGGCGTTGCGCGGGTCATCGCCCGTCCATTCGCGGGGAAGAACCCCGATTTCTACAGGACAAAGGACCGGCGCGATTTCTCTATGGCGCCACCCGAGCCGACCTTGCTGGATATTGCCCGCCAAAATGGCATCGAAGTCACCGTAATCGGTAAGGTCGATGATCTTTTCAACCACCGGGGGTTCGACCGCTCGTTCCACTCGGTCAACAACATGGAATGCGTCGACCTTGTGATATCCGTTATGAAGGAGAATGGCAGTGCCCTTATCGTCGCTAACTTCGTACAGTTTGACATGGATTGGGGACATCGCAACGACGTTGAAGGTTTCAGAAAAGGTCTTGTCGAAATGGATGGAGGCATCGAACGTATCATCAAACATGCCCGGGAAGGTGATTTGATATTCATCACCGCCGACCATGGCAATGACCCCACCACCCCTTCCACCGACCATTCGCGGGAACACGTTCCGATTCTAGCCCACTGCAAAGGTATGGTAGGTTATAGCCTGGGAACGCGCGAAACATTCGCCGACCTGGCAAAAACGGCAGCGCGCCATCTCGGCATCGAGGGGATAAGGCATGGTCAAGATTTCCTCAAAGAAAGTAGTCTCTAAGAAGATATCAAATGAACTGATCAGGTGCGTTCAGCGCGTGCTTAAGAATGCCTACGCGCCCTACTCGAAACTTTCTGTAGGCGCGGCGCTCTATTGCGCAAACGGGAATATATATACGGGTTGTAATGTCGAGAACAGTTCGTATCCGGTGACGATGTGCGCAGAGAGGATAGCGTTGTACAAAGCGATATCTGAAGGTGAGAGAAATTTTCTGTTATTGCTTCTCTACTCGCCAGCGGTAGACAGAATACTGCCGTGCGGCGCATGCCTACAGGTGTACGCCGAGCTCGCGCCGGATATACTGATAACAACGATGAATGCGAAGAAAGAATTCTCCTTTTATCCACTCCACACCCTGATCTCAAAACCGTTTCGGCTGAACAGATAACGGATCGCCACATGCACTTTCATTTCGGCATAAACATCCCCAAGTTGACCAAGGATCAATTCTTCCATATCGCAGATACGATCGAAAGATCATGGGGAAGGATCGACATCGGAGAGAAGGATTTGCTCATCGGAAGCAGCAAGGAGAGTAATATTCTTTGCTGCCTCCTCCAATTAAAGCAAGAGTACCCTGAAGCACGTTTCGGATTTTCGCAACACGTAGCACTCGCAAGGGGGCTATCCAAGATTGCCGAAAAAGGCGAAATACTCATATCCGAAGAAATCGAGAAGATCGTCATCGACGACTTCAATGTAACATGCCTGGGGATGTTATCCATTCAAGGCCTGGCGAACGAGATACTTGTCTGCCGCCTCGAAAAACCGACCAAGGATGTCAAACCACCAAAACAAAAACCGGCCGCGCCTCACATTTCTCGCCGAAGCCAGATCGAATCACTCGAACATCATCTGACCGTCACCAAAGCATTGCTCGTCGTATGCCCCACCGGAGGCGGCAAAACGGCTTTCTTTGATGAAATCGTTGACCAGTGGCGCGATCAAAAGATCATATACCGTACAGCTTGCCCATCGTACATGCGCGGGATTACCTTCCAGCCGATAACAGATTTGGTAGTTCAGGTGTTCGAAATCGATACGGCCGGCAACATTGAGGAAAAACAGAAGAGGATTGAGCAAAAATTGAAGGAACTAAAGATCGTTGATATCGCAACATCGTACCTATCCATGCTCGATTTCCTCTCGCTCTCCGACGAGGAATCAATACTCGAAAAGATAGCGCTAACGACTAGGGTCGAGGTATTGACCGACACCGTTGCCGATATAATAAAACGGATATCGTGGAGCAAACCGGTCGTCTTGATCACTGAGGATGCGGAGAACATGGACGCTTCCTCAACAATCTTCATGCAACAGCTGATGACCAAACTTGCCGAGGAGGACGTCTCGTTCATTTTCTGCTCTTATCTATCACACACCAACCTATCTGGTCTACAGGAATTCGAACTTCAAGAGATCGTCAAGAAGGACCTCTCTAAACTTGTTGAAGAGACGATCGGCGAGACCATGACACTTCCGCCCACGACCCCCTTTCACGTCATGCAGTATATAAGGTTATATAACGAAGAAAAACTCAGCTACCTGTACAGGCAATACCAGGGTGAAACATCAATAGCCGGGTTCGCTCTGTCATACCACGACCTCAAGACCATAATTAAAAGAAGGTTTGAGATCCTCAACGACAAAAAGAATTTCATATCGAACCTGACGATTGCCGGCGTCAAGATACGCCCTGACGAATTCCCGCTTGAAGAGGGGAATACTGAACTCTTCGGTTATTTCGTGAGAGCAGGATACTTAATGAAGAGATATGACTACTATATCTTTGCTAACCCGATCCTGCATGATGAATTGTACGAACTCGCTGCAAACAAGAAGAACATGCATCTTCGGTTCGCCGATTACTACTCCAGGATTAGCGGTCATGAAGAGCAGGCTGCGTTCCACTACCGTAAGGCGAAGAATTACCGAAAAGCAATAGAGTTTCTAATGAAGTCGGCGAAACAGGCCGTACGGAAGGGCGGTTATGAATCAGGTATCGCATACTATAACCAAGCGCTTGAGCTATGTCAGCGTAAGAGAGATGCGGCGGAACTCGAACTCGTCATCGCGCTCAATGAAGGGTTAGCGGACGTCCATCGTGCCCTTGGAGAAGAGGATAAAGCGCTGAAATACTACAAGGTCGTACTCGACAGCTACAAAGAAATTCTGAAAGAATGATCTGGTTTTTGTGCTTGGGGTTACTGCAGGATACAACTCTAAGCGACACCCTCGATGTCATTAACTACCGGGCAAACCGGATCACCTATGACCTGGAGAATTCTCTTATAATCCTCAATGATTCAGCCGTCATAAAATACAAGGACATCGTTCTGACATCAGACAGCGCCTACTACCATGTGGAATCGAACATTCTCGAGGCATTCGGCAACTGCGATCTCAAACAGGTAGATGATTCGATCCGTGGTGAATTCTTGAGGTACAATATCGAGACCCAGAAAGCCATGATGACAAGCGGTCGTACGCAGATCGACAATGGATTCATTACAGGGAAGGAAATATTCTGGATCGACGAAAAGACAGTACATAGTTATCTAGGCAAATACACCACCTGCAGCGACTCTCCGCCACACTACTACTTCTATTCTCCGAAGATGAAAGTCTACCTCGGCGACATGGTCATCGCACGCCCCATTTTCCTCTACATTCAAGATATCCCGGTTCTCGGCGCCCCGTTCTGGTTCGTGCCAATTTCCTCAAAAAGAAAGTCAGGTTTACTCCCGTTCCGAATCGGTAACTCGAGCACCTTTGGCAAGTACATAAGGGGCTTCGCCTACTACCTCGTATTATCCGACTATGCCGATGTGACGCTCCAACTCGATGCAATGGAGAAGAAAGGCATCATGCCGCACGTCGAGGGCATTTGGGACTACGCACCTTTTTCAAAAGGTAAGATCTATGCATCTTATATCCGCGACACGCAGACACAAAAGGTAAGATACAGTGTCGAAGCGCGCAATACCTCGGATCTATTCTTGCTGGGGTCAAGCCTAAACTGGGACATCAAATACGTCAGCGATAACAGTTATCGCCAGGACTACGCTGAGACAACGGCTATCTGGCTCGAAAAGGAAATCACGTCGGCGGCGACTCTGACGCGCTCTGTGGCAGGTTTCAAGAACACCCTGGCATTTGAACGGCGCCAGGATTTTTCCGACACGACGATCAACCTGAAACTGCCGTACTACACCATCAGCGGCCCGTCGTCGATGTTATTCTCTGCCGTTAACTACGCCATCACCGGACACATCAGCAGGGACCGCCTCACCACCAGCATAGATACCAGTGAAGTCATCGGTGCCAACCTCCACACGACGCCCTCAATACAGCAGAATGTGCTCAATCTACTGACGGTCTCACCTAGATTGGACCTCGATCTGGCCGTGTTCAATGAAGATACCCTAGGCGATCGGTGGCCTTCACGGTTCGGCTATTCTTTCTCCACGACCGCAAGCACGAATTTCTTCCGCGTCTTCGGTATTGAATTAATGGGCGTGCATGGATTGCTTCACAAAGTCCTGCCGAGCATCACCTATACTTACACACCGGCATTTGATTTTACCCGATTCCCGCGAGCGACCGGAATACCGTCATATAACCACACGAACAACCTGAGTTTCGGATTGAATCAAGAATTCGAGGCAAAGATCGGGGATGAAGAGAGAAAAGTGAATATTCTGAGGATCAATTTCGGCGGCAGATACAGTTTCATCACAGACTCTTTGTCGCCGTTCAATTTTCTCGTTTCTGCACCGCACAATCCATTCCCCCCACCCGTCTCGATTTTCACGGTCCAGGTCGACGGCACTATCGATCCTTACACGACGGACTACACCTATAATATCACGAATACATCGGGAATAAAACTCGATTTTTTTTCGCTCACCGTTAACCAGAGCTACAGAAAGGAGAGCGGTTATCAGGTCTGGTTCAATGGCGAGATCAAACCTACCCGAAACTGGAGCATGACATATTCAGCGCGCTATGATGTACCGACAAAGAAGCTCGTCGACTACAGTTTTGGCATCGTGCGTGATCTTCACTGCTGGGAAGCCGTCTTCAATTTCAATCAATTGGGTGACGAGTGGCGCTATGACTTTAAAATCCGGATAAAGACGATCCCGGAAGTATCGATCGGCAAAGGGTTGCTCGGATACATCTTCGAGTGATCACTCGAAGAATAGATCCCTATTGTCAACCAGTTTTTCCGGCGTGAACAAAATCTGGGAAATGTGCTGAAGCCTCATCTGACGGCTCCACTGCAGCATACCAGCCATCGTCGAATCAACCGGCGTCTCCTCTTTTCGGTCGCAGCGAATGATATAGCCGCTGTATCTCGCAATCACGGGCTTTGATATCTGCCCCGGTTCCAGAGAAATCAGCGCGCCGGCAAATTCATCACCGTGCATGTTTCGAAGAACATAGACCTTTTGATCTTTCAACCCTCCCTGGAACCTCACAACCGTATCCGATACGGCAATTGCCTCCATCGACTTTCCCGACGTCAACTGCGCGTGTACATCCTCTAGACGTCGGACCAACAGTTTACTGTATTCCTCATTTTCGATCGCTGCCTTAACCCGTGGAAAAGCTTCCTCGAGTGAAGGCTTCTGTGCCGGTACTACGGAGTCGAGGGCAAAGACGTAATAGCCGCCGAGGCTGGAAAAAGGGTTGCTGATGTCACCCGGTTTAACCTTCTCCACGAAATTCGACAGGCCTTCGACATTGCGCACAGGAAAGGTTGATCTTTCGGGTCCCAGTGGGTAGGTCCGGCGTACAGCAAAATCGAAATCTACGGCTGCAGAATCGAAGCCGATATCTTCAGCCGTCTCGACAAATGCGGCGATATTGTCGGTAATTTCTCCAATCGTCGTTCGTGACACCTGAACGTTAGCCTTTACAACATACATCAAGCCGTCGCGCACCCGCTTCATCACTTCGAAACCACGCGCCGCCGGGACCACGCCGGACACCTCACCGTTTCTGAGCTCCTTGTAGACTTCACGCATATACGGTCGCAGGATGGTTTCGTTCTCGAAACTGTATTCGATCGTTGTGTCATCGGATACCTCCATGGCAAGTTGCAGGAAGTCCTCGCCTTCGGAGACCAATGCGATCATATCTTCGAGACGCTCCCTGGCTTCAAGCGTATCGCCCGGCGAAGGTTTGCGATCGAAGAACACGTATTTCAACACTTTGTACTCGGGCGTCGCGAATTCATCGCGATGTTCTTTGTAGTACTCCGCTACTTCATCATCGGTAATGGTGATCGATCCGCGCAGATGAATTACCTGCAAACTCAAGAAGGATATGTCGTAAGCGGCGGTCTGCCCATAAAGTGCCAAGCTATCCTCGAATGGCGAAACCCAAGCCATCGTGGATACGAGCGATCGAAGCTTTTCCTTGGGAAGGTTCCGGCGCAACTGCATTTCATACTCATACAACCACTGAAGGCTCTGCGGTGATTTTATCAACTCACTGTATTTGTTCCAGTCGAACTCACCTTGTTCATTCTGCATGAATTCAGAGTTGTATATCTGCGGCGGCGGATTGCTTTTTATGATCGCCCATATCTCATTATCATTGACTCCTATCCGTTCTTTTCCAGCGAGATCACGCCACACGAATTCTTCGATGAGCATATTCCATATTTCATCGGATGTGATATTTCTATTCTCGTTCTCCCTGGCCATTGCAAAACTCCGGTATTCCTGGTAGGTAATCGTCCTGTCTCCAATCTTGGCGATATCCCTCTCTGGTCGGCCGCGAATACCGGTAATATCCAGACCCCACTGAAAGAATATCAAGCCGGCGAAAAATGCCAACGCTATGAACAAAACCAAACGCGTTTTCTTACGCAAAGTTTGCATCATGATTAGCCTCCTGTCGCAAGTACAACTTTCTTCCGTCCATTGAACAAGGGAAGTACGGCGCCGCCGTCCGGTACGACCAGTGTCTTAAGATCACTGCCATTTTCGCGAACCACCGCATCGATGCCCTGTTGTATGTTCTGGATCGGTGTAAATTTCATACGTTTCAATATCGCGGAGTCAAGATCGGCGCACACGTACACACGATGATCCTTCAGAATCTTGGCGGTCAGATAAGCACGGTGCCCGCCGACCTCGATCTTCTCCTCAGGATAGTGAATGAGTTCATCGAGTTTATTATTGAGCATAAGCTCCATGAATTTTTCGTTGCCAAAACCATCGGCGCACTCTCCGGCGAGAATGATACTGCCGTGCGGATTGAGGCAGAGCATTGCCAAGTTCATCGCCTTATGTGCATGGTAAAAATCCCTGTCCCCTGGATAGCCGCCGGCGGAAACGATCGCGCAGTCTGCCAGCTCCGGTATTCTACTCCCACGTGCCATGATCAGATAATCAACCGCCTCTTCGAATGCATGTTCGTGGTGGCCGCAGAAGATCCTGGCCGTCTCTCGATCCGGGGTTTCGACAACGTTCAAGAGAAAATCGACAGTGAGGAGCCGTCCCGCCTCGGCCATCTCCTCGGCAATGATGTTACCTTCGCGTTTGCCCACGAAAACGCCATTACGAACGAGTTTGCTGTGATTACTCCGGATCGTTTCGTATGCGGCAACGCCTGGCAAGATCGACTTGCGGCCGCCCGAGTACCCGGCCAGATAATGAAAACCCACTCGGCCGGTGGCGATGACGAAATCCGCCTCCTGAACACGTTGGTTGATTGAAACCGCAAGGCCGGTCGATGTCTGACCTATCGTGACAAGATCACGATGGCAGTCATGCTCGATAAAATCAAACTCGTCGTGCAGCCTTCCATACAACTGCCTGCTCTCCGAATCCGTATGCCGCCGATGAGTTCCCAGGGCAACGACAAAATTGATATTCTTTTCATCCACGCCCGCGTCGACCAGTTCTGCGACCAGGAAACTCAGGATTGCTTCATAATTGCTTATCTTTCTGGTTATGTCCGACACAATGATCACAACATCGCCTGGTTTGTTCATTCGTAAAGCGCGGCTCAAACCCGTCTGTCCAACCTGCGAAGAGAAACTTTCTTTCAGGAGTACTCCGACCGGCCTTACCTCAGCGGTGCGAGGCTTGACGACACCCATCATTCCAGGCGGTGGCTCGAACCGTATCGAGCCTTTCCCATATTTCAAATCCATGGCATATTCTATCTAAATACAAGCATATGTCAACGACAACGCCGGAAGATTTTCCCGGCCATGTGGTCGGTTGACTTAGTCTCCAAATACGCTATAATACTACATGATCGACCTTAAGATGCTCCGCGAGAACCCCGACAGCATCCGTACCGCTCTTAAGAAGAGAGGAGTGGAACTCGACCTCGATACTGTCATCGACATGGACCGAAGACGCCGCGCGAGCATGACCGAGATCCAGGAATTGAAGAGCAGGCGGAACGAACTATCGGAAAAGGTGGGAGCTCTTAAACGCAAAGGGGAAGAACCGGAAGAACTCATGAAACAGGCACGCCTTCTCACCGAAAGCATTAAGAAGAAAGAAGAAGATCAACGTGAACTCGAGTGCAAGTTCGAAGACCTGGTTCAGTGGCTGCCGAACATCCCGCACGATTCCGTACCGGTGGGTACGGGGCCAGAGGCCAACCGGTTTGTGCGCGGGGCCCGAACACCTCCCCAGCCCGGATTTGAGGTCCTGCCGCACTGGGAGATCTGCGAAGCCCTCGACATCCTCGACCTGAAAAGGGCAACGAAGATAGCCGGGTCACGCTTCATCCTGTATAAGGGAATGGGAGCACTGCTTGAGCGGTCACTGATCAATTTCTTTCTCGATCTTCACACAGCACAACACGGGTACACTGAGATATTCCCGCCCGTGCTCAATCCTGCGGAGTGCCTGTACGGCACCGGGCAGATACCCAAGCTGGAATCGGACATGTACCGGTGCCGGGACGATGCGTTCTATCTTACACCAACTGCCGAAGTCCCGCTGACGAATATGCATCGAGAGGAAATATTGCTCGCGAAGGATCTGCCTAAGAAATACGTTGCATACACACCGTGTTTTCGGCGTGAGGCAGGTTCATATGGCAAAGAGGTGCGCGGCATCACGCGCGTGCATCAGTTCAACAAAGTTGAACTTGTCAAATACGCTACACCTGAAGAGGGCTACCCAGAATTCGAAAAAATGCTTTCGGATGCCGAAGCGGCCGTCCGTGCACTGGAACTACCGTATCGCGTCATGTTGCTCTGCAGTGGAGACATGACGTTCGCCTCGGCGATCACGTATGACATCGAAGTATACGCACCGGGCATGAAAGAATGGCTCGAGGTTTCATCAATCTCCTGCTACGAGCACTACCAGGCCCGGAGAGCCAATATTCGTTACCGTAAATCCGGAAAAGGAACCGATTTTGTGTACACGATGAACGGATCCGGGCTCGCAACGCCCCGGACATTTATCGCAATTGTCGAAAATTATCAGACCAAAGACGGGCGCATAAGAATACCTAATGCCCTGAAAAGATACATGGGAGTTGATAGCATCGGCAAATAAAATATCTCGACACTGGTCGAATGATATCATGACACGTAAGGGAATCATCGGCATCGACATAGGCGGCACCAACATAAAAGCAGCGCTCGTCAGAGGTGGCAGATTGAGCCGTCGAGTCAGAACGACGACCCACGCCCACGTTGGTGTCCAAAGATCGGTGAACCAGATAAAATCCACTATAACCCCGCTGCACAGCGAAGCAAATGCTATCGGCATCGGGATCGCCGGGATCATTGACTCGAAGAAAGGGGTGGTAAAATACTCGCCGAACCTCAAAGGATGGGAAAACGTTCCGCTTGCGAGAATCTTGCGCCGCGAGTTCGGTCTTCCTGTCTACATTCTCAACGATGTGAACGCAATATGCCTGGGCGAATGGAAGCACGGCGCTGGCCGCGGCCACAACAACCTTTTTCTCTTCACGCTCGGTACCGGGGTCGGTGGCGCCGCGATCTGCGAGGGAAAGTTGCTCTTCGGAGCACACGGCTTTGCCGGTGAATTCGGACATACAACGATTCATGCAAAGGGCCCACTGTGCATATGCGGTCAGCACGGACACATCGAACGATACGCCGGCGCTAAATTCATAGTCGCGCGCGCGCGGAAAAAGATGGCGAAACAAAAAAGTTCCCTGGCAAAATACGATTTACTCACTCCGAAGATTATTGCCCGTGAAGCCGCGCGTGGAGACCGGGTGGCCCGCGAAGTCTTCTCCGAAGTCGGCTATTATTTGGGGCTCGGTATTGCAAATCTACTTGCCCTATTCGATCCCGAAATCGTAATCATCTCAGGCGGGATCGCGCGCGCCGGACGGGTTCTCTTCGCACCGATCCGCCGGACCGTTCAGCAGGTAGTAATGGGCAGCAAATATCGTGATTTCAAGATCGTGCCGGCATTACTGGATGACGACGCAGGAATAGTCGGTGCCGCACTCTTCGCCAAATTGACACGCGTTAACCGACCCGTATAATTAGGTATGGCTGACTTGATCGACGAAAAAACCAGCAGCCAATTGAAGAAGTTGCTCGCCAACCTGTCCGGGAATGTCCGCGTAATCTACTTCACCCAGGAGAATGCATGCCCAACCTGCCAGAACCAGCAGCGAATACTCGAAGAAGTGGCCAGCCATTCCGAAAAGATACAATTGAAGATCTATGATTTTGTCCGGGACAGCGCCGAAGCCGATAAGTATAACATCGACAAGATCCCCGCCACCGCTCTCGTCGGAAAAAAGGACTACGGAATTCGCTTCTACGGCCTTACTGCAGGCTATGAATTCCAGTCATTGATCGAAGCCATCGTAATGATCGCCACGGGGAAGTCCGGACTACCGGTCGAGCTCGAAGAATTGGTCGGAAATGTCGATACGGCTGTACACATCGAAGTAATGACCACCCTTACTTGTCCATACTGCCCGCGTGCCGCACTTGCCGCAATGCAACTCGCCATGGTCAATGATGGCATCCGCACCGATGCGATCGACAGCGTCGAATTCCCCCAACTCGCGCAGCGCTACGCTGTGACCGGCACACCCAAAACAATCATCAATGAGACACATTCATTTGTCGGCGCCTTTCCCGCAGACCGTCTCTACCTCGAGGTACTCAAAGCCACGAACCCCGAGGAATACAAACGTATCGAAGCCGCCATAAGAGAAGCACATGGGCACCGTCACGTGCGTAAAGCAGAGGCAGACCATGAATACGAGATCATCATCGTCGGTGGTGGCACCGCAGCCATGTCCGCCTCAATCTATGCTGCGCGGAAGGCACTTGATGTGTTGCTAGTGGCAAAGGATTTGGGCGGTCAGATCAATTACACGGCACTCGTCGAGAATTACCTTGGACTACCCAATATTGACGGAAAAGAAATGGTCGAGCAGTTTGTCAACCACGCCGAACAGTTCCCGATTGCCCAGGCGCTGGGCAGTGCCGTGCTCCTGATCGAAAAGAAGAAAGACAGCTTCTTTGTGAAAGCTGAGGATGACAAGAACTACAAGGGAAGATCCGTGATCTACTGCGCGGGTAAGCAATACCGCAAGCTCGGCGTGCCCGGCGAAGACCGGTTCATGGGAAAGGGTGTAGCATTCTGCGCAACATGTGACGCACCACTGTACAAGAATAAAAAAGTTGCGGTCGTGGGCGGCGGTAACTCGGCGTTTACCTCGACGCGCGACCTGATGAGTTATGCTCGCGAGATCCATCTCATTCACCGGAGCGACACATTTCGCGCCGATGCGCAACTTGTCAGAGAGATCACGGCTGCGCGTAACGTAAACATGCACACCAATACCATCATCAAAGAGATATTGGGCAGCGACAAGCTCACCGGCATCAGAGTACAACCGGCAGGCGGCGGACCTGGTAAAGATCTGGAGGTCGACGGAGTCTTCCTGGAAATCGGCCTCGTGCCCAACACTTCTCCAGTCGAGAAACTCGTGAAGCTCAGCGAAGGGGGCGAGATCCTGATCACCAGAGAGAATACCACGTCAATGCCCGGTTTCTTCGCGGCAGGTGATGTGACCGATCTGCCCCAGAAGCAGATCATCATTGCTGCCGGTGAGGGTGCCAAAGCTGCGCTCTCCGCATACGATTATCTCATCCAGAACAAGCTCATTGTGCCAAGGACAGCGGCCGATACGTGGTAACAATGGAAGAACGGTAGGAGAAAGAATGTTCGGCAGATCGATAAAACTATTCAGTCTGTTCGGCTTCGACGTAAAGATCGACATCAGCTGGTTGATCCTGGCCTTTCTCATCACCTGGTCACTTGCCGAAGGACTGTTCCCACACTATCTGAAGGACCTTCACCCCGCGACATACTGGTGGATGGGGATCTTCGGTGCATTCGGATTATTCTTCTCAATCGTCTTTCACGAACTTTCGCATTCGCTCGTTGCCCGGCATTTCGGTCTACCGATCAAAGGAATTACTCTCTTCGTTTTCGGCGGCGTTGCGCACATGGAAGAAGAGCCGCGCAGTGCCAAGGCAGAGTTTCTCATGGCCATTTCCGGACCGGGTTCGAGCGTCGCCCTGGGACTTGTTCTCTATGCCCTGAGCTCAGTGGGAAGCATGGCGGCAGCACCCATCGCAGTCACCGGCGTCATTACGTACCTCGCGTTCATCAACTGGATCCTGGCCGCGTTCAATCTCCTGCCGGCATTCCCGCTGGACGGCGGCCGGGTGTTGAGATCGGCACTCTGGAAGTGGAAGGGAAACATCAACTGGGCTACGCGCATATCTTCTCGCATCGGCACCATATTCGGTTTTCTGCTCATTGCAATGGGCGTGATACAGTTTTTCTCAGGGAACCTGATCGGCGGAATCTGGTGGTTTATGATCGGGATGTTCCTACAAAATGCAGCGCGCATGTCATACCAGCAACTACTGACGCGTCAAGCGCTCGCCGGTGAAACAGTGCGGAATCTGATGATCGCAGATCCCGTCACCGTATCGCCTGCGCTAAGTGTAAAGGATCTTGTTGAAGACTACATTTATCGCTACCACTTCAAGATGTTCCCGGTTGTCGCGCAGGGCAGGTTGATCGGCTGCATAAGCACCCGAATCGTCCGTCAGATTCCGAAAGAACAGTGGCCGGTGAAGACCGTGGGCGAGATCATTAGCGAGTGTTCGAAAGAAAACACCGTCGAACCTGATGCCGATGTGATCAAAGTCCTCTCCTTGATGAACCGCAGCGGTAACAGCCGGCTCATGGTGATCGAAGAAGGGAGATTGGTCGGTCTCATAGCACTCAAGGATATCATGAACTTCATATCGATCAAACTTGATCTCGATCAAGGTGTACCGCATTGATCTGCCTTAAACTGTAATATATTTGATTCAGATTGCAGCCGGGTGTTGTAGATAGGTACCCGATCGCTGCCGCGTCTTGCAGCGATCGATTCAGAGTGTGTTCTTTACTCGATGAGGGTCAGGAGCGCCATTGTCACGACACCGAGCAGGATCGCCGAGAACTGCCATATCGAATGCGACACCCTCACCTCCTGCTGCAACTCGGGAATGAGATCGGGCCCTGCAATGTAGATGAACCCGCCCGCAGTTACGGGAAGGAGGAAAACGGCAAAACTCTCGAACTGGGCTCCGACAATGAGCGTGACCATCGCACCGATCACCGACATCAACGCGGCCAGCAGATTGAACGAAAGAGCCTTTCTGACGGATAGACCGCCGTGAATGAGAATACCGAAATCGCCGATCTCCTGTGGGATTTCGTGCAGTACGATAGCAAGGGTGGTCGTTATGCCGATCGGAACACTCACTATATAACTCGCAGCAATGAGCATACCGTCGATCAGATTGTGCGTTGCATCCCCGACGAGATTCATCATCACCACGGGTCTTACATGTTGCTCTTCTGCTGCTCCGCCCACATGTCGCCACCGTATGAATTTCTCGAGCACGAAGAAAACCAAGAATCCGCCGATCACCAGTAGCGAGGTTGTCAGATTCGCACCGATCTTTTCGAAGGATTCCGGCAGCAGGTGGATGAATACATCACCGAAAAGGGCACCCACGGCAAAGGCAACGACGAATATCAACATCTTTCTCATTCGCTCCCTGTTCAGTGACAGCGTGAATATGCCCACCAACGACAACAGGCTGACGATGATCACACTCCCTATGGTTAATGCAACCACCATGTTAGTCACCACCTTCGGGGATCAACGGACACGTTGCCGAAGCACCCTCGCATAATATCTGGATCGTCGATTCGATTATGTGGTATTTCTTCCAGAGATGACTATTAATCTCTGCAACCAGATGATTCTGATCTTCAGCGCTCTTGTGTGTATCATCGAGCATTACATGCGCCGAGAAAACCAGCATGTCAGCCGTGATCGTCCATAGATGTGCATGTTCAAGTTCCTTTATCTCGTCGAACTTCTCCTTTAAGTCTTCCATTATGACATCGACATTCAAGCCGGTCGGCGCCATCTCGAGAAGGATCTTGGACGATTCCTTCAAAATACCCCAGGCCCAGAACACGATCACGAGCGAAATACCGATGCTTACGATAGGGTCGATGATATTCCAACCAGTGAAATAGATGATTACTGCCGCGCAAACGATACCCACCGACGAAGCCGCATCGGCAATCATATGGTAGAACACACCTTTGATGTTGATATTGCGCCTGTGGCTGCCATGAAGAATTAAGATACTGACGGCATTGACGGCCAGGCCGATGAGCGCGATAACCAGCATGTCCAGGGCCAGGACATCTTCGGGTTTTACGATCCTTTCGATTGCTTCATAAATTATGAGGCCGCCGACTCCCAATAAGAAGAGTCCGTTGATGAAAGCCGCCAATATCTCAGCGCGGTACAGACCGAAGGTACGGTGGTGGCAAGGCGGACGTGAGGCGATGACGATGGCCACGAGACTGATCGTGATAGCGAAGGCGTGGGTAAACATGTGCCCGGCATCGCTGATCAATGCAATGCTCCGTGAAAGCACACCGCCGACGACTTCGACCACCATGACTACAGCGGTTATGATGAGTGAAAGGGTCAGTTTCTTTTTCTCGACGTCACGGTATTCGAATATCCCTGCCGAATGTTTATGTACGTGTGTGTGTGTCGCCACTGATTATTCTACCCAAGAATGCACACAGTTCAAGTTCTTCATACGTGCATCTTGTAGAATCCCTCTCCGTACCTGTATCCGGCAAGGGCGCCGTCTTTACGCACCCGCATGCGCACTCGTCTCCGCCAGTCAGGTAACTGGCCCAGCTGACTTCTGTGCATGCTGATCGCCTTCATCTTCTTTTCATAGGTCGCACTGATATCGACCACATGATTTACGTTTTCGGTTATCCCGAGCAACAATTCACCGGGGCGGTGCGGTCGAAGCCCGATCTCGAGCAAGAACGGGTAAAAGTGCCAGTCCCTGGCGATCATGATGCCCTCAATAACAGCGTGCGCAGTCGCCCGGTGATCGGGATGGAAGTATCTAGACCAAGGGTCGTGGGTCACGATCGTATGCGGCTTGTGTTTTCGAATGAGAGCGGCCAATTCCAGTTTCAGCGTCTTCATACTGTCCACCTCGCCATCGGGATGGCGCAGGAATATGACCTTTCGCACACCGAGATATTGAGCGGATTTCACCGCCTCCTTTTCTCTTTTGCTGGCAATTTCTAGCGGCGAGGTATTTTCATCCCAAGTACCCTTTTCGCCGCACGAAACGATGACATTATACACGCGGTCGTTTTCGGCCCACCGAGCGATACTGCCGCCGCAGGCCAGTTCCGGATCATCCGGATGTGCCATGACAATCAACCTATTTTTCGACGACCCTTTCATAGAGTCTTCCGTATTTCTGCGCGACCAGCGACCAGTCGAATGCCAGCGCTTTCTTCCTTCCTCTATTACCCAGCCGCTGGCGCAGGTTGTGATCGACGGCGAGATTCTTGATCGCCCGAGCAAGGTTGCGTGCACCCATTTTCACGAGGACACCAGCATCATCACCGACCGTTTCCTTCAATCCAGTGTGCGAAAAACCGATGACCGGCCGCGCCGAAGCCATCGCTTCTAATCCGACCAGACCGAATGATTCATAATATGAAGGTACAACGAGCATGGCGGCCCGGCTGTAGTAATCCGCAAGCCGGTCATGTCTGACCTGACCGACGAAATCGACATCCAATCCGGCCGCATGTTTTTCTATGCTCCGGAGATTATGGTCACCTTTTGACGGCCCGCCCACCACGGTCAATGCAATGTCCCGCTTTGTCAATCTGATCGCGTCGATCAAGAGGTGGATTCCCTTTATCGGATCGATCCTGCCAACGAAGAGAATATTGCTGTGCCCATTATGACTGGGTGCGAAACGTCTCGTATCAACGCCATGGGGAATCGTGGCCGTCTTCACATCGGGATAGAGTGTTTGGATCGCCAGCGCTTCCTGACTCGTCGGTGAAATGACAAGATCACATGAACGCATTATTTCTTCCTCGATCTCGATCCTTGCTTTATCCCGTTCAATCGTCTTCAGGACCTCTACCGTGTGGAGCGTGTGTACCCACGGTATTTTCAAAACACGGCTCGCGAGCAAACCGACAATGCCGGATGACCAGTAGTGTGTGTGCATGAGGTCATAACCATGCCTTCTGTGATTTTTCACAATTGCTTCAACAAAACGGCCAGGATTATTTTCTCCAACATGCAGTACCCTTACGCCAGGATGAACCGACACGACCCGCTCGTTGCCGCGCGTGAAGATATCGACGTCTGCATGCCGGCCAAGCCGTTCATAAAGACTCCGGATCACGATGCTCATTCCCCCCGATTTTCCTGCACCAACAGGCACCAGGGGTGATGAATGATAGGAAATGACGCAGATCCTCATCGTGTAATCCTCAATGTGTAGCGTTCCTTTGCACCGAATCGATACTTATAGTCTTCATCACCGCGAAGAAAGTCATAGTATCCGTAACCCTCACTTATTGCCGACTGAATATCGAGCGCGATGGTCATGATCCCCGGAGACATCCTGCGATATTCGGGATCAAAACCCATATTGTAGAGATAGACACGCTCTTTCAATGAAAACGCAAATATAATGCCGATCGTCCGGCCATTGAAGTACAACGCACGCATCCTGAGCCACCCAAGACGCTCAAAATTGCACGCCAGGTCTTTGAAGAACGCCATGATGACCGGCGTCAGAAATCTTTTTTTACTATCATCCGATGCCGCCATAAGTTCGAAAAGTGAGGAAATACTCGTTGTTTTGACATCCTCAACTGCTGTACCGTTTATTCTCCTCATCTTGCGGCGCAATTCGTGCCTCGACTTTCCGTCCAGCCCTTTCAAGTATTCATCATACGTGTTGGGCAGATGGAGCAGCGGGCACACATCTTTCTTTTTGACCGAAAGCTCTGGCAACGTCTTCCTCAAACGTACAGCCAATTCACTCTCCTCTTCAATCGGGAAGAGATCCACCTTCAAGCCTCGACTTTTGATGAAATCGGCAACAGCTTCGACGACTTTCTCTTCATAACCTGTCGCACACACCATGCCGCTCAGATCCGTGACCCGTTCGTCGCCTACGAATTTCAACGTGCTGCCCTGTATCGCCGCCGGCAGCACTCCCACCACTTCGCCGTTACTGCGGAAAAGCATGACCTCGGGGTCGGACAGCAAGATGTGCGTCGCCAATACAGAGAACCACTCATAGCTAACGAAGGGTGAGGGATTCCGGGCATCGGCGAACAACCGGTGCCAGATCTTTTCCAATGCGGAGAGCGGTTCAACACTCAAGACGCAACCGTGAGCGGACATGTTTGTCTCCGACCGTAAATCGCCAGGATTTCCACCCCAGCAGATTCCAGTAGTCCACCTTTCCGTACAGGTTGAAGCCGCTTCGTTCGATTCCCTTCCTCGACCTCATGTTATCTCGGGTAGAAAAGATCATTGCATACTCGTATGATAGCCGCCTGAAATGTTCAGATGCCGTGGTAACAAGGTACGGGTATATCCGATTGCCACGGAACCCGGGTTCTGTATGAGCAGCATAGAAGTAGACCTCGTTTTCTTCAACGAGAAGTCGATCGTCGATCTCTCCGACTGGGCACTCGCCCGTCGCCGCAAGCAAATGGCCGACTGCCGTATCGCCGTGATAGGCGACGAACATCCTGTCGCCCGCTGCGAACCATCCGCAGACACCAGACGCCAGCACCATCTCGATATCAACCGGCCGGTCATATACGACCGTCCTGACCCCCACCTTCGGCTCGACGATACGGATACGTGCCCTCAAGTCGCGCTCATAAAGGTAGAGAGAATGACGCCTGCAGACCGGTGTAAAACCATCAAATACCTTTTTCTTCAATATAGTTTTCTCTCCATGCCGATTGTCGTTTCCGGACCATGCCCCGGATAGACTACTGTCATATCCGGCAGGACCATCAATTTGTCGCGTATGCTCCTCCGAATCGCCTTCTCGTCACCGCCGGGAAAAGACGTATTACCCGGCCCGTTGGGAAAGAGAGTATCCCCCGAGATGAGAACATCACCGACAAGAAAACAACAACCGCCCGGCGTGTGGCCCGGGGTGTGAATCACTCTCAGCGCCTCGCCGCCGAATTCGATCGACTGGCCGTCATGGAGTTCCTCATCAAATCCTGCCATCCAATCGAGCCGATGGATCGCTGCCTTCTTTTGGAGCGCCTTCTTCACTTTCCCGAGGGCGCCTATATGGTCGGAATGCCGGTGCGTTGCCAGTATCCTCAACGTCTCCAGGTCTCCTAATCTCTCCAATATTTTCTCCGCCTCATCACCGGGATCGACAATGATTGCGGTTCCATTGGATTCAAGAATGTAGCAATTGGTGTCGAGCGCGCCGACAATGACTCTATGTACCGTCATGCTCACTTCAGAAAGGCAGCTTACCGCAAGCGACCGTTATGATCGTGCTGAATATCTTCGAAGATGTGGTCGTGATACCACTAAGCAACGATACGTGATGAATGATCACCTTTGATTATAATCCCCCCTAAATCAGAAGTCAATATCTGGTTGTGTTCTCGTTCTTCGTCTTATACTACATTACACGGATCAACCTACATCAGCGGAGATTATGCCGTATACACGATCCTCATAAAACCTGATCGCTCCACGGTACATCCGCAAGGAAGGCGGACGGTGGCAGAAACCGTGCTTTAGCACGATGCCTATTGCAGATGTATTCGTACACGGAACTCCGATGGTCAGATCGCTCTTCCCGTGTTCCGCACAGATCGAGGAAAGCAACGCTGACGCACTTTCCGTATCGCCGGCGACGAGCGGCCCTATGTGGAAGGTGCCGGTCGCTCTGAAGCGAACGACGCCGTACCCAGACATCCCCTGCCGGCCGATAACTGATGGAGTCGCGTCCGGATGTGTCCCGATCAAGTGTTCCAGGAAATTACTACGGTCCATACCCAATCTTTCACGATCAAACCGCAGAATCGATGAAATATTCGGAGTGCGGCAGATCGTTAGTTCACCTTTGATGCAGGCCCCCTTCGAAGCAGGCCGCATGAACCTCAGGGACAAGTACTTATCCCTGAACCCCAACATACGATACACCTCCACTGCTCTGAAGACACCGTCGAGTTCAATGGTCTTCACACCTTTCCTGTCGAGAATATCGATGACCCTTTTCATAAGCACCAAACCAATCCCCCGTGCCCGCGCCTCTTTTGCTACGATCAGATTGCCGAGGAACGCGTAATCACCGTGGACAACACTGGTCACGATCCCGAGCCTTTCACTTCGTTCCCAGGCTACGAAACAACCATCTGGATTCACTTCAAGGAATCGCTGGAAATCCTCCTCAAGATGACCCCATTGCTCAATATCGGTTAACGATCGTGCAAACGTCACATCCTCTGCCGTCATCTCGCTGATCCGGATCACACATGCTCCCCTGTCGATAACATCCTCAGGGCGGTCAGGGAATAGACGGTCGTGCACTGAAGAACGCGGTCGACCTCCACATACTCCTGTGGGTGGTGGGCTCGCCTTATCGATCCCGGACCATAAGCGTAAGCCGGGATTCCGTTCCGAAGGTAGTAACGGATCTCCAGTAACCCCGGACACATCTTGAATCTAAGCGGCCTGTTCGTGGTCTGACGCACACTCCAGCCCAGCGCGTCCGCAAGGTCACCGGACGAAGAAACACCTCCAGGCTCTCCTTCCTGGAGAATCTCCACACTTATCTTCATGCCGCCTTTCCGAAACTTCGCCAAGATATCCATCAAGCGTTTCTTTTCATTTGCGAAATTTTCTTCAGGATTAATCCGTCTTTCGATGGTGAACGTGCAGGTACCCGGCACAACGTTGAAATTAGTGCCGCATCGACAGATGCCGCCGAGCATGAGTATCGAATTTTTTGATTCGCCCAAAGCAACCGAGTAACGAGTCGTTCTCTTCTCCACGCTCTCCTTCAGTTTCACAAGGGCATTTGAAAGAACCACCATCTGTTCGAATGCATTTATCCCCTCTTTTTGAAGAACCACGTGAACGGGTTTGCCCTTTACACTGACCGACAATGAAATCGCCCCGCGGCATGCATTCCATGCCACACCGCCGGTGGGCTCGGGCATGAGCATGCCAACACAATCGTCTTTACCGATGTAGCCTTTATCGAATAGATATCGGGTGCCAAATGCACCACCGGTCTCCTCATCAGGGACAAAAACCAGGCATATCTGACCGTCTATCCTGACATCGGCGAGCTGGAGAGCACGGATCGCATACACCATTGCCGCCAAACCGGCTTTCATATCTGCCGCACCACGGCCGTAGAACCTGCCCTGTCGAATCCGTGGTTTGAATTGCTCCGAATTCCAACCGGGTACTACGTCATAATGCCCGTGGAAATACAACTTCTTTTTACCTTTGCCATAAGGCACCATGAGGCAGAATCGCGGATGAAGTTTGTCACCACCGTGCACCCTTATCAGCCGCGGACGCAGCCCCATCGCGACGAGTTTTTTCGAAATCAGTTCGACGCACGGCCGGTAATGTGAACCCGGCGGGTTTTCTGTGGGGATCGCGACCAGATCATGCGTGAAGGAAAGAATTTCGTCGCGCATTGAGCGGACGCATCTATTTATTTTCTGCACAGATTGTTGTTCGTCTCTCTTGTTCATCGACAACTAGAAATGTTATGAGATGATGATTGATTTGACTTAGAGGTTACCCTTGAAGAAATATGTCTCACCCTTGTGATTATAGGACGAAACCATCTCTTTGTCAATCAGCGAAGAGACAATTCTGACCACATCTCTTATCGGCCATTTAAAGAAACGCGCAATGGACCGACTCGTCGTTCGTGCCGTCGCATAAATATATTTCTCGATCAGACTCCTCCTCGCTTCCTCCTCGCTGAGCACGCGGGCACGTGCCGTTACATCCCTAGGAATCCACTTCTCGGTTGTAGCCCACAAACCGGAATGCCAACGCCACCTGCTTTGGATTTTGCCGGCGCAGCATATCAGCATCTTCCGCTGCAAACCTTCCAAAGCCCTGTTGAACCTCTTCTTTGCCGGCTGAGAGCCGATCCCCATCTTGCGGCGTATTTCATCGGCCATGAGTGGTCCGCCTGCATCTAGCGTGTCCATGATCTCTTTTTCCACCGCACTCAAGGATCCCTCGACGTACAGGCTGCGGTAATCAGAGATTGGCATGATCTGCAGGAGACTCGGCAGCAGTTTCATTGAGATGATTATGTTATTACCGCCCAATATACGCCCGTAGTATGCCCACTTCTCCGATATCAACACATGGACAAACCCCCACAGTCTGTTGTCAGCCTCGAACCGGTTGACCAAATCGTCCGTGTATATCGCCTTCAACAGACACGGCAGGCGGCCATTACAGAATACCGAAATCAGGCCAAGACGATCGACGAATTCCTTCGCTTCTGTGACACAGAAGATCTTCTTGTTCTTATCGAGCAACCACCTTTTCTTTTCGATCATTTTGAGGGATATCTTCTTCATTATATGTCCACCCGTCGGGTAATCGGTATATTTTCTTCGCAACCCATATTTTTATAAGCCCCCATGGCGCGCGCGCCATGGGGGCTTTGCTCTCCCAGGTGTCGGTCTGTGGATTGCAGAATTCAACTGAACTCAAGGACAACTATCACGCAGTTGAATCTTTCTCTTTTTCATTACAGACGTCAACTTAGAACATTAAACCAACACCGAAACGCGCGCGGAAACCGGGTAGGTAGTTTCTGGCATCGAAGTAGTAGTCCCTCTGGGCATCGATATAAGATTCTTTTGCCTCGCGCGGGTCAACGAGGCCGTCGTGATTGAAGTCGGATTGAGGCGAATAACGTCCGCTCGCGATTGAAGTGAAACCGAACTGGTCGAGCGAGGGTTCCGGGTCTCCATGGTCTGTCGGATGACCGGTCGTTTCATGGACCTCGACAATCTGTTCGGTATTGAGGAGATTGAGGATCATTCCTCGGAAAACGAGGTTCGCCGGTCCGATCTTAAGACGACGGCTGAAATTCCAATCGACATTCATGTAACCTGATAAGCGCGCGGAATTATCGTCACCCAAACGATTGCCTCGAAGGTCACGCGGCGTGTATGGAGTACCGGAATGATACGAGAAGACAAAAGAATTGTTGAAGTCCTGCAGCGGGATCAGGAAGAAATCCGCGGGCAATTCGAAATCAACGTTCGCATTCAGAATATGACGTTCGTCGAAATCGAGCCAGTAATCGATGACCGGAGGGGGGACGTTGTAGTAGTAGTGATCCAGGTACCACTGGAACGCACTGGGCGCAGTGCCCTTGGCAAACTGGAGCGTGTAACTTAGGCCAAGTGCCCACATGTTCGACATTCGTTTCTGAAGGTTGAACTCGAAACCTTTGACATTGCCGTAATCAACATTCTGGTACTGATAGTAGGAGTAGGGAATTGCTATGACTTCACGAACCTGGTTCAAGTCGAAGATATCCTTGAAGTATGCAGTGAAACCAAAGACAACTTCCTCGGAGATCTGGTTCTCAATACCGAGTTCATACAAAACCGTCCTCTCCGGCTCGATCAGCACGTTGCCGAGAATTGCGTTACCGCGGCTTATCAACACCCTGACCACCTGAGTATCGGTTGAAGTGTACATGTTCAGCAATGCCGGCAGCTGGAAATACTGTCCGTAGTTGAACCGTAGTTTCATGCGGTCGGTAACCGGCAGCGAGAACCCCAGCCGTGGAGATATCTGATACTGGGGCTCTGACGAAACGAGCTCGTTATCCAAGAGATTCTCCGGATTGAGATAGGTCGATGTCTGGGCATCGAAGTAGTCGAAGCGCAATCCAATGCGCGCAACGAGTCCTTCGAAATCCATCTTATCCTGGATGTAACCCGAAATCCTCCAGGGATCGCGATCATAATAATCCCAGAAAGGATTGGCGACCCACGGCAATGTGTTCTGGAAGAACTGCATCTCATAGCGCGTCA
>CP070705.1:469920-488436 GCA_020349965.1 Caldifarciminota bacterium | reverse complement strand
TTTTGGCGTTTAGGCATTTGAGAATATATGTACTACCGATGATGCACCTGAACCGCCCATGTTTTGAGTCAATCCGATCTTTGCATTCTCGATCTGCCGCTTGCCGGCTGAGCCACGCAGCTGTTCAACGATCTCCACTACCTGGGCGACACCAGTCGCTCCAACAGGATGCCCCTTAGATTTCAAACCACCGGACGTATTCACAGGGATCTTACCGGTCAGCGCGGTATGCCCTTGTTCGGTGAAAGGACCGCCTTTGCCCTTATCGACAAAACCCAATTCCTCGATTATACATATTTCGGCAATTGAAAAGCAATCGTGGACCTCGGCGAGACTGACGTCCGCAGGCTTTACGCCCGCCATCTTGTAGGCAGCCTCTGCCGACCGCTTCACTGCTTCGAGCTTTGTGATATCCTTACGCGCATGCAGGGCAAGGGTGTCGGTTGCGGCCCCGGTACCGAGCACCTTTACTGCCTGTCCTTTCATTTTCCGTGCAACATCCATTGATGCAAGTATCACGCAGGCTGCGCCGTCGGAGACCGGGGAACTGTCGAGTACGGTCAGCGGATCGGCGACCACCGTCGCCTTGATAACCTGATCGACGGTAATCTCACCAGGGAACTGCGCGTTCGGGTTGAGAGAACCGTTATGGTGGTTTTTAACGGAAACGAGTGCCAGCTGTTCTCTCGTCGTGCCATACGCGTGCATATGTGCCCGAGCAATCATTGCATACAATCCGGGAAACGTAACACCATGGTACACTTCATATTCCTGGTCCGCAGCAGTTGCGAGCGCATAGGTTACATCCGCTCCATCGGTCATCTTCTCGACACCGCCAACCAAGACGACGTCGCTGTGGCCTGAAGCGACTTCGAAGAAACCAAGCCGGAATGCCATACCCCCGGAGCAACAGGCTGATTCAATGCGCACTGCGGGTATATGCGCCATCCCGAGATAATCGGCCATCAGCGCACCGATGTGTTCCTGACCAACGAACAGTCCCGGCGTCATCGACCCCACGTACATTGAAGCAACGCGGTCGACCTTTGCATCGTCTATCGCTTTGAGCGCTGCTTCGACGAATATATCCCTCAAAGATAGTTTCCATAGTTCTCCGAATTTAGTCATACCGCAGCCAATTACGGCAACCTCACGCATTATATACCCCCTTTTAACACTGAAAACACCGAACATGAGTAACCACTGAAAGCACAGTAACATCTATAGTACTGAAAACAATGAATACGAATAAGCACTGAAGACACAAAAGGTATTTGGAGATCAAACACCAAACAACGGCTCATGGGATCATTCGTTTTATCTCTATTGTCGGTTTGGCAAAATTCACGAGCAAACCCACTTTCAAACCTGTTGCTTTTAGGTAACTGAGTAGCCTTCTGCGATCCTCTAAGTTGATGTTCCTAACGCATTTCAGTTCTACCGGAACCTTATTCTCTACGACAAGATCTATTCGATATCTTCCGACCTTTTTTCCGCGATACAATATCGACACTGGCATCTGTTGTACATAACTGATGTTCTTCGCATGAAATTCAACAAGCATTGCATTCTCATAGGCCGACTCCTTAAATCCCGGTCCAAGATCCTTGTGAACATCGATCGCACATCCAATGATCTTCTCTGTTATGTCCGAATGAGGGTATTGGTCTTTCCCACCGACAGCGCGACACCTCAGCACCTTCGGTGTCTCCTGTGGATCCTCATTTTCAGTGTGTTCAGTGCTCTTTATCAATTTAGTGCATTCAGCGTTTAGTCGTTCATAATGATCTTGCCGCGGAATTTTGCGTATTGACCGTAATCAAGATAGATGCGATTGGATTCAAGCATTTCTCGAACCTTTTCGGCCTTATCTCTCACCACGTTAATCCGCTCGGTCACCTTGAAGACGAAAGCATCACTACCGGCTCCTGAACCAAAAGAGACTAACAGAATCTTGTCACCGGGTTTGGCCACATCCAGTGTTGCCGAGAAACCCGTCGGAGATGAACCCGAATATGTGTTACCCATCAATGGCACCACCCATCCTGGTTCGAGTTGTTCTTTCTTGAACCCAAGTTTCTTGCCTACGGTCAGTGGAAACTTTCCATTCGGCATATGAAACACAGCATATGCAAAATCAGTGGCCTTCAGGCCGCACTTCTTCAGTATTCCCTGACCTGCACCAAGTACATGCTTGAAATAGGCAGGTTCGCCGGTGAACCTACCGCCATGCAGCGGATAAAAGGCGCCTTCGCGCCTCCAAAAATCCGGTGTATCGGTTGTGTAAGAATATGTATGAGTCAATTCGGCAACGACTTTGTCCTTGCCAAAGATGAAGGCCGAGCCACCGGCAGAGGCACTAAATTCCAGAGCATCACCCGGCGCCCCTTGTGATGTATCGGCGCCGATAGCCATGGCATACTTCATCTGATCTGCCTTGACAAGACTATATGAAACGAACATCGCCTCGGTACCGGCCTTACATGCAAATTCGTAGTCCGCGATATGCACCTCGGGTACGATTCCAAGCGCCTCGGCGACGACGGTCCCCGACGGTTTGACTGCGTAGGGGTGAGATTCGGAACCGATATATAGCGCGCCAATATCCGCCGGATCGACTTCGGCGCGCTTCAGTGCATTGCGCGCTGCTTCGACTGAAATGGTGATCGTATCCTCGTCGAGCCCCGGAACGGTCTTCTCCCTCAACAATAGACCACGGCGTACTGCCTCCGCATCTCGACCCCACTGCTTTGCGATCTCCTCAACCTTTATTCTGAATCTTGGCACATACGAACCATATCCGACAATACCAACCATCAAACCTCCTTCCAATGGAAAATCCAAAATCCTAATATCGAAACACTAAACAAATCCTAAATACGCATGTTCAAAACGGTCTTGAATTCGGTGCTTCGTGCTTATATGCTTTCAAGTGCTTGCTCCAAATCCGCGATCATGTCGTCGGGGTGCTCTGCACCGATGCAAAGGCGAATCAAGTCTTCAGGGATATTTGCCATGTCGCGTAAGTCCCCACCCATCTGCTGGTGTGTCGATATGGATGGTATCGTTGCGACTGATTGGATCCGCCCCAAATCCGTCGCCCTCCAAATTCGTTTCAGGCCGTCAAAAAACTTACGCGCCGCGGGCAGTCCGCCTTTTAACTGAAATGACATCAAATGTCCGTACCTGTTCACCGCTTTCCCATACTGCTCGTCGTGCTCAGCATCGACGAGCCATAAGTACTTGCTCGCAATACTGTGGAGAGGGTGATTAGCCAATCCAAGGTAGTTCACACTTGCCACTTTCTTATGGCCGTCCAGATATTGAGCCACCTTCATCGAATTTTGACTCAGAACATCTACCTTGGACCGGAGTGTCCTTATGTCATTGAGCGTAAGGATCGCCTGGAATGGAGACAGGCACCAACCCATATCGCGATTGGGGAGAAGTTTAATATACGTACCAAAATCTTTCTTTAGATCGTCATTGTCTATATTCGACACGATTTGCTTCCGCGCAATCACCGCGCCCGCAATACCGAATCCGCTCGCGGTCAGCGTCTTGGTAACAGAGTGTATGACGATGTCTGCGCCAAGTGAAATAGGCCGAAGCAGGGCAGGTGTTGCAATCGTCGTATCAAAGATCGCAGGAATGCCATTTTCATGCGCGAGATCGATGACCTTTGCGATATCGAAAAAAGCCAAACCGGGGTTCGAAGGCAACTCTCCGAACAGAAAGCGAGTGTTCGAATCGATCTTCGAAGACCACTCATCGATATTCAAAGGATCCACGACCCAGCGACATTCAATGCCTCGCTCTTTCATCTTCCGGACATTGAATTGCTGAAAGGTACCTCCATAAATCTGCGCATTGGCGACGAAATTGATCTTCTCGTCTGGCTGATTGCTCCGCTTTGCTAAGAACGGATCGCAAGCACTCGCTACAGCCGCCATACCCGAGGATACTACACAGCACGTGGTCTCACCATCATATCCGTATCCTTCGAGCAAAGCCAGCGTATCCTCAAGATAGCCGATCGATGGATTGTGAATTCTACTGTAGGTCCACGAAGGAATCAGGTATGCCAAAGCCGCTTCCATTTCGTCACTGTCACGAAACGCCTGCGAAGTACTCATATAAATCGGCTCAATGATCGAACCTTGGTTGTTGTCTATGGCTTCTTTCACCGAGTAGGCGCCGTGAACAGCAATAGTATCAAACCGCCACTTCTTAACCTCATCTCTGATGTAACGGCTGCGTTCGCCAAGCGCCTTACGTGCTTTTTCTACATACTTCTGCACCCCATTATTCATGCTGACCTCCATGCACTGAACGCTGCTTTGGCTTCCTTCATACGAGACCTATATCTTGCCCAATGCCTGTTTCAGATCATCGATGAGATCGTCTACGTGTTCGAGTCCGACGGATAGACGCACGAATCCCGGTTTTATTCCGGAATCAAGAAGTTCTTGATCCGTGTAGCCTGAATGGGTCATCGATCCAGGATGCTCTATCAAAGTATCAACATCGCCCAAGCTGACCGCAAGTGTGCACAAACCAACCGAATTCATCAACGTCTTACCTGTCTCCTTACCACCTTTCACATCGAATCCAATCATGCCACCAAAACCGCGCATCTGCCGTCTGGCAATTTCGTGCCCGGGATGAGATTTCAATCCTGGGTAGTAAACCGTTTCAACCTTGTCATGTTTCTCGAGGAACTCCGCTATTTTCTGCGCCGTAGCGCAGTGCCTCTCCATGCGAACAGCCAATGTCTTGAGCCCCCGCAGGATGAGCCAGGCGTTGAATGGAGATATCGAAGCACCGACGTCCTTTGCGCCCTTCCACATTGCATGGATGAACTCCTCTCTACCGACAGCGACACCTCCGATGATATCACCGTGCCCCCCGAAGTACTTCGTTGCCGAGTGGACAATGATCTCTGCACCGAGATCGATCGGCCTCTGTAAATACGGGGTGGCAAAAGTGTTGTCAACGCAGAGCGGTATTCCTTTTTTCTGAGCTTGTTCAGCGCACGCGCCGATATCGATGATCTTCAGTGTTGGGTTTGCCGGAGTCTCTATGAACAACAGCCTGGTACGGTCATTCAAAGCGGACTGGACCTTTCCCGGGTTGGAGACATCGACGAAGATTACCTCGATCCCGAGTCGCGGCAGTATGTTCTTGAAAAGT
This sequence comes from Caldifarciminota bacterium, assembly GCA_020349965.1. Lineage (GTDB taxonomy): Bacteria > Hydrothermota > Tepidihabitantia > SM23-42 > SM23-42 > SM23-42. The sequence goes on along the minus strand of CP070705.1, from coordinate 483,243 downwards.
GTATAGGTGCCTCCATAGATCGTATCATCCGAGACGATGTTCTCTCCCGACCTAACAACGGCAATGACAACATTGAATATTGCAGCAAGACCGGATGCAAATACCAAACCCGCTTCACCAGCCTCCAGAAGCGCGATCTTCGACGCCAGCAGTTCGATCGTCGGATTGCTGATACGGGTGTAGATATGCCCCTTTTCTTCCCCTTTAAACAAGCGCGCGCCGTGATCGGCGTCACGAAAAACAAACGTAGAGGTCTGATAGATCGGTGGCGACAGGGCTCCAGTCCATTTATCTGGATGCTGTCCACCATGTACAATATCCGTTTCAATATGCATCATACCTCCTGTTCTACTACACCCTCTTGGCTCAACTCGATCAGAACGCCGCCGGTCGATGAAGGATGGACGAAGGCGATCACCGATCCGTGCGCACCGATTCTTGGAACATCGTCGATCATGCGCACGCCGCGCTTTTTGAGTTCCTCAATCATTTTATGCAGATCATCTACCTCGAAACTGAGATGGTGCAGTCCTTCACCCCTTTTTTCTATGAATTTCTGAATCGTACTATCCTGGCTGAGAGGCTCGATGAGTTCCACATGCACTCCGCCTACATCGAGCATTACCACTTTCACTTTTTGCCCGGCGACCTCGGTCATCTTTCCGACAACGAATCCGAAAATATCGCGCCAGACCTTTAGATGCCGTTCGATACTGGCAACGGCAACTCCAATGTGCTCTAATTTCATAGACATCGTTAAACGCTCAACGCCGACGAAACCCGTTTCGTTAAACGCCGAGGCGTAACGTCACCCGCGGCCTATCGATTTCGCAAATCTTGATGATCACTGAACTGAGGTTCAACTGACATATGGAATTGGATCTCGATCATTCTTATTTTCTTTCGCATTTTGAGATAAGTGCTTCGTAATCGACGTCAGTCACGCGTTATGCACCACCAATAGCATCCAGCAAACGTCATATGAGCTTCCTTCTCTTCGCCGCTTCTTCGAGTTCAGCGCGGAAATTCGGGTGTGCGATCTCTATCAACGCTTTTGCTCTTTCTTTGAGATTCTTGCCGTGTAAATAAGCGATACCGTATTCAGTCACTATATAGTGTACATCGGCACGCGTAGTCACTACTCCTGCACCGACCTGAAGCGTTGGCACGATCTTTGAGATAGTGTCATTCTTTGCCGATGATGGAAGGGCGATAATCGGTTTGCCACCCTTTGACTGAGCCGCCCCGCGGATGAAATCCACCTGACCACCAAATCCCGAATAGATACGTGTCCCGATAGAGTCTGAACAGACCTGGCCCGTCAGATCAACTTCGATCGCCGAATTGATCGCGATCATCTTTTCATTTTGAGCGACGATGACGGGATGGTTGGTGTAGTTGGTTGGATGAGTCTCACATATCGGATTATTATCTATGAAATCATAAAGATCCTTCGTCCCGAAATAGAAGGTAGCGATTATTTTCCCGGGATGCAGCGTCTTCTTCGAACCGGTGATCACGCCTGCGTTGATCGCCTCCACGATACCGTCGGAAACCATCTCCGTGTGAATCCCCAGATCCCTTTTGCTGAACATCGCTTTCAACGCCGCGTTGGGGATGCCGCCTATGCCCAACTGCAGGGTGCACCCATCGTCCACGAGGCTGGCGATATTCGTTCCGATCTTCTCTTCAACATCGGTGAACGGTGGGATATTCAATTCGGGTAGTTCGTCCGATACCTCGACCAACTTGGCAAAACGTGAAACATGCAAAAATGAATCACCAAGCGTCCTAGGCATACGGTCGTTAACCTGCGCGATCACGAGTTTCGCAGTCTCGGCAGCCGCCTTCGACGCAAGGCACTCAACGCCAAGGCTCACAAACCCGTGTTCGTCTGGTGGCGAAACATGAAGAAACGCCACATCGAGTGGCAGCAAGTTCTTGTAGAAAAGGGTCGGTATTTCGTACAAGAAAACGGGTGTGTAGTCGGCCCGCCCATCATTGACGGCGGCGCGATCTGCAGGACCCACGAAAAGAGAATTGTGCCTGAAATGGGCTTCCATACCTGGTTTCGACAAAGGATCATCACCCAGCAAAAGGACGTGAGTAATCTCGACTTCGTTTAGTTCATCATGACGGCGGGCTAAGGCTTCGGTCAGACGAAACGGAGTTGCAGCATTACCGCTGATATAGACCCGATTCTTGCTGTTAACTACTGATACGGCTTCCTCGAACGAACAGAGCTTCTTCTTGTATTCGTCAAACCAGCTCATGGTGAGTACTCCTTCTTGATCTCTCCTTTCTCAGCGTAAACACCCCGAGCTATTGTGCTGTTATCGGTCAAGGCTTTTTCAAAACCTAATTCGGTAATCATCTTCAGGTACGGAAAGGCGCTTGAAGTGAGTGCATGTGTTGCGGTCCGCGCGACGAGTGTTGTCGCATTCGGCATGCAAAAATGAATGACTCCGTCCACTGTGTATATGAACTTTCCGCTCGGCGATATTTTCGACGTCTCGACACAACCTCCCTGGTCAATCGAAAAATCAATAATTACCGAACCTTTACGCATCGTCTTTACCATATCGCTGGTAACCAGAACCGGCGCACGTTTCCCACGAAGGAGTACGGCTCCGATCACGACGTCCGCAAAACGCATCATTTTCTCGATGTTATGCCTCGTCGCGAATAGCGTTGTCACCTTCATGTTTCCGGAGTGACAGGCAAGGTGGTCGAGCTTGTTACGATCAACGTCAAGCACGTACACATTCGCACCGATGCCGGCAAACGTCTTTGCTGCGTTACAGCCGAGCGTTCCACCCCCCAGTATTATGACTTCCGCCGGTGGGATACCGGGCACGCCTCCCAGGAGTATACCGCGGCCCCCGCCCGGCGACTCAAGTAACCTTCCTGCGATCTGGACCGACAATTTACCCGCCATCTCGCTGAAGGGTATGACGATCGGAAGTCGGCCGTCCTCCTGCTGCATGATCTCATAACCAATCAGTGTCACTTTCTTCTCCGCGATCGTCTTCAGAAATGCCTTACGCGCCGTGATCAGATGGATGAACCCCATGATCACCTGCCCCTCTTTGATGAGCGAGTACTCTTCCTGCTGCGGACGCCTGACCTTGAGCACAACCTCTGCCCTTCGATACGCCTCCTCCTTTGAGTATACAACCGTAGCACCGGCCTTTTCATAATCAGCATCTGAGAATCCCGCAGCGATGCCTGCTTTGCTTTCAACGTATACCTTTGCACCGCAAAGGATCAATTCTTGAGCACCCATTGGCGATAAGCCAACGCGGTATTCTTCTATGTCTTTGAACGGTGGTATCTCCTTTGGAACGCCAAAAATCATTGATCCTCCTTTTCTTACGGCGATTTATCCAAACAGATTAGCGCAGATTCGCCACGCGCATTTGAACCCACATACACCGGTTCGCATCTAAAGTGTCCTTTTCTCTCGGTACTCGCCATACACGTCCCGTAAGACACCGGATATCTCCCCGACCGTGGCATACTCCCGAACGCATTTGAGAATTGTCGGCATGATGTTCCGACCCGAGACTGCGGACCTCCTCAATTCCTCGAGTGTCCTTTTGACGTGTTCATTGCGCCTCCGGCGCTTGACCTTGACGATCCTGCTTAACTGTTTCTTGATGAGCGCCGGTTTGACCCTCAACGTGCCGTACCCGGTCTTCTCGTCAGGGTCACGGAATCTATTCACTCCTATTATGCTAGTCTTTCCGAGTTCAACCTCTTTCTGAAATTCATACGCACTCTTGTGTATTTCATCCTGGAAATAGCCGACCGCAATCGCCTTCACCGACCCGCCCAATTCATCGATCTTGCCCAAATAGCGGCGAATCTCGGATTCTAAATTGTTAGTAAGGTTCTCTATGTAGTACGAACCCCCACACGGGTCAATTACCCCGGGTACGCTCGTTTCGTAAGCGATTATCTGCTGCGTCCTCAGGGCAAGACGGACTGCATCCTCGGCCGGCAACGAAAGAGCTTCATCGAATGAATTGGTATGTAGACTTTGCGTCCCGCCAAGAACGGCGGCAAGTGCTTGGAACGCCACTCTTATCGCATTGTTTGCCGGTTCCTGTGCGGTCAGCGTCGAACCGGCGGTCTGCGTGTGGAACCTGAGCATCCATGACTTCGGGTTCTCGGCTTTGAATTCATCGCGCATGATCTTCGCCCAGATCCTTCGTGCAGCCCGGAATTTGGCGACCTCCTCGAAGAAATTGCTGTGTGCGTTAAAAAAGAACGATAACCTCGGCGCGAATTCGTCGACAGACAGCCCGCCGTTCTCGATGGCCGCGCGCACGTATGCGATACCATTGGCCAGCGTGAACGCAACTTCTTGCGCTGCTGTCGCTCCCGCTTCCCGGATATGATAGCCGGAAACCGAGATCGTATTCCATTTCGGAAGGTGCTTGCTGGCATATGAAATGATGTCGACGGTCACTTTCATCGACGCGGCAGGCGGATAGATGTACGCACCACGCGCGATGTATTCCTTGAGCAGATCGTTCTGAACCGTCCCCTCAAGGACGGCAGGGGAAACACCTTGCTTCTCTGCTATCACCACGTACATTGCCAGCAGAATCGCCGCCGTTGCATTGATAGTCATCGAGGTACTCACTTTGTCGAGCGGGATACCGTCAAACAGAATCTCCATATCCGCGAGCGTATCGATCGCGACTCCCGTCTTGCCGACCTCGCCCTCTGATAGCATATGGTCAGAGTCATAACCCATCTGAGTCGGCAGATCGAATGCCACGGACAAACCCGTCTGCCCCTGAGCCAGGAGGTACTTGTATCGTCGATTGGATTCCTCGGCAGTACCGTATCCGGCGTACTGACGCATGGTCCAGAGTCTGCCTGCGTACATGCTTCGATAGATACCGCGCGTGAAGGGATATTCCCCGGGCTTTCCCAGATCACGTTCATAGTCAAGATGCTTCAGATCATCAGGAGTAAATAACATTGAAACCTCTCAATGAAAAGGCTGTGTCAGGCGTCAAATGGTCATGATGCCTGCTTTGTCCATGTCGGCAACCAGACTCAACCTTCATTCGATGGTAACGAGTACATCTCCCGTATTTACTGTTTGACCAGACTTCACATGTATTTTCTTAACGAGACCGTCGCGCGCTGCCTTCACATCATTCTGCATCTTCATTGCTTCAATGACCATCAACGCCTCGCCTGCCTTCACCATATTCCCTTCCTTGGCGATGAGATCAACGACCAACCCGGGCATCACGGCTTTCATCGCCAGTTCCTTCTTTCTAACTATATCGGGACTTGCTTTGAGTAACCGCCGTATCTGCTCATCCGCAACGTCAACTGCATATGATTCGCCGTCGACAAGCACCTGCGTATCGGATTCTAAGAATATTGAATGAGGTTTATCATCGATGATGAGCGTGAGCCGGTTCCCTTCTTCATGAGTTACGACAACATTTTTCTTTTTGCCGTCCAGTAATACGAGAAAACCTTGGTCAACTCTCTTCACGTCCACCTTGAATTCTCTGCCATCCACGTTTACCACAAAGGCCACTTTATCCCCTCCTCATCATCGATTGTCGCCCCGCCATCTTCCACGGATTGCTCTCTCTACCGGCGGGGATTTTCGAAATTCTCATGCGACTTCTTTTCAGTATCTTGGCGAGAACAGATGAGATTGCGGCAACGTCGTAGTTTTTTTTCTTATACTCGATCTTCTTTAACACCTTATCGATGAATGTCGTATCATATTCGCCCGCGACGAATTTCGGATGATCCATGACAAGCAAGTGGAAAGGTACGGAAGTCTTGATGCCCCTCACTACATATTCACTCAACGCTCTTGTCATCCTGACTATGGCCTCTGGCCGCGTTGGAGCCCATACGAGCAACTTCGCTACAAGCGGATCATAGTAAATCGGTACTTGAAATCCTTCGTAGATGCCGGAGTCGATCCTTACACCGATACCGCCCGGTTCGATAAGTTCCGTGATCCTGCCAGTGGAAGGAGCAAAGCCGTTTTCAGGATCTTCGGCAGATATCCTGCATTCGATCGCCGACCCGGTCATCGTAACGTCTTGTTGTTTAAAGCTCAACTTATCACCGGATGCTATTCTGAACTGCTCCTTGACTATATCGATACCCGTTATCAACTCGGTCACCGGATGTTCCACTTGTAGACGAGTATTCATCTCGAGGAAATAGAAATTCCTATTCTTGTCAATCATAAACTCGACCGTGCCCGCGTTATTGTAGTTCGAAACTTTTACTGCTTTCACTGCAGCATCACCCATTTTCATCCGCAGTTCGTCGGTCATTATCGCGGAAGGAGATTCTTCGATCAGTTTTTGGTGGCGCCTTTGTACCGAACACTCACGCTCGAATAGGTGGATCACGTTCCCGTGGTTGTCGGCAAGGATCTGGAATTCGACATGCCTCGGCGATTCAAGAAATTTCTCGATGAAAATGGTGGGATTGGCGAATGCCGACCGGGCTTCACCCACCGCTTGTTTCATGGCAGCGCCCAGGCTCTGTATGTCGCTGACGACACGCATGCCTTTTCCGCCGCCTCCGCCGGCTGCTTTTATGAGAACGGGAAACCCGATCTCTTCAGCGATACGCCGTGCATCCTCTTCGCTCTTCGTCGCACCTTCGCTGCCGGGAATGACCGGAATACCCGCCTTGCTCATCGTCTTCTTCGAGGCTATCTTGTCGCCGAGAAGTTCCACCGCCTTGGAGTTCGGGCCAATGAAAACTATTGCGTTATCCTCACACGCGCGCGCAAAGTCGGTATTTTCTGCTAAGAAACCGTACCCTGGATGGATCGCATCGGCGCCATATTTTTTCGCGGCTTCTATTATCCTATCTATTCTCAGATAACTTTCGGTCGCCGGTGCAGGACCGACACAGAACACCTGATCCGCGTAACGAACATGCAGAGCATTGCGGTCTGCTTCGGAAAAAACTGCAACCGATTGGATATCCATCTCACGGCACGCCCTGAGAACGCGGACGGCAATCTCGCCACGGTTGGCAACTAATATCTTTTTGAACATACTTCCTTTGAAATTCTAAATCCTAATATCTACATACGAAACATATCCTAAATCGCAAATCTCAAAACCAAGTTTAGGATCTCGGATTTCATGCTTAGGATTTGTCACAACGGTATATTCCCGTGTTTCTTCGGAGGATTGACGTCCCGCTTGTTTTCGGTCATTTCGAGGGCCTCGATTATTCGCGGCCTTGTTTCGCTCGGCCTTATTACAGCGTCGATGTAACCTTTGCTCGCCGTGACAAATGGATTTGCGAACTTCTCGGTGTATTCGTCAATCAGTTGTTTTTCGAGCGCCTTGGGATCCTTTGCCTCCTTCAACTGTTTCCGATAGAGGACCTTGACAGCACCGTCAGGCCCCATGACCGCTATTTCTGCACTGGGCCACGCGAAATTTACGTCCGCGCGCGTGTGCTTTGAACTCATCACGCAGTATGCACCGCCATAAGCTTTGCGGGTTATGACCGTGACCCGCGGCACGGTAGACTCGCAGAAAGCATATAGAAGCTTGGCCCCGTTCTTGATCACGCCTCCCCATTCCTGAGCTGTACCCGGCAGAAACCCCGGAACGTCCACGAACGTTACGATCGGAATATTGAAGCAATCGCAGAAACGGACGAACCGTGCTCCTTTCATACCTGAATTCCTGCCCAGTACTCCGGCCAGAACTGCCGGCTGGTTGGCAACGATCCCAACTGCCCTTCCATTGAATCGGGCAAACCCGACGATCAAGTTAGGAGCGTAGTGTTTATGCACTTCGAGGAAATCTCCGTTATCCACTATCCGCTTGATTACTTCAAGCATATCATACGGCTTGTTAGGGTTTTCTGGAACGATACTGTCGAGTTCCTTATCCATCCGATTTGGGTCATCGGTTGGCTCGACGAGCGGTGAGTCCTCGAGGTTATTTTGTGGCAGGTAAGACAACAGTTTCTTTGTCAATTCGATACACTCCAGCTCAGAATCGACCGCGAAGTGTGCGACACCTGATTTTTCATTGTGAACCATCGCTCCGCCGAGTTCCTCATAGGTCACATCTTCGTGCGTCGCAGCTTTGACGACATCAGGACCTGTCAGGAACATGTAGGAACCGGCGACCATAATGACAAAATCGGTCATCGCCGGTGAGTAAACGGCGCCTCCGGCACACGGTCCCATGATTGCGGAAATCTGTGGCACAACACCCGAAGATAATACATTCCTAAGAAACACGTAGGTGTAACCCGCCAGGCTATCGACCCCTTCCTGAATCCGCGCTCCGCCTGAATCCTTCAGACCGATGATCGGACATCCCATCTTCATCGATAGATCCTGAAGCTTCACGATCTTCTCTGCATAAGCCAACGATAAAGATCCTCCAAATACTGTGAAATCTTCCGCATATATGCATACCGTGCGGCCGTTGATGCGGCCGTAGCCGGTTACTATTCCGTCACCGAGCACCTTGCTCTTTTCAAGGCTGAAATCGGTACACCGATGAGTTACAAACTTATCCGTCTCCCGGAACGTACCTTCATCGAGCAACATGTTGATACGTTCCCGGGCGGTCAACTTTCCTTTGTCATGCTGTGCCTTGATCCGCTCCTCACCGCCGCCGATCAGTGCCTCCTTCTCCAGTTTCTCGAGATGCTTCAACCTATCTTCGGCTTTCATCAATCCTCCTAAGTGCAAATGTCAATGAATTCAAACCACCACTGACAAAGCCGTGCGCACGCGTGCCGCAAACCCCAACCATCTTTACCTTCAGCGAAATAATATTCGTGACCTATCATCGAACCTTCAGCGGCTTTAAAGTCCGTTTTCCGTCTTTCTCTGCCAAATAAGCGAATACAATCGCTGGGTCATGTTCAAAGATAAGCAACCACTTTTCTTTGAGAGCGCGGTCGACTATTTCTTTTTTTCTGTTGACAAGGTCGACCGGATATAGATCAAACCCCGTGAGATACTGAACCTTAAGGTGGTGGCTCGTCGGTATCACATCGCCGAGGTACAGGGCACGACCACGCTTCGTGCTTATCATTACTGACTGATGCCCCAATGTATGGCCGTTTGTCAACAGAGCCGTAACTCCCGGAACCACGTCGTGGTCGCCGTCAACGAACATGACCTGCCCCGCATCCTCGATAGGCGCAAAATCCTTCTCGCGGTAACTAGATTTCGTATTCTCCTCCGGGTTCTGTGCGTTGAACCATTCCTGCCGTTGGATGACATACCGGGCATTGGGAAAAGTCGGAACATATTTCCCGTCCGATTTCGTAGTATTACCTCCGCAGTGATCGAAATGGAGGTGGGTGTTTATTACATAATGCACATCCGGGGGCGCCACTCCCAACCGCGCCAAAGATCGCAGAAGGTTCGCTTCCCGCTCCACCTTATATATTTCCCTCATCTTCTTACTAAGCTTATCACCCATTCCTGTATCTATGAGGATGTTCTTATCCTTCGACTTAACCAGCAGACAATTGAGCGCCAACTTCACCCGATTTCTCCGGTCGGCCGAAGTAAGTTTGCTCCAGAGCACCTTCGGCACTATCCCGAACATCGACCCGCCGTCAAGCCAGAAGAATCCATCTGAAACCGGATAGAGCTCGAACTCACCCAACTTGTAGCAGCACCTATTACGACCCATCTATTTCCCTCGCCTCTTTTTCCTTTTCCTCACGACACCAGCCTTCTTGGGCACCAGTTTTCTTTTCCTCCCTGCGTTAGCCTTGATCCAATCCACGATCTCGGAGGTCGGTGTTCCTGGGCCAAAGAGCTTACGGACACCTATCTTCTCGAGCTTCTTCATGTCCTCGGCAGGAATAATACCACCGCCGATCACTAAGATGTCCGACGATTTCTTCACTTTCAGTAAACTTAGCACCTTAGGGAAAATCGTCATGTGAGCTCCCGAGAGAATAGAAAGGCCGATGACGTGTACATCCTCCTGGACTGCCGCCTCAACAATACTCTCGCACGTCTGATGCAAACCCGTATATATGACCTCCATCCCGGCATCTCGTAACGATGCCGCCACGACTTTTGCCCCGCGGTCATGTCCGTCAAGTCCGGGCTTACCGACTAAGACACGGATCTTTCTCTCCATAACCTACTCCTCGTATATGTTGACCATCCTTGGATATGAACACCCGTATTGGCAAACGGCATGGTCGCTGGTCAAAGACCTGGTATCTTTGACCATTGGCAACACAGGATGCCATATCTAATAACCATAAGCAATTTTCTTAGAATATGATCGGTTCACGATAAACGCCGTACTCCTCTTTCAGTGTATTACACATCTCTCCTAGCGTAGCGTATTCTCTGACGCATGAGAGAATCCGGGGCAAAAGGTTCTCGCCGTCCCGTGCCGCCTTGCGTAACGCACTCAATCGCTCCTTCACTCTCTTGTTGTTTCTCTCCTTCTTCAGCTGCAGCAACTTTCTGATCTGAACCGTCTCAACCTCTGGTGAAATCTTCAACGTTTCGATCTGGGGTTTTTCCTCATCCTCGAACACATTCACGCCGACATGAAATTTCTTCTTTTTCTCGAGAGCTTTCTGGTAGGCGTACGCGCTTTGTGATATCTCTTTCTGAAAAAAACCCTTTTCAATAGCGGAGATAACACCACCGAGTTTATCGATCTTGTCAAAATACTTGTAGGCTTCTTCTTCCAGTCTATTGGTCAGTGATTCCACGTAATAGGATCCGCCCAGCGGGTCGATCGTATTCGCTACTCCTGTTTCGTAGGCAAGTAATTGCTGGGTTCGCAGTGCGACCTTGGCTGCTTTTTCGGTCGGCAGTGCGTACGTTTCATCCATTGAATTCGTGTGCAGTGATTGCGTTCCGCCAAGGACGGCCGAGAGGGCTTGGTACGCGGTTCGCACGATGTTGTTTTCAGGCTGCTGTGCAGTAAGTGAACATCCTGCGGTCTGCGTATGAAAACGCATGAGATAGGATCGCGCGTCCTGAGCACCATACTTCTCGCGCATCGTCCGCGCCCATATTCGGCGCGCAGCGCGATACTTCGCAATCTCCTCGAAAAAATCGAGATGGGCATTAAAGAAGAAAGAAAGGCGCGGGGCGAATTTGTCCACGGCGAGGCCTGCATTTATTCCGCGTTCGACATACTCGATCCCGTTCCTCAGCGTAAAAGCCAATTCCTGTACGGCAGTCGACCCGGCTTCCCGGATGTGGTAGCCTGAGATCGAGATGGTGTTCCATTTCGGGACGTGCTCTGAGCAATATTCAAGGACGTCGGTGATGACCTTGATCGACGGCTCCGGTGGAAAGATCCATGTCTTCTGTGCCTGGTATTCCTTAAGCATGTCGTTCTGGATCGTACCGGTGAGTACGTGAGCCGGCAAGCCCTGTTTCTCTCCGACAACGATGTACATTGCCAACAGCATTGCGGCTGGCGGATTGATGGTCATCGAAGTTGAAATTCTGTCGAGTGGTATGCCATCAAAGAGCACTTCCATATCCCGCAGACTGTCAATGGCAACGCCACACTTCCCAACTTCTCCGTGCGCGAACGGATCATCCGAATCACGACCGTAGAGGGTGGGAAAATCGAATGCTACCGACAATCCCGTCTGCCCGTGCTTGAGCAAGTACTTGTAGCGCCGGTTTGTGTCCTTGGACGTCCCAAACCCCGAAAACTGCCTCATCGTCCACAGCCGCCCGCGGTACATATTACTGTACACACCGCGCACGTATGGAAATTCTCCGGGATATCCGAGGTCGCGAGCGTATTCTAGATCATGAATATCATCGGGGGTGTATAATATGTCAACCGGCAATCCAGAGACGGTGCTGAATTCGATATCCCTCCCCTCACATACCTTTTGCTTTTCATCCCATTCTTCTCTTTTCATGCAAACCTCCTACCGGCCACCCTTGACGATCTTCTTCGTTATTCTATCCGCGACACGATAGGGATTAAGCTCGCGTCTGTACATACTGTCTGCGAGTTTCGTCAAGTCATCTTTGCGCAATACATTTTCCATCAGGTGAGATCTTATCTTCAGCTCCACCAATTCATGGACGCGGAGCATTAGCTTCGCTTTCCTCTCCCTCTCCAATCTACCAGTCTTCGTCAAATATCCAGCATGCGACTCTATCGCTGACAGTAGATCGTTAATACCTTCTCCCTCTGTGGCGACCGTCTCCAGAACAGGATAAGGCCACTCAAGTTTCTGTTCTCGCATCTCAAAGGCGAATTTCAATTCTGTGACCAATCGCTCACTTCCCTCGCGGTCGCCCTTGTTGACAACCATCACATCCGCGATCTCCAGCAAGCCAGCCTTCATAGCCTGAATGCTGTCGCCCGATTCAGGAACCAACACGACGACCGTGGTATCACAAACCTGGGCTATGTCCAACTCAACCTGCCCCACGCCGATCGTTTCGATGAGTATATAGTCCATACCGGCGGCATCGAGCACGAGGGCGACGTCTTTCGTTGTCCGCGCCAATCCGCCGAGACTTCCACGTGAAGCCATGCTCCTGATGAACACCCTATTATTCAAAGCCAGATCGTTCATTCGTACACGGTCGCCGAGTAGCGCACCTCCAGAGAAGGGCGAGCTCGGGTCGACCGCAATTATCCCGATCTTCTTTTTCCTCGCAACCAACTGCAGGGCGATTGCGTTCACCAGGGTCGATTTCCCGGCACCGGGCGGCCCGGTGATCCCTATGTGGTATGCTCCACCGGTGTGAGGAAAAATCTTCTCCAGTAACCTTTCGGCAACATCGTCTTCGACGTCGCTGATGGTCCTAGCAATCACCCTCTTGTCACCCCTCAGCAAACCTCTGATATCATTCATAAAAAAACGCGAATCTCTACTCCTCGGTGCTTCCGGATCGACCTTCGAGAACCATGAGCAACGCGTCAAGCGAACCGTTAACGGCAGACTCGGTGTGGCCGACGATCGCGAAATCGCCGTCCGGGGTCATACATATACCATTTGCCCATCCGAGGCCACCCTCAGCGATTGTCTTCTCCCAGACCATGCTGCCATCGTGATCGAGTTTGACGACGTAGATGTCATTATCATATATTCGCCTATCGTTTTCTGTTGGATTTATCATTGATTTGGTAATCCCGGCAACAACATATCCCCCGTCGGCAGTCGTACATACACCATTACCGTACTCATAGAAAGGCTTGTTCCCGAAGGAAGTAAGCCATTGTTGTCCGCCCGCAGAGTCGGTCTTCACAACAACCACATCCATCATATCATTGCAATCAGAATACCCGACCATTA
>CP070705.1:465137-469820 GCA_020349965.1 Caldifarciminota bacterium | reverse complement strand
CCTTAAGACTGAAGATGATCTCCATCCCGGCACGCGTTTCACGGACAACGTTGAACCGAGGATTATCCCCCCAACTGCCGTCAAACGCCACCCTCTGAACCGCAAAACCCGCTACCATCAGTAGCATCACTAAAAAAATAAACCGTCGCATCTTACCTCCTCCCAACATATGGTTTTTGGCCAAGGCGTAGACATTTAATCGTATTTTGATGATTGATCTTGAATAATCTACACCTGACGCAAGATTGAAAGATATCTTCTGTCATTCTACCCCTACCCGTTACGTTTACGAAATGTTTTTGAAGAAATACATTTTAAGAGATCGCTCAACCCCTTATCAGTATGAACCTCACGTATGATCCTCGACATAGCTTACAATCGAATTATTGTACATTATTGCATGGTTCCTGTCAACCTATGGCCCTGGTTGTTGGGTAAGGTTTGATATGTTGTCATCGATGGTAAGCGCGTCGGCTTCGATTGCCGAAACCGACGCGCCGATATAGTATTACGTTACGTGACCGCTTAGTGTTATAGCATCACTTCAACAGCACCGTCTTCTGTATGCTCTGGTACTGGTCTGTATCGAGCCGCACAAAGTAAATGCCGGACGGTACCTGGCGACCGTGGCCATCACGGGCATCCCAGATCACCGATGACTGATAGCCGGTACGGACCACCACGCTTGTCAGATCCCTGACCAGACGGCCAGCCGCATCGTAGATAGACAACCGCGCAGAACCGTCACCTGCCGCCAGGACATAATCGATCCTTAGCTGTCTGGTGAATGGGTTCGGGTGAATCGTGGCCAATCTTGTTTGAGCAGGTAGGATATCAGGCTCACTATATTCCGAAACACCGGGGCTTGGTGCAATCGTGGTATAACGAATGGCAAACGAATCCGTGACCGGTACTGCCAGGCTGTCGTATGTAGCGTTGTAGCAATATTCGACCCCTACTGTCTGACTGTAGTTTTCAATGCCCAGCGTTGATACACCCAATGCCTGTAGCTCAGTTAGGTACTGGACCACGACCTCGCCGTCGGCTGTGGGTGTCGGATAGTATGCGGGGTCGTACAGAATGATTTCGAAGGTTTCTTGATTCAGTCCACTCGGGAAGTGTCCAACCCTGAAGAATTCCACGATGAACCGGTTATTCGCTGAATCATAGAAATAGTAGATGTCAGCTGGTTGCCCCGTAACGGCCGGATGGAGGAAGTCCCAGAGGCCGGCAACCATGCCGGGAGGACCATCGATGTTAGGAATTCCAGTATTCGAACCGTCATTGGAATCGGTCGAATCCATCGATATCCAGCCATTGGAGCAAATGGAGATACGATCGTAATCGACACCGTAATAGCGGAACGTGAAGGGCAGGTCTACCACGACCGTCTGGTTAAAACCGAGATCCAACGAGATGCCGGGATTAGCTGTTTGCGTCGAATCGATCGCCATCCAATCGAATACAGGAGATTGAGCATAAGGCCCACCAGAGTAGTAGGCATGGTAGTAGCCCGTGTCAGTTGGTGGCGGTTGCCCGATCTTCATTGTAAAGTCTATCGTGTCGATGTAGATGTTGGATTGGACAATTAGTGCGAGATCAACTTGCGTTCCGAAGGGAATACCTGCACTTGCGTACAAGGTAAATGGGTTACCAGTGTTCGTTGCGGTATTACCGATAGGGATGGAGCCGAAATTGCCGTTGTTGTCGATAATGCTGATGCCTGACGATGTGGTTGTAAGTGTAGCATTGACGTTGTCTGCATCTTGGCCACCTTCATTCATCAACGTGACGACGAGATCGGCCGTCTCGGTGGGGTCGAGTAAGCCGTTGTTCCATGTTCCACCGAGGACTTCCAGCGACTGATAAGTCAATAAAGGTGCGTACACGGTGAATGTCGGTCCATACATCCAGGTACTGTCGTTTATGTCGTGGAATTCGAGTGTGAACTCCAGGGCGTGTCCGTTCGGGCAGTTATTGGCAACGGTGAATGAGTAGTCGGGCGATGACCGTGCAGAGTCCAGCTCGGCGATAGTGCTGTACCAAGCTGAATCGACGAGGATGCTGGCATAAGGATCCGAGCTGGTCAGCAATCCATACACGGAATTGAGCGTCTGGGTTCCTAGATTCTTTGCATATACGCCGTAATCGATCGTCTCACCAGGGTTAATCATCCCGTTAGTGCCGGTTCCGCTCAGCACAGTGGTTGCTATTATCGGAAAGCCGTAATTAGTAGGCACGACCGGCACATCGGTTTCGTAACGGTAATGGTTATATTTGGTAATCGTGATCTTCACCACACTACCCACAGATTGAGGAATGATGGTAACGTTGACTGGAGCACCTGTGCCTTCGGCGACACCGATGATTTCGCCGTCTACTGTCAGGGCAATGATTGAACTATCGTTAGCTGTGACTTGAAATGACGTTGCATTGGCGAGGACTCTTGGCGCGTGGCTGACTGTCAGTGCAGTGGGTACTTCAGAGTATAGAGGATTAAAGACATCGCCGTGGTGGTGAAACAGATGAAGGGTCATTATCTTGTCGCCGGAGTAGGGCCAGTTGGACTGGTACAAGAAATACTTACCTGAGGTCATGGCCAGACAGGGCATGAGAGTGGAGTGTCCAATAGGTAGTTGCGGACCCATGAGCGGATATCCGGGCATGAATTGAGGCCAGAGTGCATCATACATTCCCCATACATAAGTGTCATTGACAAACGAGTGGCTTGTCTCAGTCGGTGAATTTACGCCAAGCGCGCCGACTCCGCGACGATGGAATTTCTCGGTGAAACACTCATAAGGCAGGTCGTACTGACCTGTGTTGCAATTTGTTGAATACACAAAAGGGAACATGGTGTTTGAAAGGCCCTCCAGCTCCACCAAGGTGTAGTGTGGCTCGGCCCATCCGGTTCCGTCGCCATACCCGTGGTCGCGGTGCTGTACCAGGAAAGCGCCAGAGTTGATCGCGTTGTTTATACCCGTCGAAGTGCCTCCGCTCCACCACGTCACATCGTATGGGTTGGTCGTTGATGGCAGCCAACCGAGGTTATAGAAATAGTTGACTATGGTTGAGGTGTTGGCTGCAGTTGACCACGGACCACCGACAACGGGCGTACCGTCGTATACTTGATATTCACGTGTCGGGGTTTTACCAAGCTCATTCACAAGGAAGCCGCGGACGATCTCAAGGCACAGTTGGAACCAGCGCGTGGTCTGCCAGGCGCCGGCCATCAGAGGTTCGTTATAGAAATTGAATGCCGTATAGGGGGTGCGTTCGTAGTTGAGGAATTTGTTTATCATGATACTCAACTCTGCTTCACTTTGGGCGCAGATACGTGCATGATGCATATCTGGGCGATTGTCACTGTTGAAGTCAGCATAGATGTTATCCGACGCGCAGTAATTATTCCACCTCGGTGACGTGACGCCATATGTGCGATCACCCGATACTGGATAGTCGGAGAGTATCAGAAAGGCAACGGGCGCCGGATTCCACGTAGAATATGCTGTGTTTATGAAACTCTCGATCGCAGTCGCGCTGGTGCCACCGATTTCGGTAAGAGTGAAGACTTCGCAGGAGATACCCTGCAACTTGCGCCAATTCTTGATCGTATCTGCCCACGCTTCGAATACGGCGTCGTCCGGTACGATGATGATATATTCCCAGCCGTCGCGGCTGAAGACGCGCTCCGTGGAATAGAAGTCTATCTGAGGCAGAGAATTGTAATTAATTACATGATTCTGTAAGATCGGTTCCCAGAAACGACTGCGCAAGCGGTCATCACCAAAATGGCCGTTGCCGCCTATGAAATCGATCCTGACCCGCAAGTCTTTGTAGACGATCAATTCCTTCGTTACGGGGTTGTACTGGAATGGAGAAATGCCTAATGTAACGACATCGACGCCCCGTATCTTTTCCGGTTCGGACAGAATGGCCGGTGCTTCCGGATAGTAGGCGTTACGGCTGTAAATGGCCGGATTCTTTACATAGCTCAAGGGAGAATCATCGTCTCCCATTGGAATCTTGGGTGCCGGGAGGATTTCGACGTCTTGGTAAACCTCGCTTCGGGAAGCCAGTATGGTCAGCTGTGCTTGAGCTCCTTGCGGGATCGCTATGTAACGACCCGTGCTGGGAAGATTGGGCGCACCTTCTTTATTAAACAAGAAGATTCCGGGAATGCCATAGTTTTTCATGACCACACCGTCTACGTCTATGTCCTCGATTACCATTTCGTGGACGCTGAAAACGATTTCCATACCACCGGGATGTTCTGAAACGACATTGAACATAGGGTACTGACCCCAGTTATCGGTGAATGCAACCGTTTCAGCCGCAAAACCCGTGGCTATGAACGACGCCACCATGATGAAAAAGACCTTCATTAAAACCTCCTTCAATGAAAACAATACTCGGGTTGGGGTATTGCGCGACGGATCGAAATCGAATACCCGAACCCTTCGCCTATTTTTATTATTACGCAATTCGAATTCATCAAAAGGTCCGTTGCCAAGACCCTGCCTAGAGACAACGTCTTCTTTTAACCAATGTACAATTTTACCTTGTCAAAACTGTTTGTCAACAACTGAGACCAGTCCTTCGTCATTTAGTTACGATGCCCGTTTCGTGTGGTGGTTACGTCCTACGTTACCGAAACGTAACCGCTATTTCAACAATACTGCC
>CP070705.1:437597-465037 GCA_020349965.1 Caldifarciminota bacterium | reverse complement strand
GATATTCATCGATGATTCAGCACAGCTTTCGATATATGAACTCAAGGCTAAGTCAAGGCGCTTGAAAGCAGACTACAACGTCGAATTGCTGATCATCGACTATCTTCAGCTTCTCGAAGGATCACGCTCTGCCCGCGCCATTTCCCGCCAACAAGAGATTTCGGAAATATCGAGGTCAGTAAAAGCCCTGGCTAAAGAATTGGACTGCCCTCTGGTCGTCGTCTCGCAGTTGTCAAGGATGCCCGAGCATCGTGAGCACAAGCGTCCCATCTTGGCTGACCTTCGCGAAAGCGGTGCGATCGAACAGGATGCGGACGTCGTCGTCTTCATTTATCGTGATGAGGTTTACGACCCACAGACCGAAAAGAAAGGCATCGCGGAGATCAATGTTGCCAAGCAGCGTAATGGTCCTACTGGTTTGATCGAATTGGGTTTCTTCAACGAATATACGCAATTCGCCAATCTGACGCTGCGGGAAGAAGAGCTCGTTGAGGAACAGGGTGAATCTTTTTAGTGCGATCGGAGATTTTTCGTCGTTTTTTTTCCGGAGTATCTTCATTCGATGGCAACTTAAGGAGACGAGATATCGGATAATCCATCAGGTCTACGAAGTGGGCATCGGTTCGTTGCCGATAATTCTTATCATCGCAGCTTTTGTCGGTTTGGTGTCCATAGTCCAAACCTCATATCAGGTAGCCGGCACAGTGCCACGATACATCATCGGCATGACGGTCGGACGCATGGTGATGATCGAACTCGGTCCGATCCTTACCGCGCTGATGGTGAGTGGAAGGTGTGCATCATCGATGGCGGCTGAAATAGGTACGATGAGGGTCACGGAGCAAATCGATGCGCTCGATATAATGGCGATCAATCCGTACCGGTTCCTGAGTTTACCCAGGATCATCGGCACCTTCATCGCTTTGCCAGTACTGACGGTGATCGCCGAGGTCGATGCACTGCTCGTCAGCGGTGCGTACGCTCACTATTTCTTGCGCGTGCCATTCGGCGTGTTCAATTACGGGCTGACGCATTTTTTCTATGCAAAAGATTTCTTCGGGGGCTTGGTGAAATCACTATTCTTTGCAGTCGTCATTGCGACATCCGGCTGTTATTTCGGGTTTAATGTGCGGGGCGGCGCACGTGAGGTGGGCAGGGCAGCGACCTATGCAGTTGTCACTGCTTCGATCCTCATACTGACGCTCGATTTCCTCGTTGCACTGGTGATATTTGGATGATTGAAATAAAGAATCTGTCTAAATCGTTTGATTCACTCATTGTTCTTGACAAGGTCAATTTCTGTATCGATGAAGGAAATCTTGTTGTCGTCCTGGGCCCTTCAGGGACAGGGAAGAGTGTTCTCTTGAAGTCGATGCTGGGTCTGCTTCCGGTTGACGACGGTGAAGTTTTTTTCGACGGTAAATCGATACAAGCAGCAAGAGAAAGAGAAGTTTACGAAATCAGGAAGCAGGTCGGCTTTGTTTTTCAGGGCACCGCTCTTTTCGATTCGATGAATGTTGCCGAAAACATATCGTTACCCTTGCGCGAGCATACAGCAATGTCTTCTAAGGAGATCATGGAGCGCGTCTGCCATCTACTCGAAGTAGTGGGCATGGCAGGCAAGGCTGGTCAATATCCGGAGTCCCTCTCCGGCGGAATGAAGCGTCTAGTCGCCATGGCTCGGGCACTTGCGCTCAAACCCAAGTACCTGTTCTATGACGAGCCGACGACCGGGCTCGATCCAATCATGACCGACAAGGTCGTCGATTTAATGAAGGATCTCAAGAGCAGATATGCAAACAGCGGTATCGTCGTAACCCATGATCTCCAGACGGCGAGAGCAGTGGGTGATCAGATATACATGCTCAAGAGAGGGCGCATCAATAAGTTGACTAAGATTGAAAAGGAACTATATGACTAAAGGTGTTAGGCAATCTCTCGTAGGAGTCTTTGTGATCCTGGGTGTGGTCATTTTCATCATGCTCTACACCTGGTTGTCGGGAAAGATATTTTTCAGTAATACGTATGATATCAGGGTGTACTTCGATGATGTCGAAGGTTTGAGAATCGGTGATCCTGTTCTCGTTTTCGGGATAGAAAAGGGAAAGGTAAAGTCACTGAGGATCGAGGGTGATCACGTCGATGTTATCCTGGCAATGGACCGTGACGTCATACTCCCTGATGATTCAGAGATCACGATTCGTGCTGTCAGCTATATCGGAGCTGACAAGTATGTTAAAGTTACTCCTGGTAGTGGTAACAAAATTCCTGATGTTTATTATGGCACCGGAGGTTCACTCGAACTCGAATCACTGGCTGCCCAGGTCGATAGCTTGATGCAAAGATTCGGGGCACTCAAGATGCCCGACTTAGACGGAGCGGTGCGGAAACTTTCTGCCGACCTGAGCAGGAGCATAGACCGTTTGCTGGAGATGTTCGAGGGGCCTGTCGACAAGCTCGATGCGCTGGTAGTGAGAATCGATTCATTATCGTCTTTGCTCAAGGGTGACGGTACTGTCGGTCAGTTGCTGACATCTGATGAACTCTATCAGGAACTGAGGGAAACCAATCTTGCGCTGAAGGCTTTAATACAGGATATCAACGAGAATCCGAAAAAATACATAAACATAAAGGTATTCTAATCATTCGAACATAGAATACGCGAGCATATGAAAACAAGATTTGTCTGCCAGACGTGCGGGGCTTTTGCACCGAAGTGGATAGGACGGTGCCCCGAATGCGGTACGTACAATTCCATGGTAGAGGAACAAATCGAGAAGAAGAAAGAACTCAGAAAGGTTAATGGCGCGATTCCCGTATCATTGAATGACATTCCTTTTGCCGCCAAGGATCGTCAGAGCATCGGCATTGCGGAACTCGACCGCGTCCTTGGTGGTGGATTCGTGAAGGGGTCGCTTATATTGCTTGGCGGAGATCCGGGGATCGGCAAGTCGACCTTGATGCTGCAGATATCATCCCTGATCGCCCGTAACAATGGACACATTTTGTATGCGAGCGGGGAGGAATCACCGTATCAGATCCGGATACGCGCCGAGCGCCTTGGCAGCGTTAACAGTGGCATTGATGTGCTCTCGGAGACCGATCTCGATAGTATCCTCGCTGCGGCTGACGATATGAAGCCTACGTTGATGGTCATAGATTCGATTCAGACAGTATATAAATCGAACCTTAGCTCCGCGCCAGGGTCGGTGGCGCAGGTGAGAGAGTGTGGTGGTGATCTCATGCGTTTCGCGAAGGAAAGGGATATCACGACCGTGTTGATCGGACACGTCACGAAGTTCGGGGTGATCGCCGGCCCCAAGACGCTGGAGCATATTGTCGATACCGTTCTTTATTTCGAAGGAGAGAAGACGCAGCAATACCGAATTCTCAGGGCAATTAAGAATCGTTTTGGTTCGACGAATGAGATCGGCGTTTTCGAAATGACCGAAAGCGGCTTGAAGGGAGTTGAAAACCCTTCCAGCCTCTTCATCTCCGATTCGACGACGTCAGGTTCGGCAGTAACGTCGGTCATGGAAGGCACAAGACCTTTGCTCGTTGAAGTGCAGGCGCTGACCTGCCCTGCTTCTTTCAACTATCCTCAGCGCGTGGCAACGGGTATCGATTACAAGCGACTGGCCATGCTGCTTGCGGTACTGGAGAGGCGCGTAGGAATTGGCCTGCATGGAATGGATTGTTTTGTAAATGTTGTCGGAGGTATAAGAGTCATGGAGCCGTCATGCGATTTGGGATTGACTCTGGCTATTGCATCATCGGTTAAGAATAAAGCAATAGAAAGGGGTACCGTCGTTTTAGGAGAAGTGGGACTTGGCGGGGAGGTGAGACCCGTTTTCGGCGTCGAATCCAGATTGAAAGAGGCCGAAAAACTTGGTTTTAGAACGGCGATCATTCCGCAAAAGAACAAACGCGGGCGCGGCAAGCTAATGCTGGAGATAGTGGCCGTGAATGAAGTCAGAGAGGCTACTAAGATCGCGCTGGGGCTCTGATTTAAAAAGATTAGGAGGAAAAATGGTGTTTTTTAGACGCGAGAACAGATATGTCTTGGATTCCTCGAGTATTCTTGACGGCCGGATCATACAGTTATTCAACAAGAAATTTTTCGAGGGCAAAATCCTCGTTCCGCAACTTGTTCAGGCAATAGTACGGAAAGTTATCGGTGCGAACAGTGACAAAGTACTTCTATCACTGGGCGGCAGTTTCCCGGTAGAATTCGTTGCTGATAAGAGCAAAGATTTGACCGAAGAAGTATGCGTGTTGAACGTCGCCCAGAAGAAAAAGGCGAAAGTGTTTACGGCATCCGACGAGCTCTGTCGGCACGCCAAATCGTACCCTATGGTGAAGGTGATCGATGTGAGAGACCTCTACCGCGCGCTCACTCCGATATTCACACCTCACCGTTTGATAACTGTGAGGATCTTGAAAAAAGGATTGCGGGCGAATGAAGGGATAGGTTACATCGAAGGCGTCAAGATCGTTGTCGAGAATGCGGCAAAGTATGTGAACCATGTCGTCAATGCAAGGGTGCTCACGATGATCTCTTCGGATAAAGGGAGCCTGGTCTTTTGCAGTCTTGAAGATGGTTCGACCGGCATGACATCGCCCAACCACGCGCGATCAGCGTCCAGGAGATCTCATTGATGGATTATCTTGATATACTTCTGGAACGACTGAGCTGTGCGATCGGCATTGGTTATGCCGGAGATGTGTCCAAAGTCATCGAAGGGATTCTGAACGAAGAGAAGGTACCGGTAAGTGTCGAAAAAGACGGTAGCGTCACAGCCCATCTGGAAGGGAACGGCACTGGTGCGGTCATGCTAGCATGTCATGCCGACGAAATAGGATTCATTGTGAGCCGAATCGATGATGCAGGACGGATATATTTCAGTGAGATCGGCGGGGCAGATGTTCGCATACTTCCAGGTCAGGAGGTGACCGTTCTTGGCAGGAAGAGGTATACAGGTTATGTGGCGGTCAAACCTCCGCACCTGGTCGGTAAGGAAGAACGGGAAGTGGTGCCTCGGTCTGAAAATCTTTTCATCGATATTGGGTTGGCCCCTGCAACAGTAAAGAGGAATGTACACTTGGGCGACTATATCTGTTTCGCTGGGAGATACGGAAAGATGCCCGATGACTTGCGAACGGGAAAGTCGCTCGACAACCGTGCGAGTGTCGCGTGCGGGCTGGCGGTGCTGAGAGAATTGGTGAAGGCAGTGCCTGGACCGGATGTCTATTTTGTCGCGACCAGCCAGGAAGAATATACAGGACTTGGTGCAAGGATACATGCCTTTCGTTTGCCAGTCGATTATGCTATCGTCGTCGATGTCACTCACGGTGAGCACCCGGATCTCAAAGAGCACGATTATTTTCCGCTCAACAAAGGGCCTGCCATAGTCCGGGGGGCAACCGTGCCCGTGAGACTTTTTGGACTGCTGCTCGATACAGCCAAGAGTCTCGAAATTCCATATCAAATACAGCCAGTTCCAAGCGGCACCGCAACCGATGCCGATGACATTGCCTTCGCTCGAGAAGGAATTCCCACTTGTGTAGTGAATATTCCGCTACGGTACATGCACACACCAGTGGAGATTGTGTCGCTGAAGGACATTGAATACGCTGTGCAACTCATTGTCCAGGTAATAAAGAGGGTTTCCCTTAGTGATGTGAGATAGGGGAAGAGCCGCCATTTGAAAGGCTTAGCCGGGTTTGACCCGGTTGGGCCTTTTTTTATGCCCATCACCCCGCTTTTTCTTGACTTTGGTTGATTCTTCGGTAGAATAGAAAATGTCGCGGATTCATGTACTTTCCGCTCAGGTGCGCGGTAAGATTGCAGCCGGCGAAGTCATAACACGGCCCGCTTCAGTGATCAAAGAACTGCTGGAGAATTCACTTGATGCCCGGTCAAATAGGGTTGAAATAGAGATAGCCAATGGCGGTAAAGACAAATGCCTGGTCAATGATGACGGAGAGGGTATGGCGAGGGAAGACGCCCAGCTCGCCCTCCACCGATACGCGACGAGCAAGATAGCGGCTATCGAAGATATTGAATGCATACACACGTACGGGTTTCGAGGCGAAGCCCTGGCAAGCATTGCGCAGATCTCACGATTCGAAATGGAAACCTCCGACGGTATGATGGGGACACACATCGTTGCCGAAGCAGGAGAAGTCAAGCGAGTACTCGATTCAGAGCGTCCTCGCGGCACGAGGATAAGGGTCTCCGATATTTTCTTCAATATGCCGGCACGGCTGAAATTCATGAAATCTGCGGACTGGGAACGACGACTGATCGTCCGATTAATAAAGACCTATGGTATGATATGCCCGAAAGTTTCATTCTATTTGGCCGATGCCGATCGTGAGTTGTTAAATCTTCCTCAGGTAGAGTCATCTTACCGTCGGGCAGGAATGCTTTTTCCTAGAGCAGTGGTCGATCACCTCATTGAGGTAGATTTCCAACTGGGCTCAACGCACATTACCGGACTTGTATCCCGCCCCGGTTTGACAGTCAGACACCATCTAAACTACATATATGTTAATAAACGACCGGTAAAGTATACGCGTATTTACCGTGCACTTACAGAGGGTTACCAAAATCCCCGTTTCCCTCCAGCTTTCTTGATTAATATCAATGTTGCCCCCCAATTCGTCGATGCCAACATCCACCCGATGAAGAACGAAGTGAGATTGAAAGACGAGCGGTATATTCTGGATCTTATGCTACAGGTTATAAAGCGGGCAATACGGACGAAGCCATTAAGAGTCGAACACGCCGTCCTGCCGAAAGCAGAAGATAAAGGCAAAATCCCTACCGACTTTGTTCAGGATGTCATAATGCCGTACGGAGAATACGAAGGGGCTGAGGCGGGTCGGAGTGCAGATGAATTTTGGCAGCTCCATGGCACGTACATCCTTGCCCAGACAAAATCTGGTTTGATAATCGTAGACCAGCACGTTGCTCATGAAAGGATTATCTACGAGTCTATTATGCACGGACGGGTCCATTCACAGCGCCTTCTTTTTCCCATTACCGTTGAATTGACGCCTGAAGAACACCGGGTATATGAGAGAACGAAGAATATGCTCGTTGAGATGGGCATTGAATTCAAGGAATTCTCTTCACGTACCGTGGTCATCGATAGTCTGCCCGCGGACGCCCGTTCAAATCGCGAAGAGATTGCTGGGCTGTTCAGCGAACTCAATGCTCTGGGCGATCTTGCCAAAGAAAAGGGTGAAGTTGCGCGCGTGATCGCCTGTCGGGGAGCGATCAAGGCCGGTCAGCGCCTATCGCATGTGGAGATGCAGACATTGATCGACCGTTTGTTCGCAACCGAAAATCCCTACACATGCCCCCATGGGCGCCCTATTGTGCTACGTTGGACGATCGATGAATTGGCGCACAAGTTCGGGCGAACATGAGTACCCCGCATTGACAGTAGCTACAATTTTCATATAATCTGACGATGGCAAGGTTTTTCATCGATGGTGGGACACGGCTCTCAGGTGAAGTCAGAATTTCCGGTGCAAAAAACTCGGCTTTGCCTATCATCGCGGCTGCCCTGCTCACGGACAAGAAGGTTGTGTTGAAGAACATCCCCGATGTATACGACGTCCGAACCATGATACAGTTGGTGGAACATCTTGGCGCGTCGACCCATTTCAAGCGGAACGTGTTGATCATTCATGCATCTCGTTTGAAGCGCCTGGAGGCTCCTTATGATATCGTCAGCAGAATGCGTGCATCTTACTACGTGCTCGGTGCCTTGCTTGCCCGCGCGAAGAAGGCGGTGGTTGCCATGCCGGGGGGCTGTGCGATCGGACCGAGGCCGGTCGACATGCATATAAGAGGGCTGAACGCTTTAGGCGCAAAGATCGAAATCAGCCGCGGTTGTATAAATGCAGACGGACGCAATCTCGTCGGCAGAAAAGTCGATTTACAGGGGCCCAAAGGAACTTCTGTGGGCGCCAC
The DNA here is from genome assembly GCA_020349965.1 of Caldifarciminota bacterium. GTDB lineage: Bacteria > Hydrothermota > Tepidihabitantia > SM23-42 > SM23-42 > SM23-42. Next base: position 457,050 of record CP070705.1, on the reverse strand, counting down.
GATCAACGTCATGCTCGCTGCCAGCGGAGCGGCCGGGACAACGGTCATAAGTCCGGCGGCAGTCGAGCCCGAAGTTTTGGATGTCGCTGATTTTCTGAAGACGTTAGGTGTAGAGGTATCTGGCCACGGGAGTCATCGAATTACTATTAAGGGTGGCAATGTATTCAGAGAAGGTGCCTCCTATACGATCATCCCGGACCGCATTGAAGCAGGTACGTTTGCCGTTGCGGCGGCAATAACTCGCGGCAGAGTTCTGATAAAGTCTGCGCTCTCCGAGCATTTGACGAGCGTCCTCGAAAAGTTGATCGAGATCGGGGTCAAGGTTACATTCAAGGATGAAGGCATCGTAATTAACGGGCGAGGGTCAAAGCGTGCGACGAATATCTTCGTGGCTCCATACCCCGGTTTTCCGACGGATATGCAAGCGCAGTTTATGGCATTACTGGCAACGGTCCCTGGCACAAGCACCATTAAGGAATCTATATTTGAGAATCGTTTCATACAGGCGGTCGAGCTCATGCGTATGGGGGCCGATATAACGATAGAAGGAGATACTGCAGTGATCAATGGAACGCCCACATTGTCGGGTACGGATCTCATGGCATCTGACCTACGGGCATCTTCGGCCTTGGTTCTTGCAGGCCTCGCCGCCAGAGGTAAGACCGTTGTGAGCAGGATATACCATTTGGATCGTGGATATGAGAGATTCGAGGTTAAACTGCGTCGTCTGGGAGCCAAGATCAAGCGGGGGAGGTAGTGAGACAGCGCAAGCGGGTCGTGCGTATCGGTGACGTTCTGATCGGCGGTGAGCATCCAATTGCCGTGCAGTCTATGACAAAAACGAAGACATTCGACCTTGAGAACACGCTTAGGCAGATTCGTCGAGTACAAAGGGCCGGTTGCGAGCTCATCCGTTGTGCGGTAGTGAACAGAGACGATGTAGCAGCGTTACCCAAGATACGAGCAGCGATTACGATGCCGCTCATTGCCGATGTGCATTTCGATTACCGTCTGGCTCTCGGTGCTATCAAGTCCGGGGCCGATAAGATACGTATCAATCCCGGTAATATCGGTGAACGATGGAAGGTGACTGAGATCATACAGAGTGCCAAGGATAGGAATATCCCGATAAGGATCGGTATCAACTCCGGTTCTCTCCCAGATGATGTGCTTGCAAAATACGCTCGCCCCACAGTGAAGGCGATAGTGCAGACAGCAAAGAGGGCGCTTTCCGTCTTTGAGTCCAATGACTTCACGAATGTGGTCATTTCTGCAAAAGGAGTCGATGTTCGGGATACGATCGAGGTCTATCGGGCACTGAGTGAGCAGTATGATTTTCCTCTCCATGTCGGTATTACCGAAGCGGGGTTGGCTTTTGAGGGTGCCGTGAAGAGTGCGGTCGGAATAGGTGTCCTGCTCAATCTCGGCATCGGTGACACGATACGCGTTTCGCTGACTGCAGACCCGACGCGCGAAGTCGTCGCGGCGTACGCGATCTTGAGAGCACTTGGTTTGCGAAAGCACGGACCACTTCTGATAAGTTGTCCGACATGCGGCCGTTGCGATGTCGATCTGGAGGGGATCGCCGTGAAAGTTGATAGGCGCTTAAAGAAATATGGATCTGATATGAAAGTGGCGGTCATGGGGTGCGTCGTGAACGGTCCCGGAGAGGTACGTGATGCCGATTTTGGCATCGCGTGTGGCAAGAACGTCGGGGCCGTTTTTGCACGGGGGAAGGAAATAAGAAGGGTGAAGGAACGAGATCTTATAGATGCTTTGTTCGAGGTGATCGATGAGAACTTTGATAATTGACAATTATCTGCCCAACTCACCGCAGATGGAACATCTGTACAACGTCATCAAGGATATAACAGTTCATACCGTGGAGATCAAGGAGTATTCGACAATCCATCCAGGTGAGGAATTCAAACTTCACGATGTAATCATTCTTTCGGGGTCGCATCGCCTGCTGGCAGAATCCGGGATCACCGAGTCGTATGTACATGAAGCAGAATTCGTCAAGAGTACGCAGAAACCGGTGCTCGGTATTTGTTTTGGACATCAGCTGTTAGCGATGGCTTTTGGCTCCGAGGTCATCGACATGGGTTCGAAGGTTGAAGGATATTATATGATTCAACGGCTGAACGACAATGAGATTTTTGAAGGATTACCCGATAAATTTCTGGTCCGCGAGTCGCATCAGGAGATGGTCGTAGAAGTGCCGTTCGATTTTGAGTTATTGGCCAGTTCTCCTAATTGCCCCATTGAGATAATAAAACACTCAATGTTGCCAATATACGGTGTGCAGTGCCATCCCGAGCGTTTTGACGAAGAGCATCCGGTTGGCAAATCAATATTAGAGAATTTCTTCAAGTTGGCGACCTGGTACATCAAGTAACAAGGGAGAGGAGATGAAGAAAGATTTAGATCGGTTGATGAAGAAAATGAAGGTTGACGCTATTTATGCAGAAGGTCACGCAAGCCGCGACTCAGATATGTACTATCTCTTGAATGGGGCGAATATATTTGCTCATTATATCAAGAAGAGGGGTAGGCGCGCATACGTACTGCATACACCCATTGAGAGGGAGGTCGCCGAACAAACCGGTCACCGTTTGATCAATCTCAATAAGTACGATCGTGAGAAATTTCTGAAGAAGTACCAGGATTTGCACAAAGTTAACGCCGCTTTTGTATCGAAGATTCTCGAAGACTTAGGTGTTAAAGGTAGAATGATATTCTATGGCGATTTACCAATGGGTGCCGCGTATCGGTATATCAAGCATATTCTAAAATTTAATCGCGGCTTGGAATTATACGAAGGCAATGAAGGAGGACTGATAACGCGTGCTCGTATGACGAAGGACGATGACGAAATAGCACGCATTAGAAGGGTGCGGGACGGCGTGGTTTATGCGTTCAACGCTATGCTAAGGGGTGCGCGTACTTACAAGGTCAAAGGAGATTTCCTCATACGTACGGATCACCGCAGAGTTCTGCTCGGTGATCTCAGGAAGGTGCTTCGGTCTGAACTCTTCAATCGTGGTATCCTCGACTCAGGAGGCATGATTGTTGCACAGGGCAGAGACGCCGGGGTTCCGCACAATAGCGGCCGGGACCGACAGCCTGTGCGTGTCGGTGAGCCGATTGTGATCGATATCTTTCCTCAGGAGGTCGGTGGTGGATATTTCTTCGATTTCACACGCACAATATGTTTCGGTTCTGCACCGGAACATGTGAATACCCTTTATAAAACGGTCTGCGGTGCTCGTGATTATGCGTTGAGCCAGCTTCGCATTGGCGTCAGGACCCGGGACATTGAGGTGAAACTTTGTAAATATTTTGAGGCAAAAGGGCACAAAACCTTCTTGAGCGACCCAAAGACCGAGGTTGGATATTGCCATTCACTCGGGCACGGTATCGGATTGGACGTACACGAAGCCCCATTTTTCAACCTCTATACTACGAATAGATACCGTATTGAACCGAATATGGTTTTCACGGTCGAACCCGGACTCTACTATCCGGACAAAGGCTACGGCGTCAGGATAGAAGATGTGATCTATGTGAATAGGATGGGGAAGGTCGTAAATCTGACGAAGTATCCCAGCAAACTGGTCATTCCGATTTGAAAGACAAGGGTATATTGATCCATTTTCAGAATCATCTCCTTGCCCAAGGTGATGAATTGGCGACGATCCAGGCATATGGTTACGATATCAAACAATTCGGCACATTCTTGGATCAGCATGGTAATCAATTCACCTCGGCGACGATAAAGGATCTTCGTGCGTTTGTGCATTCTCTATTCGATATGCAGCTGAGTGCTGTTTCGATCAACCGGAAGATATCGACACTCAAGACATTTTATCGTTTCTTGGTTCAAACAAAAGTCCTGTCCGAGAATCCGTCGGTCGACCTCGGACTACTCAAAGTACGAAGAAGGCTGCCGGTCGTTCTTAGTGTTGATGAGGTTGAAGCGATTGTTGAAGCGGCAGACACAAAGACTCCGCTGGGATTGCGTGACCGGGCATGTCTTGAGTTGCTTTATTCATCGGGTTTGAGGATTTCGGAGTTGCTGGATATGAAGGTCAACGATCTGAATTTAAAGGAGAAATTGCTTAGCGTGATCGGTAAGGGCAACAAGCAGAGGTTGGTACCTTTCGGGCGAAGGGCGGAGCAGGCGGTGGAAGGTTATCTCGATGCCGGGAGGCCATTACTTCTCAAGGGAAGATCTTCTTCCAACCTCATTCTCAGCGTTCGCGGCAGAAGGTTGTCGCGAATGGGTTTCTTGAAGATCCTGCGCGGATACTTGCTCAAATCCGGGGTCAGGAAGAAAGTGACTCCTCACACATTCCGTCATTCGTTTGCGACGCACCTTCTCGAGGGTGGTGCAGACCTCAGGGTCGTACAGGAACTTCTTGGGCATGCTGATATATCTACGACGCAGATCTATACGAACATTGACCGCGAATACCTCAAAGAAGTGCACCGGGCATACCATCCGCGCGCGTAGCTTGTTCGTCTGTGTTGTTGACTTTTGTTCCGTGACGGATATACTCTGTTAACATAGCGGGAGTAGCTCAGTGGTGGAGCATCACCTTGCCAAGGTGAGGGTCGCGGGTTCAAATCCCGTCTCCCGCTTTTCATCTGGGAGTCGGAAGGAATTATTTATTGATTTTTTTGTGGCAGCGATTTGCGGCCACGAGAGTCAGTTGCTGGCATCAAGCATTTAGGGCGGCATAGCCAAGTAGCAAGGCGGCGGTCTGCAAAACCGCTATTCGCCGGTGCAAATCCGGCTGCCGCCTTATTGTCTTATACAATAGGTGGCTGCTCGGATACTCTACAGGCTTCAGTCCACAACAACGAATTTACGCTGCGTAATAAATTGTTCATCATCGTAAATGTACATGAAGTAGACACCTGGAGTAGCTATGTATACTCCATTGCTCTTTTGGTCAACGACCAACCGACCCGTGATGTCATAGATCTTGATACGTACATCATCGATTTCCACTTGTAACGTGAATTTGCCACGGTTAGGATTGAGCAGGCCCGCTATAGTGGGTGTCCTCTTCTTCGGTACATCGGATATGCCAGTGCTGTAAGTGTTGAGGAATGCAAAATTGCCCCTTGTGGGGTACCAGTTTGTGACGACCAGATCAAGATCTATGGAGTAGGTGTAATCTACCCAGAGTGTTTCAGTCTGGGTGAAGATATCGGCTACGGAGATCCAGCCGTCGGCGTAAGAGAAACAGTACTGGTCGAGGGACAATGATCCGACATTTCTTCGTACCTGGGTTACGTTTGTTAGCCAGCGGTTGTCAAGGTAGAATACGCGGGTCGTTGAATCGACAATGTGTATTTCGTCGGTCACTGTCATCGGTAGGGTGTTATCGATATCGCCAAAACATATGTTTTCACAAACCAGAAGGGAAGGATTGGCCGGGCTCCATTGCCATGAAGGTGTTTGAGGTAGTACACCCGATATGTTCTCGAAGACCTTTATAGATTCCCACCAACCTCCAGCTGCGAGATCTAGGTCGCCATCCCGGTCCACATCGCCGAGCGAAACGCACGAGTAATTATTCGTGGTCTGGCTCGTCCAAACGGGCAGCGTATCAAGGGTGGATCCGTCGTTCAGGTATAGTTCGCAGTTGCTGATGCCGCCGGTCTGTGCATTATTCGCACAGACCAAATCAAGGTCGCCGTCACCATCCATATCACCAAAGGCTATCCTCAGGGTGCCAAGGCTGTCTGCTGATTGCCAATAGGGAGAGCTTCCTAACACCCCATCGGTGTTCAGATACAGAATGTTCTTCTTGTGGTGGCCGGCAAGAGCAAGGTCCAGATCGCCGTCGGTGTCGATGTCTACCCATGCGACATCGTAGAAATACGATAGAATGTTGGTCTGCCACGCGGGCATAGTATCGATCATTCCGTCATTGTTCAGATAAACCTTCGCATACTGCAGACTGTCGAAGTACTCTTCACCGCAGGCAACAGCGAGATCAAGATCCCCATCCCCATCGACATCGCCAAAAGCGCAGGCAAAGGAATTATCGAGGTCCACCGGTTGCCAGGTCGGATTCTGCTGGAGCGTTCCCGACTGGTTATAGTATATTTTATCGTATTGAGGCGCAGCAGGGTCACCGTAGTTTGCAACGGCCAGGTCCGGGTAGCCGTCTTCGTCGATATCACCGACGCTGATATGAGCATTGTACCCGACATCATTAGAGCTCCATGAGGCGATCACTTCCAGAGAGTCATCCGTATTGTAATAAACGCGATTTGGGTCCTCGTCCATGTCATTTCCGTTACCGGTGACGAGGTCAAGATCTCCGTCAAGGTCGATGTCGACGAGGGCGCCGCCGGTTGAAAAGTCATCATCAATTGATTCCCAATCTGGCTGGTTGGGGTAAGGAATGGTCAGCAATAGACAGAACGCTATAACATGCATTTTTCTCCTTTCAGTGTGTAATGAGTTAGTATAACAACAGGCAGAGACGTGTCAACCTTTCGATATATCCTTCTTCGTTGACTTGGTGGCATTAATAGATATAATATAAATCCAAACCATCAATTACTATGCCACTGCGAAACGGAGTAGCTCAAAGCGACACGAGTGCACGAGATAACACGAAGGGTTTTCTCTATGCTCTCGGAGGTACGCTGCTGGTGTCAACAAATTACATAACTGCCAAGTATGCTCTGAAAGGATTCAACCCCGAAACATTCAGTCTGATCTGGACATCTGCCGCCGGGGTCTACGCATTCATCTTTCTGGCTATGTCCGGGAGGGTTAAGGAAATCTTGATACCTCGTAGTGCTGCACTGGGGATCATGACGTTAGGTCTAGCGACCGGTGCCGGAATGATTCTGGGATGGAGTGGTTTGTCTTTGATAGATCCCGCATTCGCTTCGTTCCTCTGGCGGTTTTCTCCTGTACTCATAATACTGCTGAGTGTTTGCGTGCTCGGTGAACGGTTGCGGACGGTCGAGATTCTGGCGATAGCGGTGATGGTCTTGGGGGGTGCCTTGACGACCTTGGGTCGGTGGCACATTGTTGGTACCGGCGTCGTGTTGACGCTGTCGGGATGCGTGGCCGTGGCCGTTCAAATGCTCGTCGTCAAAATGAATGTCGGCAAGATCCATCCAAATATCCTCGTTTTCTACCGTGTTTTCCTTGCTGCGATTGTCATTGGGATCTGGACCGTAGCGAGGGGTAAATTTGCGGTACAGATCAGTGCATCGCACCTGGCAGTAACACTGCTTGGTGCTTTCCTGGGTCCCTGTGCAAGTTTTCTGCTGACCTTCCGCTCTTATCGGTACTGGCCACTTTCTCGTTCGACCATCTTGCTGACGGCACAGCCTTTGATTGTTCTGCCCATGGCATATCTCGCATTCGGTGCGATTCCAGCAGGTTTGGAATTAGTGGGCGGAGCTATTATTTTATGCGGCGCATTTTTCTTGGTGTGGTTACATCACTCTCAGACACTGCAATAATGAAGTACTAGTTCCTGACAAATACTGCAAGTGTAGTATAATTCACTAACGACATCGATATAGTCTACACGGTAATGAGGCACATCAACCTCATCATCCCTGGTACTCTTGCAATCAGCGAGTAATATGCAGTAGCTGGTTCGGATACCGAACGTCTTCTGCTATCTCTTTTTAGTTGCTGGATGATTTATGAGTCGGTCTTCTTCACCGACTCCATGAATGCTCTGACATTCTCGAGGAGCGCATCGTACTTCCTCTTGAGCTCAACGTACATCTTCTTATAATCCTCTTTCGACTCCTTGTGCTCCTCAACGACGTTCTCCGTAGCTGCCTCATCGAGTATTGTCTTAATCGACGAGACGATTTCGTCTTCATCGGGTTTGTCAAGTTCTTCTGATTTAGGACTCCTTAATGCCTCAATGAATCCCTCTTCTGCCAGCCAGGCTCGCGGATCTACGAAGTCACCGGGGTGCTGCTTCTTCAACCATGCATCACGTGCCTTTTCATAGTCAATGACGAGTCCGGGGCAAGCTTTTTGAATGACTTCCAAATAACGGTTGGGAAAACCAAGATCCTTGTCGGTGTACTTTATCACTCTGTAGCTCTTGTGCGTCTTCGCAAAGACGTCCTTGGCTTCTTCTTCAGTTTCTTTATATATAGCAACGACCGGGGGGATGGCGATCGATAGCTTACGACAGACACGTTCGATCAGTTGCTTCGAGAGTATTTCAGATAGTAATTTTACGTTGGCGATGATGAGGTCCAGGTCATTCTTGTATTTCAAGAGCATCTGGAGTGCTTCCTGTATTGAGTCTACGCCTACGATCCGCTCGCGGCTGATGAGGTCGGCCAGGTTCTTACGCACATCCTTATCCGGTTCAACGAGTATTATCATTTCAGCCAGATTATAGATTATTAATCCTGCTTGTCAACCATATATATATACGTCTGTCCAATCGTGTACACTTGACACAATATGAGTAAGTAGATATACTTACTCATCAGGATTCATATAAGACGAGGAGGTATGACGAGGAAGACGAAGGCGACTAAACCAACGAAATCCCGCGCAAAGCGTAGGGCGCGAATACCGAAAAGGAATAGTGGTGTCGCTGGAAGACAGGCGTTGAGTCGCGCGGAGAAGATCGCCGGGACGGAAATTTGCGAGAGGTTGGCGCACCTGCTGACAGAGACATCTGTCGTAATATATGCCGCTCGGGTAAAGGGTGATTATGGAGCCACTTTTATCAGTGACAATATCCGAAGGTTAACGGGCTATAGCGCGCGGTCATTCCTGAGAGAATCAAGCTTCTGGTTCAATCATATCCACCAGGATGATCGAGAAAATGCAATGCGGGAAATCCGGCATGTGTTTGAATCCGGGTACCATGAATTCGAGTATCGATTCAGGCGCAAAGACGGCAAATACATTTGGGTACACGATGAGATGAGGCTCGTCCGTGATAAGAAAGGCAACCCTCTGGAAATTGTCGGTTACTGGACAGACGTTACAAAGCGAAGAAGAATGGAGGAAGAGGTTCAAAAGCGGACCGGGCGAATACTGGAGTTCATGGAATCGGCGACTGAGGGTTTTGTCCTCATTGATGCAGAATTCAACATCCTGCACGTGAACAAGCATATCCTGGACAGGTATGGATGGACGATAGAAGCTGCGCGTCGCGTAAACGTGCTCGATTTTTCGGAAGATTTATGGGAATCAGGTAGATACGAAAAATACCTGGACGTATTGGAGACCGGCAAACCGCAGATCTTTGAGGATGTCATTGTGACGTTGAACAACGATGAAAGGCATCTGACGACGGTCGCTTTCAGGGTCGGACGCGATATCGGACTGATTGTCCAGGACATCACCGAACAGAAGAAAACGGCAAAGAGATTGATAGAGAGCGAGGAACGTCTGCGATCGATATACGAGTCGATCCCTGCCGGAATCATATTCCATGATGCCGATGGCATAGTCCTCCTGGCAAATGCCACGGCGTGTGAAATTCTCGATATGGATGAAGACGACGTACTGGGCAAGAAAATTAAAGAGCTAATGGGCGAGATCATTGATGAGAAGGGTACGATATTCCCCAGAGAAGAGAATCCTCTGTCTACAGCCCTGAGTTCAGCGATTCCGGTCCGCAACGCCATAGTAGGTATAGCACCTCAAGATCCCTATAGAAAACGATGGCTTTTGCTTAGCACGGAGCCAATATTCGATTCAGTTACAAGCAAACTCGACGAGGTGCTCGTCACTTTCACGGATTTCACTGAGCAGAAGCAGATCGAGGAGGCTCTGCTTGAAAGCGAAGAGCGGTATCGGCATTTGTATGAGAATAGCCCGATCGGCATTGGTCTTTCAACACTCGACGGCAAAGTGATCGCCGCCAATAGATCGATGCTGGATATTACGGGTTATGATCTGGACGAATTTAGGAAGATGAATATTGCCGAAACATATGTAGATATCGCGGATCGGAAGCGGCTGCTGGAAACCCTCGAACGAGATGGTCGTGCCTTGAACTTTCCTGTCCGCCTACGGCGTAAAGACGGTACTGTCTATGAAGCGATCCTCCATATCTCGCGTATCAACATCGGAGGAAAAGATTGCTACCACACAATTTGCCAACTGGCAAGTTGAGTATCCGGCAGAGCGTGTTGTGTTGATTTCGCACGCTCGTTCTCTCTAATAGTATTTCAGAATCCGCTTTCTTATTGCATTCTGTTCGATGATTCTATATAATCGTTCACGAGCCGTTCAAGGACGGCAAGCGGTACTGAGCCATACCGGAGTGTTGTGCGATGGAACTCTTTGATATCGAATCTGTCGCCCAGTGCGTTCTTCGCCCGGTCACGTAACTCTAATATTCTTAGTTGGCCTACCTTGTAGGCGCACGCCTGTCCTGGCCACATGATATAGCGGTCTACCTCAGAATATGAACTCCATCCCAGATTACGCATGAGATAGTCGTATGCCTGCTGCCGCGTCCATCTCTTGTAGTGTATTCCGGTGTCGATGACCAGGCGTAGAGCACGGAACAGCTCAGACCGTAGATGGCCGATGAGACTCCACGTGTCACCATAGAAACCGTATTCACCTGCTAATTTTTCGGCGTATAACGCCCACCCTTCAACATAGCTCGTGAAGAAGAAGAGTGCTTTAAATAATCGTGCCTCTGACTGTTCCTGTTCGATGGCCATCTGCAGATGGTGACCTGGTATGGCTTCGTGATAGGCCAGGGCTTTCATTTCTGACTTATTATGCTGGTAGGAGAGATTTGCGTAGAATATGCCTCCTTCTGAGCCGTCGAGCTTCGGCGGTCGATAGTATGTACCAACGTTCTGTTCTTTGTATTCTGGTACACGAACGACTCGCACGGTTGCATGCGGTAGTACGGAGAACATCTCATGCAGTGCCCGCTGCATTGTGTCGATGATCGCCTGGTACGTAAGTATTGTTTGTTTTCGTCCTTCTTCTGTCGGGGAGAAGAAATACGTTTCGTTCGCCCTGTCGCCGGCAGTTTCTTGATACTTTGCCAGTAGATCTGCAAATTCCCCCGAGGCCGTTATCCCGAGTTTGCGGAATTGGAGTGTTAGTTCTCTCTGGATTCTTGTGACCTCTTGAAGACCCATGTTGTGTATCTCCTCAGCCGTCATCTCCGTCGTAGTATGTTCGCGCAGGCAATACTGGTAATATTCTGCACCGAGTGGAAGTCTACATACGCCATCATACCCATCTACTGTATCTTTAATTGAATCCAGGTATAGAATGATTCGTTCATACGAAGGGTAGACGTTCTCCTTGAGGACACCGATCACCTTATCATACAGGGTCTGCTTTTGACTTGCTTTTGTTATCGTCAACGTATCGACCCGATCCCTGAAGGAAGTAAATAGGAGATTATCCGTGTATGGTATTTGCACGAAGTCTTTGAGTGCACGTTGAAAATTCTCAATTATGAATATGGGAGGCACCAACCCCCTAGACTCCCTAATGCGAAGTTGCTCCAAAATACCTTCAGTTTTCTGGTCTATATTTGATAGACGTGCGATGTAATCCTCGGCATCCTTCAACGTTTCTATCGTGTGGTGTTCAGTCATTAGAGTCAAGAATGAATTGTGAAAGCTGAAGAGGGGGCTTATGACGTATCTGTGATAGCGGAACCTTTCACCATCGATCTCGTGGTCAAGGAACCAGGTAAGGACGTCCACGGCTATCTGCTGAGATCGAGATAATTGACTCCGCTCGAACTGCGTCAGCCACTTCTTGTATTTTCGGTACATTTCATAAATCTTATGGAGCGTGGTGTCTGATTCGTCATCCAGTAGCGCATTGTTCAATCTTATGCCCCATTCCTTGGGCAATCCCAAACTGGCACCTGTCTCTGGTTTCAGGGTTACGTACTGTACCACGAAATTCCTGAATAATTCTTCGATATCTCGTGGCCTTTGGTCTGTTTGTGCGCAAGTGTTCAATGCGAGGAAAGCAAGGAGGCAGATCGATTTCTGTGTCATCTTACGGGAACCCTTTCTTCCACCCGGTCTTGCATTGATTAGTATACGAGACATCCTTACAGATTACTCACAAATACTCTCAAGCAGGCATTTATATGCTGTCTGTGGTCGTCTTTATAATTCCTGTCCAGGTTCTTCTCTTTCTAGTCCGCCCCCAGATTGACTACCTTAATGACTTCGTTCATTGTACGAGAAGCCGCCCGCACGAAGATGACTCCCCTGGGGAAATCTGCGCTGCGTAGTCTGAGACTCTGACCGTTCGTGGGTTCACCGCTCCAAATGTTCGTGATCAACCGGCCCGTCACATCGTAAGCATCAATGTCAATTGGGTGAGGGTTTTGCGGAATATGGAGGTCGATGGTGCCGTACCAGATCGTGGGCATCAGCAGCGTATTTTGCCCGTGCGCTGACAGAAAGGTACTTTCATCGATCCGCAGTTCTGAAAGCAATGCTTTGCTGAAATAGAGATCGTTGTCATCACCATTGCGGCCGTCGGTCCAAATCGCATACAAATATTGACTGTCACTGACACAGATGTGGTACTCGCCCATGAAGTCGGCGAGGCTGGTGAATGAGGTGTCTGAGACACGGATGCTCGGGTTAAACGTAGCCCCGCTGTCTGAGGAATACTGGTAACGCAGCTCAAAGACACTTGAAACGCTTGTCGGCCAGTCAGGTGAATGGTAATAGATCAAATGCAGACCACCATAGACATCGAAATGAGCCCATCCTTTGCATTGTCCACCTACAGTTATATCATTAACGGTGAAGGGGACACTCCAGGTATCGCCGCCATCAGTTGATCTTACGGCTAAGACATCCCAACCGCCAGGAGCGTCGTTTACCCATGTTCCAAAAACAACGTTACCACGTGCAGTGATCGAATTTATGGGAGCGCGGTCGCCATAACTCGAGCTGTATGACCAGTTCGCAAGGTAAATTTCCGGGAGCCAGTTGTCGCCCTTGTCCGTGGATTTGCGGTAATAAACACCTCCTGTTCCTGACACGAGCAAGAGATGGAGATTCTCGTTCTCATCCATGCCCAGAGCATTTATGTACCTGCGGTTCCATATCTGGTTTGCGGAAAAGGTCTGCCCGTAGTCGGTCGATTTCGCAAACCATATGCCTGTTGTACCAACGGTCTGTTGCCATGCTATGTAGATCTCGTTCGCATTTACTATCATCCACGGTTTGTCGACGCCGTTGAATGGGTTCACCTGAGTCGTATCCACCCAGGTCTGCCCGCCGTCTCTCGAAAGATAATGCTTCATGAGTGTTGCGGAATATTGGATAAGCATATGGACGTGCCCGGAATCGTCAACTCCGATTACCGGGTCGGTATGCCAGATAATGCCCGACGTCAGGTCGGTGAATGGTATTTGAGTGAACGTTTGACCCGAGTTGAACGAATATGAATAGGGCGCAATGGGGACGGTACCGCGTTCTGCGGTATTGCAGACGGAGAAGATCGAATCTCGCCACACGGCAAAGCACGATTCACCCTGATTGAGCGTATCCCACGGTACGTCCGTACTGACTCTGATATTGGTACACCATGGATCGTCGGCGTACATGAAAAAGAAGGACAGCAGCAAAAGACAGATAAAGGATTTCATTATTCCTCCGCTTGTGTGTCATGACGAACGATGGCTATGTGGCCGATTTCGATATCGAAGTTGCCGGATTCTCCGTTCTCGATGAACAGATAGAGTACGGGGCTCTTACCGGGTGTGAGTGCAGCCGGGAATTCTGTTCCAGGAAAGAACATCGCACCTTCCAGGGGAATGACCATATCTTTCCATTGGGCGCCTGCCACAACGATCTTTTCGCCGGCGTAGTAACTTGAGCATTTCCCCTTTCGAAAGAAATACCTGACACGCACTGTGACATCATTGCCCCTGACTCGCATTGCAATCGCGTCATCTTCGCGCAATGTGATTTCAGCGTCTACATGGAGCCATGCCGATGCAAAACCTTCGAACTGCGGATTTGCAGTCAGTCTGACAGTGCCGTCTCGATGCTCGATATCGACATGGTAGTCATACAGCTGCGCTATGGGCGGTGTGGATTCGGTGAAATTCTCCTGCCACAAGATGGATGAAGCCAGTAATAGTAATATATGGATCATTATGCCTCCTTGAAGTATTATTGTACATATAACACCTTCTTAATCAACCCTGAGCATACTCATGGGTTATGTTATTCTATTGGGGATTGTCACGCGTTGCTCACAGAAGTGCTCAAAACTTTCCGGAATGTGATTTTTCCACCAAATGTGCTTGACTCGGACGGGTCATACAATATACTAATGCGAACACGAATCATATGCCCGGGAGCTCATGAAAAAGCATTGTTTGCATCAGGACGTTCTGAAAGTCATTGCTACACGGAAGCAATACTGTCGATGAATGGATGTCTGTGATTGAGAATAAGACCCAGCCCCGGAAACGCACGATCAGCGTTTCAGTACGCGAACTCGTTGAACACACGATGCGATGCGGTGACTTGAGTTTGGTCTTTTTCAGTTCTGATAGGCCAGTACAAGGAGTCTTTGGCCACCAGGCAGTACAAGCGATGCGGCCCAAGGAATATAGGGCCGAAGTACCTCTTCGGCACGTTGTCGAGACAGAAGAATACCTTCTGACCGTCAATGGCCGTATCGACGGCATCTACGAATACATCGATCATGTGATCATCGATGAAATAAAGACGACCCGCAAACCACTAGAGACCGTCAGTGAGCAGGATAACGGCCTCCATTGGGGACAGGCTAAATGCTACGCATATCTGTACGCATTGCAGAAAGGCCTTGAGAGGATCGGCGTCCAACTGACATACTATCAATTAGAAGAGGAAAAGATAAAGGAGATACGTCGGATATATTCCACATCTGAGCTTGCCCATTTCTTTCGTTCGTTGTTGTCAAAGTATGTTTCGTGGGCACAAACCTATATGGATTGGATAGAAGTCAGGAACCGATCTACGCAGAACATGCAGTTTCCTTTTGAGGCGTACCGGCCAGGTCAAGAACGTATGGTCAGTGAGGTGTCGTCGGCGATCGACGAACGCCAGCAGCTTCTGATACAGGCACAAACCGGCGTCGGCAAGACGATTGCCGTTATCTTCTCCGCAGTGCAAGCCCTGGCTCGTGGACTGGACAGCAAGTTCTTTTACCTTACGGCGCGGACGACCGGCAGGATAGCTGCAGAGTATGCTCTCGACATTCTGAGGAACCGCGGCGCGCGTTTGAAACATGTCAGTCTGACCGCGAAGGAGAAAATATGTTTCAATCCGGACAAGACCTGTGATGGCGATGATTGCCTGTATGCACGCGGCTATTACGATCGGGTTAACGAAGCGTTGGTAGATGCATTCAGAAACGATAGCTTCACACGCGATACCATCCTCGGCATCGCTCAGAAGTACAGAATATGCCCTTTTGAATTTTCTCTTGAAGTTTCTCTTTGGGTGGATTGTATCATTTGCGATTATAATTATGTATTTGACCCGAGAGTATTCCTGAGGCGGTTCTTCGATGACGGCGAAAATGGCCATGTTCTACTGGTCGATGAAGCACACAATCTCGTTGATAGATCGCGGGAGATGTATTCGGCAACGCTCAATAGACGTTCGTTCATGGAATTGAGGAAACAATTGAGGCCTATACTGCCCGGTCTTTACCGCAGCATGAGTAAGATAAGTTCCTGGATGATGAAAGCAAAGAAAAAGATACTGGAAAATAACGATACTCTGGCAGTTGATGCATGCCCGCTTGACCTTCGCCAGCTCCTGCGGAAATTCACATCGGAAGCCGAACAATGGCTGTCAAAGAACGAACAGGCGTCTTTCCGCCAGGATATACTGGATATCTATTTCGATGCCCGCAGGTTCCTGAACACGGCGGAGAGATACGGTGACAATTATGCGACATACTACGCATCTAACGGAAGGGACGTCAGTGTAAGACTTTTCTGTCTTGACCCATCAAAGCATCTCGAGGTGGTGCTTCAGCGTTTTTCATCGGCTATCTTCTTCTCGGCGACCCTGACTCCCTTTGACTATTTCTCAGAACTATTCGGATGCAGCGACGGTACTCGGACGTTATCTGTACCCTCACCATTTCCGCGCTCGAATATCTGTGTTCTGATAGCCGGGAAGATATCCGCTCTCTACAAATATCGTGAATTCACCAAAAATGAAGTGGCCAAGATGATTGGTGCTATGATCGGTCAGAAAAGGGGCAGCTATTTGATATTCTTTCCATCGTACGAATATATGAGAATCGTACACGAGATCTTTCAGAAGCGATATGCCAAGATGAAGGTGATTATCCAGTCGCCTAGGATGTCCGAAACCGAACGCGATGTTTTTCTTGCGCATTTCAGTGGTCAGACCGAAAGTTTCTTGGTTGGTTTTGTGGTCATGGGAGGTTTTTTTGCAGAATCGATTGATCTTGTAGGCGAGCGCCTTACCGGTGCCGCTGTCGTGGGAGTCGGATTTCCCCAGATTTCGATCGAGCGTGAGCTCATCAGGGCTCACTTCGATAAGATCGACGGCTCGGGATATGCCTTTGCCTATCAGGTCCCTGGTATGATAAAAGTATTGCAGGCAGCAGGTAGAGTAATACGTTCTGAAAGCGACCGGGGTGTGGTCTTGCTCATAGATACGCGCTATTCTGATGCGCCTTACAGACAGATGTTGCCCAAAGAATGGCGTCCGGCATTTGTGGCTAACGTCGAGAGAGCCGCCACGTTGCTGCAGGAATTCTGGGGTCGGCAGGGGGTCGCAAACCATGAATAATGACGGTATTATGTCGCTGGAGAAACTCGTCGTTCTTTTCGTGGATTGTCAGACAACCGGTCCGAAACCCGAACAGGCAGATATTGTCGAAATAGGTTGGGCGCGTTCCGATGATTATTGTGAAGATTGCGAAGTGGTTCGCGTGAACACCCGGCTGCTCCGACTGCCTTCTGGTCGTGTGTTACCGCCGCGGGTGCAGACGATAACGGGCATAACAGACGACGAACTCAGCGTTGGGTGTGATCCGGAAGAAGTATGGTTGCAGATTCAATCCGCTGCCAAGGTTATTGAAGGCTTGAACGATATGGAAAAGTGCCCCCTTGTCATTCATTTCGCGAAATTCGAGCTGCCATTCCTGCAGCAGCTGCACGTCAACCATGGTTCATGCAAGGATTTTCCTTTCTTGACGTTGTGCACTCACGAGATCGCTCGGCGGCTGTTTCCGTCTCTTCCGCGCAGGAGCATAAGGGCAATGGCTGGGTATTTTGGGTATTCTCTTCCGAGACTCAGGCGTTGTAGGGAACATGTTGAGGCAACGGCATGGATATGGCGGGCGATGGTCAAGGTGCTCGTTGAACGGTATGGAGTCGATACGCTCAAAAGACTACTGCAATGGCTCCAGGATTTCGGGGTCATTACTTCGGCACAGACTGTTTATCCCATGTCGGTGAGTACGCGTAGCAATCTTCCGGATGAGCCGGGCGTCTATCGAATGCTCCGATCGAACGGTGATGTTCTGTACGTTGGCAAGGCGAGATCGCTCAGGCAACGTGTCAGCAGCTACTTCAGAAAAGGCAGCCGCCATCCTGAACACATCCTCGAGATGCTATCGCAGGCCAGGAAGCTCGATGTGACCGTTGCTAGGTCTACGCTCGAGGCGGCGATTCTTGAATCTGATGAGATAAAACGCTTCTCTCCGCCATACAACAGGGCGTTGTGCAGGAACGACCGGCAGGTCTGGTTTTGTTCGTCTGACTTCGTTGAATTCGAGGCAGTGCCGACGCGCAGATGCATAATCGGGCCAGTTGTTTGCCGTGAATGCGTTTCGCGACTGGCTGCGATCAGCCAATTGGTGAGAATGGAAGACGCGTGGATTGCAGATGAAGAACTCCTCAATGCAAGTATGGGCATTCCTATTGAGTACACTCCTGATAGCAGGATCATTGCATCGGGGGTGACGTTGTTTTGCCGGCGATACCGACGGATTCTGGGGAAGGGTTCACCACAACACGGGTTGATCGAAATAGGCAAGCAGCTATGGCTCCAGAGGCAGAGAGATAAGGAGATGCAGAATGATGAACCTGAAGATTTCCAATTGGAGAGTGTGCGGGTGCCCGCGTGGACCGCAGAGTCCGTATGCCACCATATAGAATCGAATTTGGCGAGAGCAGCTCACGAAGTCCGTAGAGCACGCTGGTTTGTGCTCCTGTGCGAGTCTTCTATCTATTGGGAAGAACGCAGGGGAGAACTGTCGCAAGAGTTCTTGGCCGTATTTGACAGCGGTCAGGTATTGTACCTAAGGGAGATGGATGTGGTTGACATTCCGGTGCCGCCTCGGTACGAGAAGAAGTACAAAGAAAGACAGAGCAATTTTGATCTCATGACATTTGACCGCATGAGGGTGGTGACGACCGAGATCAGAAAGGCAGTATCGGAAAAAAGGATGATTAGACTGCGGTTCAATCCCCACCATTTTCTGGATAGAAAATCACTATCGGGAATACTGAAGTGGATATAGATAGAGTAATTGCGGCCCGTCATTCGCCCCTCTGAGTTGGCAAAAAAAAGGGAGCGGTGTTATGCACCGCTCCCCGGTCAATGTGATGATTGCTATCGTATGAGTAGCAGTTTCGTAGTTTGCGAAAATTCAGCTGCTTTGAATCTGATGAAATAGACGCCCGTACCTACTTGACGATTAGCCTCGTCCTTTCCGTCCCACATGAGCGTCGATTCGTGACTCAAAGTGAATGATCCGGGATCAAAAGACTTTACCAACTGGCCCGTCGCGTTGTAGATATCTAACGAAACACCGCCCGTGTTGTATTCTGCATCACTGATCCTGTACCTCATTACTACGCGTCCGCCGGCCGGGTTGGGACTGACGTTGAAGTAATTGCCGGCGGTCATCGTCGAAACGTTCTCTTCGATACCGATAAATGTAAAGTACGCGATCACTGTCTTGTCGCCGTTCATGACGATGAAATTAGGGTTTGTAGTGCCCCACAGATTACCGCCCCAGTTGTTGAAGGACCACCCTGGATCGGGTACTGCGGTGAGCCAAACGGTGTCGCCTCTGGGGTAGTAGGGTAGTTCAGGATCCTTGAGGACTGTACCACTGCCGACGATGTTGATGTTCAATGTGCAGTTGAGGGTCTGGAAGTTTGCGGTAACTACTTTGTCGTAGTCGATTGTGATCGTATCAGGGTTAGCATTGCCCGTGAGATCACCGGTCCACACCACGAATTCCCATCCTGCGTCGGGTATTGCAGTCACTTCGACACTCGTTCCCGGCGAATACGAAGGTCCAGGTGGATTTATGTTCACCGATCCGCCACCGGCAATGTTCATGTTAAGAAAATACTCCATCAAGTAATCCCAACCGATCGCGTCGAACATCACCCGATCC
>CP070705.1:278935-437497 GCA_020349965.1 Caldifarciminota bacterium | reverse complement strand
GTAGCACAAGGGGAGTGATTTATGCAGTCACTCCCCTTTTTTTGCTTGTGCCAGATTTGTGCCAAATCTGTGCCACATTTTTACCAAAACATACGGTAACAGACAGAAAATCCAGCAACGGTCAGAATGGTGCGGAGCGTTGCCTGGTTTGCATTTGTGCGATTTTTACCGTGATTTCGGAAGTTGTCAAAAAGGCTTGCATTGGAGCCGGAGTCCACCGTTCTATCCATTTGAACTACGGGCGCTAGATCGATATCCTTAACAGATTTCAGATGAAGTATACAGAATTATTATGGTCAGTCAATAAACAGCTATTATCATCAAGCACAATATTGTGAGAGTTGTGAAGATTTGACCCCACTGACCCACACTTGACGCACGCCAGCCCAAGTAGTATAATATAGTACTATTCAACAAATCTTTCAGATATTGCGTATAGACAATGAGGAGGTAGGTATGAAGATTGTCGGTCTGTTGTGTATCGTAATGCTGTTCTTATGCGGCACTGTATATGCCGAACGCACTATCTGGTATGTGCATCCTGATTCAGCCCTCAATACAATTCAAGCAGGATTAGATTCTTGTGCCAATAATGATATTGTGATGGTAGCACCGGGTATGTATGTTGAGAATATCATCTGGCCGAATACGCAGGGGATACATCTTATAAGTGAGTTGGGACCCGATTTGACGGTAATAGATGGTGATACTACGAATCGTGTGATAGAAATATCCGTTGGGATTGATACCTCGTCAGTAATACGCGGGTTTACTATACAGAACGGCATGGATACTATAGGTGCAGGTATCTTGTGCGGTGCCGCTTCCTCACCTATTATTACTAACAACAACATCAACAACAATTTTGCCGATGGGTATTATATGGGGGAAGGCCTTGGTGCGGGTATCTATTGCGGTGTCGCTTCCTCACCGACCATTACTGACAACAATATCAATAACAACACTGCTGGTAATGGGACTGTTAGTTTAATGCGCTGGGGTGTAGGTGGAGGTATTTACTGTGACAGTGCTTCTTCGCCAGTCATAATAAACAACACGATCACTGATAACGGCGTTGTTGGGTTGTCAGGAAGCGTGGGTGGTGGTATTGCCTGTTTTTACGCTTCACCAACAATATCCAATAATAGAATTACACACAATGCAGCTGGTGGTTTTGGAGGGGGTGGTGGCGGTATTAATTGCTCCCATTCAGCGCCCATCATCAGTGGCAATACCATCACGAACAACAGCGCTACTGGACTTAAGGGATGGGGTGGTGGCATTTATTGTGACAGTTCATCGCCCCTTATTAGTGGCAACACCATCATGCAAAATTCGGCTGGAGGGCCAGAAGGAGGCGGTGGAGGCATATGCTGTGTTTTTTCCTCACCGACCATTGCTAACAACAATATCAATGGCAACACCGCCGGTGGTGAGTTTGCTGTAGGTGGCGGTATTAATTGCTCCCATTCAGCGCCCATCATCAGTGGCAATACCATCACGAACAACAGCGCTACTGGACTTCAGGGATGGGGTGGTGGCATTTATTGTGACAGTTCATCGCCCTTTATTAGTAGCAACACCATCACGCAGAATTTGGCTGATGGATGGTTAGAAGGAGGCGGTGGAGGCATATGCTGCAGCTATTCCTCGTCGCCGACAATCATTGGTAATACAATTAACGGCAACGGCGAATGGGAGGGTATCTTGTTACTCTGGACTTCTTCGCCGATTATAGACAGCTGTACGATAGCATATAACAATCACGATGGCATACGTTGCGAAAGTCACTCGGACCCCGTGATTCAATACTGCAACATCTTTGGTAACTTCGACTATGGCGTGCGTAACTTT
Organism: Caldifarciminota bacterium; assembly: GCA_020349965.1. Taxonomy (GTDB): domain Bacteria; phylum Hydrothermota; class Tepidihabitantia; order SM23-42; family SM23-42; genus SM23-42. The sequence goes on along the minus strand of CP070705.1, from coordinate 435,643 downwards.
GAAGCTGGTGTTACGGTTGATGCTGATTCTAATTGGTGGGGTGATGCAACGGGTCCTTATCACCCTTCTCTCAACCCTGGTGGTCTGGGCAATACAGTAAGCGACTACGTGGACTTTGATCCGTGGCTCAACAATCCGTGGGGAATTGAAGAGGAACCAATCGTCAAACCTATTGAGGCAGGTAGCGGCTTTGCCGCAACCGTCTTCCGTGGTCATCTGCAACTGCCCGAAGGCAAAAAGAGTAGAGTCTTTGACATTACCGGCAGAATTGTGGAACCGAACAAGATACAGCCAGGCATCTACTTCGTAGAGGTTGACGGCGTGGTGACACAGAAGGTGGTGAAGGTCAGATAGAGACCAGAAGTGTAGCACAAGGGGAGTGATTTGCGCGGTCGCTCCCCTCTCTTTTCTTGTGCCAGATTCCCCGCTCTTGTCTGTCATATTCCAATATATGCAACGGGACTATAGTGTACCAAAATTACTACTTGACAGCGCCGACCTACAGTAGTATAATACAGTAGTATTCAATATATCATTCAGATATTTTGTAAGAAATCCAGTATAGTAATAGGGAGGTTCGTATGATGCGTATTTGTCTGCTAGTCATCAGTGTCACAATCATGCTCGCGGGCGACGTTGTGTATGCAGGTGATTTGCACGCACCTTGGGCGGGCTCCGAGAGCATTCAAAGTGCACAGCATCGATCTAAGTACTTAGAAGACATGGAATTAGTGGAGTGTGATGAGTCTCCTTTCTTTTCTGATTCCGCAGGATTACACACTTTCATTCAGGATGCATGCTCGTCTTATCACATTCCAGGAGTCGCTACGTGGGCATGCAAGAATGGGCAAGTCATATGGCAGTATTGCTATGGTTATGCAAATATTGACGATAGTATTCATGTCGTCGATACAACGTTGTTCATGCTTGCTTCTATTTCAAAAACATTTACAGCAACTGCAATTATGCAGCTCTGGGAGCGAGGAGTTTTCGACTTGGATGAGGATATCAATGGCTATCTTCCTTTTGGTGTCCGTAATCCTAACTATCCAGATTCGATCATTACATTTCGTATGCTTATGACCCATACTTCAAGTATTCAAGACAACTGGACAGTAATTGATCCGCTGTACGTTTGGGGGGGAGATTCTCCAATACCGTTGGGTAGTTTTCTTGAAGATTACCTGATTTCAGGTGGTGCCTACTATGATTCTGCGGCAAACTTCCATACCTGGCCTCCCGGATCTACATATGATTACTGCAATATAGCGGTAGCTCTGCTTGGTTATCTGGTCGAAGAAATGGCCGATAGCTTTCCTGTATACTGCCAGGATTCAATATTCGATCCTCTGAGCATGAATGAGACTTCCTGGTTTCTTGCGGGTTTAGATACGAACAATATCGCTGTGCCGTATCATTGGAATGGTTCATACTACCTACCATACCAACACTATGGCTATCCCGATTACCCTGACGGTCAACTTCGGACCAGCGCCCCGCAATTGGCCCGACATCTGATGATGTTCATGCAGTACGGCATGATCGATACTGTGAGGATTTTAGATAGCACAACTGTTGATTTAATGAGGACAATTCAGCATCAGGTCAGTCCAGAATGGTTTTATGGATTGATTTGGTATTACGCATTGGTGGGGGGGAGATGGCTCTGGGGTCACGGTGGTAGTGACTGGGGCGTCAGCACGGTAGCGGCGTTCTGCCCCGCAGAAAGTTCCGCAGTCATTGTGTTGACTAATGGCGAAGCAGGTCCCGGAACCAATATGATCATGCACGCGCTGTTTGATTATGCTCAACAATATGGAATTGAGGAGCACGAGTCATCAAGGGCAAATGTTGTCACCCTTCAAATCAGTCCGAATCCATTCCGATATGCTACTATCATCAGATACATGATTCACGATTCAGGATACAGGATACATGATACGAACATCAAAATCTTCGACGCGACAGGCCGTCTGGTAAAGGATTTTGGACTATTGAGTAATCAGTCATCAGTAAAGTGGGATGGTTCAGATCATGATAATTGCCGATTGAGCAGCGGCGTTTATTTCTTGGAACTCCAGACTGGGGATTATATTGCCACTCAAGAATTATTATTGATACGATAAAAGAAATTTATATAGCACAAGGGGAGTGATTTGAGTTTTCACTCCCCTTTTAGCCTATCATTCAAGTCATCTCTATTTTCTCGATACTATAACGAGACCGGCGGCTTGTGCTAGATTCCCGCCATCTGTTTACCTGAACGACATGATCGATGATGCGTGACAGATGCGCCACGAAGGCCAATTGCCGATCGCTATCTCGGGTAATGTAATACAGTAGTATCCAAGAAATCATTCGGTGCTTTGCCGTCATTGAACGATAACGACCTTCTGGGCCGTTATTGACTCGGCTGAACGGAGCAGGATAAAATATACACCGTTACTGCCTTTTTTATTCAATGCAGTGAAGTCGATGATCTCCTCGTGTGCACCCGCCTCAACGTGAGTGTGGTTGTGCACGCGACGACCGGTCGCGTCGTATATCGAAATTTGACCGGTCCCGCGGCCTGATGGTATGTGCGTTGTGATGCGCACAATATTGCTGCTCACAGACGGGTGTACTGTCATGCCGAATGCCTCATATATACTCCGGTCATTGCCGTGTTCCAGGATACCAACCGCTTCAATATGGTGATAATTTGCCGTCCGGTATAGATCGTGCCGGAAGCACGGCCATTCCATCGCACTTTCTAGATAGGGGAACGGTAGATCCCAAACATAAATCTCTGAATTCCCCACCCAATATACATTCGAGCTGACCGCTATATTGACATTGCCATCATTGTCAAAATCCCCGAGCACAGGTGAACCGGTGATGCCATAGCCATAAATGTCAGTCAGCAATTTAGGCCAGCCGGCAAGGACGTCGCCATTATTATCCCACGCATATAATTCCTCGTACCCATCGACACTTTCATAACCCATGATAACATCAGGCATGCTATCTCCATTAACATCACCTATCACGGGCATGTTGAAATAACGGAATACCCTGTCGTTGAGATGATTGGGCCAGCCAGAGTAGGTACTGCCGGTGTGTTCGAATACGGTGACACGTGAGTATTGAGGAAACATACCACTTACGACAACGATCTCGAGGTCATTATCATTATCGATGTCTCCGACCACGGGTGAATTTGAGTAGGAGCCGTTAATTGTTTGAGGCCAGCCTGGAAGTATGGTTCCGCCGGAGTCGACTACATAGACCTTCATGTCATCGAGCGCCAGAATAATCTCGGGTACACTATCGTTGTCGACGTCGCCGATCACCGGGAATGTCGCGCTAATACCAGCTGGCATTGAAACGGGAAACCCGGCGAGGGAATTTCCATATCTGTCGCGGACGTCCAGGGAGTTACTGTCCATGAAGACGAAATCGTCGAAATTATCACAATCGATGTCCCCGATCGCCGGATCCGAAACGGTCGAGCCGATGAATGCGCCGCTATATGGTATGCCGTTATGATGCCATCCATGGAGTTCAAGTCCTCCAGTGAAAATCTCGAGGTCTGTGTCTGCGTCAATATCAAATAGTATCGGTACCATTGTGTTCCAATAATAGCCAGCCTTTATTCCATACTGTGGCCAGTTTGGATATATTCCTGCACCGTAGGTCATGACATATACCGGACACGAATCGAGTCCTGTCGTCTGGGTTGGATATCCGGTGACTATCTCACAGAGACCAGTACAATCCGTATTCCCCACGGAGACAGGTTTATGGGAGTTATTTATGCCATCCGGCGATTGCCACACATTGTTGCCGGATAGATCCCAGGCTGTAACATAACAGTCCATTTCATTGTTATGGTCTATACCAGCAATTATTTCGTGTGTCCCTCCGTCACCCAGATCAGCGACAGCGATCGGCGAGATATTTGGATACTCTATGGGCCATCCGTCCATGATATCTGGATCGAGGGAGAAACTCACCTGATGTGACGTGTCCACACCAGAACCACATGTGACATGGATTCTGAGCCGGTAATGATCCTGAGCAAGACCGCTCGCATCCCACTGTACGAGTGTATCATAAACCTGCGGCAAGTATTGCATGCTTCCGATGAGGTTCCATGTTCCCGGCGGCTCACCTTGGGCATATTCAACACCCCACGAAATGAGATCCGAACCTTGAACTGTTCCGATAACAGAAATCGGCTGATAGGTCGGGTATGTATGTATCATGAGCGGTTGGTTCATGGCGACCGCGAGTGGCGCACCTCCAGGAGTGTACCAGTACAGAAAATCAAACAGGTCGTCAACATTCCAGATGTTGGTACCGTCATACGCAAGTCCCAGAGGATTATCTCTTGCAGCTCCGTAGGCATCTACGATCTGCCCTGTGTTCGGATCGATTTTATAAATAATCCCGAGATCAGTATCACTGGCGAGCAAGTACCCATCCATGTATGCCAGTCCATTCGCCCACTCAAACGGCAGGGGAAATGAGGTTATAACCTGGCCATTTGCCGGGTCGATCTTGTATATCTGTGTGGGTTCTGTGTTTGTGCCGGGATGCGCAGCATGCCAGAGATACGAACCATCATAGGTCAGTCCTAATGGGTTCAGCGAAGGACTACTGTAGGCGCCCATCACTGTGCCGTTCAGCGTATCGATCTTGTATATATCACTCTGCATGTTACCGCTAACCCAAAGGTATTCGCCGTCAAACGCGAGGTCTTTGGTCCAGAGATCCGGGGCGGCAAATTGCGTAAGAACAGCACCATTCACGGGATTTATCTTGTAGATAGTTGCTGCATCGATATCTGAGAGCCATATACAATTGATACCCGGTGCCAGCCCCCAGGGCGCATCATCCGGCGAGGGGAAAGAATCAGGTGTCCTTATTCCCGACAGATTCCTACGTGGTGCGGGAATGGGGTGGGGTATCGGTTCAGGCAATTCCTCCAATGTTCCAACTTTTATCCATGAGAATCTGCTGCCGTCACGGATCACATATTCTTTTTCGATCTCGATACTGCTAATTGAGGCAGCTGGGTTGGCTGATCCGATCACCATGTTTGCACTAAGAAAAATAAGGATCAGCCACGTTTTAAATTGGAAATACATCATTCCTCCCTTTGTTGCCGTAACCTGGACATGGCATAATGGTCCGTTCTCTTGTAATTCAGGCTACGGGTTTATACTCCGCTTTATTTTGCCAATCACATACGCAGATCAAAAATCGTACGCACAAAAAATTGTAGATGTAGTACAGTAATTACGTCAACCGCATTAGAGCTACCTGTATCATAACATTATTTCGGTCGCGTAACGGAACAGATATTATACAAGCATATTAAATATATGAATATCAGGTCGGTTGTCAATACAAGGACAGCTTGAAGATTGTCTATGAGGTTCGGCTATTTTGTTTCATTTCGCGCTTGATCTTTTTGTGCTCGTACATCTTCTGTTCTGCTTGTCCGAGCAGATCGTCGAGGGTGCAAGTTTTTTTTGGATCGTAGTACACTGCACCTACGCTTATTGCGAGGTCGTATTTCTTTCGTTGCGAATTCTTAATTGAAATATTCCTTAACATCCTTCCGACAATGATCGATTCGCTGATTTTCAGCGCATCGGCCGCGACCACTGCGAATTCATCGTCTCCCATTCGGGCAATTACATCTGATTTTCGAAAGCTTTGACTGAACACGTTTGCCACATCTCTCAACGCCTGGTCACCGTACTTTTGCCCAAGATTTTCGTTGATGGCATTCAGGTGGTCAAGGTCGGCAAGTATAATGAAGAAACCTTTGCCAGTGCGATCGGCAATCCTTATTTGCTGCTCAGCGAAAACACGGAAACCCTTTCGATTATATAGGCGGGTTAGTTCATCGACCATTGAAAGGGTACGTAATTCTCGGTCTCCCTCTTTGCGTTCGGATATATCCCGAACATATGCGCGTGTTCCTGTGACCTCGCCACATTCCTCCGTAGGCATTACATTCATCTCTAGCCATATTTTCGTGCCGTCTTTCTTCACTCCTCTGATTTCATGCTTGTGGGGAATGTTCTTTTCCTTGGTTCGTTCTAGGTGGTGACGGGTAACCTTATTAAAATCATCCGGGTGAACGAGCTGCTTGAGCGATTTTGCTTTCATTTCTACAGAAGTATAGCCGAATAGGTCAACAAAGTTTCTGTTGAAGTGCTTGAAGTTACCTTTAATGTCGGCGAGGAAGAAGGCGTCAGTAGAACTTTCGATCGGTAATATAAAATTCTCCTTTGAAACTGCCGGATCACTCTCGATTCTTCGACATTTCGTTACATCGATGCCGCAATTGAATGTTCCGGCGATCTGGCCTGATTCATCTTTGAATGTGGCGCTGTGCCACGCAATCGTTCTTTCCGCTCCGGTTTTAGTAATAACATTGTGCTGAGTGTATTTGGCAGTATTAGTCTTACCCTGGATCAGGCGTGTGAAGATTTTTCGCGCATCGTCTCTTGCGTTCTCCGGTAGGAAACTTTCAAACCAGTTTTTGCCAATAATTTCTTTTTTTCCGTATTCGAGAATCTTGCAGGCGAGCTTGTTGATCAATACCACGCGACCATTCTTATCGAACCATACTATCATTGTTGTGAGGATGTCCAGGAATCGACGTATGTTGTCTGGGCGTTGCATAATCTTATCTATACCTAAGTGCGTACCCTTGGATGATGGGGTGCTGTAGCTGGTGGTCTGACGCCTACTGGGTTTCATAAGTACGTGCCCTGGTGCATTGCTTTCTCTATTTGTCAGACTTTTGTGAATTTGAATCTTCTTTTTGTGAAAAGACGCAGGCATACTTCTGCTACGTGGCTGTCGTAGAGGCCGTCCTGATTTCTCGATATTTCTTCGACCGTTTCTTTCATTGTACGGGCTGGTCGGTAAGGGCGGTGTGACGACATCGCCTCGACGACATCTGCTACAGCCAGGATCTTTGCTTCAATGAGGATTTCGTCGCCACTGAGGCCGCGTGGGTAGCCTGAACCATTGATACGTTCGTGATGCTGGAGAGTAATCTGAGCGACGGGCCAGGGGAAGTTGATCGTTTTCAGAATGTCATAACCAATTTCGCTGTGAAGTTTGATTATCGAGAATTCACTTTCACTCAGTCTGCCTGGTTTGCTCAGAATCTCGGCCGGAACCGATATCTTGCCAATATCGTGCAACAACCCAGCGATGCGTATGCCTTCGATCGATTCTTCTGACATCTTCATCTCTTTGGCAATCGCACAGGCGAGCTGGGTGACCCGGCGCTGATGGCCAGCGGTGTACGGATCACGTTTTTCTGTGGCCGAGGCGAGCGCGTTGACCGTTTCTTCGAGGGTTGTACGCAATTTCACATAACTTCTTTCAAGCTCCTCACTGGCAGCTTGGCGGGCGATGTGGGCACGGAGAGCCTGGATGCCATATGACAGATCCTCAGCAAGTTCTTGCAGCAGGGCAATTTCTCTTTCGTCGAAGGCATTGGCTTCGGTCGCATGAATGCTCAATACGCCGAGAACTGTATCCTTGTTCATCATTGGCAAGGCAATGAGTGATTTACATCCGGCCTTGATCGAGGCAGCCCGGTTTGCCGCGCAATTCATGTCTTTGTCTATTTCGCGACAGAGGTAATACTTCCCCGTGCGGATTGCGATTCCGAACGGATTGCGGCCAGTGCGTTTATCTCCCCATGTTGCCTTGAAGTGGTTCGCGTATTTACTCTTGCTGCCTGCTTGGGCGACGCATTTTATTGTCCTGTGGTCATCGTTCTGAGCATATCCGACCCACGCAAGCGGGTATCCGCCGATTTCGACAATCAGCTTGCAGATGCCCTTCAGTAAATCCTTCTCATCTGTTGTCCGCACAAGGGCCATGTTGCAGTTACTGAGAATTCTCAGTGCTCGGTTCACCTTTCTGACTTCTTCTTCGGCGTTCTTTCGCTCGGTTATATCTCTGGCCACCGAGACAATTCCGACAATCTTGCGGTTGCGATATAATGGTGCACCGCTTACTTCACCAAACTTACGGGAACCGCCCTTTGTCAGGAATTCATATACTGATGATGGGATTTGTTCACCCTGTAATATTCGACCAATATCATAGGACACGGAATCGAGGTACTCGGGTGCGATGAGATTAAGTTTGGCGATATTCTTTCCGACGAGGTCCTTGACTTTGTAGCCCAGTATTCTTTCGACTGATGGCGAGACGCTGAGGATTCTCAGATTCCGGTCAATTGAGTAAATGACATCTGAGGCGTTCTCAAAATGCATACGGTATTTTTCTTCGCTCTGCTGTAACGCCTCCAGCGCTCTCTTGCGTTCAGAAATGTCTTTGTGCGTGGCGAAGTAGACTTTCACGTTACCCTGCGCATCTTCAGTGCATGATGGACTTACTAGTACTGGAAAACGTTCACCGTTCTTTCGCTTGAAAATAAGTTCAAAATCGTCGAATTCGCCTGCAAGTGTTTTTTGGAAAGTTTCCATGATCCTATCTATTTCTTCTTCGGGCCAATAAGGGTGAGGCAGCCCAATACCGATCAGTTCGTCTTCTGTGAACCCCGTCATCTGGCAGAGTGCCGCGTTCACGCTGAGGTGGACCCCGTTTGGGTCGATAACAGAAAACCCGTCCTTCATCAAGTTAATGAGCCTCTCGGTGAAATTTTTGCTTTCCCTTAAAGCAATCTCTGTACTTTTGTGCTTCGCAATCCTGAATTCCAATTCTTCGTTGATCTTTCTAAGCGCCTTGCTCCGCACCTCGACCTCTTTTTCGAGTTCCACATGCCACTGCTGGATCTGATTGAGCATGGAATTGAAGACCGCCGCCAGCGTACCGACCTCATCGCCGGTCGTTGCTGAAGCTCTCGCCGTGAGGTCGCCGGCTTCGACCGCCCGCGCTGTGTTGCTCAGCTTGATGATGGGCTCTGATATCCGCGTGGCATTCCACGATGTGAGGACGAGCGCGACCAAGAGGCCGCACAACGCTACGGCAAGAGAATAACCCATCCTTGTCAGAATGCTCATCGTGATCTCGGATTCATCGCGCTTCACGATCAACCCAATCCCTCTGTAGGGAGTGATCGGGACGAATCGGTACGCAGCCATGACGTGCACGCCACGGTAATCCTTCGTTCTCATTACGCCGCTCTCGCCATTCATCGCCAGTTTAGCATCCTCGGTCATGATGCTATCGATGAGCATATCGGCCCTTGAGCCGTCGGCCAGGGGATGTTTCAGCTGAACAAGGGGTCGTGCACTTTCGTCGAGGATCATGACTTCTTCGGTCTTGCCGATTTCTTCGCCGACATAGAGCATTGGTTTGACGAAAGCATCGGCATCAACGTGCGCGACTAAAATGCCCACCGGGTTTTCCGCGGCATCCGCGATAAGACGCGTGAATGCAAGACTCGGCTTTCGCGATGCAGGATGCAGCTCAAGGTCGACCGCTTCGCCATGTCCGGTTTCGAGCGCCTCGCGAATGAACCTCTTATGATAAACGCGTCTGCCCACGCGGGTCGTGTCCGTCGATACAATGCAGATTCCGAGCCCTGGATCGATAATGCACAGCGTATTGTATTCGCCGTACATGTCTTGCATCATCTGCAGTTCACGGCGGAGAATTGAATAATGGTTCTCACGCTGCATATCGGACTTGAACGTAGGCTTATCGGGTCTCAGGTTTTTCTCGACCATCGTTTGCTTCAGACCTTTGACCGAACCGATGATCTTCTCGCAATGGGTGATCATCTGTAAGTTAGCCTTCCGTTCTTTGATCCACATCTCGAGTCGTTCGTGCTTGAGCCCGGCGATGAAATCAAGGTCGCGTAATGCCTGGTCGCGCTCTAATCTGTACGTCCCTCTGAAAGAACTGAAGGGAATGCCGAACATGGCGATCAAGTTTGCGATTATGAAGGTTAGGGCGAAAAGTATGCTGAAGCTGAGTACCATCTTGCCGCGTATGCTGAGTGGCCGTCGGGAAATCCGTTCGCTTGAGGTTTTTTCTTCTTTCATATTAATTGCGTAAATCAGGAGATCTCATGTTATGTCCACGAGATGGTATTTTATCGCGAGTTTTACGAGATCGGCAACGCTTGAGACGTTGAGTTTCTTCATAATGTGCAGACGATGGTGCTCGACTGTTCGCTTGCTCAGCGACAAGGTATCCGCGATGCGTCTATTCGTCTTGCCCTCGGCAATGAGGCGAAGGATATCACGTTCCCTATCGGTGAGAACGTCGAGAGGCGATCCTCTCTGCGCTTTGTTTCGTGCAAGCGCTTCAATGACATGGCCGCTAAATGACCTTGAAACATAAATGGTGCCCTTCGCTATTGCCTCGAGAGCAGCAAGTAGTTCAGTATCGGCATCTTCTTTGAGAATGTAACCTTGTGCGCCTGCTGCAAGGCACTCATAAACATAGTGTTCGTTCTTGTGCATGGTCAACACAAGGATTCTCACCGTTTTATTTGTTTTCCTCACCTTTCTTATGGCTTCGATACCTCGTAACCTGGGGAGTGAGATATCGAGAATTATTAGGTGAGGGTGCGTTCTTTTAATCATCGGTAAGATATCAAGACCATCACCCGCTTCGCCTACTACTTGGTAGCCACCCATCTCTTCTATGATGCGACGCAGCCCCTGGCGAATAATGGTGTGATCATCGACGATGGCAATCCGGTTCATGGAGCGCATTTCCTGCTTAATTCTAATTTAACTCGCCGGTTGAGCAAGTTCTGAGACTACGTATTCTTGCGTAGGTATTTCTACTTAGACTTAAGTGCTATTTTCCTAGAATTGTGTCTATACCGACTTTACGGCATGGGATTGATTGGCCATGTTTATTGGGTTGATGGGGGTTCGCGGCTATTTCCGTAAATCACTTAGCGGGAATACGCCCGTCACGCGTGTGCCTGAACCGGGTTCACTCTTGATCGTGAGGATTCCCTCTATAAGTCTGGCGCGTTCCTGCATGGTCACGAGCCCAAGGTGGCCGGTGGGTTGCCTGGAGAGCAGGGAGGGGTTGAACCCAATGCCGTCGTCGATTATTTCAACAAGCATTGCACGCTTCCTAACCGTCAAACTGACATTAAGATTCTTAGCCTGGGCGTGTTTGCGGACATTCATTATTGCCTCTTGGATTATTCTCAACAGATTTATCTTAGCGGCAAAACTCATCTGTGGCATGCGCTTTGGGTGAGCGAAACTGTGCTTTGTGTCAGTGTCGATGAATCTCGTTTCTATCGAATTTCTTACGGCGTCGACAAGACTTATTTCGGGCGCATGTAAAGGTTCGATTTCACGGATTAGAGCCCGTCCGCTGTCAATGCTGGATTTGATTGTTGCCACAAGTTTTTCTTTCTGCTCGTCCATTCTTCTTGTAGATTCAGGTATTATTATCGTCTGCAGGTAGTATAGAACGGCCACGAGGCTTTGTAGTAGGTTGTCGTGGATCTCGGAAGCAAAGTAAAGGCGTTCTCTTTCCTGCATTTCGATCGTCTTCTTTGCCAGATCCACGATTCGCTTTCTTTCGGTGTCAAGATCCCTCAGGGTGCGCGTGAGTCTTTTCTGGTAACGATCTTTGAAGACGCTCGCCATGATGACATCACCTGCGGCTTGTAGTATTTCGATATCATACTTCTGCCAGGTGGCATGGCGCTTCTCGGCTGTAAGCCACAGTATGCCGGATAATCGTCGTTCAACATACAGAGGTATTGCCAGGACTGACTTCGGAGGGTGGTCGACGATGCCGGTAAACGTGTCCATTAATGATTTGGGTAAACGTGTAGTGTCGATGATCGAGACGTATCTTTGTTTCTTGATTCTGCTGAACCATTGGAAGAAGTCTTGTTCACTGATTATATCCAGCTTCTCTTTTACCGATGACAATCCCTCCCTATGCCATTCGTGCGTAATGCGCCACTCTTTTGTTTTCTCATCACGCTGGGCGAGCAATGCGCGGTCGGTTGCAAAAAGATCTGCAAGGTCCGCAAGAGATTCGTCCAGTGCCGAGGTGACGTCCCTTGTTTTGACCAATTTCTCGGAAATCTTGGCAAGTCTGTTCTCCAGTTTTAGATGGTATCTTACGGTCTTTTCTGCCTCTTTACGTCCACTGATGTTCTCAATGATTGCGTGAATCTCTGTTGTCTTTCCTCCTTGCTTGATGAAGGTTGGATTCGATAGCATGCTGACTATCTGTCCATCCTTGTGTAGGGCTCGGAACTCGAGAGAGGTACGGCGCTGGACTTTCGTTGATCTGCCCAGGAATGTTTTGATTGTGGCCTTCCTATCTTCAGCATGGAGGAATTGGGCGAGTTGCTTACCTATCAAGTCATTACAACGATAACCAAGCATCTTGCAGAATGTTTGGTTTACATAGACAAGGGCGCCGTTGGTGTCGATACTGACAATGCCGACGTTCGTGTTTTCGATGAGCCTACGGTATTTGGCTTCGCTTCGTATCAGGGCCTCCTCTGCTTTTTTCTGTTCTGTGATATCATTGCCCGAGCTAAGCGTCGCGGTGACCCTTCCTTTTTCGTCGGTCAATACTGTGTGATACCAATGTATGGTCCTTTCTTCACCGTTGTTGGTCAGAATAGGATTTATGTAATTCCGGTGCTTTTGATATTCACCCGCCATCATTTGCCCGAAGATTGTTCTTTGCTCATTTCTGAACCTCGCCGGGATGAAATCATCGACCCAGTCTCTCCCGACTATTTCGTCTTCTTTCAGACCAAGTACTCGACACCCTTTCTTGTTGATGAGTTCGACCTTACCTGCAGAATTTACGACTACGATCACCACGCCAGAAATGTCAAGGTATTTCTGTAGTTTTGCGTGTTGATTTTGCAGCTCCATGGCTGCTCTTTTGCGTGCTGTTATGTCTCGGTTGACTGCAACCGCGCCCACAGGTTTTCCGTTACCATCATTGATGATGGACACTGATGCGAGTACGTCGATGGGTCTACCATCCTTGTGTCTCTGCATTACCTCGCCGTTCCAGAATCCTTCTTCGAAAAATCTTTCTACGACGTCCGCGATCTTATCGTGGGGATACTTAATATGTGTGATGTCGGATATTGTTTTCCCGATTACCTCCTGGGCTTTCCACCCGTACATGCGTTCCGCTGCTTTGTTCCAGGAGATAATTCTGAATTGAAGATCGGTCGAGATGATCGCGTCAGAGACATCATCTAGCAGATCGGCCTGGTATTTCAATACGTCGTGGACTCTGGCTCTCTGTATAGCCACTCCGATCTCGTTAGCTGCGATCTTCAGGGCTTCGATAGCCGCGGTCGACCACTCCCGTTCATACCTACACTCGTCGAATCCGATAAAACCCCACCATTCATCCCCGACGAAAATGGGTACGGTGAGAAGTGATTTGATCTCTTGGGATAGAAGAATTTCTCGTTCTCGCGGCGGAAATTGGCGTACATGACCTATAATTTGGCTGCCCCGGCTCATAGCCCTTGACCAGCGTTCGAATCCACCCTTGCGATAGGGCACACTCTTGAGCAAAGGATTATTCAGTTGCGGCGTGGTATTTTGTGTCGTCCACTCGTACATCAGGCTGGTGAGGAGAGATCGGTGCCTTCCCTTACGGTTTTGAAATATGTAGGTCCGGCTGACTTCTGCTGCTTCACCAAGTCGTTGTAATACGTCTTGTATGACATCGGTCCAGTTGACAGCCCTAAGAAATTTCTCGGCTGCATGGGCTATAGCCTCGAAGATAGCGTCGCGACGCTTTATCATCAATTCGTGTTTTGTGCTTTCGGTGATATCGCGGGCGATTATCTGGAGACTGCTGACCTTCTTTCCTTTTTTCAGTATACTCGTCCGGAGTTCGGCAATGCGTTTCTCGCCGGAATATGTCATCCATGTGACCCTGAAAGGAGGCTGTATTTTCCCGGCTTTGGCTTTCGAGAACATCTTCTCGAAATACGGAATATCTGATGGTGATAATACTGGAAGTTCTGAGAAATGATGGCCAACAAAATCACTCACTCGGAATCCGGTGAGCATTCTTACCGTCTTATTACATGACGTAACCTTGCCGTTCACGTCGAACGTCAGAATTGCGTCTGGTGCCGTGTCGAAAATCGTCCTGTATTTCGCCTCGGACTGCCGCAATTCTTTTTCCAGAGATCGTCGTTCCGTTAGTTCGCGTTGGGCGGAGTTGTAGAGTCTGGCTTTCTCTATTGCATGGCCAGCATAACGGCCAATGGTTGAGAATAGATTTAGTTCCCTGTCGTCATAATTCTTTGTGTTCTCGGCTGCTAACGCCAGTACACCCTTAATTGTGTTACCTGACGGCAGCGGTACGAGGAGCACGGTACGCAGTCCTTCTGCCTTCTTGATTTTCCGCCAGAGTATCGGGCAGCATCGAGAATCGGTCATAGATATTGGATGGCGGGAAGCTATTGCTCCAACCATCTTTCGGGCATCGATCCTCAGCGTACCTATTTCTTTGCTCCTTTTACTGAATACACCACGGAAGATAAAACCTGAGTATTGCCCCGATTCTCTGTCGAGGAGGTAGACTGCTCCATGCCCGCAGTCGCAGGCCGTCATGGTCTTGTCGAGGAGTCTTTCGAGTATTTCCCGTAGATTCACAGAACTGCCTACGATGCGGGCAATATTGCTAATCATTACCTGCTCGGCGCTATGTTTAGCAATTCTTGCTTCGATGTCCCTACGGTGGAGTGCTGAGCTGAGCATTTCAGCCCAGGCTTTAAGGGCTTCGATCTCTGCGTTTGACCAGTACTTGTCATGGCGGCATTCATTGAACCCGGTGAACCCCCACCATTGTCCGCCAACGAAGATGGGCATGATGGCGATAGACTTGACACCTTGGGCAGTCAACTGTTTTCGCTCAGTGGCAGGCAGCATATTAACTGGACTGTGAATGGATTCGCCCCGGGAAAGGATTTTTGGCCAGCGGGCGAATCCAAGCTTGGCATATGTAGTGTTCTGCAGCAGAGGATTTCGTAACTGTGGGTCACAGCTGGGTCCGGTCCACTCGTAGCGCTTGCTCGTCAGAAGAGTCCCATCGTCGGCAAGGTGGTTCTCATAGACATATGCGCGGCAGACACCGGCGGCGTTGGCGATCGACTGCAAAGCATTATTGACAACGCGTGTCCATGGTCGAATTCTCAGAAATTGTTCAGCAACGGAAGATACAGCGGCAAGGATCGCGTCACGACGTTTGACCGTTTCTTCGACTTCCTTGCGGGATGTTATATCCTTTGCGATGACAGAGATTCCGCGAGTAGATGGGTATGCATTAATTTCGAAAAAGTACTTGGTTCCGTTAACGAAATATTCGTTCTCAAAAGTCGCTGGTTTCTGTGATTTGAGCACCCTTCTGTAGAAACGTATTGCTCTCAAGGTGGGCTTGTCTTTCGGGAAAATTTCGGTGATGGTTTTGCCTATTGCATCGTTGGCTGATACGCCGATCAGATTTTCCGATGTTTTGTTCCAATAAGTGTATCTCAGTTTATGGTCCATTTCAAAAAACAGATCAGTGATACTGTCCGCAAGTTCGCGATAACTTTCTTCATTAAGGCGGAGTTGAGCTGTTGCCATTATGCGTTCGCTAATGTCCGTCGAGACGCCTTCGATAATCACATCGTGCCCGGACTTACGCCGAGCGACGAAACGGTCCAGAAACCAATGCCACTTTCCGGCAACATCCTTGATGCGATATTCGGCCGCGAAATCCTTATTCTTCGTGAAATCAGCAATTGCCTTGGTTACGAGGTGCTGATCATCCGGGTGTATTGATTCCATCCATAGCCACGGATTCTTGTATAGATGATTCGGCGTGTACCCTAAGATCGATTCGACACGCGGTGACGAATAAACGATGCCGCGCTGCAGGGAAAAAGACCATACAATATCGGGGAGACTTTCGACCAAAGATCGGTATCTGCGCTCTGATTCGCTGAGCATCTTTACTGTTTCCCTGGTTTGGCTTACATCCCAGTGGATACCGATCCACCGTTCCGGTCTGCCGGCGGCATCGTGTGCTATCCTGCCACAACTGCGAATCCAGCGAATACTGCCGTCTCTATGTCGAATGCGATATTCAACCTGATGTAGAGTACTCTTCCCGTGCAGGTGATCCAGGGCGCTTTTCCGCAATTTCTGTATATCCTCCGGCACGATGCGACGGTACCAGGCTCGAATGGAGCTTGGCATTTCACGGTCTGAGTAACCTATTATGCGTTTCGCGCCTGGAGAAAGGTAGATCCTATCCAGGGTATGACCGGGGCGTTTCTGATCGAATTCGCATTCCCAGGGGAATCCGTCTGAACCTTCGATGGAGAGATTCAGTTTGTCTATGGTCTTGCGCAGGTCCTCCTCTGTTTTCACGTGGTGAGTGATGTCGTAGAGATGCACTTGTACAAGTTTTTGGTTATCAGATTCAATTATGTTCGTCGTTGTTTCGACGAATATTATCGCTCCTTTTTTTGTTGCCAGCGGGAGGTCACGCAAGTGCGTCCCACCGTGTCTAATCCCGCGTTTAAACTCATTCATTATCTTTTTTCGCTCATTCTTCGGATAGATGAGGAGCATGGAATTACCAACTAATTCCTTATTTGAATAGCCAGTCATTAATGCGGCTGCTTTGTTCACCTCTATGATCCGAGCCTGCTGATCAGTTAGGAACATTGGCACACAGGAATTGTCGAAGAGCGCTTTGTAGCTATCGTTGACATCCATTTGTATGTCGCGGTTGGAGTGGCTATGCGTTCTGTAACGTCTGTTGCGGCGCAGGTTCGTTGATCTCCTCGTTGTATGTACTGCGCTCGATTTCTTGCGTTTCATCAGTTATTAACGCCACGCAGTTCAGGACATATCGACTAAGCCGTGGCGTATAGCGAAAATGACAAGGTCTGCGACCTTTGAGATGCGCAGTTTTTTCATTATGCGAAGTCGATGATGCTCAACGGTCCTTGTACTAAGGGAGAGGAGCTGGGCTATTCGTTTATTCGACTTGCCCTCTGCGATCAATTTCAGTATCTCTCGTTCACGGCCGGTGAGAATATCGAAAACCGATTCACGGTACTTGGTTCCTTGGCGCCTGATGAGATTCCTAATCACATCATTGCTGAAGGATTGCGATATATAGTAGCTGTCATCTTTCAGGGAATCAATTGCTGTATGCAATTCGCTTTCGGCATCTTCCTTGAGCACGTATCCCTGGGCACCCGCGGAGAGACATTCATACACATAGTCTTCGTTCTTGTGCATAGTCAGAACGAGGATCTTGATTTTCTTGTTGACTTTGCGGATTTTGCTGATAGCTTCGATGCCGCGTAGGTGGGGCAGTGATATGTCGAGGATCAGCATATCAGGCGCGTGTTTTCTCACTTTTGGAAGGATCTGCAAGCCATCGCCTGTTTCGGCAACGACTTCGGCTTTTTCATCTTCCTCCACGATACGTTTCAGTCCTTGCCGTATCAACGTGTGATCATCGGCCAGCATTATCCGGTACTTCTTATGTGAGTTAGTAGAACGCATAGTTGAAACATGATATTCGCATGTCAATACCTGTCAAGAGTAAGGTCCTGAAGATCGACAAAAGCTATTGCAGGCTATTGTACATGCGAGTAACTTAGATCAAGGGTGAAATCATCGAAGTAGGTTGATGCTGGAATTGGGCCGTCGTTATCAGAGACGATCAAACCTACGCGCCCTCCTGAAAGAATATTATCATAGAGAGCAAAATACACGGCGTCGTCGATGTTGATCCGTATGGTTGGTTCACCTTCCCGATGTTCGACCTTTATATTATGCCAGGTGTCAACCTTTGTTTCCCTTGCGATGGCACGAAGATACGATAATTGCCCATCCCTCAACACGTAGCAGTAAGTAGTGTCCGGTGAGAGCGTCAGTGCGTAGTAATTATACTTATCCTGAAATCTAAATACGACTCCGGCGTTCCAATTAGATTCTTCCGTCCCAAGCACATTTAGTCTCACGGAGAAGAAGAAATGTTCTGCATCTAACTCGCAAAGCGAAAGTGCACAGCCGGATGGCATGCTGTCGTTCCCGAGGTAAACGTGCGGAGTTGAGTGTGTTTGCGGTTCTTCGTCAGATACCACAACAGCCCAATGCCCGCTCTCAATCATTAGCCGATAGGGCGAAGGTGTACCAAGGAGATCGTCCTCGAAATGAAGCGTGAGGAACTCCATACGATGATCGACGACATAGGCCTCGGCCCATAGGCTTTCAGGACCACTTGCGATGGGTTGATAATATTCGGTGGTTGCCGTGATGTAGTATATGCCGGGATCGATTTCCTCGAAAGCTGCAATTCCGTTGCTATCGGTAGTGTCCGATTTAACAATCGTATCATTTTGCGTGAGATTGACGACGGATCCCTCGATTGGATACAACCCGAGTTCATAGACAATCATTGAGAAATATGCCTTGTTCGGGTTGTCAGCGTCGTACATGTTGTCACGTGGCGCATCCAGGCAAGTTATGAAGAATAGAACGGAAATGCCAACGATGAGAAATGGAAGGCGCTGCATGTTATATTCCTATCGCATAGCCGATCTGGGTGTGATTGCCGTCACACTTGAAATGGAATCCAGTTTGCAGGTTACTGGTCTTCGTCTTGGTCTTTTTCAGTGAAAGCATGGCATCGAAGATGCTGTAAACGTATATGCCGACGAACGCGGCTCCTGAAAGGATGGTTATCTTACGCCATCGGTTATAGTCGTTGTATACGTCATCCATTTGGTCAAGATTATCCGGGCCGAGAGAGAGATATGCGGTATGTTTGCTGTCGGCGATTGACCATGACACCAGGGTGCCGGCGAGGGTCAGTACGGACGCTGCAATGATCACTCTCCCTTTGCTTTTGTCTCCTTTAAAGATTTGTCCGATGCCCGGGATGAAACAGGAACAGCCAGCTGATTCGTACGCTTTTTCTTTGCGTGCATCTTCGAATACGGTAAGTATGTCAGGAGTAGGCGCATATCCATCTAGTTGTAGGTTGGGGTCCTTGGTCAGCGCATTCTTGAAATGTTCTATTGCACTTGCATCATCACCGATTGCGACATAATCGAATGCGAGGAACACATGCGCCTCGATGAGTTGATTTCCGCTTAAGTAAGGCAATGCAGTTTCGAGCATGGTAACCGACCTTGAGTACGCGCCACTGGCATAATGTGCTTTGGCGATCTGGAGAGTATCAAGGGGAGAATGAACATCAGTCGCCTGCGCAAGGCACAGATGCGATAATAGTGCTATAACTAATATGCCATATTTTCCGATCATATCAACCATATCGTTCATCATCGTTCATCGTCTCCGCGATTGCGGTAAAACGCTGAAATTATACTCCAACGTGAGTGAAAGTCAAGGTATTTTATGGAGGACTCAATTAGCATGTCAGGGGGTTTTTCTTCATGGTTCCGCATGTTATGTTGACATTTACAGTATTATGTATAGAATTCGCTAATGCCGGATTTGAACACAGGTACTTTCATCTTGTTGATCATTGGAGTTGCGGCTCTAATGATCATACTTATATTCATGACCATCTTCACTCGGCGCGGGAAAGCGGAGCCGAAGAAAGTTGTTCGTTCTGATATTCTTGCCGATGAATTGGATAGACACAAACGTGAGAACTACCACTTGAAGGCTGAATTGAAACGTATCAATTCCCTGAACAATCTTTTCTTCGCCTCAATGATAAGACTTACCGCGCGTCTGAACCCGGAAGAGATTGCCAATGAGACGGCAGGATTGCTATCTAATTACCTTGAGTCAAACGAACTAGCAGTGTTCCTGTATGACGAAAAAGGTAAGCGCCTGAACATAGTAGCTGAACGCGGTATTGATGATAACTGGATACCCAAGATCGTGTACAAACTAGGCGATGGTAAGGTCGGTCTCGCAGCCGAGAAGAGATTACCGATCGGAAGCCGTGAGTTCGATTTCTTAGGCACAAAGAAAGAACCATTTGACGTTTTCGTGCCGAATATCTGCTATCCAATGTTATATCAAGACAAGTTGCTCGGTGTTATTGCTATATGTCGCGGTAGTGAGTTCGATGAGAGGGAGAAAAATTTGTTGGGCGTGGTATCCACGATGACGGCGGTCGCGCTCAATAACACACGGAGTTTCGAAAGCATTTCTTTTTCAGCTTCCATAGATCCCCTCACGAAATTGTACAACATAGGATATTTCAAGGATCGCCTACAAGAGGAATTGGCTCGTGCCCGTCGGTTTCAACACAGCGTTTCGATAACGATCATAGATCTGGATAAATTCAAGGATTACAATGATTCGTTGGGTCATCAAGCTGGGGATCAATTATTGATCAGGTTAGCGAAGATCTTCAAGGATCACTTCGAAGATACTGATATCATCGCGCGGTACGGCGGTGATGAGTTCGTCATCATGTGCCCAGAGATCAGGAAACAGGATACGGCCCGTATCGTCGGTAATCTCCTAAATGACCTCGAAATGTATGACTTTAGCCGCGGGGAATCCGCTAAGAAAGTCACTTTCTCGGCCGGCGTCGCTGCGTTCCCCGATGATGGAGGTACAGTTTCGGAATTGATAAAATCTGCAGATGAAGCTCTTTATGAGGCAAAGGGGATGGGGCGAAACACGGTTCGTATTCGCTACCCAAAAGTCGAAAAGATCTAAGAAATACTACATGGTAGATTCTGTCTTTTATGTACCCATGGTCCACCATGGGTGGCGTCATTCCATATAAATGCTGAAAGCTCTCATGGAAACGGTCGCAAGCAAGATCATCAAGGCAATCTCCGAAATCACAGATCGCCCCGTGAGCCTGATGGAGGTCTGTGGTACGCATACGATGGTAATTGCCAAGTCGGGGATGAGGGCGATGTTGCCCGGCAAACTTCGTCTTCTCTCGGGCCCTGGTTGTCCGGTTTGTGTGACTCCGCAGGAAACGATTGACTACTGCATCGCATTGAGCAGAGAAGCAAATGTCATAATCGCGACGTTTGGAGATATGGTTAGAGTGCCTGGCACCCGGGGGACTCTGGAGGCTCATGCGCCACGTGTCGTTTATTCACCGCTCGATGCCTTAACCATTGCCAAAGAAAATCCAGGCAGGGATGTTGTGTTTCTTGGGGTCGGCTTTGAGACAACTTCGCCCACGATAGGGGCAACGATAGTCGAAGCCGCCAGGAAGAACGTGAGGAATTTTTACGTACTCTCCGCTTTCAAACTTATTCCGCCAGCACTCGATTACATTGCGAGGTCTCCACAGATCGATGTTCAGGGATTGATACTTCCAGGACATGTCTCAGCGATTATCGGTAGCAAACCGTACGAGTTCCTTGCGGAGAAGTATCACATGCCAGGTTGTATAACTGGTTTTGAACCGATTGATGTTCTGCAGGGAATTCTGATTCTTACGAGACAGATCGTTGACGGAAAGAGTGCTATCACCATCGAATATGATCGTGTAGTTAAGCCTGAAGGCAACAGCCAGGCCTTGGGGATACTCAATATGGTTTTTGACGTCTGCGAAAGCCGCTGGCGGGGAATCGGAATGATACCCGATTCGGGCTTGAAACTGTCTTCGAAGTACTCACGGTTCGATGTCCGCAATGAGTATGATATAAAAGTGCCTGAATCGGCGGAGCCGAAAGGGTGCATATGTGGACGTGTCTTGCTGGGGCTCAGCATGCCATTTGACTGTGCGCTCTTCGGCAAGAGATGCACACCTGTTGATCCAGTAGGACCTTGCATGGTCTCGTCGGAAGGTTCGTGCGCAGCGTATTTCAGGTATGGGGATTATGGCAAAACAGGGCAAAATGGGGCAACTTAAGGCAATGCGAGGTAATTGAAGGCAATATTTGGACACTGAATTCTACGGCCAAATCAGACACGCGGTGGATTCGTGAAGAAATAGGGAGCACTACAGGGAATTCGAGGAGAATGAAGGCGATCTCCGTCGGAATCGAGTCATGAAGAAAATCACGAAAGAACTCGTTGAAAAATTCTATAAAAAATTGGCGCCGTGCACGATATGTCCGCGCGAATGCGGTGTGAACAGGCTCAACGGCGAGCTTGGTAATTGTGGCGCCGGATTGGAACCTGAGGTCTCGTCATATCACCAACACTTTGGCGAGGAACCTCCACTCGTTGGTCGCTGTGGTTCAGGTACGATATTCTTCACCCACTGCAATTTGCATTGCGTTTTCTGCCAGAACCATCAGATAAGTCAACTCGGAATCGGAAGAAAAACGACTCTTGAAGATCTGGCGCAGATGATGCTGAAATTGCAGCGTTTGGGATGTCATAACATCAATTTTGTCTCCCCCACGCCGTGGGTTCCGCAGATAGTGGCGGCATTGAGGATCGCGCAGGAAGTGGGACTGAAAGTGCCCATTGTGTACAATTGTGGAGGATACGAGTCGGTGGTGACGCTAAAAATGCTCGATGGCATTGTCGATATCTACATGCCTGATATTAAATATGCCGACAACAGACATGCAGATACATATTCCGGCGTTCCTGACTACTGGGATATGGTACGTCCGGCATTGGTGGAAATGCATCGGCAAGTCGGCGACCTTAAGATCAAACAAGGTATTGCGGAGAAGGGACTGTTGATTCGCCATCTCGTCTTGCCAAACGGGATCGCCGGCAGCAGACAGTGTTTTGAATTCATCAGCCGCCGGCTGTCACGCAAGACCGTGGTTAACGTGATGGCTCAGTACTATCCTACCTTTAAGGCGAATGAATATACTCGTATCAACCGTCGCATTAAAACTGAGGAATACCGTGAAGCAATTGAAGACCTGGCAAAACTCGGGCTCGATGCCGGATTCAGGCAGACGCTCGACACAATATTCCGAACGATTGTGCCAGAGTGGACAGATGATTTGAAGAACGAGTAGCTGGCGCTCGGAGTCATATCCTTTCTTAATTGAAGATCCCAGGTGTAGCGTTTGCTAATGAAATTGGGTTTTTGCCGCTCATATTCACCCGAGAGGTGTGTAAGGAGTATCGCGTACGAAGCGCAATACATGGCTCGTATCGAACTTACGGCAGCCACCCAAGACGTGCCACCCTTGCGGGTGATGCAGGGTAGCTGAAGTATGTGTCGTGGTTCAGGATGAGCCGGCAGCGCCCCAATTCCATTCATTTTTAATTCTCTGCGTAGAGGTGGAAAAGATTCATGCCCGCGCAGTATTGACTTGCGCAGGATTCTGGATATTCTTGTGAGGGTGTTGACCCCGCTACGACCGAATAAGTTGAATGTCAATATTGATGCCCAAATTAGATAACGTGAGGAGGATTAATTGAAGGTCCATGAATATCAGGCGAAGGAAGTATTCAAAAAATACGGCATTTTGACTCCCATGGAGATGATGTGCCACAGCGTCGATGAGGTTGTTGCGGCAACGAAGGAGATTGGAATACCTTGTGTCATCAAAGCACAGGTCATGGTCGGCGGCCGTGGAAAGGCCGGCGGCATTAAATTAGCGAAGAGCGAAAAGGAAGTGCGGCAGCATGCCGAGAGCATACTGAATATGGAAATAAAGGGCATTCCCGTGAAGAAGGTGCTGGTGTCGGAGGCGATAGACATAGGGAGTGAGGCTTACCTTGGCATTATTATAGACCGGGGTGAGAAGAAGACAGTGGTAATGGCCTGCAAAGAAGGTGGCGTAGAAATAGAGGAGATCGCTAGACAAAGACCGGAAGCAATATACAAAGTCTATGCCGATTCTCTTATGGGCCTCATGCCCCACCGGGCAAGGGAAGTGGGACTGTTCCTTTATGAAGATCCAAAGGTGGCATTTGAGTGTGCTGCTGTAACGTCGAAGTTGTACAAGATATTTGTTGATCTCGATTCTTCATTGGTTGAGATCAATCCGCTTGTCGTCGACAAAAGGGGTCGGTTGATCGCCCTTGATGCAAAACTCAACTTCGATGATAACGGACTCTTTCGCCATCCCGACGTCGAGGCGATGCGAGATCGCGAGAGCGAGGATGCGAGCGAACTTCTGGCAAAGGAACAGGATCTATCTTACGTACGCCTGAGCGGGAATATTGGGTGCGTCGTTAATGGCGCAGGCCTGGCAATGGCAACGATGGACCTGGTCAAGCACTTTGGCGGTGAACCAGCTAATTTCCTCGACATTGGCGGTTCCTCTTCTCCTGAGAAAGTCATGAACGCACTTCGGATTCTGCTGAAAGATGAAAATGTAAAGGTGATTTTTTTCAACATATTTGGCGGGATAACACGCTGCGATGATGTCGCGAACGGCATCCTCCAGGCAAAGCAGACCTTAAACATAAAACATCCGATAGTTGCGCGCCTGACCGGTACGAACGAAGACAAGGCAATGGACATACTCAAAGAGGCGGGTTTGATTTTTGCGAAGACAATGGATGAGGGTGCTCAGAAAGCAATTGAACTTCTGAAGTGAGGCGAAAGGAGTAAAATGAGTATTTTTGTTGGAAAGGAAACCAAATTACTTGTGCAGGGTATAACCGGGAGAGATGGCAGTTTCCATACGATGCAGATGTTGAAATACGGTACGAATGTGGTCGCTGGCGTTACGCCAGGCCGCGGCGGACAGACTGTTGAAGGGGTGCCGGTTTTCAACGGTGTTGGTGAAGCGGTCGAGAAAACGGGAGCCAATACATCTGTTATATTCGTTCCGGCGAAATTTGCGGTCGATGCCATCTATGAGGCCGCTGATGCAGGAATAAGACTGGTCGTTTGTATTTCAGAGGGCATACCTGCGATTGACATGGTCAAAGTAGTGGCATATCTCCGTGACAAAGATTGTCGCCTCATCGGACCCAATTCACCGGGTGTAGTTTCGCCGGGCGAAGCAAAGGTCGGCATTCTGCCTGGGCACATTTTCAAGAAAGGCAATGTCGGTGTAGTATCAAGAAGCGGTACATTGACTTATGAGATCGTCGATCAGATAACCAAATCAGGGCTCGGACAATCGACCTGTTTGGGTATAGGCGGTGATCCCATAATCGGCACGAAATTCATCGACTGTCTCGAGTTGTTTGCAGAAGACGGTGCTACCGAGGCAGTGGTTGTCGTTGGTGAGATTGGAGGCCGGGATGAACAGGATACGGCCGAATATGTGAAGAGAAATTTTAAAAAGCCCGTGTTTGGTTTTATTGCCGGCAAGACGGCACCTGCTGATAAGCGTATGGGTCATGCGGGCGCGATCATATCAGGCACCGCAGGCACCGCAGCAGAAAAAATCAAGGCTTTCGAAGAACATGGAATAGTTGTTGGCGAAACACCCACCGAGGTAGCACGTATATTGAAAAAACACTTGGGATGAGGGCACAGAATCACGCAGTTTCTTTAACCGCCTTTGTGTTTTGAAATTGGTATTTTGAATTTGTTTAGAGTTTAGGGTTTCGTGCTTAGGATTTGTGTCAAATCGGGGCGGTGGGATTTGAACCCACGACCTCATGGTCCCAAACCATGCGCGCTAAGCCACTGCGCCACGCCCCGAAGACCATATTATACGCCGGCGATGGTCCATGTCAACAAGTAGGAAGTGCAATTTCTTGACTTCGCTCATATTTTCAGTATAATCATCAATGCGGATGCTGATTCTGAGCGGCAAAAATGCGCTGCAGGAACAGGTCAGTGATATCCGCCCCTTAGAGAAAACGATAAATGAATATATGAAATTTCGAGCCGATTATCAAACGCTATTTTGCTATTATGACGCGGCGAACGATTACGAGGTCACGCCGGTCAGGAAGGATGCAGAGGCGATCAGAGCTTATGTCTCTGAGATCGAAGAGAACGTGGGAGAAATAGATTCACTTCTATTATTGGGGGGCGATGATGTGCTCCCCTTTTTCCGGCTCGATAATCCCTGTGACGACGGGGATGGAAATGTCCTGTCGGACAACCCCTATGCTTCGCGCGATAACAATTACGTGATCCCGGAGCGCATTTGTGCCCGCATTCCGGATAACAAGAGCGTAGCTTTCATAAAAGGATTGCTTACGAAAGATCAGCATTCTTCGGATGATTCCGCAGATTCATTCGGGCTGACTGCCGAAATATGGCGTCGTGCTTCAGAGAACGTCTACAGTCCGATCGGCAGACCTCAGGACCTGAAGCTCTCGCCGCCTGTTACGAGCGCATTATTCGAAGAAGAATGGCTGCAGGATAAGGATTATCTATACTTCAACGTGCACGGAAGCAAGGCTGCGGCAAACTGGTACGGACAGGGCGGTGGTGAATATCCAATTGCGATCAAACCGGACAATATCGTAAAGGCTGCCGGAGTGGTCGCTTCTGAAGCCTGCTACGGGGCGAATATCATTGATAAAGCAGAGAATGATGCCATATGTTTGAAATTCCTTGCTGAAGAGGGAGTGCGGGGTTTTTGCGGTTCGACGACGATCGCTTACGGTCCGGCCGCTCCGCCATCCGGCGAGGCGGATCTGCTCATTAAGTATTTTTTCGAATATCTGGAGAAAGGCCTTACGACAGGTGAAAGTTTGAGAAATGCGAAGCTAGATTTTGCGCGCAAGGCATTGCGCCGCCATGGATTTCTTGACGATGATGACAAGAAGACTCTTCTTCAGTTCGTGCTCTATGGCGATCCGACATTGCGTGTACGCCAAAATGCAATGAGGGTATGACGTGCTGATCGATCGCGAGCATATGGACAGGATCAAGAAGAGAGTCGCTGAAGAGTATCCCGAATTCAAGGATGTCGAACCCGAGATCACGTCGAAGGAAGTTGAACCCCAGTCGGGTGTGTTCGAGAAGCTCAATCTCGGAGCACCCAAACAATTCAGGAATATTTATCGCCTGAAATTCGCAAGGGTAGTTAAAACCGCTGATGAGAGCCTGATAGAACGTATCCTCTTCGTGACCCTGGATGAGAATTTCGAGATAATAAAAATAGTGGAATCGAGATGATAAAAGGAACCGGAGACACAAGGTACGCGTTTGTGAATGGCATTATAAGAGCCCGTGAAGCAAGGCTTCTAACCCGTAGCCATTTTGACCGTCTTGTTGCGGTGGACTACACAAGTTTCAATACGATACTAAGCGACACTCCGTACGGTGTATCAGGTGATTTCATTGGCGCGCTCGATGCGGAAGAGAGATTGCTGCGTAGTTTTTTTAACCGCTTCTGCCTTACCGATGAAGTCAAGAATCTGGTGGATTGGCCAGAGCAGATGCACAACCTGAAGGTCAGGTTGAAGGGCGGACAAAACGATCTCATGTATGTGCAGCAGTCGGACGCAGTTGAGTCTTGGCCTGAAGTGGCCGATGAAGTACTGCGCTTTGCGGTGGAGAAGAATCCCTTTGTCCTATCGACAAATCTTGACCGCATACTGTGTCGGTATCTATATGATACTGCTCTTTTTACGCCGTTTTTTGAAGGTTATTATCGTACATATTTTGATCTAGAAAATATCCGGAGTTTCTTCCGTGCAAAGCAGTTTGATGACAAGCGCAACATCATGAACCAGGTTTATATACCCTCAGGTAGGCTGAATGTTGATCTGCTGATAGATAATATGGATGTTAGGCAGGATCAGTTGGGAAGGAATTTCTTCAATACGCCCTATGCCAGCATCGTTGAAAAGGGCGGTGCGTACTACGAAGACAAGAACTCCTTCCTTCGTCTGGAACGGTTATGCGAGGAGTACAGGCTCGGTTACTTGCTGCAGGCCAGACGACTGACATTTGGTGTTGAACCGTTATTCGCGTACTTTATGTTCAAGACAAGTGAGATAACGAAGCTGCGTCAAGTCTATTGGGGTAAGTTGAATGAGGTTTCGGTCGAAGATTTACGGGAGAGTGTTCCTGATGTCTGGTAAAACACTGGCCATAGTCGGCAAGCGTGAGACGGTGATGCCCTTTTTGGCGACAGGGGCAAGGGTTGTTTATGTTAAGGAAGGTGAGTGTGTTGAGATGGTCGAAAAACTGATAAAGGAAGGTTCGAAGATAATACTTTTTACCGAAGAATTCATTGAAGAACTTAGTGATATTCTAGCAAAGTACCGGACCGAAACGCTTCCGTGTTTGATACCAATTCCGTCAGGTCGCGGAAGGACGAATATAGCCATTGAACGGATCAGGGGAGTGATTAAGAAGGCGGTCGGGGCTGACATATTCTTGGAGGAAAGATGAGGAAAGGTGAGATCACGAAAGTGTCCGGGCCACTAGTTGTGGCGAAGGGTATGACCGGCAGCAAAATGTACGATGTTGTCCGTGTCAGCGAGGAGCGACTCGTTGGCGAGATCGTGGGGCTTGCCGGAGATCTAGCGTCAATACAGGTTTACGAAGATACATCGGGAATAGGTCCGGGTGAACCGGTATTCATGACCGACGAGCCTCTATTCGTCGAGTTGGGTCCGGGCCTCATTGAGTCGATTTTCGACGGTATTCAGCGTCCATTGGATATCATCAAGGAATCGAGCGGTGATTATATTACGCGCGGTATTGAAGTCCCCGCTCTGGAACGCAATAAGAAGTGGCATTTCAAACCTCTTGTCAAGGCGGGAACTGAGGTCGGTCCCGGGGATATTTTAGGGCAGGTGCAGGAAACCTCACTTGTCGTGCACAAGATCCTCGTACCGCCCGGCGCAGGTGGCAAAATAAGGGATATCAAGGAAGGGGAATTCCTCGTGACAGATGTGATATGCGCTCTTGAGAACAATAAACAAAAGCACGATTTGACGATGATGCACCGTTGGCCTGTCAGGATACCCAGGGACTATCGCGAGAGGCTGGCTCCGTCACTCACACTGTCGACGGGTCAAAGGGTCATCGACACTTTTTTTCCTATCGCGAAGGGTGGTACGGCATGTTGTCCGGGTCCTTTTGGCTCAGGCAAGACCGTCATTCAGCACCAGCTTGCGAAATGGGCAGATGCAGAGATAATAGTGTACATCGGCTGCGGCGAGCGGGGCAATGAGATGACAGACGTCTTACTTGAATTCCCTGAACTGAAGGATCCGCGGTCTGGCGAACCGCTCATGAAGAGGACTGTTCTGATCGCTAACACATCAAATATGCCGGTTGCCGCCCGTGAGGCGTCGGTCTATACCGGCATCACGATTGCCGAATACTTCCGCGATATGGGATATTCGGTTGCGGTCATGGCTGATTCGACTTCACGTTGGGCCGAGGCGATGCGCGAGATTTCAGGAAGGCTCGAGGAAATGCCCGGCGAAGAGGGCTATCCTGCCTATCTTGCAGCTCGTGTCAGCTCTTTCTACGAGAGGGCTGGTAGGGTCAAGACGTTGGGCAGGCCCGAGAGAGAGGGCGCGCTGAGCGTAGTCGGCGCCGTGTCGCCGCCCGGTGGGGACCTTTCAGATCCCGTCGTGCAAGCGACCCTGCGTGTCGTCAAGGTCTTCTGGTCGCTCGAGGACAAACTTGCATATCAGCGGCACTTTCCTGCGATCTCATGGCTCAATTCATACTCGCTCTACTTAGATGACGTTGCGGATGACATGAACAAGATGACAGCGAAGGGTTTTACAGAGCTTTCAAGAGAAGCGATGAAATTGCTGGAGCAAGAAGCTGAGCTCCAGGAAATAGTGCGACTCATCGGAGTCGACGCACTCTCGCCAGAGGATCGGCTTATTCTTGAAGGAGCACGCTCGATCCGTGAGGATTTTTTGCACCAGAATGCTTTCCATGAGATTGATACCTACGCCTCGCTGAAGAAGCAGTATGAGATGCTCTCAGTATGTATGTTCAATTACAACATGGCTCGCGAGGCGTTGAAGCGGGGTGCGGCGTTCGATGATATCGTAAAGATGGATATCCGTAATAAGATTGCGCGAATGAAGTATCTTGAAGAATCCAAATTGGATGCGATTGTTGCACTCAAAGACCAGTTGAGCAAGGAATTCGACCACCTGATTAAACAAGAGACTGGCGTGGGAGAAGCGGGGAAGCGAGGAACCGGAGAAACAGCGAAGACTGGAGACTTGGAGAAACGGAGCGAGAAATGATAAAAGAATACAGCAGCATATCGAACGTCGCGGGTCCCCTTTTACTCGTTGAAGGGGTTGGCGGCGCGAAGTACGAAGAGTTGGTTGAGATATACACACGGACAGGGGAAAAGAAGCGCGGGCGGGTTCTCGAGGTTGATAAAGATAAGGCATTGGTGCAGATCTTCGAAGGGTCGACCGGGATCGATGTAAAGGACTGCAGAGTGAGATTCTTGGGTAAGACCTTGAATATCGGGGTCTCGGCAGACATGCTCGGCCGGGTTTTCGACGGTCTGGGCAGCCCCAAGGACGGTGGTCCAGCGATAATTCCGGAGGCAATGCTTGATGTCAATGGCGCTCCGATCAACCCCACGGCGCGTGATTATCCAAATGAATTCATCCAAACTGGCATTTCTTCGGTAGATGGTATAAACACGCTGGTACGTGGGCAGAAACTACCGGTGTTCTCTGGTTCGGGGTTGCCCCATAACCGCGTCGCGGCGCAGATTGTAAGGCAGGCAAAGGTCCTCGGGAAGGAGGAGGAATTCGCGGTGGTCTTCGGTGCCATGGGCATTACCTTTGAGGAGGCTAATTTCTTCATTCAGGATTTCACGAAGTCCGGTGCATTGGAGCGAGTCGTGCTCTTCCTTAATCTTGCCGACGATCCAGCGATAGAGCGGATATCGACTCCGCGAGTGGCTTTCACAGTGGCCGAATACCTGGCTTTTGCCAAGGGGTTACACATTTTGGTCGTCCTTTCTGATATGACGAACTACGCGGAGGCGTTGCGCGAGATTTCTGCGGCGCGCAAAGAGATCCCGGGGCGTCGCGGCTATCCAGGTTATCTTTACACGGATTTGGCCAGTATCTACGAACGCTCGGGGCGGATCAAGGGGAAGAAAGGTTCGATCACTCTGATACCTATTCTATCGATGCCTGAGGATGATAAGACCCATCCCATCCCTGACTTGACGGGGTATATCACCGAAGGCCAGATCATTCTCTCGCGTCCGCTCTATCGAAAGAAAATCTCACCGCCGGTAGACGTACAGCAATCTCTGTCGAGGTTGAAGGACAAGGGTATCGGCAAAGACAAGACGCGGGAAGACCATGCAGATCTTTTTAACCAGCTGATAGCGTGTTATGCTCGCGGTAAAGAGGCTGCTGAACTTGCAGTCATCCTCGGCGAAGCAGCGTTATCCGATCTCGACAAGATCTACTTGAAATTCGCGACGGAGTATGAGGAGCGTTATATAAGCCAGGGAGAGTATGAGGACCGGACGATTGAGCAGACGCTCGATCTCGGCTGGGAGCTGCTGCGAATGGTGCCCCGTAACGAGATGAAGAGGGTACGTGATGAATACCTGAAGAAATATTATGATACAAAACAAGCGAACAGAAATGAATGAGCGTGAGGCACAAGGCGCGATTTTACTATTAGGGGTAATTGTAAGATGAAACTGGACATACCACCGACCAGAATGCAATTGTTGTATCTCAAGAGAAGGGGAAATGTTGCGCGGCGCGGCCACAAACTTCTTAAAGATAAACAGGATGAACTCATGCGCCGGATCCTTGAGTTCGTCTACCGCATCAGAGAACTCCGGCTACGTATCGAGGATGAATTGAGAAGTGCATTTGGATATTTCTATTTTGCTTCAAGCAAACAGGCCCCGAAAGCGACAGACGAAGCATTGCTGGCGGTCACCAAGGAGATCGACATCGAGTATGAAGCAAAGCGCATACTCAACCTTAAGATTCCGAAATTCTCAAAGAAGATCTCGGGTCAGCTCATCGGATATGGATTCCTTTCCACTTCCGGAGATCTGGATCTCGCCCTGATGAAGATCGATCAGCTCATCTCGCGCCTGCTGGAATTGGCTGAATTGGAAAAGACCCTCGAATTGCTCGCAAATGAGATCGAAAAAACGAGACGCCGGGTAAATGCTTTGGAATACATACTTATCCCGGCTATCTATGAAACGATAAAGTTCATTAATCTCAAACTCTCGGAAATCGAGAGGGGCGACTTGACCCGCCTCATGAGGGTCAAGGAGATTGTACGTAGTAAGTTGTAGAATATTGCTGTGAAATAATACAAAGGAGGAACCATGAGCCAGGGGCTGGGATTGGTGCTTGTCCTTTCGGTCATAACACTGTTGTTTGGGGTCGCGGGGGGATATATCCAGATAATCATACCGCAACTACTGGTTTTGGGTGTCATTGTCTATCTTCTGATAAGAGTCCGGGTGAAGATCGCCAAAGCAGAAAAAGAGAAGTTGCGTAGCAAGATCGATGAGCTTGAGGAAAAGATCAGATCCCTGGCTGGAGAGACAAGTTAGGAGTACGCGTACGTTTGCTGAGTCAGCGCTGACCTGACGCCTGTAATTCTCCCGTCCATTTTGTTGTCTTAACGCCGCTCTGATACATTAATGTATCACGTCCTGTTGACTATTTCTCTGAGTCGCCTATAATCGGTGAAGATGAAGATACTTGTGACCGGAGGTTGTGGTTTTATCGGCTCACATATCGTCGATGCCTACGTTGAACAGGGACATGAAGTGTGCGTTGTCGATGACCTCTCGACGGGTAATATTGCCAATCTAAATCCGGCAGCGAAGTTTTATGAAATGGATGTAAATGGCGATATTGAACCGCTTCTCGCGGAAACGACGTATGATCTCATTAATCATCATGCGGCTCAGATAAACGTCAGGACATCGGTCGATGACCCCGTATTCGATGCAAGAGTCAACATCCTCGGTACATTGAATCTTCTTACGACTGCCATCGCGCACGGAGTGAAGAAATTCATCTTCGCATCGAGCTGTGCCGTGTACGGTGAACCTGGTGATTATCCGATAAGTGAATCTGCGCCGTTAAATCCCTCGTCGCCCTACGGCATCTCAAAAGTCACTGCTGAGGCCTACATCAGGATGTACGGTCATTTCTCTGGGATGGATTACGTTATTCTTCGTTACAGCAATGTCTACGGGCCCAGACAGATAGTCGAGAGCGAGGCCGGTGTAATTTCAATATTCACCGATTGCATTCTTAAGGACGACACGTGTAAGATCTTCGGAGACGGGAAGCAAACACGGGATTATGTTTACGTGGACGATGTTGTCCAGGCGAATCTTCTTGCACTTAAAAGCGGCAGCGACGTCTTCAACATTGGTACTGGCATCGAGACCAGCGTAAACGACCTGGTCAATATCTTCTCCGATCTTTTAGGTAGAGACGTAAAGCATAGTCACATTGATCCACGGCCGGGTGAAGTTCTCCGAAATGCCCTTGATATGAGGAGAGTGTTCTCGCAGGTTCATTGGCAACCCCGAATGGGGATAAGAGATGGAATAGCGAAAACCTTTGAATACTTCAAAAAAGTATCTCGATCCTGAAGTATTAGCCCGACTTTCACGGTTGGATATCAAAGCCCGTCTGGTCGTTGAAGGCTTTCTGAGCGGTCTTCATGCAAGTCCGTTCAAGGGTTTTTCGCAGGAATTCGCCGACTACCGCCAGTACATGCCCGGTGATGAAGTGAAGATGATTGACTGGAAGGTGTACGGTCGAAGTGACCGTTTTTATGTTAAGGAATTTCAGGAAGAAACTAATCTCAGGGCCTATATTCTTCTCGATAAAAGCGGTTCTATGGGTTACGGAAAGAAGATGAGCAAATTGGAATACGCAAAACACCTGGCTGCGTGTCTTGCGTATATGCTCTTCAGGCAGAAAGATAGCGTCGGTATCGCCACATTTGATCGCGTAATTGATGAAATCATTCCACCCTCGGCACGACGAACCAACTTCATGATGCTGTTGCGGACGATCGAAAAAGCTATGCCGGCTGGCGAAACGAGTCTGCACAATGTCTTATACAGCCTTGCGCAGAAGATCAAGAGGCGGGGTCTAGTTATCGTGCTTTCGGATATGTTCGATGATCCTGACGAGACATTGAAGGCGCTACGTTCGTTCCGATACCGTAAACATGAGATATTAGTGTTGCAAATCCTTGATAAAGATGAGTCAGAGTTTCCATTTGAAGAATCGGCGATCTTCTCAGACCTTGAGAGTGATTCGGAAATGGTCGTTACACCCGGATTAATTCGCGACCGATACCGACAGCGCTTCAGTGCGTTCCTTAATTACTATCATCAAGAATTGCTGCAATCCCATATCGACCATACGGTATTACACACGGCGATGCCTTATGACAAAGCGCTATTTGCATATTTGCACAAACGTGCCCGCTTGGTATGACTTTCCTTAACCCATTCTTTCTCTTCGGAACGCTACTTGTAGCTCTTCCGATTTTGATCCATCTCTGGTTCCGGAAACGGCTTAAGAGGATCCCTTTTTCTGCGGTACGATTCCTGAAGATCATCGAAGCGCGTCGTTTCGGTTGGCTCAGATTACGCGAGTGGTTCATCCTCGCTGCACGTTGCTTGTTCATTGTATTTCTTTTCTTGAGCCTTGCACGTCCCAACTTGAAAAGCCGCGTATTTGGCATCGGCCGGCGCTCATCCGTGTTCCTGATAGTCGATAATTCCTATAGCATGGCTTATGGAGATAATTTTGAGCGTATGAAAGACCTTGCGTTGCAGGTCATATCGATGTACTCCTCCAATTCGGAATTCTGTGTGGTCCCGTTATGTGCATCATTGAATAATGACGGCTCATTCTGGACGACAGTTGCATCGGCAAAGCATGCCCTGGACAAAGTTCATCTGGCGTACGGACAAGCCGGTATCGGAGCCGCCCTTTCAGGTGCTCCGAAGGCGGACGCGAAGTACGATATCGACTATGTCTATATCGGAGACGGTCAGGTCGCGAATTTCATGGATTATCGCAGGGAGGCGATTGAGCAACGCATACTATACTGGATTCGGGTTTCTACGGGCGGTAATGTTGGTGTCGTGAGTGTCCGTTTGAAGGATCCCGT
Organism: Caldifarciminota bacterium; assembly: GCA_020349965.1. GTDB lineage: Bacteria > Hydrothermota > Tepidihabitantia > SM23-42 > SM23-42 > SM23-42. The sequence goes on along the minus strand of CP070705.1, from coordinate 400,702 downwards.
TGCAGTTCCGATGGAGGATTATGTAGTTGAGGTGGCTTTAGTCAATCACTGGAGGAGGCACTGGTCGGGAAAGATCGGCGTAGCAAGTGGATCTTACTACGATGAACAGGGAGTTACGTTACAGCCCGATGCAGAGGGTAGATTCGATTTTCGATTGCCACTGAATGCCCAGACGGGAAAGGTGATGATCTTTGACGATAGTCTGTCCATTGATAATGTATACTATTTCCACAAGCGATTTCCGCGGAGTGTTAAGGTGCTGGTTCTGGGTGAAAGTCCCTATCTCGTGCAGGCTCTTGGTTCGGAATCGGGACCCCGCTCAACCTTTCTGGTTCAAACGGCGAAGCAGTTGGGTACGGTCGATCTGAGGAGGTATGATGTCGTTGTGTTTGATGGTATGCGGGATATTTCGGAGAGTGAAAGGATCAGGTTGATAGATCACCTGCGCAACCCGGGATCGGGCCTTGTTGCGATACTGGGTGAGGGTTTTGGGTCGAACCTCATTGATTTCCTGTCGGAATATTGTATGGTCCGCGAGCCATTGGTACCAAAGGGATACGTGATCGTGGATTGGATCGATCAAAACCATCCTGTTTTCAGGATATTTGAGAGTAGTGGCGCACTGCGAGATGTTCAGTGTTATGGTTACACAAAGACTGAAGCCCAGAGCGGAGTGATCGCTCGGTTTTCAGGCGATGATCCATTCATCGTGGTGCGAGATAACGTGGCCGTGATAACCGCGGCATTGAACGAACAGAGCACGAACTTCGTGTACAGCCGTGCTTTCGTGCCTGTCGTGCTGCGATTGTTGATGAGTGTGGTTCAAGAGCAGCAGCGGACGGAGTTTTATGTGGGTGAAGAAGTTATTCAGGAGGGATTGGTGAAGGCACCAACCGGCGAATTTATGCGCGCGGGCGAGGAGTTCACTTCGCCAGGATTTCACTCATCCAACGGCGATACGGTGTGCGTCAACGTCGTGTCCGAAGAAGGAAATCTAGAGGCGTTGAGCGCTGAGCGTGCCGAGATCCTTAATATAAAGGAAGTAGATCCCTATCAAGACTTGGGGGGGAGCGATCTCTCGAGTTTCTTCCTGATTCTCGCCTTGGTATCTATCTTGACTGAGCTCGGATTGATTCTGCTACGCTAGGCTCTGATTACCGAAAGCCTATTCCGATCGACACATTATGAGTTGAGTATGGCGTGAAATTGTAGTCATAGTGGATGAAGAAGGATCCTAATCTGAGTGTGCATCCTGCGATTGCGCGGTAGCGGCTTTGGCTTTCAAGATGAAGAGAAACCTCTTGCTGAACCGTAATGCGTTCATAGGGGATTCCACTTGTAGTATCTGGTATTTCGTATTCGAATACATAATTGAAGTATGCCTTGGTTCGTTCCACGCCGATAGCCAGCATAGGTTCTAACGGTCCGATTCTTTTTGAAACGATGGTCTGTACATTCCAGGTACTCGTTTTTGCAATGACCATCCTGTCTCTATTCTCAATGTCAAATCTTTGGTAAGCGGCGCCTATGGCAACCCCGACCGGCAGCGGGATCGCTTTGAATAAAGGAAATCTATTTAACTCCTGTTTGGCTCCTATTCCGATAAAATTCATGCGAGTTCCTTCGAATGTGAATGGTACATAGCGGATCGCCAGTTCGGCGCCGAATGCGAGTCCGATGTTGATTTGGGGCATGATCAGTGGTGCACTGGAAAGCTCGAAGCCAGTTGGCATGGTCGAAGGAATGCTTACTGCGTAGCCTTGGACAGGGATGGTTATTTCCTGGTTTGGACCAAAGACCGTGCTCACGCTCTCAAGGGGGACTTCGTAGTAGACAAGCGAGTCGAGCGCCAGTGAGCAGATTAAGGCAATGCCGTCATAATACTTGGCGGCTTCAGGAATGTGTATGGACATGAAGCGTACACCGATATCAAAGCCGAGGAAATCATGGCTGTATGCAGAATGAAACAGGCCGGACGAAACGCCGGTCCCGAAAGCGTTTATCAAAGGTTGAATGTATGACTGGAGCAGTTCCTCGTTGATGCTCAATATCCGATCTGCAAGATATTCCTCGAGGCCGTTTGCCGAAGCTGTCGTAATTATGAGCAAAAAGCATAATAGATACTTCATATACTTAAGTCTAAACATATTATCGTTCTTGTCAAGGGGGAATTTCTTTGGAGCCCGGACATGCTATATTTCTCTTGATCTGCTGCTAATGTGCTCCCTCTTTCTTTATGACGGTCAGTACCGTTTTCAGAAATATCTTCAAGTCAAGTTGGAGGGACATATTATGAATATATTCAAGATCAAACTGCAATTTTTTCTTTACATCGTCGAAAGATTGATCATAAGTGTGTCTAACTTGCGCCCAGCCGGTAATGCCGGGATGAACCGTCAATCTCAGACCATAGAATGGTATTTCTTTCCTGAAATGTTCGACGAACGCGGGCCGTTCAGGTCTTGGCCCGACGAAACTCATTTCGCCTCTCAATACATTGACGATCTGTGGAAGTTCATCGAGGCGGAATGGTCGCATTATACTTCCCACCCTTGTTATCCTCTTATCATTCTTCTCCGCCCATACCGGTCCGGTGTGTTTCTCGGCATCACTCACCATGGAGCGGAACTTCACCAGGGTGAATCTCTTGCCACGCAATCCAGTTCTATCTTGCTTGTGGAAGACGGGGCCTGGCGTGTCGAGCTTGATGAAGATGGCTAGCACAGAGAGGAGCGGCGACAATACGAGTAAAGCAGCGACCGATATGAAGATATCGATCACTCTCTTGAGAAATCGATCCCACCGTGACAATGGGTGGAAGATAACCTTCAGAAACGGGGAGGTGTCAATCCTTTGGAACAAGGAATAGTTGTAAATAACGGGATATAGTTTCGGCGATACATAGATCTCGTAATGCGTTTCGGCAAAGCTGGAGATTACTTTGAGAACCTCTTCGGTATGTATTCCATTACTATCGATGAGGATGCCGTCAATATCATTATTCTTCAGGATTTTTCTCGGTGCGTGGCGGTAATCTTTTAGACTGATTCGTTGTACAATGTCGAACTCACCTGGGTCTCGTGTGATATCTCCATTGTGAAATATAACAACTTTTTGACGTTTGGGCCTAATGTACTCACCAACCAGGCCCCTCCAAAAGAAACGCCATATGAGAAGAGATGACATGGCAATTGTATATGCCGGAATGAAGCCCCGCACTCTGATGAAATCGATATTCATGACGAGTGCAGCGGCAATGAAGACGACGAGTCCGACGACAATGAGTTGAAACATCCGAAGCAGTTCGTTCATCAATTGTATCCTGGAACGGGTCAAATAAAGGTTGGCACTTTGAAAGAGAGCAAGCCAGTAAATGAGGAGCAGCAAACCACCGAGGAGGGCACGGGGACCTATCACCGGATCTTCGATGGCCGATGCTTTCCAACTGACGAGGAATGCTGTTGTCAGCAGGAACGCATCTCCCAACAGCGTTATCATCAACTCATATTTACGGGACATCGAACGTCTAAGGTGTCGTTAAGGTCCTCCTTTGACCAACGTCTAAGATACCGCTACGACCTCCTTTTGAGTTTAACATTATATGCAATATCCTGAGAGTTGTCAAGCCCTAATTTTCACCATATTCTGGAGGCAGTGATAGGGTTCCATCCAGGACTAGTCAATATTGACTTCGAGGCGCTGATTTCTATAATCGTATGTGCGTGTCGATCAATATTTGAGGAAAACAATGATTATCAAACAACGTGAGATCGCGAAGAAGTTATGTGACAAGGGTTATATCAGGTTGAACGGCCACAATGTCAAACCATCAAAGCACGTATCGGTCGGTGACCTCATTGAGATTGAAACGATGAACGAACACAGAAAATACCGGGTCGTTTCGATCCCGGTCGGCAACGTGAAGAAGAAGGAACATATACTATATTGGGAAGAAGTAAAGGATTAAGAAGATCCATGCAAATTGCACAAATTGCAGTGACAATGGGCGATCCATCTGGCATAGGTCCGGAGATAATCCTGAGAGCAATTTCGAAACTACGAAACCCTGGAGAATGTTCTATATTCGGCAGCAGGATGATCCTCGAAAAGACCGCTCGGGACTTGCGGCTCGTTTCAAACTACCGTTCTATTGAGCCATATATCGTCGATGTTATCGGGAGGGTGAATTTTGAGTACGGCCGGTCAACCAAAAGGACGGCGCGGGCCGCTATGTTGTCCATCGAAGCGGCTCTCGGGTCAGGTTCAGACATAATCATAACGGCACCGATTGTCAAAGCGACCATCCGTATGATAGTACCCGGTTTTATTGGACACACTGAGTATTTGGCGAACCATTTTGGAGTGCGCGACCATGCCATGACCGGTATCTGGCGCGATAAGAGGATCATGCTGTTCACAGCGCACATGCCGTTGAGGAGGGTGTTCAAGAAGATCAGTGCCGGCAGGATTGCCGAAAGGATACGCTTTTTCAGAGATGGCCTAGTAAGGTACTTTGGTGTCGATGACCCAGAGATCGGTGTTTCGGCAATCAATCCCCATTCCTTTGAGTTCAGTGTTGGTGAGGATGAAGAAATCAGAGCCGGGATCAAAGCGGCGGCGAGAAGACGAATACGGGTCAGCGGGCCCTACCCGGGCGACACACTTTTTGGACGGAAGTTCGATGGTTTCATTGCTATGTATCATGATCAGGCGATGGTATACTTGAAATCCAAGCGAGATGGTTTGAATTTCACGCTCGGACTACCTGTCGTCAGACTCTCCCCGCTCTGCGGTGTAGCCTCAGACATAGCAGGTAAAGGCTGCGCTGATGCGTCGGGGTTCGTTGCCGCCTTTAGCGCTGGCAAGAAGATTTATTCAAATATGAAGAGATATCAACAAAGGATGACAAATGGTTAGAATGTTATGTTTTGTTATTGTTATGTTTGGCCTGTGTGTAGTCTGGCTCTCTGGTTGCGCAGATAAAGGTGATCTCGAGCGCGGTAAGGATGCAATGGCTAAGGGTGAATATGTTCAAGCGTTTCAATCACTTAGCCGTGCCTTGAAGAAAGATTCTCTCAATCCTGAGGTTCACTATTACCTGTGCCTTGTGTATGCAGCGCTTGATTCAAATGAAATGTCACTCACGCATTATTCAAGGATCGTCGAGTTGGGCTCTGAGTTGAGCAAAGACAGAGAATTGAGGGGTCTGATGGCAACACTGCTTGGTATTGAATCTTATCCGTCAAGTATCATTCCGATGCAGCGAATGAATCAGTTCAAGGGAGCCTTCAGTCCAAAGGGTGATGTGATCGCCATTGCCGCGTCCAGGCGTGACCGGGCAGATCTATACATATCCACTCTTGATGGCAGCGATGTAAGGCGTGTAGTATCGGGTGGGATGAATACCGACCCGGTTTTCTCGCCCGATGGGAATGCGATCGCTTTTGTGTCGGACCGCGACGGTGATGAAGATCTATACCTGTATGATCTTCTGACTACTGAACTCAAGAAACTAACGGATAACTCTGCACAGGATTTTGCGCCTGCTTTTTCCCCGGATGGTGAAAAATTGGCATTCGTTTCGAATATGGACGATCCGAACAAATGGGAGATCTATGTTGTCAGTATCCAGAATGGTAAGATAGCGAGGCTCACCGACAACAACTACTGGGATGGTTTCCCGAAATTCACGGCGAATGGCCAGTCAATTGTCTTCTCATCAAAAAGGGGTAAGAGCGAGGACATCTATGTGATGAGGCTTGACGGAGGCGGACTCGAGGTGCTCTTCTCGAGCCCTGCTGATGATAATGACCCTACTCTTGTACAGGAGCATCTCTTTTTCAAATCAGAGATGGACGGTGAGTGGGAAGTGTACCGCTACAACGTCAGGAATCGGCAACTGGTACGGTTGACCAACAACGATTTGCCCGATTGGAATCCTAGGGTTTCCCAGGATGGAAGTCTTTTAATGCTTGCCCGCAGGACCAAGCAGAGGTGGGCGCTACACGTGGTTAACGTGACTGAACCCGTATCACCCGATTTCATCGTTTCGCAGATAAGAAAAAGGCGGTTTGATTAAATCCTTATTGGGTATGGCTTGGCCGACAATTATTCTAGAGGATCGGTATTCTCCAGCTCTTTGTGCCATTAATCAAAGCCCTTGACAAAACATGAGTTGTTGACTATAATAGCCACAGTGAAAAAGGAGGTATGATGAAGAAGCTTTTTGCTATAGCAGTAGCTGCTTCGTTGTTTAGTGGTCTCTATGCTGCCTCGATCGGCCTCGGCATACAATATACGATCAGCGAGAATCTCAACCCTCTAGCTGATACGTTGAAGACATCCTATCCTTCTGTAGTGGTGGATGTTATGGTACCGATCATTCCGGTGCTTGCCGCGCGCATGGGCTTAGTTGAATACAACATCATCAGTGAAGATGATGGCGGCGCCAACTACAAGTTCGGTACCGGCGTGTACGGCGATATCTGCTTCATGATACCGATGCAAATGCCGCTTAAGCCATATATACCAATTGGCTTTGTATACGCAGGGATGACCGATTATTCGGAATTGCACCTGAAGGGCGGTGTCGGTGGCATGATGGATTTTGGTGGTGTCAGTGGCTACTTGGAAGGTGGCATCAATTATGCGACGTACTCACCTGAAGGCGTTGATGTTGATGCAGTGACATTCTTCTACGTTCAAGGTGGCGTTAGAGTGCATATTCCCAAGATGTAAGCAAATGTGTGCTGAAAAACGGCGGGCGCTGCCCGCCGTTTTTTTATTTACATAACCTTGTCATTGCGAGGAATCTTGCGGTAGGCGGCGACGAAGCAATCTCCGAACAACGCTTGATGGTTCGCAGCATCTCCTTGGCTTGCTTCGCTCCGCTCGGAGCGACGCACGAGGTTGTCATTGCGAGGAAGGGAGTGACGAAGCAATCTATCCCGCACCTTTCGGGCAGTAACAAGGCTGTGATTGATGCGACTATGTTGCCGCTTAAAGCGGCAAACGGAGAGAGAGGGATTTGAACCCCCGACCCCTTGCGGGATACGCGATTTCGAGTCGCGCGCCTTCGTCCACTCGGCCATCTCTCCGTGCGCCACGCGCCGGCGTGGCCCGGCTTATGGCGTATTGCCATGTCAAGTATCGTTAGTCCCTGGTTCACCAGGGACTAATCCTAATTTTCGCGGCTCTTGTTCTCTTTTCTTTTTTTCTCAAAAAAACTCTTCATCAAGGAGGTGGCTTGGTCCTTCAGGACCCCCTCGGTTATTTCGATCCGGTGGTTTAGTCTCGGTTCATTCACGATATTGAAAACAGAACCACAGCCGCCGAATTTTTCATCCTTGGCGCCGAATATTATACGCTTAATGCGTGCCAATACAAGTGCGCCGGCGCACATTATGCACGGCTCCACGGTGGTGAACATTTGGACGTCATTGAGTCGCCAGGAACTCAAGGCATTTGCCGCCGCAGTGATCGCGAGGATCTCGGCATGTGCAGTCGGGTCTTTGAGTCCCTCGGTTTGATTATGCCCGCGTCCGATTATCTGGTTCTTGTAGACGGCGACTGCGCCTATGGGCACCTCGTCTTTTTGGAAGGCTTTTTGCGCTTCCCTGAGCGCTTCTTTCATGAAGAATTCGTAATTCATTGTATGCTCAATTCCGTTACTGTCCACTCGTCATTACGAGGATTCCGAGTATGTCGAGGGACGATGCGGCAATCTCCGAACAACGCATGATGCTTCACGCCATCTCCTTGGTTTGTTTCGCTCCGCTCGCAACGACGGAGGAGGTTGTCATTGCGAGGAGCGCAGCGATGAAGCAATCTCCTCAATATTATTCCTCGTTCACACTCCCCTTGGCGCTGCTCAGAACGTGGAAGAAATTGGATCCCCTCGTCTGAACAAACCAGACTCGGGACTCTCAATTTTCCAGCCAAATCAAAGATTTGGGGAAAATTGGAGCGCGCCCGAGGCGAGTTGAACGCCTAACCTGCGGATCCGTAGTCCGCCGCTCTGTCCAATTGAGCTACGGGCGCAACATGGGGATTCTCCCCCTGTTCTCCATTCGGTTTTTAAACGGAAAAAACCTCACGGAGACCTCGAACCCCTACCACCGACGATCCCCAGCATATTCTCATACTCACTACGCCGTGGTCGGTGCACTGCACATACGGTATTTCCTTGCTCGACAAGATCGTATGCAGTACCGCTATCGTCATTCATTATAGCAAATAACGCTCAGGAGTCAACATACACGACGTGCTTATTCCCTGGATCCCAAATCTTGACAGGATACTTATATCTTATACAATGCTATGTTTATCAACCTGATACAGCTCTTTCGTTTGATTTAGTGATGGGTATGCAATAACATATGTAGAAGAGGAGGTATACGATGAACAGTAGGGTAACAGCACCGCTAGTTGTACTTTTGTTTGCCGCTCTTGCTCTAGCGCCCGCGCAGAAAATAACCGGCGGATTGAAGGCGGGTATGAACCTCGCCACCGTTTCTGGTTTTGAGGATGAACTGGGAGAAGATGTAGGGTACAGAATGGGATTCTGTGGAGGAGGCTTTGCGGCTTTCGCTCTGGGTGATATAGTTGTCATCCAGCCGGAATTTCTGTTTTCGCAGAAGGGATTGAAAGCAGAAGAAACCGTGCTCGACGAAACGTGGACATTGACCTATAAGTTCAGCTACCTCGAAATACCGTTGTCCTTCAAAATGGTCTTGCCGATACAGGGAAAGGTGAAGCCGAATTTCTTCGTCGGGCCTTACTTTGCGATGATGATTACGACGCCACGAGGCAAAATCGAAGTTGACGGCGTGTCGATGGAGGCTGATCTTAATGATGTAGCAGAAATTGACTTTGGTGTGGTCTTCGGTGGTGGTGTTGATTTCGGCCTGGGAAAGGGCAAGATCGTGCTTGATTTTCGATACGGACTGGGATTGACAACGCTTGATGAAACAGGAACGGAGGATGTTAAGAACGGGGCATTTTCGTTCTTGATTGGTTATTCCTTTTAGTTTACGTTATTAATCCTTAAAGCCTTACGGTTAGAGGTGTTTTAGATTGCACGGGAGTGGGTCGTGAGAACCACTCCCATCTATTCTTATGCAAATTCCCCTGTCTTGACACATCTCTATTATAGAATAGACTTATCCCAAGGAGGAATGATGAGGATTTTTTATGCACTATTGATCATTGTTGCTATTGTCGGTTGCGGTAGCAATGCATCAGTTGAATTCGGTATGAATGATGAAGCACTCTTTGATGGAGAAGCCGGTGACCTGGCGATGAGGGTTTTAAGTATCGAGGTTCCGGACGGCGACACTTATGCGACCTTGTGGGAAGGTCCGGAGTATGTCCCGGTTGAGCTCAAAGCATCCGGTTTCACTTCAATTACCAATGGCTATATGGATGTCGAGCCCAGAACAATTTCCAGAGTACGCGTCACTGTCGATTCATTGATACATGTACAGCAGACCAGCTCAACGCTTGTAATCGAACCTGCCTATTCTTTCATCGCCCAGGCTTTTTCCCCGATCGTCATAGGTGAGGATGATGAAATTCGACTGGTCATAGTCATCAATGCGGAGACCTGGTTCAATGAAAGTACAGGTCAGATCATACAGGGGCATGATCCGTTTGAAGATGCCGCACTGCGCATATATTACGATTATCAATGATCGACAAAGTCGTCAGGTTCGACAGGGTAGACTCGACTCAGGATAGCGCCAAGGAATTCATCGACGAAAGACGTACTCTAGCGGTAACCGCGTTGTCTCAGGACAAAGGAAGGGGTAGACAGGGAAGAACGTGGTATTCTCCGAAAGGTGGCTTGTACGTCTCGCTATTGTTATTCCCGGAAGAACGCGTGACATCGATCCCCTTGCTCGGTTCGCTGAGCATTATCAGAACACTGGAAGAATACGGATTCTCCAGCCTTGCCATTCACTGGCCAAATGATGTACTCTTGAACAACAAGAAAGTTTGCGGCGTGGTATGCGAGCGTTATCGGGATTCGGTAATATGTGGGGTGGGGCTCAACGTAAACATAGATAAATTCGCCCCACGCCTCGGCGGCGCGACCAGTCTGAGAATCGAATCTAGTAGGGAGTACGATATAGATGAAATTCTGGCCGTTTTTTTGAAGAGATTCAGCGGACTCTATGATGAGTTGCAGGAACGTGGACTGAAGGTTAAAGAAGTATTGAATTACATCTCTGGTTTAGGGGAATCGGTGGAGGTTCTCACGGCCCAGGGCGTGGTCCGCGGCACGGTCTCTGACATAGATGACGACTGGGCGCTGCTACTCAGAGATGAGTCAGGTATCATCAAGAAGTTTTACTATGGAGATGTCAGACGATTGGAATGGTAGTTGTTTTTGACATCGGCAATACAAACATCCATATTGGATCATACAAAGGCCACACCTTGAAGAAGCAGTGGTCTTTTCCGACCAAGAAGAACATGCCGGTAAGGAAGGTCAAAGCAATCCTCGCTGACAAACGAGTGGAAGGAATGGCGGTCGCTTCAGTTGTGCCTCGTCTCACCAGATTGGTGAGAATCCACGGCAGGAAATTGGGTTTGCCGGTAAATGTAGTGTCCACAAAAGTCGACTGCGGCCTTGAGTTTAAATACCATGATCCTAAGACGCTGGGCGCAGATCGGATCGCGGCGGTTGTTGGCGCTTTGACCCGGTACGCGCGTGACGTGATCGTCGTGGATGCAGGTACGGCAATCACGATTGATGTCGCACTGAGTACGGGTGATTATCTGGGTGGTGTGATATGCCCTGGAATGCATATCCTTTCCGAAATGATGCATGATAAGACGGCGTTGCTGCCACGGGTGGTCGTGAAGAAGACGAGGACCCTGGTAGGCAGGAGCACCGAGGAGTGCCTGCAATCTGGGATATTCAACGGAACAATGTTCATGCTGAGCGGTCTGGTCAGAGAGATCAGGAGGCGGCACGGCCGGGATTTCTTCTGCGTCGCCACTGGAGGGGGAGGTGAATTGGTCTCCAGACATGTTGAGGATGTCGAGAGGTTCGACGCAGACCTTTGTATGTACGGTGCGCTAATCATTTACTATAGAAATGTCTCAAGCCTCAAGAAATAAGAGATTTATAACCAATTCGCCCGCAGAAACACAAGGAATAGCAGCGGATTTTGCGCAGAAACTGAATGCTGGCGATGTCCTGTATCTTTTCGGTGAGCTGGGTAGCGGCAAGACCGTTTTTGCGAAAGGGTTATGTCAGGGATTGGGGGTGGAGGAGAATGTGACGAGCCCAAGTTTCGTCATTGCTACTGCGTACCACGGTAGGTATCCGGTGGCACACGTCGACCTTTACCGCCTGGACTCTGCCGCATCTACTGATTTGCCGATTGAAGAGTACATTCTCGAAAAAGGTATTACCGTGATCGAATGGGCAGACCGCTTGGGTTCGATCACGAAAGGTATTAAGGTGAAGATCAGCATAGCAAATCACCAGAAGAGGGTGATCGAGATTGAAGATCTTGGGGATTGAAACCTCATCACCCGTATTCTCGCTCTGCCTGAATGATGACGAGACCGTATTGCACGAGTACAGCAGGCGCCGTGAGGTGGACGGGTACGGTGATGTGGAAATATTCAATGAGGCGAGAAAGATTCTTGATTCAGTTGCGGACGGTGAACTCGGTGCGATCGCCGTTAGTATTGGCCCAGGCAATTTCACGTCGCTGCGAATTGGATTGAGTTTGGCAAAAGGTCTCGCCCTCGTCAAAGAGACACCGGTCGTCGCAGTCAACAGTCTCGATGTGATCGGCCTGATCTCGTCATTGCCCGATTTGCACATGGTTGCAGTCGTGAATGCCTACAGGGGTGAGATATATGCTGCGGTTTATGATAGTGGCAAGCGTGTCAGCGACTATCTCCTCACGACGGCGGCTGAGCTAATGCAAATGATGGCTGATGGTGTCGTTATAGTCGGTCCCGGCATTGACATCATTGCTGATATCCAACCGCGCCCGAGCGGTATTGTATTCAATAAAGACGAAAGGTATCTACCTCGCGCTTCAAGAGTAGTATCCGCTGGCCTGCCGCGCATTCGGAATAGAGATTTCGATAACATTGAATTTCTAGAGCCATTCTATATCAAGAAGACCGATGCCGAAAGAAACTATGATAAGGGTAATGCGCCTTGAGGATCTGGACGCTGTCGTCGAAATCGAGAAGCGATCCTTTCCGAATCCCTGGCCCAGGTTCTTCTTTGAGAAAGATCTTGAGTCGGGTAATACGGTAGCATTTGTCGCGGAGAATGATTGCAGGTTAGTTGGATATGTGCTCGGTTCTTGTATCGACGTTGAATTGCACATAACGAACATTGCGGTCGCCGAAGACCGCCAGCGGCATGGCCTAGCTACAAGAATGCTTCACGAAATGGAGGGCGTGGCCAGGACGCGCGGTTGCGGTTTTGCTTACCTCGAGGTGAGAACGACGAATGATGCGGCCGTGAGCATGTATAGAAAGAATGGATACGATATTCTTTATACGAGGAAGAGATACTATATAGATGGCAATGATGCATATGTCATGCACAAGGAGTTAAGATGAATCTATTAATAGCGTTAGTCGTATTTTGCGGGCTGGATGTTTATTTTCTTAAGGATTCTCCTGACCTGCTCGTGAGAATGGTCCCTGAGCAGGTGGTGGATCAAGTGACTCTCAAGTACAGCTTTAGCGGGGACGTCTGGGGTTCGATGGTCGTACAGAAGAGAGGGCGATTCATCGATGCAACGATAAAAACACCACTAGATGCGAGGATCGTTGGTTTCTATGTTGTGTACGAAGATGGCACTGTCGACGACAGAGAGGGGCATCTGTACCTATATGAACTGAGCATATACCCGCGTATGCTCATTCCTTTCTCGGTCAGCGACCTTGAGGTCGTCATTGCCCAGGCAGAAAAGAAGATCACAGCGAAGACACACGTCGACGAGGCGATCACGTTGCTCGACTATGCCGGCGGCATACTCGATGTGCTGCCTGTTGTGCCTGATTCACCGGGCGAGGCCCGGAAAGACGCACTGCATGCCGAAGTATCCCGGCTGAAGGTGCTGGTGGGAAGGTAGGATATGGCATTGACGGTCGCTTATGCCGACTGATTGACAATGTCCTTTATATTACTATAATTAGGACAATTCCTCGGTAGCTCAATGGTAGAGCATCCGGCTGTTAACCGGAGGGTTGCAAGTTCGAGTCTTGCCCGAGGAGTTTGCCTCCCTCATATCTCCATATTTTCCGGATCGTCGTCTGAATGAATGACGCGCCACTCATTCTCTTCGCGGTCAAAGTCGGCGATCTGATCGAGCTGCAGTTTCATGTACTTACCTTCGGCGGTCGCGGCCACTTCACCGTTGCTCAATATCAATTCACCCGCACCTTCGAAGAACCTATTGACTTCTTTCGTGATCCGTCCGATGACTCTTATTTCACCATCGAGCGGCATCGGCCTCTTGAAGCGGGTCTTGATCTCGATCGTGACGCCCCAGACTTCCTCTGAGTGGTGCATCAGTATTGCCCGGCCGATCGTTTCATCGAGGATAGCCGTGGCAATGCCGCCGTGCAACCGGTTTGGATAACTCTGGTGTTCCTCGCATGGTTTGAATACAGCGATCAGTTCCTTGGTTTCGGTTTCGTAGAAAAATGTCTTAAGGCCGAAGGGGTTCTTCATACCACACACCAAACACATCTTTGAATTGGGTTGTTTCCCGGTTATTTTGTATTTCATAACTTCCTCGCTATCGTACATATTACGGCTGAGCGAGCTTAAGTCAAGGATGTGGATGTGGGGACAGGCATAAACTTTTGCACTTATTGTTACTACTGTTCCGCTATGCAGGATAATCTATCTCTACGTCGGTGGTATCATTTTAGGAAGAGAAAAGTAACAAAATTTATGCCTGTCCCGGTAGGTTGACAATGGGACATTATCAGTTAGAATTACCGAAGATTGCTACACGTAGGGGGAATCATATGAATGTTAGCGGTATCGTTAAGAAGCATCTACCTGAGGCACGAGAGTATATAGTCGGCTACGCGGATCTGAAAGATCTCTTGCCGGTGAAGTACAGACAATATGCCTACGGAACCGTCATTGGCCGCAGACTGGATGATAAGATAATCGATTCGATTGAAACCGGGCCGAATTTGGGCTATTACCGATTATATCAGGAGGTGAATCGTGAACTCGCTGAGATTGCGACCGGCATCGAAACCGAACTACGGAGCAATGGGATCAAAGCATTAGGTATTGCACCGACATTGACGAACACAGACCGTGGAGAAACGTTCGATCGGACTTTGAGCCTCGACTTCTCACATAAGATGACTGGGACGCGAGCCGGTCTTGGGTGGATAGGCAAGAGTGATCTGCTCATCACTCGTGAATTCGGCCCGAGAGTCAGGTTGGTAAGCGTCCTGCTTGACGCTCCGGTTGAATGCCATGAACCGGTGGTGAAGAGCGAGTGCGGGAGTTGCGATCTGTGTGTGCAGAGTTGTCCGGCACATGCGCTGTCCGGAGCGATGTGGGATATCGACACGACACGAGAAATGATCTTCGATGCATTCAAGTGTCGGGAAAAATGTCGAGAATTCGGCGAGCAGCGTATAGGCAAAGGCGCTCGTCTTTGTGGGATTTGTGTGTCGGTTTGTCCTATCGGCAAACGCATATGATAATAGATGGGGACAGGCATAACATTTTAACTTTTGCACTTTCATCCTTTTTTCACATAAGTTAGACATTTGGAGAGAATTGACAGGGGTGGTGACCAAAAGTTAAAATGTTATGCCTGTCCCCGGGGTGTGGCTAACTTGACACGGCTCATGCTATCGCTATACTATGGTGTCTGGGGTGTGTAATAAGCGAACATACTCGATTACAGGGCTAATTGCGGAACAGCAATACTTACCATATCAAGGAGGAGGTCTATGAAGATGCTCATCGGTGGTGAGTGGGTCGATAAGAAAGAAACGATTCCAGTATACAGACCGTACGACGGCGAAGTCATCGATCACGTGCCTGCTGGAACAAAAGAAGACGTATTGAGGGCAATTGAATCCGCGGCAGAGGGCTTTGGGATAAGCAAGAAGATGCCGATCCACAAAAGGATGGAGATACTGTGGGGCGTCGTCGATTACGTGAGGAAGAATTTCGAAGATTTTGCGCGGACGATCGCTTCTGAGGGTAGCAAGACGATTCGCGAAGCCCGAAAAGAGACTGCGCGATGCATAAATACGATCAGCATATCGGCTGAGGAGGCACGTCGAACGCTCGGTGAAACAATACCCTTTGACAGTTTTCCCGGTGGAGAAAACCGTGTTGGCTATTACTACAGATTTCCGATCGGCGTCATCGTTGCGATCACGCCGTTCAACGATCCTTTGAACCTTGTTGCACACAAGATGGGACCGGCGATCGCAGCGGGGAATTCCATGGTTCTCAAACCGGCTACCGACACTCCGCTGTCGGCATTGAAACTGGGTGAAGCGTTCATGGCGGCGGGTCTGCCACCCAAGGTGCTCAATATAGTGACCGGCCGTGGGTCGGAGATCGGTGACGTGCTGGTTTCTCACCCTGCGGTGCGCTTGATAACGCTGACCGGTGGTGTTGAAGCCGGAGTGCAGATCCTTAAGATATCAGGTCTGAAGAAGATCTCCATGGAGCTCGGTTCGAATTGCCCCGTAATAGTCTGCGAGGATGCTGATATGAGTAAGGCGGTTGATCTATCAGTTTCCGGAGCTTTCTGGGCGGTTGGACAGAACTGCATCGGCGTGCAGCGAATGTTCATCCACGAGAAGATTTTTGATTACTATGTGAAGAGGTTCGTCGAGAAGACGAAGAAGATGAAGGTCGGAGATCAGCTGGATGAATCGACGGACATGGGTGCGATGATCAACGAGCGCGAAGCCAAACGCGTCGAAGAATGGGTGAACGATGCCATTAAGAATGGCGGCAAAGTTCTGACCGGCGGTAAGAGGAACGGCAACTTTTTTGACCCTACGGTAATGGTCGATGTTCCGGAGACCGCCAAGCTGGCAGTCGAGGAAGTCTTCGGTCCGGTCGTGTTGATGTATAAATACAGCGATCTGGATGATGCAATAAAACGGTCAAACAGCGTGAACTATGGTTTGCACGCTGCGATCTTTACCCAGGATGTGAACAAGGCTTTCAAGGCTGTATATGAGTTGGATTTCGGCAGCGTGATCGTCAATGATTCGACAGATTACCGCTTGGACCAGATGCCTTTTGGTGGAGTTAAAAACAGCGGCCTTGGCCGAGAAGGCATCAAGTTCTCGTTACTCGAGCAGACCGAGCCAAAGGTTGTCTGTTTTAATCTATAAACGGGCTGAGTTCATTGAATCAGCAGATATTGTGCTGCGCTGCTTTTGGATAACATTGAATAGGAGTTGAATATGTTTAAAGGTGCATATACACTTCTCATTACGCCGTTCAAACAAGATTGCAGTCTGGACGAAAAGGGTTTGAGAACACTGGTGAAGAGGCAGGTTGAGGCCGGCGTACACGGCATCGCACCATTGGGGGTGACTGGCGAGAATTCATTGATGTCAGGAAAAGAGATCGCGCGTGTAGTCGAGATCGTCGTCGATGAAGTAAATGGAAGATGTCCGGTGATACCTGATACGTGTACGAGCGGCATAGACGCAACACTCGAGAGAATACGGCTCTTCGAAAAGATAGGCTGCAATTATGTATCGGTCTTCGTCCCCTATCTCGCGCTGCCCAAAGAAGAAGGCATCGTCAAGTTCTATGAGCAGGTTGCAGATTCATCGAAGGTTCCGATACTCATCCATAATTCACCGGGTCGAGTTGTTGTCAACTTGTCTCCAGATGGTACTGCGCGCCTTTCGCGGCATCGCAATATCATTGGTATCAAAGAGGGAGTCAAACTTCTCGATCACCTGGCAAAGATCGTATACCTAGCGCGAGATGAGGATTTCGGTGTGTTTACCGGCAAAGACACTACTTTGTATCCACTTTTATGTTTCGGGGGTCACGGTAATTTTGCTGTTGCCGGGAATGTAATACCCGAAGTAATGAGGGATATCTATAATTACTTTGAGCGCGGCGAAAGGGATAAGGCGCAGCAACTACATTACAAGTATTACAGTGTTTTCGAAATACTCAGAGCCGAGGCAAATCCTATTGCGGTGAAGGAGGCGTTGAATTTGATGGGGTTACCGGGCGGTAGGTTGCGGCTACCACTCACTGAATTGAGCGACGCCAAGAAGGCGATTCTGGCGAAGACGATGAAAGAGAAAGGATTGATTTGAAGTCAGTTACGATTCGTGCACCCAGTACAATCGCCAACTTCGGTCCGGGCTTTGATATCTTTGCTCTTGCTCTTGAACATCCATATATAGAATTGAAGATGGAACTGACCGAGACACGGTCGATCGCAATCAGACTGGATGGGTGCCGCGAGGATATGCCCGATGATCCTGAGAAGAATTGTGCCGGATTGGCATTGATGGATATGCTCAAGAGAATAAATAGCAACACGGGCGTGCTTGTCGAGCCGCTTAAGACGATTAGGGTAGGTGCCGGTCTTGGTTCGTCCGGTGCATGTGCCTCGGCGTCAGTCTACGGATTGAACAGGCTTCTCCAACTGAATCTGGGCAGTGATCAAATGATCGAGATCGCCAGCCAGGGTGAGATCGCATCAGGCAGCGTGGCACACGCCGATAACGTGGCGGGTGCAATGCTCGGTGGATTCGTGATAGTCAAGAGTTACAATCCGATCAGCGTCTTGAGAATGGATGTGCCGGATGTGCCGATAGTTATAGGCATAATGCGAAAGACACAACGCACGACGAGGTCATTCATTCCGAAGGCCATGGACCTGTCGCTGGTAAAAGAACAACTCTCAATGTGTTCTCTGGTCATCCACGCGATCCTGAGCGGTGATGTTGAAGAATTGGGGAAGGCGATCAGCAAGGATCATATTTCCGAACCGGTCCGATCGCAGTCAATTCCGGGCTATGTAAAGATAAAGAAGAAGTTGCTCGATGGTGGTGCTCTCGGCTGTAATGTGAGCGGTGGCGGGCTTTCGATTTTCGCTATCTGTGACCAGAATCGTGTACAGGATGTTGCCGAAGTGATGAAAGATGGTTTCGCTGACCAAGGTATAGATCCCGAGGTAATAATTACCCGGTCGAGTAATCAAGGAGCGCAGGTAGTCGCAAGCGATTGACGTGAACTGTTGCCATAATAACCGGAAATGGGCTGTCGCATGTGTGACTGTTCAGAGGGGGAATAATGAGTTATAAATTGGCATTCATAGGTTTCGGTGTCGTTGGGCAGGGTTTTGCGCAACTGCTCGAGGAGAAGAAGAATCTTCTCAGAACCGGTTTTGGTCTGGAATACACGGTGACAGCTATCTCTGATCCAGCCAAAGGATCGATCTATCAGGAGGAAGGTCTTGATCTGACACAGATTCTGTCCCTGACTGAAAAAGATGGCAATGTAAAAGGATATGACAGGGGCGTGAAGGGTTGGGATAGTCTCAGAACGATCAACGAAGCCGATGCAGACGTTATCGTTGAGGTGAGTCCAACGAATATCGAGAATGGAGAGCCAGGTATCTCACACATTCGTGCTGCATTGGGTAAGAAGAAGCATGTCATTACGACAAACAAAGGTCCAATTGCATTGTTTTACAGGGAGCTCGCCGAGCTCGCACGAAGGAATGGTGTAGCATTGAAGTTCGAAGGTACTGTGCTCAGTGGAACACCTGCGATCAATCTGTCGCTCGATACTCTTGCTGGTGCCGTGGTGCGTGAGATCAAAGGGATAATGAACGGTACGACGAATTACATGTTGACGAAGATGGCCGACGGTCAGAGTTACGAAACAGTGCTCAAGGAAGCTCAGCGGCTTGGCTATGCCGAAACGAAGCCGGATGCAGATGTGAAGGGGTGGGACGCCCAGGCGAAGATAGTGATTTTGGCGAATGTGGTCATGGGTGGTCATCTCAAACCCAAAGACGTTCCGACCCAAGGCATAACCGAGATAACGCAGGATGATATCGAAAAGGCGCGGACCGATGGAAAGAGATTCAAACTGATCGGTCATGCCTGGAAAGAAGGGAGCGAGGTGAAGGCGAAGGTCTCGCCGGTGCTTGTCGGTGCCGATGACTTTCTTTATCATGTCAATGGCGTGACGAATGCTCTAACTTTTGTGACCGATGCACTGAACAAAGTGACGATTGTGGGACCCGGTGCAGGTAGGTTAGAGACGGGGTTTTCGTTGCTCGTCGATTTCCTCGGTCTCCATCGTGCTTTCAGCAAGCGGTGATCTCAATTGAGGCGGCTGCTACATAGGTTGGCACTGAACCGGCGCAAGATCGCTCTGGCAGCACTTGACTTTAGATCATCGGGTAGTATAATTGCCAAGTAATGGATGGGAGGAGGCAGTGCCAGTGCGCGCAGTAATCATGTCGAAGCTTGATTGCTGAAAATTATGCAGCGGACTGGCTTGTTGTTTTCCCGGATTTGCAGGAGAGAAAAAATCACGGAAGGAGGTGGTGCAAAGGACATTGATAGGTATTTGTAGTCTACACGGAGGTGGGACGTGAAGCGGAGTATATCGACAACATTACCTGTGGCCGTGGGCAGCATAAGGGCGGAGTACTCATTCTGATTTCAAAGAGCACAACTATAGTTGGATTGTTGCGGTGTCATATCGGATCCTGATCAGTCAATACAGTGATTGCTTCGACTCTCCGTTTCACAGTTGTGGAAGAGAGCCGGGCCTCCATAGAGTGGTGAAAATGGCGTATAGAACGAAAAAAACGTTGGAACGAAGGAGGAAAGATGCATCATAGAGTACTATGTGTTATGTTAGCCGTGTTTGTGGGTTCGCTGGCATTTGCAGGAAAGCCAGAAATAACCAGCAGCGGCACGTTCTACATCTACAGTTTTTTCTGGCACAACGCTGATTTCGATACCGGTGCCACTGCTGATGGGGATCAATTCTTCTATATGCACGCTGATCTGGGAATCAATGCGGACTTCGGTTCAGGCATATCCACCAAGGTGACGGTCGGCGGTTGGGGTACGTTTGGACTGCACCCTGTTACCGGTGAGGGGTCGTGGGGGCACCTTCTCACAACTGATAAGCCGGGGGAGGATGTTGCAGTACGCGAGGCATACCTGGATATTGCCAATCTTTTCGATTCGCCGATATGCTTCAGAGCCGGAAAGATGCACGTTCTTTACGGTGACGGTATCTATGACGGCGGTGAAGATGGAGCCATGGGCGCGAAGTTCTACGCCAATACGGAAGGTTTTGAGGTTGACCTGTCCTGGTACAGGTTATACGAAGGCGGCGGCCGCTGGTATGAGGGCACGGGCTGGGAGTATTTTTTCCCCGAGGTACCTGATGATATTGATCTGTTCGGCCTGTGGTTGACCGGCAAATTCGTGGAAGGCTTTGTGCGCGTTGCTCCGTACTGGTTCTACAGGACGTACAGCTACTATGATGTTGAGTACGGAGAATATACCGAGAAAGATAACCCGATGTGGCTCGGCGGCAGACTGGACGTCGGCCCGCTCGCCGGCCTCACGCTCGCCGGCGAATTCACCATGATGATGGGAGATTGGCAAAGGGATTGGGAGGACACGCTGTTCACTGATGAGTCCTTCGATTATGCGGGTATGCACTACATGGGCAGGTTCTCGTTTGCTCCTTTAACACTTCCGGTCTTTTTTGGTGTGGGGTATGTAGCATTCAGCGGCAACGAGATAGAGTATGACACCCTTGGCAACCCTCTGCCCGACACCGAGAATGAACTGTACGAATCTCCGATCTGGGGTCCGTACACGTTCGGGTTCTACAAGTGGTGGCCAGGCTTTGGGCCAGCGCATGTGCAGAAAACACCGTTCGGATTTTCATTGCTGACTTCAGATGAAACGCTGGCAAACAACCTGAACGTGATCAATGCCAACGTCGGGTTCTACCAGGGTCCGTTGACCGTGCGGGCTGATTTCTTCAAGTATTCAAGGAACTGGGTCGCTTCCGGTGATGAGAGTGATATGGGGTATGAAATTGCGCTGCTTACTACGTATACATTCAGAAAAACTCTTACGCTCGGCGGCACGGTAGGTTACTGGACACCCGGTGACTATTTCGGCACCGATGTCGATCCCATGATCGGCGGCTATCTATTTGCCTATCTCAGCTTCTAGTATCTCATCGTTGGAAAAGGGGGCAGGAATATTCCTGCCCCCTTTTTTGCTGGAAATTGACACAAGTGCCAATCTGTATACAATCAGAAAAAGGAGGTATGATGAATTTACCCTATGGGGAGATTAAAGGTAATACTCTGCTCATGAAGTTTTCGACAGCAGATTTCTCGATCGCTTCAGTCTTGAATGCTATTAAGATACATATCGATGTCATCGAGAATATGGGTGTCGTTTTTCTTGGTGCACAGACCGATATCGTTGCCGGACCCGCGCCGGTCTTTCAGCCGGTGCCTGTTGTGGCCCAGTTCGAGCAGACGGGGAAGGGACCTTCAAAAGAGGTACTCGAGAAGGTCTACAAGATCGTCTGGCAGGGGATCGTGGCATCGTTCCCGGACGAGACATGCTGGGCCGATGCCAAAGAGGCGTATGCAGCTTTCATTGCTGCCCAGGCCGATCTTCTCAGGGCAAGAGCAGAAGCGTCGAGAGAATAGTACTTGCGGAATAATAAGAATCCCTCAGGTCTTCCATAGAAGAGAATGGTTGATTTGATTCTGATGGCGTTGTTGGCAGTGTCGGCTGACCTGCGCTGGGTGGAAGTCGATGTATCATTGTGGCAGGATGGTCGCGCAGATTTTGTGTACAAAATAAGGTATGAAGTACTATCAGGTTCTATGCATGGTTTCTACCTCCAGGGTATTTCGGTCGAACCCTATTTTGACTATGAGGAATCTTATGCAGTCGATGCGTATGGCGAGCGATATTCATTAGAGATAAAGGACCTCGGCGATAAATACGACATCCTCCTGGCAAGGGGTCAAGCGTTTGGTCCGGGTGAGATCACGTATGTTTTGCATTATGGCGGAGACCTTGCGAGAAGCAGAAATCTGGAAACGACGCCCAGTGAATATGGCGACTTAGTGGTGCTACACTGGTCGCCGCCTCAGTGGGACGAGCCACTTGAACACTACACCGTGCTGGTCTACTATCCGATACAGGTACCCGGAGAGATCGTGAATCCGGATGATTATGGATTCCGGACAGAAAGGTTCATGAACGAAAGGTATTTGATTTCCTACTTTGGCCAGGAGTACGCGGGTGAATATTACTTTGCGGTACGCCTTCACCGGAATGACCTGGCGACCCGCGAGAAGATGTTGATGCAACAGTATGTGCCAGCGGGATATTTCAGGACGGACCGGTTCGGCAAGATTCGGACAACCCCTGAAGAAGGGAAAGGATTTTCGTTTCCTTATGAATTGCTTTATATGGTGCTGTACGTCATTCCCTATCTTTTCTACTCTAATCGCAAAGCACGCAACATAAAAGGCGCGTATAGTGATGTTGCAGGTCTCCAGTGGCTGAGGAATGATTGGGTGCCGCCGAAGATAGAAGTTGCCACGTTTCGGAAATCAGGCAAGGTTGCCAAACTGGATTTGATCGAAGCAGCCCTGCTCCTTGACTATCCGGTCAACAAGATCTTAACGATACTGGCCACCAATCTCTCTGAGAATGGAATAGTCGAGATTACGTCGCAAGTGCCCTTGAGGATCAAGATACTGCAGAGACCACCTGGCCTCCGCTACTACGAGAGCGCTTTCTGTGATGCGATTAGACCGGATGGCTCGATGGACGAGGCAGCATTGAAATCGCTCGTTACTCAGGTGGTCGAGAATCTTTCAGCGAAGGCGTGGGATTGCGATCTGGATGCGACAAGATCTTATTATACCGAAAAGATCGGTGCACCGTCGCCTGACAAAGCGATCGATGCCGAGTACGACAAGAAAGACTACTATGACTACCTCATGGGACGCGATTTTGGGAGGCGTAGATACTATGCCCAGACCGAGAGGGCATTTGTTGCATATGGTGGACCGATAAGGAATTATGCCGCGTTTGTGCGGTCTGATGCCTGCCATAGTGCGTGCTATGTTCATACCGCGTGCCATGACGCCTGCCATTCGGCCTGCCATTCGGCGTGTCATTCGGCGTGTCATTCGGCCTGTCACTCGGCTTGTCATTCAGCTTGCGTGAGTGGAGGAGCGCACTGATGAAAATTCGAATGCCCATTCTGAGCAATCTTCTAAAAGAGAAGATTCCTAAATTACTTAAGGTACATAAGGTAATTTGGGAAACGGAAAATTACGGATTAACTGACCTGGCTATGGATTCAATGAGGGAGTTTGATTTGGGGTGGGTGGACGATTTTATCTGCAAGATCAGACCCTACGTATGCGTAAGGAAGATTGACCGGCTCCTCATCCTCGTTCCCAATCAAGTATACGGATTGAACGAATCTGGAATCGAGATCATGAGTTATCTGTTGAGTGGCCATACGATCACTGACCTGCTCTTAAGAGTGGGTAATGATGAGAATAAGCGCAGGGATATTCACTATTTCTTCTGTGACCTGAGGGCGATAATGAAGGGTTGCCTGCGTGATAATGAAAAGCGCAACGCGGTCGATTACCATGAGTTCTCTGACAATTTGAACGTATACCCAATTCTATCAGAGGTTGCAGTGACCTACCGGTGTAATCTGGCGTGTGAGTTTTGTTACGTAGGTGACCACTGCGGCAGAGAATTGAGCACCAACGATCTCAAGAAGATTCTCTTCAAGATCTATCACGAAGCAAAGGTTCCGTCGGTCAGCTTCACTGGTGGCGAACCACTATTGCGTGAGGATATCGCAAAATTGATCTCATATGCGGCGCAGATCGGCCTTTGGACGAATCTCATAACAAACGGGACGCTGCTCTATGATGACACTGTTCGGTCCTTGAAGAAGGCCGGCCTCTCGAGCGCCCAGGTAAGCATCGAAGGTCCAAATAGCGAGATTCACGACATGATCACTGGAAAACAGGGGGCCTTTGACGCGTCGACCCGGGGGATAGCGTCATTGAGAGATGCCGGCATCCCCGTTCATACCAATACAACACTGTCACGGCATAATATCGCGTATGCGAAGGAGATCGTCGTGCTTGCTAAATGTCTTGGGCTCAATCGGTTATCAATGAACTTACTCATACCGTGTGGTCGCGCGGGCAGTAGAGAAGATTTGTGGACATCTTATTCAGAGATCGGCGACCATATTATTGACATAAAAAGGTTTGCCGAAGAGCAAGATGTCAGGTTTTTGTGGTATTCACCTGTGCCGTTATGTATGTTCAATCCTATTGCCAGTGGTCTGGGCAACAAGGCATGCGCTGCAATAACCGGCTTACTGAGCATCGATCCAACGGGAAATATAATTCCGTGTTCTTCATGGCGCCAGCCCGTCGGTTCTCTCTTGAAGAGCAACTTCGATGAAATCTGGCAGTCAGACGGGTTAGATTACTACAAACATGGAGAGTACGCACCGACCGAATGTCTACAATGTGATGATTATACTGTGTGTCGGGGTGCCTGTCCATTGTATTGGCAAGCCTGCGGCAGAGGGGAAATAGATGGAAGATTTTCGTGCTTATTTGATACTCGATAAGATCGGGTCCAGGGTGCGAAGCGCCGTATCGGCGGTGCTGATCGTTTCCGGATTCCTGCTTCAGCTCAGCACGCACAATATTCTTGCGGGCATGCCTTTCATCATTCTTTGCGTATTGCTGAATCTAATAAGAGGCATTTCGGTCAAGAGGGTGGCCGCCGCCGATCTGCAGTGGCAAGATGTGACCCCGCAGAAGATCAAACACGTATTGGAGCACTGTGAAAGAATAAAGAAATTCCGTAAACAGAATATCGGTTGTTTTATCGCATTGGTGATCGCGGTCATCTTTTTCGGGGGTTTCCTCTTCCCGATTTTCGAGGAGATTTCGCTGCCCTTTCCTCTCATAGCAACGATAGTGAATGCGTTTGTTCTTTTTGGGGGATTGATCTTGAGCGGCCGAAAGAGCGCTTGGATGCCCAACTCCCTCGACATCAAAGCAGAGATAACGATGAATATACTCGATTCAGATATGATAAAAGGTGATCCTGGCCTGCAAGCGATGCCATTTCTCGAGATGGGCAGTGCAGCACAGGGAACTTTTCCCAACGATGCGAGGGTTCTGATCAAATTCAGGGACGCACCCGACGCATTCATTGGATTGCAGGGGCAAATTTCGATCAATACGGTCAAATCCCGCAGTTTTCCGTATTTCTATGTTGTTATCATCGCCCGTCCTGAATTCGGTCTATTCAAGAAATTCAAAGGACTGAAGTCGGACCTGGACAAGCTGACAGTGGAACAGAAGAAGACAAAGGAAGTTGATGTTATTGTGCTCCGCCAAACAACAACGAAGACTTCCGGGTATCATACGGACGAGAAAATGCGGGAGTATATACTGAGACAGGGCATCAGGATAGCCAAGAACC
Organism: Caldifarciminota bacterium; assembly: GCA_020349965.1. Lineage (GTDB taxonomy): Bacteria > Hydrothermota > Tepidihabitantia > SM23-42 > SM23-42 > SM23-42. Next base: position 375,100 of record CP070705.1, on the reverse strand, counting down.
TACGCTGATCGCCCGTCGATCTCCAGGAATCAATAATAGAACAAGTCAACGGTGCGCCTGAGAAAGATAGCCCTTGATTCTCTTGTACAGGTCGGTTTTCGGTTCAGGATAATACCATGTATAGAAAAGGTTGTTATGGTGTAAAGGGTCTGTGTCTTCGTCGAAACCGGTCTTGTGATATTCAACGGTATGCGGGATCGGTGAAAATTCGCATAGGTGCGGGTTTACCCTGAGGTCGCGGCACAGCTTGATCGAATCGATGATCTCATCATACCCCTGTCCGGGCATGCCATAGAGTATGTACGCATGTATTTGATTCGGGGTGAAGCCAGTCTTGGTGAGGAGTTTGACGGCTTTTCTGAATTCGTCGGTGTTCACCTTGCCGCCTGTCTGCTGTTGAACAACAGGATTGGTCGTTTCCAGGCTGAGGTAAATGGTCTTGAAGTTCGCCTCAAACATGAGCCGGGCGATTTCTTCCGTGATGTACCTGCAATGTAAACCGTTCGACGCATGGAGGTCAAGATGGTATTTCTTGTCGATGATTGTTCTCAGCAATTCGGGGAATGATTCATTGTATAGCAAAGCATCGTCGAAGAAAGCGATGTTATTGGTTTTTCTCTGAATAGTATCTATCTGTGAGATGACAGTGTCAACCGAAGCAGTGGTAAATCCGCCGCACAGTACTTTTGTTGCACAGTAGGTGCAGTTAAGAGGACAACCGCGCGACGTGAGAGTAACAGCGTATCGCAGTTTTTCATAGAGTGAATAATCGGATGCAAATGCATATGGCATAGTGTGCGGTCCTGGCAACAGTCCAAGTGCCGCGGTCAATTCAGGAATGTGTTCTTCGACCGCACCTGCAATTATCGTATCGGCTCCTGAAAATTTTCTTGCATGTCTTTTGCAGAGCGTGGCATAGATGCCGCCGAGTACTATGTGCGCGTGGGGGAATGTTTGGCGCAGTATTCTTATCGCCTCGAATACGCCCTGGTACCAATATGTCATCGATGACGTAATGAAAATGAAATCAGGTATTGTGAGATCTCGAACGGCATGGGCAAATATTTCACGTGGTATGCCGTACCGCTTGTACCGTCGGGGAACAACCTTGAGGATCTTCGGTCTGTCGACTTCTTCGGAGTGATACTTGCCGCGTCCCCACATATCTGTTCTTGTGTTAGTGGTATAGTGCGGACTCAGGCGGTCCATGCAGTCAATGAAATCTAATTCAAATCCGAACTTTCTTAGCAGACTTGAAAGGATGAGCAGCCCGACCGGTTTGTTCCAGAAGTCGAAAGCCTTGAAATCATAGATCCACGGATTGACGAGCAATGCCCTGGGTCTCGTGACATGTCTGTTCATGCCGCGGCAGTGTGTTAGTCGGCCAATACGATCTGTATGTCCATGACATTCGTTCTCGTGCGTCCGGTGACAACGAGGCTTTTGGTTTGCTTGAATAGAGAGTGTGAATCGTAATTATGGAGCGTCGTAGAAAGATCGAACCCTTTTTTCTTTGCAAGAGCATTCGTCCCCTGGTTAATGAAAGCACCGGCAGCATCTGTGTGGCCATCAACGCCATCGGTGCCGGCGCTGAGGATGGCGACTCGATCGAGTCCGTCAATCAGAGGAACGAGAGCAAGACAAAAATCCTGATTGCGTCCTCCTTTGCCCCGTCCGGAGATGCGCGCGGTCATTTCGCCACCCGAGATGATACAGGTATGTCGAGGCAGGCATCTCGGTGGTCCGATCAACTCTTTGAGCATTGACGCGAAGAGTTTCGCTGAGCGCCTCGTGTCCCCGTCCATTCGCGAAGAAAGGATAAAAGGTAAATAGCCAATGTTACGGGCTTTCCTGGCAATGGCGCGAAGTGCAGTCATGTTGTTTGCCATGATCATATTCTTGACCTTGGAGAAAACGGCGTCGCCTTTTTTCGGAGTGTCCGGGATTACACCGCGGCATCCTGATTCGATATGGCTGCGTATCGCCGGGGCCGTGTCATGTAGAAGGTGATATTTCTTGAGAATATTGTGAGCATCTACATAGGTCGAGGGATCTGGTGCCGTGGGGCCGGAGGCGATCGCATCGACGCGATCCTCGGTTACGTCCGAGATCATCAACGATATCACGCTTGAGGGATATGCGATCCGTGCCAGGAGTCCGCCTTTGACCTGTGATATGTGTTTGCGTACTGCATTGACTTCGTGTATAGATGCCCCGCACTTCAACAGTTGCGTGGTGAGCGCTTGGATGTCATTGAGCGTTATTCCGGGAGAAGGCATGGTGAAGAGCGCGGAACCGCCGCCTGATATCAACGCAATAATGAGGTCGTTGTCGTCCGAAGCAGTCAGTAGGCTCATCACCCGCATTGCGCCTTGAAGCCCATTGGCATCGGGTAGAGGATGGCTTGCTTCGATTACCTCCATTCTCTCGAGGTCCGCAGCCGTACCGTATGTCGTGATGATGACTCCACTGTCTATCCTTTCCTTGAGTATTTCAGATATGGACTCGGCCATCGGACAGACCGCCTTGCCAAAGCCCACGACAAAGATGCGGTTGTATTTGAGAAGGTCGTAAACCTCCTGATGTCCCAGCACGTCCCGTATGGCCAGCGATTCACCGTCGAGTGTAACACGTTGTGCAGTGACATTACCTGCATCTGCTGCTTCGATACCGCTGAGAAAAAGCATCTCTGCATCTGCACGTAGTTCTTTATCCGATTTCATTGTCAAACGCGGTGCCATGCGGTCGTCAAGATCCGGCGCCATCCTTTGCGCACTACTATGTAAGATTCAGAATTGCGTTTTCTCCTCCGTCCAGAGATCTATCACCGCTATGCTGAATGATGGAGATGTTCCAGCAAGTTATCGAAGAATTTTCCATCCGGAAAGATACTCGTGAAAATACGCGCCACAAGCAGCGCAGAATCTTGCGCCGGGAGACAATACAGCATCTGAATGAATCTTCTGCGAAATGTTGCGATTTTATCTTTAACGTTTGTATTCCGTATAATCACATCGGCGATGTATCCGGCAAGAGATCTGAAGTCGTCTTCCTTCATACCATACCGTGTCATTTCCTGAACACCCATTCTGATGCCGCTGGCTTCGAGAAAACTCTCGTCGTCAGGTAGTGCCTGGTAGTTTGTAACGATGTTGTTCTGTTCCAATCTATGGGAAAGTTCGTTTCCGGTACCTTGCTTTTTCACACGGATGACTACTTGGTGTGTTTCCGTAAAACCCTCTTTTTCATCACCCTCAACATCGATCCCTGCATCTTTGAGCGCGGCAGCAAATGCGCGGGCGTTCTTGCGGATCTGCATCTGGTAATCGTCTTTGAAAGCATTCATTTCATAGGTGGCCATCAAGAGGGCCAGAAGAGTGCCGAGATGATGGTTGCTCGTAGATCCCGGGAATGCACGGCCCTTGATGTCAATCCATAAATGTGAAATCGGACTTTCTTTGGATATCGTCGATGCAATTATACCCCGCTGGGGCCCAAAGAATGTCTTATGTGTGCTGCCCGTAACGACATCCGCCCCTTCCTTAAAAGGTTCCTGTAACACGCCGTAGAGACCGAGCACGTGGGCCATGTCATACATGATGACAGGCCGCGGTTCCCAGTCCTTGACGATGTCGTGTACGAATGCTACTGGTTCCCTATGGAGGAACATGCTCTTCCCGAAAACGATCAGTTCAGGTTTGTGGTTCTCCAATTGCTCGGCCAGTTTGTTGGTGTCTGTTTTATAAAGGCAGTCCCCGCGGACCGGAAAATTGATGACATTTTCCTTCCCAGTGTTCGGATCTTCTTCTACATAATTGAAGAGTGCACCCATTGGCTGTGAACTAAGGTGACCTCCTTTCGTCAATTCGTTGTTCATCACTAATTTCATTTTGCGGAATGGCTGTCCTTCTTTACGGTTACGGTTAATGAATTTGACCATTGCTTTGAATATGACCTCGTTGGCCATTTGACCACTGACCGGCCTGAGTTCGACGCGTGGACATCCGAAATATCCGGCCATTTGGTTACGTAATTCTTCTTCGACTTCCCTGATGAAATCTATCCCCTGATAAAAATAGACCTCCTTGCCTTTCATCGTCCGGTGTTCGGCATACCTTCCCGAAGGATCGGAAATCTCACATATTTTCACCAGGGCGCTCGGTGTCGTTTCCGATGGAATGAGGTTGATGCAATCTCTCTGGCGCCAGACATTATTCTTTTCTATTCTTTCTGCCAAATTAACGATCTTTTTGGTGAGTTCTTGCACTGCTACCTCCAATCGCAGCGCGCTTCTTTGGAAACGCGTTAGAATCTATGATATTCGCAAGAATATTATGTGTCAAGGGTTGGCCTACGGGGTTCTCTGCATATTTAGGTGAAGAGCAGAGTAATTGGGTATGAAGAATGAAATCGGGTTTTGCGGTTCATATTCACCCGAGAGATACAGAAGAAGTATCGAGTGCGTAGCGCAGTGCATTTCTCGTATCGAACCAGCGGTCGCCACCCAAGACGCGCCACCCTTGCGGGTGATGCAGGGTGGCTGGAGTCATGCGCCGTGGTTCAGGATGAGCCGGCCGCACCTCAATTTCATCCAACATCCTCTCTGTTTCGATCGATGGACATTGGGTATGAAGAATGAAATCTGTATTTGGCGGGTAATAGCACCCGAAAACATTGGGGGGGTAAACTGACCTGTTATTGACTTTTGGGTATTATTTTGTAAAATTAATCGACTATGAATCTGGCAATTGTAGGTTTACAGTGGGGTGATGAAGGAAAGGGTAAGATCGTCGATTTTCTCGCGAGAGATTTTGATGTGAACGCGAGGTACCAGGGCGGGTCAAATGCGGGACACACGGTCCGCTGCGGAGGTGAGAAGGTGATCTTCCATCAGATACCCTGCGGAACTCTCAACAAGAATGTGACCGGCGTCATTGGCGGAGGTTGTGTGCTCGATCCGAAGATCTTCTTTGACGAGATAGATGGTCTGAAGCGCTATGATGCAGCGATCGAAGCGCGCATTAGAATATCGAAGTTCTGCAATCTCATCATGCCTTACCATATTCTCATCGATGAGTACCGGGAGGGTACAAAACAGTCGATCGGTACGACGAAGAAGGGTATAGGAATAGCCTATGAAGACAAGTACGGTCGGATCGGAATACGCGTCGGTGATCTCTATGATACGGAAACATTCGAGAAAAGACTGCGCCTGAATATCTCACGGAAGAATCACATACTGATGGATGTGTACAATGCAGAGCCCCTGTCGGACAGAGAGATATTCGATCTTTACATGGAATATGCTGAGAGAATGAAGCCGATGGTCGCGGACGACACGCTCATATTGTATGATGCGATGGTCAAGAACAAGAATGTCCTGTTCGAAGGCGCTCAGGGCGCAATGCTCGACATCGATTACGGTACATATCCCTATGTAACTTCATCGCATACCATTACGAGCAGTGTAGGCATTGGTCTGGGTATACCGCCGTGCTCAGTTGAGCGCGTGCTCGGCGTGGCAAAGGCCTACACAACGAGGGTCGGTCTGGGTCCTTTCCCGACCGAGGACACAGGGTTGTTCGGTGACCGGCTCAGGGAGTCTGGTGCGGAATTCGGCTCGACGACTGGCAGGCCTAGGCGTTGTGGATCCTTCGATGCCGCCCTCATCAGATATACGGCACGCATAAACGGTGCAAAGGAGATGATCATAACGAAATTGGACGTTTTGTCCGGTGTCGACAAGATCAAAATCGCCGTGGGCTATGAATCGGGCGATGAATTCGATCCTTTCGCAGCCGATACATTGGTGCCGAAGTATATTGAAGTACCGGGGTTCGTAGAGGATGTCTCTCAGGTACGTTCGGCTGATGATTTCCCTGCTGAGGCCGTTAATTATATAAAGACGTTGGAGGAACATACGGGGCTTAAGGTCAGTCATGTCTCTGTTGGACCTGAGCGCGAAGCGATCGTTAAAATGTAACTAGCCATTTCATTCTTCCGATTTCTCCGAGACAGTACATTAAAGGTAACCGTAGACTCACTCTCTCGTGTCCGTGCGGTCTGATTTCTGATTTTCCTCTTGATTTTTTTAGATATATATATATATTTATGTTAATGAACGCATCCGGTGGCCGCGTCTGGGCTGAGATTTCGCTCGATCGCTTGATAAATAACTACAGAATCGTGAGGAAATCTGCGGGTAGTGCTAGAATAATGGCCGCAATCAAGGCTGATGCCTACGGCCACGGCGCGATCGAGGTCGCATATACTCTCCAAAATGAAGGTATATACATGTTCGGAGTTGCGGGCATCGAAGAGGGGATCGAGCTCAGGCAGGCAGGCATCAAATCAAAAATACTCATTTTAAGTCCTATCCTCTATGACCAGATAGACGCCGTTTTAGACCACGATATAATCCCAACCATATCAGAACTCCGTTTTTTCAAAGCTCTTGATGAAAAGCTGGAAAAACGCGGCGGGCCGTGCTCCGTACATATCGAGGTGGATACTGGTATGACGAGGACCGGCTTTCCGTTCGATGAAGCCGACAGAGCGCTGGGTGTCATAGCCTCTTCGCCGCGCATCAAGATCGACGGGATCTTCTCGCACTTTCCGATGGCTGACGTCAACGGTGCGTTCACGAAAAAGCAGATAGCCGCTTTTAATGATTTGATTAATAGACTTGGAGCGGCAGGAATCGATACAGGAGCGATTCATCTGGCCAACTCTTCGGGCATATTTAAGTGGCCGGGTTCGCACTACAATCTTGTGCGTCCTGGGATTGCGTTGTACGGTCTAAGGTCATCGCCTGATGTCACCTATGAGGGTGATTTCAAACCGGTAATGGCGCTCAAGTCTAGGGTCGTTAACGTCAGGACCGTGGAAACCAGCACGCCGATAAGTTACGGACATACTTTTCAGACTGCGAGACGAAGCACGATCGCCACGGTCAGCATAGGCTATGGCGATGGATATCCGCGTCTGCTGTCCAATAAAGGGGAGGTGCTCATTCGTTCGAGGAGAGTGCCGATCGTTGGGACGGTCTGCATGGATCTGATCATGGTCGACGTGACCGACGTTCCGAATGTACAGATTGGCGATATTGTGACCATATTTGGGCAGGACGGCGATTGTGAAATCACAGCAGAAGAGTGTGCTGCGAAGGCCAGCACGATCGTCTATGAAATCACCTCTGGTATTGGACCGCGGGTGGCGAGGCTATTCAAGGTAGACGGTGAGATCGTGAAGATCAGAACTCTGTTGCATCGGTGGGGCAATGGAGAATAGTAGTCCGGTTGCGGAATTTTCCGGCAACCCGAAAGAAAGTCTGCGGATATGCTGTCTGATTGGCTTTCGTGTTGAAGAGTTTGCGTCGTTTGGAGACTTTTTCAAGATAAGGAGGAATGCATGAAAAAATTGTTAATACTGCTTGTATTTGTCTCTGTCTTTGCGCAGGAGACGACCCACACGGTTAAGGATGGAGATACGTTGTGGGATATCGCCGGTTTCTACTATCAGAATCCGTTTCTCTGGCCTTATATCTGGCGGGCGAATCTGATGAAGATCAACGACCCGCATTGGATCTATCCAGAGCAGATGTTTGTCATACCTCCTTCACCCGAGGAAGCTATTGCAGAAGTGACCGAGGAGATTCCGGTTTATGTGCCAGAAGAAGAGATCACGATGATACCGGCGGTCGAGCCGACTGCTGAGGTTTTTTCTGTCGTCAAACCAGAGGAGAGAGTGTTTAGCGAAGAATTGATCCATCGCGCGGGATTCATAGTCGATACGGATATCCCTTATTGGGGTAAGATCTTAGGTACCGAACCTCGTGAAGGAAAGATGATCGCTGCGTATATGACCATATACATCGATCGTGCTCAGGACGTGGGAATTGATGACGAATTAACCATTTACCGTCCGGGAAAGGTCATCACGCATCCACGTACGGGTGCGAGGTTGGGTCAGGAAATCATCGTGTTGGGTAAAGCAGTCATCGTAGCCGTTGGCGATGAAGGTTCGCGCTGTAAGGTTACTGCTTCATACGATGTGATCAAGAAGGGCGATTTTGTGACACCATATGAACCGGTACTTGCTCCCGAAAAAGTCGAATTGATACCGACCGATAAGCAAATTGAAGGTTACGTCGTCGAGGTCAAGGCTACGGAAAGGATTGCACCTCCCCATGTGTTTGCTTTTCTAGATCAGGGTGAGGTCGCAGGCATCGCGGTCGGTGATGTATTTGAAGTGTACCAGGAAAAAGTCGTCGATGGGTTGAAGATGCCGGAGTTGACCATCGGGAAGATACAGGTGGTCAGTGTTTTCAGTCAAGCTTCCATCGGGTTGATCTACGCAAGCCGCGAACCGGTCCCGATCAAGAGAGGGGAGAGATGCAGGCTCGCCTCGGAGGCAAGGTGAAAGAGAAGGATGTACTAAGTCAGGTATATCTTTTCCGCGAGTTGACACCCGCCGAGATGGAGAGATTGTTGTCGATCTCCAAAGAGAGGAAGGTAAAGAAGAACGAACTTGTCTTCAGAGAAGGTGATATCGGTGATGCATTCTATCTGATAGTCACCGGCAGCATCCGGATATCGACTCTCGTGCCGGGAGTGGGTGAGGAAGCATTGACTATCCTGAGAGAAGGAGAATATTTCGGCGAGATGGCGTTGATCGACGATGCGCCCCGGTCTGCGTCGGCGATTGCCAACGATGATACGATGCTCTTGTACATAGGAAAGGACGATTTCCGCAAGCTGCTGGAGCGGCAGACTGATATCGCCTACAAACTCCTTTGGATCTTCACCAAGACTCTTTCCGCGCGCCTGAGGAAAACCGACGAACAGTTGAAGAGTATCTTTTCTATAGCAAAGACATTCTGATCATTTAGCGCCTTGATTCTGTAGACCGACCGGGAAGACGGAGGGTTCATGGGAAAGACAATGGTTGCGGTGGACGCGGCTGATAAGGTGGAGTTACGGGAAAGGGTGACTCGTGTTTGATATATTCAACGTAAGAGATCCGCAAAAGGCGCTTCAAAAAGCGCACGAACTTATCCGTGAAGGTAAAGCGAATGCTGCAATTCAGGTGCTCGAGAACAACCTGACCGACGATAGTGAATCATTTGAACTCTGCCAGGAGCTTGCCCGCCTCTACTATGACATTGACCAGCGAGGGCGGGCAGTCGAACTGTTGCGCAAGGTTCAGGGAATGGTTCCATCAAGGACCGATGAGGTTATAGCCCAACTATCTGATCTGTTCTACCGCCACACATCGATCGATGCCGGAGAATTCCTAATGCGATTGTACATCTCTCAACATAAATATGACGAGATCAGTAAGATCCTATTGGCCCTGACCGAGCATGAGATAGATTTGCTGATTAGAAAGTACGAGAAAATAAAGCAAGGTATCGAGGGGAAGAGTGTTATTCTCAAGAACGATTTCGAAAGTATAATCATCCTCTCTTCGTTGAAATTCAATGTGGGCGCCAGCGAGGAAGCAGTTATCCTTGTCGACCCGCTGATGGCGATAGATGTTTTTAAGAAACACCTTCTGAGTTGGGCGCGCGTTGTTGGCAGAGAACGTTACAATGATTCGTTCGCTGTGCTCCTTCTGCTTAAGGTGTTATTGGCGAATGACGATTTCGAGGCAGCGTTGACGCAGACACAGCGTATCTTCGAAAAATTCCCCGAGGTCTCCGATGCACTCATTGATGTGCTGTCTTCTGTGCAGCCGCCGCCTGCTCTCCAGCCTTCGTATACCCAAATGCTGACAGACTTGTATATTACCAAAGGCGACCTTGACACTTCGATCGAGCAATTACAGCAGATGCTGGAGGAAAATACTAAGGATATCGACACGATCATAAAGGATTTGAGAAAGCTCGAAGTCGTCAACCCGAAGGATATAAAGATACTCTATACTCTGGCTGATGCATACATGCGAGCCAAGAGAATCCCGTTGGCTATCAATGAACTCGACAAGATATATGATATTGACGAGAGCCAATATGATGAGGTGCTCAAGAGATACAGGCATGCCTTTGAAACAAAGCAGAACGATCCTTTCGTCATCCAGAGTCTGGTCGCTCTGTATCTTAAGCGCGGCGATATAGATGCCGCTGTCGATACCATTGAATTAGTGTACAATCTGGACCCGGGATTGCTGAACGAATATATATTGAATCTTAATGCTATCCTCGAGAAAGATTCTGAAAATGTAAAGGCATTGTATCTGATTGGGCAATGCTATGCGCGCAAAGGCGATCGCGAAAGCGCCTTGCTTGTATTCCATAAGCTAATGGATCAAGGCGAGCATGCGTATGCAAATAAGGCGGCTACCGAAATCTGTGAACTCTATCCCGAGGATGTGGAATATGTGAGTCTTCGGGCATTCAGCCTCGTCCTGTTGGGTAAGACAGAGGAGGCGATGCAGGTGTGCATGGATTACCTTGAGGCCGAGCCAGAGGGGGCCGTCCGGCTTTTCCCAGCGTTCGATCTGATTGTGAGTAAGGATCCAGTTTTGTTCGCGAAGGTCGAGCCATTTTATAAGCGGTACCGACGGACGGATGCCTATATTGCTGAGTTGGCAATGGCAAGAGCCTACGCATACACCGGTGCCTATAGAAAGTCCGTGAGCAGTTTTGAAAAATGTTTGAAAGAAGAAGAGCAAAGAGAAACTACGAAACGAGCCCTTATCGAAGTGATCAAGGAGAAACCGAAGGCAGTACCGTTATTGCTGGCCGCTGCACGGATCTTCATTACCGAAGGAGAGGTTGAAATCGCTACCCAATTCTTCAAGACCGCCCAGATGGTCGATCCACAGGCTTTCTTCGAGATCATCAATGAGTTCTATGACGCAATAAAGTCATTTCCGAAGGACCGTGAGGCAAGGACTCTTCTCGTCGAAACGTTCTATAGCCGCGGGATGTGGGATAAGGTGATCGAGGAATCCCGGCGAGCGATTGAGGTTTTCGATAAAGACGCCCAGTACTTTAACCTTAAACTTGGCCAGGCGTTGGTCGAAACAGGCAAGCTGAGCGATGCAGTAAGGCCCTTGATGATTTCCTTGGACGGTGAGGAGGATTATTCGAATGAAGTCATCGAAGGTTTAGACAGGATTCTAAAGACCGATAAGAGTAACGTACCTGCGCATTTCGCTCGAGGTCGGGCACTCAGCAAGGCCGGCCGCATTGACGAAGCGGTCGATGAGTATATGTTGACGGCAAGGACTTTGCCGACGCGCGCGGGTCATGTACTCGCGGAGCTGAAAGTGCTTGCATCAAGGGCGATGGCTCACCCGAAAATAATGTTTGCTTTAGGTATCATTGAGTTAGGGCAGAAGAGGTATGATAATGCTATCGACGATCTGACAAAGGCGTCCGAGCTTGATTCATCTCTGGTGCATAAAGTCATTCCTGTCCTGGAGCGTCTTCATAAGAAGGCGTCGACTCCACTATTGAGTTTCTCGCTAGCAAAACTTTATAGTCTTGCAGGACTTAGGACTTCAGCAGTAGAATTGTTCAGCCAGGCACAGGAACAGGATACAAAGTATCGTGAGCCCGTTGTGGCCGAGATGAAGAGGATATGCACGGATAATCCTGAAGATGTGGAGTGCCGAAAGCACCTTTCGGCGATATATTTTGAGAACCACAATTGGGAAGATATTCTGGTGCTTTTCGAAGAGATCTATAACATTGACAAAAAAGAGAGTGTGTGGATCAAAGATTTCATTGGAAGGATTTTACAGGTCGATGTCCACTCGTTTCCTTCTTATTATTTCCTCGCGCGTATCTTCGTCGACGAAGGAGCGTACGAAAAAGCGATTGAGGTTTATAAAAAAATGGTCGACATGGCACCGACTGAGGCTCTCAACGTCATGAATACGCTCAGCGCACACCGCCACAAGTCGCCCGAGATGTTGTTATATCTTGGAGATTTGTATATAGATAGCGGATACGGAAAGGAATCCATCGAGATCATCGATGAACTGCTATCAAGAGACTCCTCTTATGCCGAGGCAATAGCCAGCCGATTGGATCTAATCATCCAGAAGTACCCTGATATTGGCGGGGCGTATTTGCTGCGGAGCCGGGTATGTAGCATGCGCGGTGATTTCAACAATGCCGTCCGGTCCATTGAACGAGCTCTGCAGTTGATGCCTGGACGAGAGGATATTGTTATCAGGTTGGGGCAGCTTTTGCACGAGGCGGGAGAGACAGGGAAGGCGATAGGGATATTTACGGAACTTCTGCAAAGTACAAAGGACCGTAACACGGTTTATCGTATGATAAGGACAGCACGAGAAGATTATTACAAAGAGAAGATAGTTATGTTACAGGGTGAGGATGAAAATACGAGACTGGAAAGGGCGTATGTCTATCTGACGATGGACAAAATAAAGGAAGCAGAACGCGAATTGAAGTTCGAGTCCGGCCAAGCTGAGATTCTCAAACGGCAGACGATATTGAGAGCGAGGCTCTTTCTGAAGAAGAAACGTCCTATAGATGCACTCGAGATCATGCAGACGTTGTCGCTCGACAAAGAAACCGCGGAGACATATGCTGATATTTACGAGGCAATGGGTTCGTTCGCCGCTGCCGCGCTGGCCTTGAGGCAGGCAGGGGTCGATGGAATGGAACAGCGCATAAATACTTTTGAAAGACTTGCACAAACCAAGAGGGCGACAAAGGGCAAATATTTTGTCGAAGGGAGGACCTGATGAGATGCCCTTTTTTAATCAAGAGAAGAGACGTGTATGATGAGGCCGGAAAGAAGATAGATGAAGAAGTCGAGCTGCTGCCGTGCATGAAGAATGAATGCATGGTTTACGACAGCGCGACAAAACTATGTTCACTACTCTCCTCGAATATGAAAACGGGTGTGCTTATTGATGATTACAAAAAGGGCGTCAAAGAAATCACGGAGGGTTTATCCCGCAGTTTCGAAGACTTGAGAGGTGATTTTTCGACGATTGTCGAGAAATTCAGGGAGGGTATGTATGGTCGCCTGGACGTGCAGAAGAAACAGATAGAGGTGATGATATTAGGTTTCGACAAATTACAAGAAGCGTTCAGCAGCAAGTTTGAGGAATTGAACGCCAGTCTACTAGGTTTGAATGATTCTATTGGCAGCAAGGTGGTTGCGTTGGGTGATACGGCGGATAAGGGTGTCGAGGGATTGAAGTCGGCCGTTCAGTCCATGCAGGAGAGATTGACCGAGATAAGCACCGCCAACATGCGGCTGTTCGGTGATCTGCTAGCCGGTGTCACAGGCATTGGCGACCACCTGAAGGAAGAGATGACGGGCCTCAAGTCACAGAATGCCGAAGCCCTGGCCAACATCACTTCCAAATTCGACAACCTCGGTGGAGTTTTCAAAGAGATGTCGGAAACTGCGGGCGGCCGCAGCCAGGAGTTAATCGAAAAGTTGACGGCGATCGATGATGCGATGAAGATCGTGATGAACGAGTTGCGTTTCGATATATCTTCTACGACTGATCGTTTCAAGGAGGAAATCGGCGTCAGCATAGCAAGCCTCAAGGATGAAATCACAAGTTTGAAGAACGGTCAATCGGCCTCGATCGGGCAGCTGCACGGCGAATTTACCGAATTGAGGAACCTTTTTACGAAAGCAACGGGAAGCCTGGAATCGATGTCGGAAATGATGGACAAACTAAACAGGAACTATCTCGAATCCCTTGGTAAGATCGCAGCCCTTGCCGAAGGTATGAGGAAAGGCGTGGCTGACATAGGCGAAACCATCAATGAATCGCTGCGCGATATGACGAACAAAACGGGCGATCAGCTTGGTTCTGTTGCCAAACAGTATGAAAAGACATTCGATACGGTGGCGGAGTTCGCCGGGATTTTTGACGGCCTCAACAAGCGCATCGGTGAAATGGCGGTGACAATGACGCAGCAATTCAAGGAATCGCTCGATCAACAGACAAATCTTTCGGACGATACCAAGGGTATTCTCCAAAACATGAAGGATTTTCTCCAAAGAGAGGCCGAACGATTCGATAAGGAAGAGGAATTCAGTAAGAAAAAAGCCGCACTTGACCACTTTGACAGGGCGACGCTATACTACTATCGAGGAAATTATGAGCTGGCGCAGAGTGAAATAGACAGAGCACTAGAGATCGATAAGACAGCGGAATATTTGAACCTTAAAGGGTTGATCCTTTCAGAGCTGGGCAGGTACGATGATTCGAAGAAGGCATTCAAATCTGCGATCAAGCTCGAACCCGAATTTTCAGAGCTGCACAATAATCTGGGTTTGCTCTACTTGAAAATGAAGAAAACTGACGAAGCCATTATCTCATTCCGAGAATCGGTCAAGAAGAATGTTAACAATGCATTGGCATATGTGAATCTTGGCAAAGCGTTGATCGAGATGGAAAAGTTTGATGAGGCCCTTGCCGCATACAACCAAGCCCTGCAGATCGATCCCTCAAGCAAAGAAGCGAAGGAAGCGGTTCAGTTGTACAAGGAAGGGAAGATCGAAACGTAGGCATGGAGTCATGTCATGGATATCATTGAGAGATTGAGGAAAGAGAAAAAAAAGCGTTCGGTGTTCGACATCATTTTGAAAGGTAAGGAAACAAAGGCCGAAGAACCTGGCAAATCACCAGATATCGAAGTGCGTGAGCTCGAGCCAACGGCACCAGCGGCGGCCCCTCAGCCGGAACAGGCAGGCGTCGAACCCGGTGAAGAGGAGCAAAAACCGATTAGAGAATTCAGGACCGAAGGTATGCATGAATTCGATATCGACAGCCTCGGTATTTCCGGTCAAGGAGCGCTGAAGGCTGAGTACAAGGCAAGGCTCGTTCACCTCATCGATAAGGGCACCATAGATGAAGCGATTGATTTACTTAAGGAGTTGAGAGTCAAACTTTTAGAAGGGCCCAAGGTAGATGGCGGCCCTTCGCCTCCAGGGGGACCCGGCGCCGAAATCTGACTACGCTCGATGTCCGCCGCTGTATGCTCATCGCTCAGCAGGTTCCCTGAGTGTTGAACTACTTCTTCGTCTTTTTGCTCTTTTTTTTCTTACTTTTTTTCTCGCCGTTTCCGTACATCACCGCTGCCTGGGCTGCTGCAAGCCGCGCGATGGGCACGCGAAATGGCGAACACGACACATAATTCATGCTGACCTGATGGCAGAAGTGTACGGAGCGCGGATCACCGCCATGTTCACCGCATATGCCGATCTCCAGTCGAGGATTGGCTTTACGTCCCTGTTGGATACCGATCCTTATCAGTTCACCGATACCTGATTGGTCAATGCTTTGGAAAGGATCTTCAGGAAGGATGCCTTTCTTTATATAATCCGCAAGGAAACCGCCAATGTCGTCACGTGAGAAACCGAAACCCATCTGAGTCAGGTCATTCGTTCCGTATGAGAAGAATTCCACGGTCTGAGCGATTCTGTCGGCGACGAGGCATGCCCTCGGTATTTCGATCATTGTGCCATATAGATGCCTGATCTTCTTAAGATTATACTTGGCCAGTACTTCTCCGTAAATTCTGTAGACGATTTCCTTCTGGCTGAGAAGTTCTTTTGCTTCGGCGACTACGGGCACCATGATTTCAGGGTAGGGATCTTTGCCCGCTTTCACGAGCTCTGCGGCGGCTTCGAATATCGCCCGAACCTGCATGGTAGTGATTTCTGGATAGGTCACACCGAGCCGTACTCCGCGATGTCCCATCATAGGGTTGGATTCGTGTAGTGCATCTGCGCGCTGGCTCAGTTCTTCTGCTGAAATATTGAGGTCACGGGCTAGTTTCTCGAGTTGTCCTTTTTCACGCGGTACGAATTCATGTAATGGCGGATCAAGCAGGCGCATGACGACCGGCATACCATCCATCGCTTCGAGTACGCCTTTTATATCTTTCTTCACGTAGGGGTAAAGCTCTTCAAGCGCCTTGCGCCTTTCTTCCTGAGTCTTGGACATTATCATTTTGCGCAGCCTGAACAGAGGCTCCTCAGAGCTCTTACCGTAGAACATGTGCTCTGTACGCATTAATCCAATGCCTTGTGCGCCGAATTTCCTTGCCCTTTGTGCATCGTCAGGCGTGTCGGCATTTGCACGGACACCCAGTCTGCGGACCGAGTCACAGACATTGAGGAATTGCTGCAGCAGCACATTCTCCTCGGCCGCTTCCATCATGGGTAGCTGTCCTTCATAGACATTGCCCTTGGTGCCATTCAGGGTTATCCAATCACCTTCATGGAATGTCTTTCCGGCGGCGACCATTTCCTTCTTCGTGTAGTTGATGTGCAGATCGCTGCAGCCTACTATGCAGCACTTGCCCCACCCTCGAGCGACGAGTGCGGCGTGCGATGTCATGCCGCCTCGTGCCGTCAGGATCGCCTGGGCTGCCCGCATGCCCTCCACATCTTCCGGATTTGTCTCTTCACGGACGAGAATCACGCGCTTACCGGCTTTTAACCACGATACGGCATCGTTCGATGAGAATACAATCTGGCCGGTTGCACCCCCGGGGCCCGCTGGCAGGCCTTTGGCAAACGGTTTAACGGCTATTTCTGCTCTTGGGTCGACCATAGGATGTAGTAATTCGTCGAGCTGGCCGGGTGTAACACGCATTACGGCCGTCTCTTTGGGTATGAGTTTCTGTTTGAGCATGTCGTTGGCCATACGTACTGCTGCCGGCCCGTTTCTTTTGCCGACCCTTGTTTGGAGCATGTAAAGCGTGCCGTTCTCGATCGTGAACTCGATGTCCTGCATGTCTTTGTAGTGGTGCTCGAGACGTCGCTGGAAGGAATCGAGTTTCTTATAGATTGCCGGCATTGCCTTTTCGAGGGTCACCAGACCTTTATTCTGTTCGGATTTTGAATATTCGTTGATCGGTGCCGGTGTTCTGATGCCAGCAACAACGTCTTCACCCTGAGCATTCATCAAATATTCACCATAGAATTTATTCTCACCGTTGCCAGGGTTTCGGGTGAAGCCGACTCCGGTAGCCGAATTCTTGCCCATGTTGCCGAAGACCATAGCCTGGACATTGACCGCAGTACCCCAGTCATCCGGGATGCCTTCGATACGACGGTAGCTGACCGCCCGTTTTCCGTTCCACGATGCGAAGACCGCACCGATACCACCCCATAACTGCATATTATGGTCGTCAGGAAATTCAGTGCCGAGTACTTCTTTGATTTTCCTTTTGAATCTTGCACACAGTTCTGTAAGGTCTCCTGCTTTAAGATCTACATCACTTTTGTAGCTTTTCTTCTTCTTCATCTGATCCATGATCGCTTCAAGCTGCTTGCGTATTCCGGATTCGTCATCTTTGGGCTCAATGCCTGCGCCTTTTTCCATCACGACATCGGAGTACATCATGATCAGCCTCCGGTAGGCGTCGTAGACAAACCTTTCGTCACCGCTTTGTTTGATCAACCCAGGGATCGTTCTCTTTGTCAGGCCGATGTTCAGCACAGTCTCCATCATTCCGGGCATCGAGCGCCGTGCGCCCGACCTGACCGAAACAAGGAGGGGGTTCTTACTATCACCGAACTTTCTGCCGATTGACTTTTCCACTTGCCGCAGAGCCGCTGCTGCCTGTTTCCTCAATTCCATCGGCAGTTGCTTTCCTCGTTTGTAGTATATGCTGCATACTTCTGTTGTAATGGTAAAACCGGGAGGTACTGGTATGCCTAGGTTAGTCATTTCGGCAAGATTTGCACCTTTACCTCCGAGCAGGTTCTTCATTCGTGCATTGCCTCGAGCTCGCTTTCCACCAAACTCATATACGAATCTTCGTGCCATGCTTACTCCTTTCATTCCTATCCTTCAGACGTCGGCTGCTTATCTCGAAGAGATCTTAAGGTATTTCTTTAAAATGCCATCCAGGCCTGGGCCTGATCTTTCTTCGAGTTCATAATCGATCTTTGCAGCCGGTTTGTTTAACTTCGTGAATTTTGTGAGGTCTACCGGCGTCGCCATGACAATCGAATCCGCAGGGGTATTGTTGATGCTTGACTCGAGTTCTCTGATTTGTTTCTTATCGTAACCGAGTGCAGGGATGACATCTCCGATCTGCGGATATTTGGTGTACGCTTCCTTTATCGAACCGATGGCAAACGGTCGTGGGTCAATTATCTTCTTCGCGTTGTACTTGCGGGCAGCGACGACACCTGCACCGAAGGACATTCCACCATGGGTAAGGGTCGGGCCGTCTTCAATCACGACAACTCTCTTATTTCTGATCAATTCCGGTCTGTCGACCGATGTGGGCGAGGCTGCTTCCAGAATAATGGCGTTAGCATTCAATATCTTGATGTTTTTCTTAAGATTCTCGATGCTCTTGCGCGGCGCCGTGTCGATCTTATTGATCAAGACCACATCGGCCATTCTGACATTCGTTTCACCCGGATGGTAGGTCGTTTCATCTCCTGTGCGGAACGGATCGACGACGACAATGTGTAGGTCCGATTCATAGAAGGAGAGGTCATTATTGCCTCCGTCCCAGACAATAATGTCACTGATCTTCTCGGCTTCCCTCAATATCAGACCGTAGTCGACACCGGCAAAGACCGTATTACCTCTCAGAATATGGGGTTCGTATTCTTCCCGCTCCTCGATTGTACAACTGTGCTTGTCCAGATCATCGAGTGTCGAGAATTTCTGAACGATCTGTACTTTCAGATCGCCATAGGGCATCGGGTGGCGAATGACCGAAGTCTTCAAGCCGTGCTGGTGGAGTATCTCACATACACGGCGTGTTGTCTGACTCTTGCCCGATCCCGTCCTCGCCGCACATATGGATACAACTTTTCGCTTGGACTTTATCGTGGATGATTTGGGTCCAAGCAGCCAGAAATCAGCACCCGCAGCCAATGCTTCTGATGCCTTGTTCATCACGTAATTGTGTGAAATGTCCGAATAGGCGAAAACGACCACATCGATCTTGTACTCGGTAATGAGTTGTGACAATTGCTTCTCAGGCATTATGGGTATTCCCTTTGGATAACCCTTGCCAGCAAGCTCCTTTGGATAGAGCCTGTGCGCAATATTGGGTATTTGAGTGGCAGTGAAACAAACTACCCTGAAATCAGCGTTATTTCTAAAGAAAACGTTGAAATTGTGAAAATCCCTTCCAGCTGCACCCATGATAATGACACGCCGCATACGAAATCCTCCTTCTCAGCTGGAATTATACCCGAAAACGGTAGCAAAGTCAACATCAACGCTGGTTGATGGAGCAGGAGAGCGAAAAGCTGCTCTTGGGGGACATCTGTGCTGCACTGCAGAAACTCTCTATATTACATTGATTTTTAGATGTTCAGGAAGAAAAAGGCGTTTTATCTTGACTTTTTTTGAAATATATACATAATATTTGTCTATGAACAGAGAGGATGCGTACAGGTTGCTCAGGGAAAGGCTAAAGAATAAGAACCTGTTCAAACACAGCCTCGCGGTTGAGGCCTGTCTGAAGAAAATGGCGCAGAAGTTCGGCGAGGATGAAGAAATCTGGGGTCTGACCGGATTGCTTCACGACATCGATTACGAGGAGACCAATGCCGATCCCGCTCGTCACGGTCTGGAGGGGGCTCTTTTTCTACATGAATCCGGTTTTGATGAATCGCTGGTCCGGGCCGTAAAGGCACATTCGGGTCACGCAGCGCCTGAGTCGAAACTCGATTGGGCGCTTTTCAGCGCGGATCCCCTGACCGGACTCATTGTCGCGAGTGCACTCATGCATCCGGAAAAAAAACTGGATTCCCTTGATGTTGAATTCGTCGTGCGGCGGTTCAAAGAGAAACGATTCGCTGCCGGTGCAAACAGGGAGCAGATTGCTCTGTGCAAGAACCTGGGATTGGACCTGGAGCAATTCATTGAGATCTGCTTACAGGCAATGCAAGGCATTTCTGGAGAACTCGGCTTGTGAAGAAGGTACATACTTTTGAGAACGTTATAATTAATCTCAAGCATTTCTGGCAGAAAAGAGGATGCCTTATTTTTGAACCCTACAATTCAGAGGTCGGTGCCGGCACGTTCAATCCCGCTACCTTCCTGAGGATCCTTGACCGCAAACCCTGGAATGTTTGCTATCTGGAAATTTCGAAACGGCCGCGGGACGGAAGGTATGCGAAGAATCCGCTTCGTTTCCAGCAATTCTATCAGTGCCAGGTGATAATGAAGCCATCACCATCAGATATCCAGCAGATCTATCTGGAATCCCTTGAGGGGCTTGGTGTGAAACTGAAAGAGCACGAAGTCAGGTTCGTCGAAGACGACTGGGAATCACCGACCCTTGGAGCTTGGGGTATGGGTTGGGAGGTTTGGCTTGATGGCCTCGAGGTTACGCAATTCACCTATTTTCAGCAGGCTGGAGGTATGGATCTTCAGATAGTGCCCGTTGAAATCACGTATGGACTTGAAAGGATAACCATGATCCTGCAGGGCGTATCCTCGGTCTTTGATGTCAAGTGGAACAACACACTTACTTGGGGTGATGTATACCGCCTCAGTGAAATTGAATATTCGAAGTACAATTTCGAATCGGCTCCAACCGATATGCTCTCGACCTTGTTCGAAACATACGAAAAAGAAGCCAAGAGGTTATTTGATGAGGGACTTGTCTATCCCGGTTATGACCACACGATAAAATGCTCACACATGTTCAACTTGTTGGAAGCGCGCGGAGCGATCAGCATTTCGGAAAGGGCTAAATATATTGGGAGGGTGCGGGCGTTGGCCAA
This sequence comes from Caldifarciminota bacterium, assembly GCA_020349965.1. GTDB lineage: Bacteria > Hydrothermota > Tepidihabitantia > SM23-42 > SM23-42 > SM23-42. Next base: position 354,374 of record CP070705.1, on the reverse strand, counting down.
TCAGGCTGCGTTACTGTATCTAAATAAAGAGAATGAGCAAGCGGGCATTTCAAATGATTGATTTCCTTTTGGAAATCGGCTTCGAAGAATTCCCGCCGCGTCTTTTAAGACCGGCGGCCGAGGATCTTACCAAGAGAATACAGGCATTACTCAAGGAGAAGAAGGTATTCTTCCGTTCGATCCGGACGATATACACCCCACGGCGCATGGGTACGATTGTCTTGGGTTTGAGCCGAAGGCAGAAGTCGCAAGTGATCGAGATACAAGGACCGCCCAAGCGGTTTGCGTACGATGAGAAGGGAAAGCCGACCGAAAAGATGATCGGCTTCATGAAGACGAATAACCTAAAAGCCAGTGAGATCATATGCAAACGGACGAAGAAGGGTGATTATGTATGTGGCAAGACAGAAATAGCAGGAGCGACGACAGAGAGCATTTTGCGATCCAACATTCCTCTCATAATTCGGGGGTTGGAATTCGAAAAAACTATGGTTTGGAATGAAGGGAAAGTTCGCTTTCCCAGACCGATACGATGGATCATTGCTCTTCTGGATCGTAAGCCGTTACGGTTCGATTATGCAGGTGTCCAGGCTAACCGCTATTCATGGCCAAACCAGCATTTCTCTTTCAAACCGATACGCCTTGAGAAACCACGAGAATATATGAATTTCCTACGTCATGGCGGAGTGATCGTAGACCCGAACGAACGCAAGAAGATCATCATGACAAGAATAAAACAGGCGGCAGACAAGAGCAAAGGCAAATCTGTCTATAGCGATGATATGATAGAAGAGATCAACTGCACAACCGAATATCCTGAGGTTGTCACCGGCACCTTTGATGAGCATTATATGACACTTCCCAGAGAGGTTTTGATGACCGTGCTGCGCGCGCATGGAAACGTGATCTGGATCCGCGATACGAACGAGTATATCTACGTCTTCAGTGCCAAGAAGAAAGCATTGCAGAACGTAAAGACCGGTTACGAGAGAGTGATCGAGTCGCGTCTGAATGACGCATACTTCTATTATCAGAATGACATGAAGAATGGTTTGCAGAATATGTTGATGCAGACCAAGAATATGACCTGGCTGGAGGGTCTGGGCAGTCTGTATCAGAAATCGCTGCGGCTACAGAATTTTTCCGATGTTTACAGAGCTGTACCTGGCGTGGATTTGGATGTACTGAAACGCGCCGCGCTCTTGTGCAAAGCCGATCTGCTTTCAGAGATGGTCAGAGAAAAGGAATTCACTTCATTGCAGGGAATCATGGGTGGTTACTATGCGCTGGCAAGCGGTGAAGATGAAGCGGTGGCCAGCGCGATTGGCGAGCATTATCTGCCCAGGTATGTCGGTGATAGTGTGCCAAGGTCCTTGAACGGCGCGCTTCTGTCGATTGCCGATAAACTTGATGGTGTTGTCGGAGCGTACCTGAGCGGTAATCGACCGAGTGGTTCGTATGACCCGTTTGCGGTGAGACGGAATGGATATGGTGTCATCAATCTTCTCGATATCTTTGGGATTGAGTTGTCGTTATTCGAGGCAGGTACTAAGATATTGGAATTGCATACGAAGAGATTGGATGGAGGTGTGCTGCGCGAATTCTTCGATGAAAGGATGACACGTTATTTACAGGACAATGGCTATCGGTACGATGAAATCAAGGCGGTCCTGGCAACATGGAATGGTAACGTTCCTGACACAAAGAAGCGCTGTGATGCGCTCAAATCGTTCAGGGGTAGCCGTGAATTCGTCAAACTGGTAATCGGACAGAAACGGGTCAGAAATATATTGAAGAACCTCAGAACGGCAGGGGTCGTCGACGGTGCACTCGTCAGGGAACCAGCAGAGAAGGCTCTTGTCCATGTTCGCGAGAAGGTTAAACCTAACCTCGAGGCGATGATCGAAAGGGAGAATTATGCTGAGGTGCTGAAGATGCTGCTCGAGATGAGGCCGGCGATCGACAAATTCTTTGACGACGTACTCGTCATGTGTGATGATGAGAAGTTGCGTGCAAATCGTCTTGCAATAGTCAGTTCCATCAATGATCTGTTCTCTCAATATGCCGATTTCTCGCAGATCGTCATTGAGGGAGAAAAAACTCAGAGGTAACGATCAAAAAGATATTCAACAATCAAATTCAGAAAGATAAGATCGGCAATCATGTGACAGTCTACGGTTGGATTGACCGTATCAGAAATCTCGGCGGAACGATATTCGCGGATCTGAGGGATCGAAGTGGTGTGCTGCAGCTCGTAATAGAACCGACGATGACCGGCGCAAAAAGTCTCAGCATGCAGGATTGTATTCGCGCAAAAGGGGAGGTACGCGAGCGCCCCGAGAAGCAAAAGAACCCTAAAATAGATACAGGAGATGTCGAACTGCGCGTTGAGGAATTTACAGTACTCAATAAATCCAGGACCCCGCCATTCGTCGTGGAGAGTGATGTCAAGGCCAGCGAAGAGCTGCGTTTGCGTTATCGCTACCTCGACCTGAGGAGGGCGCCGATGCAGCGCAACCTAATATTCCGCCACAATGTCATTACTGCAATGCGAGAATATCTGAACAAGCATGATTTTATGGAAATCGAAACACCGGTCCTGACCCGGAGCATGCCTGAAGGGGCAAGAGATTACCTCGTCCCTTCAAGGTTATATCCTGAGAAATTCTATGCGTTAGCCCAGTCACCGCAGATGTACAAACAATTGTTGATGGTTGCTGGGTTTGAGCGGTATTATCAGATTGCCCGCTGCATGCGTGATGAAGATCCGAGGCATGATCGTCAGCCTGAGCACACCCAAATAGACATAGAGATGTCGTTCGTCGAAGAGGACGACGTGTTCGGCATCGCTGAAGGGATGTTCGAGCATATCTTCAAGAGCGTGATGGAGCAGGTTCTCACGACACCGTTCCCGCGAATGACGTATGCGAAAGCGATGGAGCGATACGGTACTGACAAACCGGATTTGCGTTTCGGCATGGAAATCATTGATCTCGGCGACACGTTCAAAGAGAAGGAATTCGCCCCATTTAGAGGAAAGCAATACATTCGCGGACTGATTGTTGAAGAGGGCAGTGCATTGTCGCGGAAGAAACTCGACGCGATCGACGAAAGGGCTAAGAAGGCCGGTCTAACCGGAATATTCTGGACGAGGGTAGATGAAAGTTGTACCGGCAGTATGGGGAAACTGATAGATAGAAAGATCATCGATGCATTGTCGCTGCGTAAGGGTAATTTGCTTATTGTTGCTGCAGGAGGAGCTGAAGTATTCAGATTTCTCGGTCAACTCAGGATTGATCTTGCTGAGGAACTCAATCTTGCCGAATCCGGCTTCAGATTCCTGTGGGTGACCGATTTTCCGATATTTGAACTCGATGAAAAAACGGGCAGGATAGTAGCCAGCCATCATATATTCACGCAGCCCCAAGAAGGTGACATTCAGTATCTTGATTCTCATCCGCTGCGTGTTCACGGCCGACTTTACGATCTCGTCTGCAACGGTAATGAACTCGCTTCAGGCAGCATAAGGAATCATGACCGCCGATTACAGGAGAAATTGTTCGCCATAGCTGGTATGGACCCAGCCAAATATACTATGCTGCTCGACGCACTCCACTATGGTGCGCCGCCGCATGGAGGCATTGCTCCGGGTATTGACCGCATAGTCATGATTCTCGCCGGAGTGAAGTCGCTCAGGGATGTCATCGCTTTTCCAAAGACGACAACGGCACAGGGATTGCTCGAAGGTATTCCGGATACGGTATCACCGGAACAGCTGAAAGACCTCCACATCAAGTACGATTGATATCCGCATACCCGTTCGCGACCAAAATCCTAAATACGAATATCCAATATCAAATGAACGAAATTTTAACCCGGTGTTGGTCATTTGTATTTGCAGCGCATTTTGATTTCAGTGCTCAGTGCTTATCCTGAGATGTTCACCGTTCGAGCCAGGCCAATGCCCTACGATCTTTTTGGGTGTTGATTTATAGAACACCGTGGATAAAATAGTGTAAAGGGTTCAAGAAATCTCGCGAGTTGCATGTTCAGGACAATTAATAGAATTCTTTGAACTCTATTGAGTAATGAGTGCCCTCTAGTAAGGAGGTGGTTATGAAACATTTCAGTAGTAGTATCTGTGTATTCATCATCCTCGCGCTGGTTGTTCCCTCAAGTGCCTTGGTCTTCAGACGGGGTGAGTCGATTGAGGTTACCGCGGATGAGGTAATAGATGATGACCTGATCGCCTTTGGCAGCAGCGTCGATATAAAAGGAACGGTGACCGGCAATGTATTTGCCTTCGCGCAGAGAGTCGATGTATCCGGCGATATCGGTGGATTATTGTGCACGGGCGCGGCCAACTCGAATATCAATGGAAAGAGTGTGCAAACCGTTCTGGCCATGGGCGGTAATCTGAGGGTCTCGGGTAATGTGCGGAGGAACGTCATTCTCGCCGGCGGTGCTCTCGATATCGACACGGACGCCTACATCGGCAAGGATCTCGCGGCATACGGGGGTAATCTCGAAGTTGACGGTGAGGTTGGTGGCAGCATAAAGGGCGGTGTCGGTTCATTTGTTATGGCCGGAAAGAGCGGGCGCGTTAAGATCAAGGCAGATAGGACACGGATCAAATCGACGGCGGTGATCGCGGGTGACTTCCTCCTGACGGGCAAGAGTGAGCCCCAGATTGATGAAGGTGCGACGATCACGGGTGAGATCTCCGTGCGTGAGATAGAACCAGACAAAAAGGAACCCTTTTTCTTTGCCTTTGCGCCGATGCTCGCCTTTATATATGCAGTGGCCAAGGTGATAGCATTGGTGGGCAAGATAATTGTAGGTATTCTCCTCATTGCGCTATGCCACGCCTATGTGCGCAGGGTAATGGATACTCTCTGCAAAGCAGTATGGAAATCCCTTGGCTTCGGTTTTCTTGGTATCATAGTCATCCCCATTATTGCGGTTATTCTTTTTGCAACACTGATAGGGTATCCGCTTGGCATTCTCGCTCTCTTTGTTTACGCGATACTGATTTATGTTTCTTCGATATTTGTTGCGGCCGTAGTCGGCGAAAAGGTGATTAGATTATTCAAGAAAGAAGGAGATGTTTCTGTATACTTCTCCTTCATCATCGGTATGCTCATACTCTTCCTTGTCTGTCTCATACCGATACTGAACTTTTTCGTACGTGTCTTTGTGACTCTCTTCGGTTTCGGTGCGACGATGGTCGCTACGTGGAATCTCGCACAAGAAATGCGCAAGAAGGAATTACTGTAACAGAGTATGCACATTCTGGTCGTTGACGACGAAGAATCGCAGCGCGATCTGCTTGCAGGATTTTTAGGTAAGAAGGGTTTTACCGTCAGAACCGCTGCTTCTGGTAAGGATGCGATCGAGGTAAACGCAAACACGGGATTCGACCTCGCTATTCTGGATCTGAAAATGCCCGAGCTGGACGGAATAGAAACGATTCAAAGAATGAAAGAGATCGACCCGGAGACTTATTTTGTGATCCTCACTGGGTACGGCACGGTCGAGTCAGCGGTCCAGGCGATGAAGCTAGGTGCTTATGATTATCTGAGCAAGCCGGTCAATCTCGATGAGCTTGAACTGATAATCGGGCGCATACAAAATGAAAAGGATATGCACGAGGAAATTCAATTACTGCGCGACCAGGTCGAAGAGAAATTCAAGTTCGACTCCTTCATTGCTGAGAGTCCAAAGATGCAGGAAATTATGAGCCTCATTTCAAGGGTCGCCCGATCCGATTCGAATATATTAATCCTTGGTGAATCTGGCACGGGGAAGGATATGGTGGCCCGTTTGATACACAGTGCCAGCCTCAGAAAGAAGGGTCGTTTTATTGCCATCTCCTGCGCGGCATTGCCCGAGACATTACTCGAGAGTGAGCTCTTTGGCTATGAACGCGGCGCATTTTCCGGTGCTGAGAAGAGGAGAATCGGTAAGTTCGAATTAGCGCATGGCGGTACGATCTTTCTCGATGAAGTGGGTGATATACCGATCAGCACTCAAGTTAAGCTCCTTCGGGTATTGCAGGAATTTTCGTTCGAGAGGCTGGGTGGTAATGTTCCAATAAGAGTCGACGTGCGGTTGGTAACCGCGACCAACCAGGACTTGAAAAAGAAGATCGCCGGCGGTGCTTTTCGCGAGGATCTGTATTACCGATTGAATGTCATCACATTGACATTACCACCGCTCAGGGAAAGAAAAGAAGATATCAAACCTCTTGCCGATCATTTCGTGGAAAAATTCGGCAAGAAATGCTCACGGGAAATCAAAGGGATTTCTGGTATAGCGCTTGACAAGCTGATGCGTTATGAATGGCCGGGCAACGTACGTGAGCTGGAGAATGTGATGGAACGGGCGGTTGTCCTATGCCGGGGATCATACGTTGACGTTGGTGATTTGCCCCTCGAAACTGGACCGGTACTCAGTGATCGTGGAGGCGGTTCGCTTGCGGATGTTGAACGGAACCATATTATGGCAGTACTCAAGCAGACAGACTGGAATCTGTCAGAGGCGGCCGGCCGGTTGGGAATACATCGCAATACTTTGAGGACCAAGATAAGAGAATATCGAATAGAAAGGAACACCCGCTAACGGCATGTCTATCAGTAGGAAGTGAACGGATTGTACCTCATTCGGCTTTCGACGAAACTTTTCTCTTGGATTCGTGCCGTACCGGTGCCCGTATTGGTGGAATGTAGCTTCTTTCTGTTTTCTTGACATCAACGTGTATATAGCTATACTCTAATCCATGGAGACAAAATATATTTTCGTCACGGGGGGTGTTGTTTCGTCATTAGGAAAAGGAGTTGCGACCGCGTCGATCGGGCTTCTTCTCAAATCATATGGTCTCAAAGTAACGCTACAGAAGATCGATCCATACATAAACGTCGACCCCGGTACAATGAATCCGTACCAACATGGTGAAGTCTTCGTCACTGAAGATGGTGCAGAATGCGATCTGGATCTTGGCCATTATGAACGGTTCCTGAACAGTGCACTGACGCGCGACAACAACATTACGACAGGTCAGATATACTATTCAGTTATAACGAAAGAAAGGCGCGGTGAGTATCTTGGCAAGACGGTTCAGGTCATTCCTCATATTACCGATGAAATAAGGTCGTGCATCATGAAATTGGCAAATTCGAACAAGGTGGATGTCGTAATTACCGAAATCGGCGGTACGGTCGGTGACATAGAAGGACAGCCGTTCCTTGAGGCTGCGAGGCAGATGAGGCTGGATCGCGGCCGCGGAAATACAATGTATGTTCATCTCACACTCGTTCCTTATATCAAGGCGGCCCGTGAGTTTAAAACAAAGCCGACACAGCATTCGGTTCGTGAATTAAGGGCGATCGGCATTCAGCCGGATGTACTCGTCTGCCGCAGCGATTCATGGTTGACCGATGATGAGCGTCGAAAAATATCTCTGTTTTGCAACGTTCCGACCGAAGCTGTAATAGATGCAGTCGATGTCGAGTGCATTTATGAGATACCGCTCGTTTTTCACAAACAGAAACTTGATAGATTGATTCTGGATTATTTGGGCCTTGATGTGAAAGAGCCTGATCTGGAAGAGTGGCGACTCTTTGTAGAAAGAGCCAAGTCTCCTACGAAAACCGTAGAGATTGCCGTTTGCGGCAAATACGTGGAACTGAGGGATTCTTACAAGAGCATAATAGAGTCACTGTCCCATGCGGCTGTGGCTAACGATGCGCGTCTGAAGATCAAGTGGATCGATACGGATAGAATGGAGGATGAGATTCAACTGAGCAATACGCTGGCGTATTCGGACGGCATATTGATACCCGGTGGTTTCGGAATGCGCGGCGTCGAGGGTAAGATAAAGATTGTAAGATACGCGCGTGAAAACAAGAAACCGTTCCTTGGCATATGCTTAGGCTTGCAATGCATGGTCATCGAGTATGCACGTAATGTCTGTGGTATGAAGGGTGCGAATTCGACAGAGTTCGATGACAGTACTTCGTATCCGGTGATTGACCTGCTGCCAGAGCAGAAGAAGATCAAGGATCTAGGAGGCACAATGAGGTTGGGTAACTGGCCTTGCCAGCTTGAGCCCAAGACCCTTGCCCGCAAGATCTATGGAAAAGATCTGATAGAAGAGAGGCACAGGCATCGGTATGAGGTGAATCCTAAATACGTAAAAGCATTGAGTGAAAAGGGTCTGCTGTTCTCGGGGCGATCGCCGAACAAGAAACTCATGGAGGTAGCTGAAGTGAACGGCCATCCCTTTTTCCTCGGAACGCAGTTTCATCCCGAATTCACCTCAAGGCCCCTTGCGCCAAATCCCATTTTTTACCATTTCATTAGCGCTGCACTCAAAAAGACATGATATCGATTGTCGCCGAGGGGGTTTTTCTTTGCCTGGCATGGTGTCTATACTGGTTGTGTCGTGATCGGCGGCGCTACCTCAAGCAACGAATTGGCCGGAATGCATTCAGAAATGTATTCCAGGTCACCCGTAATATCTCCTTCATGCTGAGCCGTAAAGAATTAATGTTGCGAGGAAATACGGGCATTCTGAATGGCGGGTGTGTCCTGTATTCCTTTCACTACGGTGTTTGGGAGTCAATGCCCTACACGCTTAGACAACTTGGCTACAGGATCGGCGTCATCGTCAACAGATATGGGAGGTCGAGCGCCTCGGTGTTTGCCCGTCTTTTTGACCATCTGCTACTTCGATGGCGCACTGCGGCCGGAGCGAGGGTGTTCTACGCGGACAACTTACTGGAGATCGTGAAATTCATAAAATCGGGAGGAGTATTCGGCATTCTTATCGACGGCAACACTTTTTTTCAGAAGCACGAAAAAGCGAGGAAGCTGTCGGAGATCTGTGGTGTACCTCTCGTTCCTTTTGCGGCGTACCGCCATCGCCATGAGGGGATCTTGCACATCGGCTGTGATTTGAAGGTAATGGTCATGGCCAGACCGCTCGATTACGTTTGGGCTTATAAGTCGCGATGAAGAGGACGATCCGCCCGGCTATCATTACGTTTGCTCTGATCCTTCTCTCAGCTGCATGTGAAGAGAAGGAAATCGAAGAGCGTCTGCCAAAGGATATACCGAAAATCGTTCTCGAGAAATTGTGTCTTACCGAGACCAAGAGTGGACAAAAACTTTGGACACTCAATGCCGACCGAGCAGGTGTTTACGACGAAATCATCAAGGCCGATTCGGTTACGGTGCTTTTCTATGATGAACATGAAAAGGAATCATCTATTCTGAAGGCGCCGCGGGGAGAACTGAACACGCGAACCCACAATATATTCGTTGCTGATAGTGTGGTGGTCATAACCAGTGATTCCACGAAGTTGTACACCGATTCGCTCTTCTGGCTCAATGATTCGGCAAAGATATTAACGGACGCTTATGTGAAAATATTCAAAGGGGACGGTACCGTCATTGAGGGACGGGGACTGAGAACCGATCCGCGCCTTACGAGGATTGAGATAATAGGCGAGACAAAGGGTGTCTCCCCCATAAAAATACCCGATATCCGCAAATAGCGCCCTATGAGGTGATTTGAATATGCGGTACTATCCTGCACATGGGAAAGCGATATGATTATCTTTCTCTTGATGACATTGACGCCGTTCCGGGCCGACAAAGTCGAGATCTCGAAGGAAGGGGATGAGAGGATCGTTCATCTCATCGGGAATGTCCTCATTGAAGGCGGAGATGCCGTGATAACCTGTGACGAGGCGGCGATCAATGAAGCGAATGGTCGGATCGATCTCTCCGGCATGGTTAGACTTGCAGATGAAAACGGGGAAGTGCGTGCACGGTCAGCCGTGTATTATTTCAATGAGGGACGTGGGTACATGAGTGATAGTGTTACCGTGATAACGACAAACGAGCGCATGTTCTCCGATTCGCTATACTACGATGGCAGTAGAGATTCCGTCGAAATGTACGGGAATGTCGTCGTTGAAGACGCCAGGAACAATATGGTAGTATCGGGTCAGAGAGGGTGGTACAATCTCGCCACGGATGAAGGTTCACTGTTTGGGACTCCGGAACTACGCATCGGACGCCGCGAAAAAACGCCGATCGTTGTTTACGCACGGTCCTTCAGATTGCTGACAAATGACAATTTGTTCCACGGTTACGATTCGGTACTTGCAGTCATCGATAGTATCAAGGTTCGTTGTGACACATTTTCCTACGACCTCGATTCAGAAAAGGGAACGATGACCCGTCCGACCATTCGGGAGGGCAACAACGAGCTGATAGGAACTATCGGTGAATTCAGTATGAGAAGTAAGGAAATAGATATGTTGAACGTGGCCAATGGGCATTCTGTCTACTACACTGAGGAGGGATCGAAAAACGTCGTCGACGGTGAGAGGATTACAATAACTTTCCGTGAAGGTAAGGCAGTGTCGATCCGGGTGGATGGTATGCCCAGGGGCGTACTGTCGATGAAAAGGAGTCAGGATAGTGCTGGTGACTGAGGATCTGACAAAGGTTTTCGGCCGACGCGTTGTCGTAGATAGGGTAAGCCTTCAGATAAACCGGGGAGAGATCGTCGGTCTGCTTGGCCCCAACGGTGCTGGTAAGACGACCACGTTCAATATGATCGTGGGTCTTCTTAGACCGAAGAGCGGCGATATTTTCCTCGATGACAAAGCGATCACCGACATTCCCATGTATCAGCGTGCGAGAATGGGTATTTCCTTTCTCTGTCAGGAACCTAGCGTATTCAGGAAACTAACGGTGATCGAGAACCTGATCGCCGTTTACGAGATCGTAGGGATCAAAGGTTCTACTGCCAATGAAAAGGCGGCGGCACTGCTGAAAGAATTCAATCTCGAACAAGTTCAAAATCAGAAGGCATATACGCTTTCCGGTGGTGAGCGTCGGCGTGTTGAGATCGCACGGTCTCTGATAAATAGCCCGAAGTTCCTGCTCCTCGACGAACCGTTCACCGGCATCGATCCCATTGCGCGCGCCGAATTACAAGATGTCATCCTGAGGTTGAAGCGGCAAGGAATAGGCGTGCTCATATCCGATCACAATGTAAGGGAAACACTTGAAATAACAGACCGGGCTTATTTGATATATGATGCCCGGGTTTTGCTGTCCGGGAGTGCCCAGACTCTGATTGAAGATCCGAAGGCGAGGGAGCTATATCTGGGCTGGAAATTCAAAATATGAACAATGCATGAATCCGTGATAGAGTACGGGCATCTACTGTAGCAGAATCACCTTGACCGTTTGCTCGGTCCCTCCCGCGATCAGTTGCACAAAATAGACGCCGCTGCTTACTCTTCTGTGCTGGTCGTCACGACCGTCCCAACTAATCGAAGATGAACGATCCATGATCCATGATTCAAGATTGAAAGACTTCACCAGACGGCCTGAAGCGTCATAGATTTGGATTTTTGGATGTTCTATCGTGTATCCTGGATCGTGAATCGTGAATCGTATGTTCGTCAGATTCGAGGACGGATTCGGTGAGACTCGAAGGGAGATCATTCTCGCTTCAAGATCTTTTACCTCCTCGATGCCGGTCGCGATGCCGAAGAAATGCATGATCGAATCGAGGAGCGCGCTTCGTGTGGTTGGAGGAGAGCCGTCGTACAACAGCCCGAGTTCGAAGGCACTGCCGACAGTACGATAACTGCCGGCGTCATATGCTACTGCGCAGTCATAATTGTCGTTGCTGTCACGAAATATTAAGAAGGCATTTGCGCTTACCGGGCTTATGTGATCCATGAAATTGTTCTCGCCACCATAATTGAAGTTCATTCCGGTAGTGAACGTGTTGGTTAGTCCTGCCACCGGCCCGAGATTGTCAGAGCCGTCATCCGTCGCTTCAATGCCGAAGAGCGGGCAGAAGTTGTGTCCGCCTCCCATCGGGTCATAATACCAGACATCTCCACCTTCCATGTAAACACAGCCGCCGTCCTGCATGTAGTCGACCAACGCTGTTGCTTCAGGACTGTTAATTGAGATGGTCTGGTTGTTCGGCCACACGCCTAGACACACCCAGAGTGATCCGTATAGGTCGATCTCCGCGGTCAGGGTCGTGCCGTGATCACCGACATAGCCCAGGTTGGTCAAAATACTGTGCATATTCGCTCCCGGTGCCGGTGTCACATCATGATTCCATATGTAGTATTGCTTACCGCCGATGGACAATGAGAATTCGAGTGTGTCGTTGTACGATTCACCGGTGACGATTACTTGGAAACCGACAGCAGTACCGGTAGGAGTCTCTGGCGCGGAAAACGCCGAGAATGGATCTGCAATGTTCGTCGAGATGCTTTCTGGCGGAAGCGGAGCATATGAGCTCATCGAATCGATGATACCGACATATGGTGAGGAACAGTGCAGGTATGCCGTGAACGTTTCTATCCCGGCAGTTCCTTCGTTTCTCAAGGTGACAACGACGGTTACGGTCTCACCCGGTTCGAATATGGTGTTGCCGTTACCGCCTTGTATCGTTGCGGAACTGAACATCAGGTTGGGTGCGTGGACGACTTTGGTAAAAGACGATGTCCATGTCGAATCGTTAAGATCACGGCACTCGAGTCCGAATGATATGGGATGCAGGTCAGGAGCATCCTGTGAAACTTCGAAATTATAGCCATCCCTGCCGGTGAATGCCGAATCACCGGGGCCGGGTGAACCAAATGATATCACCGAATCGGTAACTGTGACGAGAGGATCGGTCGAGCGAAGAGTGCCGGTAACATCATGGGCAATGCTATCTCCGTAATTCTTTACCCACAAGGGGAGATTTATATGCTCGCCGGGGTTAATCGTGCCGTCGTTATTTCCTCCGGTCAGATCGTCGATCGAAGATTTCAGATGGACGACATACGCGCCTGCCGTGAATGTGATCATCGATCCTTCGTAGGGTTTGAGATTCCTGCCGGTCACCGTAACATACAGCGTATCTGCCACAATCTGTGGGGTGATGTTAAAATACGCGTTGCCCGTTGCATCCGTGGGGTTTACTGCGTAGAGTGTAGTGTCAGACTTGGCAGTGATGCATACCATTGCTCCGCTGACCGGGGATAAGCCTGCTGCCTTTCTGACGTTAACCACAAATTCGGCGGCACCCACCTGGGCAGCCTGCGGGTGGATAACGGTCAACAGGCATGGTGTGTCGGTCCAGATGTTCATTTCAGGATCGCCGAGTGTGGTAAATCCTCTGTACTCACTCGCGCTGTTGTACAGTGCGTAGACGTGCCTCCTTCCGCCTTCGCAGGCCTGGCCAAAGGTCTGCTTGCCGTCGGCAAACAATGCATTGAAGAAGCCGCGGCATATGGCACTGCGCAGGAAAGTGATGAATCCGCCGCCTACGGTGGTCGTTGCAAAGTAGCCAGCGGCACCGCGGGGGAGCGTCGGTGTCCCGGTCAATAGCCATTTTTCGGCAACCGCGGGAGTGCTGCCGGTGCCCATGGTACAGCATGTTATCGACAAAACGATGGGTAACTTCGCGCCGTTTGCCGTTTGGTCGGGAACGACGCCAAAGGGTGACCACCAGTTATTGATTGCGCTGCCGCGATAGAGCACGAAACCGCGGCCGTCGTTCACTGCCTGTACAACATCGGTTGCACTGTTACCAAGCCCGCACGACAGGGTATCGATAATGTTGTAACCATTTGCGAGCATGTGTGTCTTCGCGTGGCGGACGTCGTTCCAGTAGACACTATCGTTGTAGATTGGAGGATACACTCCGTAGTCTTCATTGGCGATCAAGCAAGCATTGGTGTACCATAGGGTATCCTCGAGATAAGGGGTCCTTTCATAGAGCAATATCTTGTTGACCACTGTCTGCGCCTCAATCGTGTCGTGGACGGTCAACCGGCCGGAGAGAATGTCATTGAAGAGATCGTTGTTCATGTCGGTGTAGTAATTGTCCGATATCGTTCCGCCCACACTGGGTAATTCTATGAAATTCGGTGCGCCGACCAGGAGCACGTATTCAGGGGGAATATCCCAGGTGTTGTAGGCATTCACTATGTAATTTCTGATTTCAGCGGCAGATGTACCGATCTGTGAAAGCTTTTCGATGTGGGTGCGCATACCCTTCTTGTGCTTCCATTCAGCGAGGGGAAGGATGCTATTATAGAAAGAGTCATGCGTTATTACCAAGTAACGCGCGCCCGTTTCCCGCGCGGGACCGATGGAAGTCAGGATCAGAAAGACGATCGCCGTATTACTGAACATCAATATAATATAGTCGGGTAGCGGTGCACAGTCAAGACGTCCGCTTTGTTTGCTCCATCCCTTGACAGACGGCTGTACGCTACTATAATATAGATAGAGCCTTTATGGGTGACTCGTAGGCACAAATAGAGGAGGGATCATGAAGGTGTGTAGATACCTTGTAGCTCTCGTGTGCGCCGGCATTTCGTCGGCCAGCATGTGGATTGAAACGACGCAGATGGAATTCCGAGACAGTCAATATGAATGCAATATTTACGCTTCACATATGGATGGCGGGGCCATGGGATTCAATACACCGTGGGATCTGAACGGCGATGGGTATCTGGATGTCGTCGTGTCCAACGAAATGGCATGCACGTCATACGTCTACTGGGGAAGCGCGTCCGGTTTCAGTGCATTGCAGCGGACCGGTTATCCATTGGTCAATGGCGGGAATTGCGAGTCGGCTGACCTGAACTCCGACGGATATCCGGACCTCGTTTTCGCGAGTATCGAGAATCTTATCCGTATCTTCTGGGGCACGGCGAACGGACCGGATCCGGACGAGTTCACGGATCTTCCGATAAATTCGTGGAATGAGACATGCTACGTGGCTGATTTCAACAAGGATGGCTACCTCGACATTGCCGTCGGCCATTACGATGGCGCGAACGGTGCGGTTTTCTGGGGCGGTTCAACCGGCTTCGCCGCCAATAATTACACACTGCTGCCAGGTGGCGGGCGGCATAATTTTGAAGTTGCAGATTTCGACAAGAATGGTTGGCTTGACCTGCTGTTCACGCAGCAATTGTATCTGAATTCATTGATCTATTGGGGAGATGTTTCGGGGTTCGATCCGAACAATGTAACGGCACTGAGGAATCCCGGTTGGCATACGCACGGATGCTCGGTCGCCGACCTCGACAAGAACAATTGGCTCGATATAGTCCTGACCTGTTTTGGTGGCGATTCTTTATTCATATACTCAGGAAGCAATAGCGGTTTTCATCTGTGGAAAGCGCTAGTGCCTGGTCCATGCTACGGAGGAACGACGATCGCTGACCTGAACAAGGATGGGCACCTGGACATCGTCTGTGCGAGAGGTTATGGAGTCGAAATGAAGCCGCTCGTCTATTGGGGCAGCAGTACCGGGTATTCTGATTCGAACCAGAGCCTGATTGGTGTTCCGGTTGATGCGAGCGGTATACTCGCCGCCGATTATAACAATGACGGCCATTATGATCTGATGATCCATAATTACGCATATCCGCCCGAACCGAGCTATCTCTTGATGGGGCCGGGTTATGTGCCGCAGTATTCTCTGCCGAGCGTGAGAGATCATCACGGCAGATTCCGGGAAATCGGCAATGTCTACGATCGTGGGTATTACGAAGAGTATGTATCGTCTATTTTCGATGCGCAGACAACGGTCCATTGGAATAGATTCGAATGGGATGCCATTCTGCCATCCGGCACGTCGATCCTATTCTGGATCAGAACAGGGGATACGGACGACGCAGCGGATTCATGGACGGAGTGGATGTCGGTAAAGAGTAATGCTTCGATACCACGGACATTCATCGGGCGTTATCTGCAGTATAAAGCCCAGTTGAAATATACGAATCCATGCCATTTGCCCACGCTCGAAGAAGTGCGGGTAACCTATACGCCAACTGCACCTATCGTTCAAGACGATGGCGTCAATTGTGTGCCCAATCCGATCGTTCGAACCGCCGAACTGAGTTTCCATTGCAGTAGCGGGAAGGCTTCGGCAAAGATATATGGTATCGACGGTGCCTTGATCTGTGAATTGAAGGATATCACATACCAGGATGGACGGGGAGTGGTCGTCTGGGATCGCCGGGACAATGCCGGTCGGTTGGTTCCCCGGGGTGTTTACTTGTTGAATATTCAAGATGAAGGGCATTTAACGACGCACAAGCTCGTCGTCTTGGAATGAGCAATAAGCGATAGATAGTACTATTTGTAGCTCCTCAAACCTGCGAACCCATTGGGTCGTTGTACATACGAAATGCGCTGCTTAGCTTGACAGGCTTACTCGGCGGGTTATAATGAGGGGTGGCAGATATACGAGAAATAATAGAACGCATTAAGACCCTAAGCAAGCACACAAAGAGAATAGTCAAAACACTCCAGGAATACGAGAAAATACTCGACGATCGGGTCGAAAATGCCTACCTTCTGCAGAAAAAGATGGTAGAAATTGAAAAAATACTGTCCGCTTCACCTACCCCTGACCTGAAGAGTTCCCTGGCTGGGTGGGTGGAGGATGAAAAAGCGGCCATCCTGAAAGCAACTGAAGATCTGCGCTTCCGGTTAGGGCAGCAGTTGAAAACGATGTTTGCGAAGGATGGTATCAAGCTTCGCGGCCAGTATCCCGTTTTACGCCTTGGCATGTTTACCTTGAAACTCAGTTTCGAGTTTGGCGATGCAGTACTCTTTTTCGGTCCTGAAGTGGAGAAGATAAGATCGAAAATACCCTTGCATCCGAAGGCCATTTACGATACGGTTAAGCAATATGATTCTGAAATGAGAACCAGACCTGCGGACCTGGATTCGGCCTATCACGATCTGATCCGTGCCTATCAACGGTGTCTCAAGATATCGGGCAGGTCAGGCGGCGACAAGCTACTGATTTCGGAGGTACTGAGGGAGTATGTATTCATGAGGCAGCCCAGGCAGTTTGCAATCGACGCGCGACGGGAAAATTTTCGGGAGTATCCTCGAATTAAACTGAGCTACATGTTGTTTCAATTGAGAGCTAACAGGATAGCAGAACAGAGCATGCGACTGCATGTCGCCACATTCGACGCGACCGTCGACAAATCTCGTTCTTTCTGGGTGCCGGACAACGAGGACGGTGACGGAACACATTACGAGTATATTTCCTTTGAGGAAACGCGCTAGTTGGAATCCCGAGTAGCATGGGCAGCAAAGACTTAGACCCAAAACTTGCGAAGGCGATAATTCACAAATTGGGAAGTTTCGGGACACCGCCCGAGTTTGGGATCGAATATTTCAGTGTGGGAGTCGATAACTACCTCACGGCAATTGAGGAAGAGTACCTGCAGGGCATCCTGAAGTTCAATCTATCATCTTTCAAACTTATCACAGGCAACTACGGTGGTGGAAAGACTCACTTTCTCTACCTCGTTCGCAATATCGGCTGGCGGAACAACTATCTCTCCAGTTACGTTACGCTCAGTCCGACCGAGTGTCCGTTTGATCGACTCGAATTAGTCTACAGGGCGGTTGTGCAGAATCTGAGGATACCGGCGAGCGAACTGCGCTGGGAAGAACCATGGGAAACTGGTATCGAGATACTTCTTCGGGCTTTTGTGAAATCGGCACAAGGCAATGTGCTCGAACATATCAGAAGTTATGAGAGCTCAAGCTTTACGAATGCCATTAAAGCCGCTACGATGAATCTATTGAATGACGATGACGAAGGGTTTCTCGAAGTTGTCCAGTGGTTGAAGGGTGAGGATCTGCCACGTGAGCTGAAACTTCGATATCGAATTTCTGAACGTGTGGATCGGAGCAATGCCTTCAGGATGTTGCGTAGCCTTGTGCAATTTGTTAATTCGATAGGTTATTCCGGCGTGCTCTTGCTTTTTGACGAAGCGGAAAGAGGGATGAGCATATCGTCGGCGCGTGATAAGCGCCGTGCCCTTGATAATCTGAGACAGCTGGTCGATGAATGCGGTAATTCAAGACTTCCCGGCGCGATGTTCTTCTATGCGATCCCTGACGAGAATCTTCTCCTTGAAGGAAGCGGTGGTGTGTACGAGGCACTGAAGCAAAGGTTGCGTTCCAGTTTTACGAGGGTTAATCCGATGGGCGTGAGAATCAATATGGAAGAGATCGGTATGAGCGCGCACGACTTTCTCAAGGACCTGGGTGGCAAACTCCAGACCGTCTTCGAAACCGCCTATGGTTCGACACTGGAACACGATGTGTCCAATGAATCTCTAAAGAATATGATCGAGGCTGCATTGGAATTCCAAACGCTCGATGTCAGCTATCGAAGGATTTTCGTCGTAAGTGTTATAGGTATTTTCCATCGTCTGAAGGAGCGGATGTCAGTGATCAATAGGGACGAAGCAAGGGATATTTTCCGTTCGAAGGTGCGTATGCTGGCCGACATCGAGAAGACTGAAATCGAAAGTGAAGAATTCTGAGTATTGTCGATAACCGCACTACATCCCCGAGGATCAAATAGCTCTCATGGGTGAAAGAGATAGATTGGTAGCGCATCCCGTGTTCGGCGAGGGTGTAGTCGAAGCGGCGAGATGGGACGGCGCTGAGTTGAAGGTCAAGTTCCGCAGCGGACTGGAATTATGGTTGCCGGCAAAATGGTTCAGGCCGATTACCGCGAAACATATCCAACTAGATCAAATCTCGTCGAAGCGACTTCTGGAAGCATTCCGTCTGGGTATTGTACCTCACCAGGACATAGAATACTTCACTTTCGGGCGGAGTTATGAACTGTCTGAACTGGAGAAGGGTTTGAAAGACCTGAAAGCCGGGGAAGGGAGCGTATACCTCGTCGAAGGCAGTTATGGTTCGGGCAAGACACATCTTCTTGAGTACATGCACCATATGTGTTTGAAGTATGGTTTTATTACAACTTATTGCGAATTGAGCATCCCGGAAACGCCTCTGTACCGGCCGAAGCGTGTCTACCGCGAGTTGGTACACAATCTCCGATACATTAAAGATGGTTGTGAATACAGATTCCGGGATCTGTTACGGGAGATCGCGCAGACACAGATCGGGGACCACTGTTTCTTCACTCCTGTTCTGAACTACCTCAGAGATCTTGAGGATGACACCTTGAGGAATGAGGTCTTCTGGCAGTGGATCGAAGGCGAATCGACAAAGGAGTATGCGATCGACCCCCTGTCGCCATTCAGGGTACGCGGCGGACAGAAGATACCGGCCCTCTATGACTATTCAACCGCGGCTGATTATTACACGTACATCCTGAGCGGGTTGAGTCATCTTACCGACAAGGCTGGTCTGGGTGGACTCGTGATAATCCTGGATGAAGTTGAGACGCTGGCCCATATCTGGAACTATGTCGAGCATTCGCGGGGGTTGAATTTTCTCGAGGGGTTGATCCAGAGTGCACTCGATAATGATGATCTGAAGTCGATCGACAGAAAGATGTTGCACAACCGTGTTCGCCCCACACCGTACCTCTATCGTGAGCCACATATCCTGCTCATTCTTTCCTCGACACCGATCCATGGTTTGCGTGGGTTTTCGGCGGTTCGGGATCTTGTCGAAAGGCGGATTCTCTTGCGTAAATTCAGCAAGCCTGAATTGGAATTGATTTTCAACAACCTCTACGATGTCTATATCTGTGCATACCCGGATTTTTCCGTCATCGTGCCGCAACGAGAGAATGTATGCAATGCTGCGTTGAAGCGAAGTTACGGCGAGTTGCGGGAATTCATAAAATTCTCGGTTGAAGCGTTTGACTGGTTCAGGTTCGGCAGACCGGGCGGATAGTTCGTGGATGGGCGTATGCTGTGTGGCATTTTGATGGCAGAGCATTAGCATAATGGACAGCGGGAAGATCAAAGAATCTCTGCGCAGGACATGGATGCCCTTCTTCGGCCACTTTGGCGATCTCTTGCCGATACAAGAACTGGTAATACCGCGAATCCTGGAGAAGGATAATGTAGTCGTCATATCGCCCGCAGCATCAGGTAAGACCGAATCGGTGATTGCGCCGGTCATTGAGAACCTTCTGGAGAAGGGGACCGCCGACACCCGGGCCGGCAAGTTACTAGTTCTTTATGTTTCTCCAACGCGCGCGCTCGTCAATGATCTCTACCGTAGGTTGCGCGACCCAGTAGAATATCTGGGTTTGACAATCGGCATTAAGACCGGTGACCGCCCACAGTTGACTGTAAAGAAGATCCCGAATGTATTATTGACCACACCTGAATCATTCGATTCCCTCCTTGCACGGCATCCGGCGTTCTTTCTGGAGATCGAGGCCGTAATACTCGATGAAATACATCTGCTCGACAATACGCCGCGCGGCGATCAGCTGCGCATCCTCCTGAACCGTTTGCGGAAGATCAAAGGAGGGGTGCAATATTGCATTCTTTCCGCAACGGTCGACGATCTGGCCATTGGAGACCGTTATTTCTCATCGAGCAAAGTCTGCTTGTTGAGGATGCCGCGCGAGATCGAATACCTTCTATTGGAAGCCAAGAGATTCGTGCCCACATTAATGGAATTGGTTAGAGAACGACACTTGAAAAAAATTCTGGTCTTCTTCAATGCGCGCAGTCTTGCCGAACTACATTCGCAGAAGTTGAACGTGCCACCGTTCACCGGTCTCGTCCATGTCCATCATGCAAGCCTGCCCAGGGTCAAGAGGGAAGAGGTCGAGCAGGCAATGAACAACAGCGACCGCGCTATTCTGTGTGCAACATCGACCTTGGAATTGGGGATCGATATCGGCTCGGTTGATTGCGTCGTCCTCTTCAGACCACCGTTCAATGTCTCATCACTACTCCAGAGGATCGGTCGTGGCAATCGCCGTACGCAAAAGCTCTTTGCGGTCGGAATCTTCACCAACGGTTGGGAGCGATCACTTTTCAATACATTTTTCGATTGTGCGAAGGAGGGGATGTTCTATGAGAAGCGTTACACACCGGCATTGTCGGTCATTCCTCAGCAGGTATATTCTTATCTCCATCAGAGGCGTCGCATCGGCACGACGGTGAACAGTCTGGCGAGTATGTTATTCCCGGTATTCGGTGAGGACAAGGTGAGAGCGGTATTCGGGCATTTGCATGAATGCGGCAACATTGAGGAGACGAGGCCGGGTGTGTATTACAACTCTTCGCGCTTGGAGAAGAAGATTGAATGGGGTAGGATCCACTCGAATATCGCGGAAACATCATTCGGCGAATATGATGTTTTCAGTGAGATGTTGGGCACACACGTGGGTCGCATATTTCATCTGCGGGAACGGTTCGTCCTCGGCGGCAAGTGTTGGCAGGTCAGTCAGATCATTGAGAAGGATAAGAAAGTCTACGCTCGGTGTGTCGGCGAAGCCCCGGCAGTCACCAAGATCTTCGAAGGAAAAGGTGCCGGTTCTTACAACTTCAGGCTCGCTCCGGTGATCAAGAGCAGATACATTCCTGGCCTGGGCCTTGAGGAATTTCCGTGCGTCGTTGAAGGTAAGGATACACACATCCTACATCTCTTCGGCTCTCTGTATGGATTCATATGGGCAGATGCTCTCTTCCGTGAAGGCGTCGATGCCATGGATGTCGAGGGAAGACTGCTCGTGCTCAAAGAGTATGTGCCATCCGGCGAACGTTTTCCCATCCCCAGCAAAGATGCCGTCAATAAGGTGCTCCATGACAACATCCGGCGGCTCGAGGATGCTTTGGGCAGTGGTGCCTTCTTCTATGATCTGCCTCCTGAGTACCAGGTCGAGGATCACTTCCTGAATATGGACCTTGAAGGTTTCCTCGATTTTCTTGCCGGGCTGAGACTGGTTTGCACGAATCCCGAAGATTTTCGCAGGCTCCTGGGTGAGTTCGGCAGGGATGCTTGACAAGTCTGTCCGTGCATCTATAATGAGGACGATGGTTTGCATGAGACAAAGTGGTGCAGCGTCTGCACTATTGATTTGTACTGTGAATCTCAGCAGCGGAACGGGACGGACAAAATACCAATAAGGAGGAATGTTTGAAGAGATCATTCTTGTATTTCTTAGCAGCATGTGCAATCGTACTCATAGGCTGCAACGGCGCGGTTATCATCCGGGCGCCGAAGATGAACTCCGTTATCATGGACATCAGCGGTGTTACCGTATTCTGGGAAAGGAATGATGAGATCGAGGGCAGCAGCGAGTTTGCTGGGTATAATGTTTATGTATATACCGATTCCAGTGCTCTTGTGAATCTCGATGGCGAAGATCTTAACAAATTCAACGGTCAGGTAGTCACGGATACGATGTTTCATGTGTATGGTCTGTCGCAGGATAGCATATACTATTTCCAAGTGCGGGCGGTCAATATAGAGGATAAGGTTGGCGGTTACAATGATGAAACGCCATTCATGACGGCTTCGCCCCGCCCTGAGTTCGAGGTCACCCTGTACGTCTCGTTCGACCCCGGAAGCCCGACGGACAGCTGTGCCATCAGGTTTTACGACGCGCTGATCGTTGCCGATTCGCTGATGGGCGACAGCGCTGCAGACATGTGGATAAGAGCTTCGGGAGATACGGTCTGGGTCGTGTCTCCTGCAGAATATCCGGGGTTGCTCCTTCCACGTGAGACGATGTTCGTCAACATGGGATCCGGTGATTTCGATTCGATCGCGGTGGTAACCCTTGAGCCGAATACGGAAGATTCAGAGGTTGCCGTCGGTGAACTGGTGATCGGCAAGACCCAGGACGACAACTATGTGAAGATGCGTATCGAAGCGATCGATACAATCAACGGTACGATCGCTATTCTATACGCGTACCAGAATGTCGTCGGATTTCCTTACTTTTAGGGTTTGTCGGCTATTCACTCCGTTGCTCGTTTGAGCCAATTCAGATAATCACGCTGCCCTCTATCAATGTTGAGGGCAATGATCTCGGGGACATCATAGGGATGATTTTCCTCTATGTATCTCTGCACGGAACGATATTTTGATTTTCTTGTCTTTATGAACGCCCCATACTCCGTACATTTCTCGATCTTGCCTTTCCACCGGTAGATCGAAGAAAGCTTGAATATGTTGCCGCAGGCCGCACGTTTTGTCCTCACGAGGCCATCGACGATCTCTTTTGCAATACGCATCGTCGGGAACGTCGTGTATATGACCAGGAATTCGTTTTTCACCCGAACCTGTACAGCAGTAATATTGTAACATTGAAATAGATGAGGAGGGTCGTCGTATCGAGTATCGTGGCGATCAATGGACCGGACATGAGTGCCGGGTCAACGCCGAGTTTCTTGAAAACGATCGGTAGCATACCGCCGATTGATGTAGCGATAACGATCGCTACGATCATGGCTATGGCCACGGTCAGACCGAGTGCGGCATCACCTTGCATGATCACTGCCCGCATCGCCGTTATAGCCCCGGCTACTATGCCCATCAGTATTCCGATGAAGAATTCCTTGCGCACCACGCGCCAGATGTCACGTAATTTTATCTCGCCCGTAGCCAATCCCCTTACCACAACCGTGGCTGCCTGCGTTCCCGCGCTGCCGCTAGTATTCATCAGTATCGGAATGAAGAAACTGAGTGTCACGATATTGGCAAGGAGATATGAATAATGCTCGAGCACAGTGCCGGAGATGAATCCGGCAAAAGCAAGGACGATGAGCCATATCACACGTTTCTGCGCGATACTGATCGGGTTCGCTGAGAGATATTGCTCGGTCACTTCTGATGCTCCGAACCTGTATATATCCTCGCTCGCTTCCTCTTTGATTACATCGATCACGTCATCAACCGTAATGACGCCCTTCATACGTCCGATTTTATCCAAGACAGGGAGTGATGCGACATCGTATTTCTCAAAGATACGGGCGACATCTTCCTGGTCCATCTCAAGTCCCACATTAGGAAAATGGGAGTCCATAACACGCTGGACTTTCTTTCGCGGCGTAGCAGTCAGAAGATCCTTCAGTGGGATGATGCCCTGAAGCCGGTTCACTTTATCGACGACGTAGATGTTCTGTACGAAATCTATATCCCTGCCGCGTGTCCTCAATTCCCTGAAGGCATCGGCGATGTTTGCATTCTCCGGAATGGTGATATAATCAATGGTCATCAAACCGCCGGCAGTATTTCCCTTGTAGGCGAGGAGCTCACGGGCTCTTTTCTGCTCGTCGGCATCCAGCAGCGGTATTATCTTCTCGACTTCTTCGGTCGGAAGGGCCGCGAATAAGTCGGTGCGATCGTCCGGTGACATTTCGTTGAGGACGCTTATCATCTTCGCGGTCGGTAGGTCGGTAAGTAGTTCTATCATCTGGTCTTCTCGAAGGAACTCGAAGATATCGGCAGCGAACTTCGCATCCAGGATGTTAAACAATTTTAGCCTTTCGTCGTGAGAGAATTCAGACCATGCTTCTGCAATGTCCGCCGGCTCGAAATAGGATACGACCTTTCTGACCATTCGCTTCTGTCTGGTTGAGAGCAATTCCTTTATCTCGGGGAGCATGACGCGCATGGATGAGTCTATACCGAGAAGCTTTGTGAGTCAATAGTATTATTGACGATTGACACAATATTCGTTATTGCTATAATTTTGAATGAAAGAACTGTGGCAAAGTAGGACGTCATTTGTGCTGGCCTCTATAGGCTCAGCAATAGGGTTGGGGAATATATGGCGTTTCCCCTACGTGTGCTACGAGTGCGGCGGAGGTGCATTTCTCATTCCTTTTCTCGTTGCACTCCTTACCGCAGGCATACCACTGATGGTGCTGGAATACTCGGTTGGACACAAATTCTCCAAACCTGCTCCTCTTGCGTTAGGAAATCTGAAGAAAGGTTTTGAAATACTGGGGTGGTTTGCGCTCCTCATTGGTTTTGGAATAGCAACCTACTATGCGGTGATAATGGGTTGGGCCTTCAACTATCTCGGGTACTCGTTCAATATTGCATGGGGCGATAACACGCAGGCTTTTTTCTTTGAACAATTCCTGAAATTATCGGAATCACCGATGCAGTTGGGTTCTGTGCAGTGGATGATCGCACTGGGTCTGATACTTACGTGGATAGCCATCGTTGCATCCATCTGGAAAGGAGCAAAGACAGTCGGCAAAGTTGTATACTTCACAGTAATCATACCCTGGCTGATCTTGCTCGTATTCGTCGCCCGGGGGCTGACACTGCCCGGTGCGCTCGAAGGCCTGAAGTATTACCTGACGCCCAACTTCAGCGCACTGCTGAATTACCGCGTTTGGCTACATGCATATTCACAGGTCTTCTTTTCTTTGACCATAGGTTTTGGTGTGCAGATAACCTATGCGAGTTTTCTGCCGCGGGATTCCGATGTTGTGAACAACGCCTTCTTGGTGAGCCTCGCAGATGCCGCAACGGCATTCATCGGTGGCTTCGCGGTATTTTCAACTTTAGGCTACTATGCAAATCAAACCGGGTTGCCTGTGAGCGAGGTAGTACAATCGGGTCCGCAACTGGCGTTTGTCACCTACCCGACGATCATCCGGTTACTTCCTTTTGGGTCTATCATATTCGGCACACTCTTCTTCTTGATGCTCTTGACCCTGGGCATAGATTCTGCGTTCTCTCTGGTGGAGGCGGGTGCTGCGTCCCTGATCGAGAAATTCAAGTTGAAACGCGTCCACGTGAATATCGGTTTTGCCCTTATTGCAGGGCTGATCGGTCTGATTTATACTACGCGAAGTGGTCTCTACTGGCTTGATATCGTCGACCATTTTATGAATAACTTCGGTCTGCTCGTTGTTGGTATCTTGATGTGTATTGCCGTAGGTTGGTTCTACAAACACGAAGAAATACGCGAGTACGCAAATAGTAAATCAGATTTCAAAATAGGTAAATGGTGGGATTTTTCTATCAAATATTTTACGCCGATAGTGGTCGGCGCATTGTTCATTACGAACGTCATTGACCGAGTGAAGGCTGCCTATGGCGGATATTCTCGAGTCGCTGAGTTTCTGGGTGGCTGGTTGGTTATCATCGCCTTTGTGATCGTTGCGATTCTGTTATTCAAGAAGAAAGGGAGAGCGTAATGCCCATTTCCGCATGGATTATGTTCGGGGTGACCGCCCTGGTCCTTTTTGGCGGCATAATACTTTGTCTTTTTAAGATTAAGGAAAAAAAGTAGTTCTACCGTTTGTATTTCTTAATTCCCTCCTGGTAGAGATCACCGCCAAAAGCATCGTTGGCAACGATTACCGGGAAATTATCAACCTCGAGCTCGCGGATAGCCTCCGGTCCAAGATCTTCGTAGGCGACGATCTTGACCGCTTTGATGTTCTTTGAAATCAGGGCGGCAGCACCTCCGGTTGCAGTGAAATACACCGCCTTGTATTTTTGCATCGCATCGCGTACCTCTTTGGACCGAACGCCTTTACCGATCATACCCTTCAGACCATGGGCAAGGAGAGTCGGTGTATAAGGATCACAACGACCAGACGTTGTCGGACCAGCTGGTCCGATAATGTAGCCAGGTTTTGTCGGCGCCGGGCCTGCGTAGTAGATTACATTTCCTTTCAATTCGATCGGTAGTTTTTCGCCCTTTTGTGCAAGTTCGAACAGTCGTTTGTGTGCCGCATCTCGTGCAGTATATATCTTTCCCGTGATAAGCACACTGTCACCTATTTTCAATTTCAATACATCATCGTCGGTCAAGGGAGCTTTGATCCTGATTGCGTCAGTCATTGTGCCTCCTTATATTACCGCACTTTTGTGCCTGGCAACGTGGCAGTTGATATTAACTGCCACCGGGAACGAGGCGATATGTCTGGGGTGAGTTTCGATGAATACATCGAGGGCCGTGATTCTGCCGCCTAATCCCATGGGTCCTATGCCGAGATTGTTTATACTCTGCAAAAGCTCTTTCTCTACGTCCGCATAGAAGGGGTCAGGGTGTCTTTCCCCGACGTTTCGCAGCAAAGCTTTCTTGGCAAGAAATGCCACGTATTCAAATGTACCACCGATGCCGACACCGACAACAATGGGCGGACATGGATTTGCGCTTGAGCGTAATACCCGGTCGATGACGAATGTTTTTACTCCCTCTATGCCATCGGCTGGTTTTCCCATTCTGACCTCGCTCATATTCTCGCTGCCGCCTCCCTTTGGAGCGACCGTTATCTTTATCTTATCACCGGGGATAAAGGTCGTGTGAATTATCGCAGGTGTATTGTCTCCGGTATTCTTCCCTCTGATTGGATCTGATACGATGGACTTTCTCAAGTATCCCTCGGTGTAGCCCTTGCGAACACCTTCATTGACGGCTTCAATAATATTCCCCTTTACACAGGCGTCGGTACCGAGGTCGAGAAATACGACGGCGAACCCACAATCCTGACATATGGGGATATTCTCATTCTTGGCGATTTGTGCATTTTTCAGCAGCTGATTCAGGATGTCTTTGCCAGTCGGTGATTCTTCTTTCTGCAATCCTTGCTCGAACGCCTTGATTACATCGTCACCCAAATAGTAATTCGCCTCCATGCAGAGGCGTGCAACTGTATCAACGATAACCTGAGATGACACTTCCCTCATTTGATCTCCTTTTGGCCTGATTGACCTCTTGATCTTTCGGCGAACCGTGGCAGGTCACTTGCTCGGCGGGAGCACGTAGATCGTCGTTTCCGGGGGAAGCGTTTCCTTGCTCAGTTCCAATTCCCCGTCTATTTTCCTGACGTCTTTGCCCTTTGTGAAATCTTCCACGGGGGCGATCGGAAAACCGCATTTGTCGGTTTTGAAATGCATGGGTATCGCCACCCTGGGTTTTAGAAGCTTGATGACAGCGTCTGCGCTTTTTGCATCGATTGTAAAATGCCCGCCTACGGGGATCAATAGAATATCGACTTTCCCTATTTTTGCGGCATCCTCTTTAGACAGAGCGTGGCCGAGATCGCCGAGATGGACTACATTCAGATCGTCGATGAGCATGTTATAGATCGTGTTCATGCCCCTCTCTTTGCCCCCACTTTCGTCATGATGAACCCGGATGCCCTTCATCTTGATGCCTTCGATGTCCTTTTCTACGGCTTCCCTTACGAAAGAAGGATGGCCCGCTATTGCTGTCTCATTATGATCGTCGTGTTCATGGGATATCGATACGATATTGGCTTCTTCCGTAATCGGTTCATACTTAATGCCTCCGTCGAAGCACCCCGGTTTATATGGGTCGGTAATGATTCTGACACCATCTTTCGATGTGATAAGGAATGCTGCATGGCCAAGGAATTTTATCTTCATAATTGACTCCTTTCGTTGGACAACTGAGTGTCTCCATCGTTTCATGAACGAGTGAATCATATTATTATAGCATATCCATCGCTAAAATCAAGACCGTCTTAGTCGGTGTTGACTATTCGTGTTATTTCGCTAGAATAGGCCATGGCTTTGCTCAGGGATCTCATCGAAAAACTACAATGGTTACCTGGTATCGGGCGCAAGTCTGCTCAGCGTATTGCGTTCTATTTGCAGAAAATGGATGCAGCAAGAGTTCAGGAGTTGGCCGAAGCCATGGTTAAAGCACGAACCAGGTTAAGAGAGTGCTCGATCTGCCATAATCTGAGCGAAAAGAACCCGTGCGAAATCTGTTCCGATGGCGCACGCGAGACGGATAAAATATGCGTTGTCGAACAGCCTTCCGATGTTATGGTCATCGAGAAAACGAGCGAGTATCGAGGAGTATATCATGTGGTCCACGGTGTGATTTCGCCGATCGACAATGTAGGACCCGAAGACTTGCGCATTGATACGCTCGTCAACAGGTTGAGGACCAATAATATATCCGAGGTGATCATTGCTACTAACCCGACGACCGAGGGTGATGTGACCGCTATGTATATAGCCAAATTGGTGAAACCATTGGGCGTACGGGTGACTAGGATCGCACGCGGTCTGCCCATGGGCAGTGATCTGGACCTCGCAGATACGACAACACTTACGAGGGCGCTCGAAGGAAGGAGCGACCTTTGATTTGTGGAGAAAATCAAAGGTCAAATCCTAAGTGCTAAATCCTTAATTCTAAACTGATCCAAATAGCTAAAATCCTAATTCTCAAAACTGCTTGGATTTTATTATTTGAATTATGAGACTATTTAGAATTTAGAGATTAGGATTTAGAGTTTGACGAGCGCAGCGAGTTCTACCAGGTTGCTTTTCTTACCCCTGGTAATTCACCTTTGAGGGCAAGCTCGCGAAAACAGATACGGCACAGGCCGAACCGGCGATAGTATGCGCGGGCTCTGCCGCACCGGAAGCAACGGTTATATCTTCGAGTCTTGTGTTTTGGTGTTTTCTTCTGCTTATTTATTAACGCTAATGTTGCCATTCGGCTCCTCTATTTTTTTCGTTCAAAAGGCATGCCCAGTCCTTCCAGCAATGCCAAAGCGTCTTCATCTTTTTTTGCGGAAGTGACGATTGCTATGTCCATGCCGAATACCTTCTTTATCTTATCATATTCAATTTCCGGGAATATCGTTTGTTCTGAAAGCCCGATATTGTAACTGCCGCGTCCGTCGAAAGAATCCCTCGAAAAACCACGGAAGTCTCTTATTCTCGGCGCCGCAAAATTGACGAAGCGGTCGAAGAATTCATACATTCGTGTTCCCCTGAGCGTTATCTTGAGTCCAATGACCATTCCCTTCCGTATCTTGAAATTGGATATCGGGCGCTTGGCACGTGTCTGTACGGGGATCTGACCGGTCACGCGGGCAAGGTCATCGCGTACTATTTCGAGGACCTTGGGATCGTTCACGGCCTCTCCAAGCCCGACATTTATAACGACCTTCTTGAGTGCCGGTACCTGGTACACGTTTTTGTAACTAAGCTGCTTCATCAGTACCTGCCGCAGTTCGTCATTGTAATAGCGCTTCAATCTCGGTTTGTAATCACTGACTTTGTGCTTATTCAATGCTCTCTCCACATTTCTTGCAAATTCTTACGCGTTTGTTCTCGATTTTTTCCATGCGGACTTTCGCTTGCTTCCCACACCTCGGGCATATCAGCACGAGGTTGGAGATGTGGATCGGGGCAGGAACAGTAACGATCCCCGATGGCTTTGTCTGCGAACGCGCGCGCTGGTGTTTTTTGACGAGGTTAACGCCTTCAACGATCGCCGCTGCGTTTTCCGGGATAACTTCTAATACGCGGCCACGCCGCTCATTTTCTTCACCGGTTATCACTTCGACAAGGTCGTTCTTCCTGATGTGGAATGTTTGCTGCTTGTTTCTGGTCTTCCCTTGTTTGGTCTTCATGCTCGCTTCCTAAACCACTTCGCTCGCCAAGGACATGATCTTTGTGAATCCTTTTTCCCTTAGCTCGCGCGCCACAGGACCGAACACCCTTGTGCCTTTCGGTTCCCTCTGCTCCGTTATGAGCACGCAGGCGTTGTCATCGAACCTTACGTACGAACCATCGACACGCCTGTACTCTTTCTTTGTGCGGACGATGACCGCCCTTCCCTTGTCTCCCTTCTTGACCGGGGCGTTGGGCATGGCATCCTTTATTGAAACATTGATTATGTCTCCGATATAGCCATAGCGTGTTTTCGAACTTCCGCTGACGCGTATGCACATTGCGACCCGCGCTCCTGTATTGTCACAAACCTTGAGCCGGGAGTAGATCTGGATCACTTGATTCTCCTAATCACCCGCCAGCGTTTGAGTTTGGAGAGGGGCCGCGTCTCTTCGATCATGACCTTTTCGCCCTTCTTGTACTCATTCTTCTCGTCGTGTGCGTACACATTCGTTCGCTTCCTGATATACTTCTTGTAGAGGGGGTGCTTGTCGTAAGTCGTGATTCTGACGACGACGGTCTTGTTCGGTTTGTCGCTGGTCACTGTGCCGGTTCTCCTTCTACGCACCTTTGTCTCCTTTCTTGGTTTTCGGCGCTACCTTCGAGGGTTGCAGCAGTGTTTTTAGGCCCATTTCATCCTCACGTAGAATCGTCTTTATGCGTGCAATTTCACGGCGCAGGGTACGTAATCTTAGTGGATTCGGCAGTTCCTGAGCACCGCGACGAAGGTGGAGATTGAACAGTTCGCGGTGGAGACCGTTCAGCATATCCTTCAATTCTTCGCGTGTCTTCTCTCTCAGTTCAAAAACCTTCATATCTTATACCCACTTCTCGTCTGACAAATCTTGTTTTCATCGGCAATTTATTCGCCGCGAGTCGCAGAAGATGCTGAGCATCACCTGCAGCCATGCCTTCGAGTTCAAATATTATACGCCCTGGTTTGACGACGCTCACCCAGAATTCGGGAGCGCCCTTACCTTTTCCCATCCTCGTTTCTGCAGGTTTCTTCGTCACTGGTTTATCCGGGAATATCCTGACCCAGAGTTTTCCGCCCTTCTTCATCTGATGCGCTATTGCCACACGGGAAGCTTCGATCTGCCGGGCCGTGATCCATGCCGGTTCCAGTGCGACGAGGCCATACTCGCCAAATGCAATGGAATTACCGCTTGTCGCCTTTCCGCTACGGCGTCCTCGATGGTGCTTGCGGTATTTCGTTTTCTTTGGTTCGAGCATTAGTGCGCTTCTCCTTTGTAGATCCAGACCTTCACCCCAACCGTGCCGTATATGGTGAACGCGGTTGAACATGCATAATCGATATCTGCATTGATCGTCTGTAGCGGGACTCTTCCTTCCGGGTACCATTCGGTCCGAGCGATTTCAGATCCCCCTAGCCTGCCTGAACAGGCGACCTTTATGCCACGCGCACCAATCTTCATTGCCGAGATAATCGCACGTTTCATGGCGCGCCGGTGGGAAATTCTCTGTTTGATCTGCCGCGCGATATTCTGCGCGACCAAGAACGCATCGAGTTCGGGCATTCTGATCTCCTCGATATTGATCGCAACGTCTTTGTCGATCAGACTCTTGACCTCTTCACGCAGCTTTTTGATCTCTTCACCGCCCTTGCCGATGACCTTGCCCGGCTGGGCAGTATAGATGGAAATGATGACACGATTTGAAAGTCTTCTAATTACGATATCGGACAGCATCGCATCAGAAAGTCTCTGATATAAATAGCGGCGCACCGAATAATCTTCGGCAATGAGCTTGCCGTAATTCTGTTGATCAAACCATTTGGATTTCCAATCCTTGGTAATTCCCAGCCGGAATCCAATCGGATGCGTTTTCTGACCCATTAGCCTCCCTTCTTCACGATCGGTTCGAGTGAATCGACGGTTACTTTGATGTGACAGGTTCTTCTTCGTATCATGTCAGCGGTGCCGCGGAATCCTGGTCTCCAGCGCTTGAGCGCCGGTCCTGCATCGACACTTGCTTCCTTCACGAACAGCTCACTATCGTCAACGCGGATCGTGCCGACGTTACTCTTGAAATTCGCTACGGCGGAATTGAGGGTTTTGAGAACGGGGATCTTGGACCGGGATGGATGGAACTGGAGTAATGCGCGGGCCTCGAGAATACCCTTTCCCCTGATCACATCGAGTATCATTTTTACTTTCCGCGGAGAAATCCGTTCATACCTCTTTATCGCACGGGCGATCATTTCTCAAACTCTCTTTCTTTCTCTGCCTTTCTCGTTCCTGAGTGGATACGGAACGTTCTTGTGGATGCAAACTCGCCCAGCTTATGGCCAACCATCCTTTCCGTTATGTACACTGGAATGAACCGATTTCCATTGTGGACGGCAACAGTAAATCCAACGAACTCGGGTGGGATGATCGAATTCCGTGCCCACGTTTTGATGATCTTCTTTTCGCCGCTGTCGATCAACCGGGTAATCTTCTTCATCAATTTCGCGTCGACGTAAGGACCTTTCTTCAGGGCTCTCGACATTACTTTCTCCTTTTCAAGATAAATTTGGCTGATGGCTTGTTCGGTTTGCGCGTTTTCTTGCCTTTGGTGAGCCATCCCCACGGCGATGTGGGTTGACGGCCGCCGTGTGAACGTCCTTCTCCGCCGCCCATGGGGTGGTCGATCGGGTTCATGGCGACACCCCGAACATGCGGCCTGACGCCCATGTGGCGTTTTCTTCCAGCTTTACCGATCGATATACTCGAATGAAGGGTATTGGATACTTTGCCGATCGTTGCACGGCATCTCGAATCGATCAATCTGAGTTCACCTGATGGCAACTTTATATGAGCATACTTGCCCTCTTTGGCGAGTATCTGACATGAGAGGCCGGCGCCTCTTACGAGCTGAGCACCCTTCATGGGTGTCAATTCGACCGCATGGATCTCGACACCGAGAGGAATGTTGGCGAGCGGCATGCAATTGCCGATCTTTATCTGTGTGTTGTCGCCAGAAACGATGGTGTCTCCTACCTGAAGTCCGTCGGGGGCGATGATATAGCGCTTTTCACCGTCTTTGTAACTGAGTAGGGCGAGTAGAGCGCTGCGATTTGGATCATACTCGATCGCCTGAACCTGTGCCGGAATGTCGACCTTGTCTCTGCGAAAATCTACGACCCTGATCTTCTTTCGATGACCTCCGCCACGGTGCCTCGCCGTGATTCTCCCGAGGTTGTTACGCCCTCCGCTCTTCCTCTTGCTGAAGGAGAGTGACTTCTCCGGTTTGGCCCTGGTAACCGCTGGCTTGTTCACACTGTAAAAGCGGCGCGCCGGTGAAGTGGGTTTGTACTTTTTGGTCGCCATCACACACCCTCTATCAATTCTATTTTCTGGCCGGGCTTGAGCGTCACCGTTGCTTTCTTGTAACCCGTCTTGTACCCGAATGAGATCCCCATTCTCTTCGGCTTGCCGCGGAAGTTTGCCGTCTTGACGTCTATGACGTCTACCCCGAATAGCTTCTCAACGGCATTCTTGATTTCGCGTTTGTTCGCTTGCTTTGCCACTTCGAACTGGTAGCAATTGATCTCCCGCATTCGATCTGCCTTTTCCGTTATAAGTGCTTTCTTGATTACTTTTTCGGTACGCATCGCTGCTCCAATTTTTCCAGTCCTTTCCGTGTGATGAGTATGTACTCGGCCAATAGCACATCATAACAATTGATATCGTTGGCTCTCTTCAAATAGATATTGGGTACGTTGCGGCTTGCGAGCAACGTATTCTTGTTGACTTCATCAACTGTTACGAGGATCTTGGCTTTGCCGATATTTATGTCTTTCATTATCTGGATAAA
This sequence comes from Caldifarciminota bacterium, assembly GCA_020349965.1. Classification (GTDB taxonomy): domain Bacteria; phylum Hydrothermota; class Tepidihabitantia; order SM23-42; family SM23-42; genus SM23-42. Next base: position 320,315 of record CP070705.1, on the reverse strand, counting down.
ATTCTTAGTTTTGGGTGCATCGAGAACGAGATCCTCGATGACCAGAACCTTGTTTTCTTGTGCCTTTACGCTCAAAGACGCCAAGAGTGCACCAATTCTCTTCTTTTTCGGTATTGAAGTCGAGTAATCTCTAGGTTTCGGACCGAAGACCACGCCGCCACCTTTCCAGAGAGGCGAGCGTATGCTGCCATGCCTTGCCCAGCCGATACCCTTCTGTCGCCAGGGTTTCTTGCCGCCACCTCTCACTTCTGCCTTCATTTTGGTGCTGGCATTACCGTTTCTCATATTGTCACGGATTGCATTGACCGCTTCCCATAGCAGGGTTTTGTTCACCTTCCGGTTGAATATTTTCTCACCCAGTTCGACGGTTCCGCTTTCCTTACCATTTTTGTCGAATAACTTCGTCTGCATCATTCATCCTTTGTTATTATGAGGTAGCCGTTGCGCGCTCCTGGTACCGCGCCTTTGAGGTAGAGCATATTCTTTTCTTTCTCCACTTTGACAACGCGCAGGTTCTTCACCGTCACCCGCTCGTTACCGTACCTGCCGGGCATCGTTTTGTTCTTCCATATCCTGCCTGGTGCAGAGCCCGCGCCGGCAGAACCGATTCTTCGATGTGCCATCGACCCGTGGGTCGCCGGACCGCCTTTCCATCCCCATCTTTTGACGCCGCCCGTGAAACCTCGGCCCTTGGTCCAGCCGATGACCGATACCTTGTCGCCATTTGCGAAAACCGTGACATCGATGCTATCGCCGACCTTGTACTTTCCGGGTTCCTCGACATTTATTTCCAAAATACGGGCTGCCGAAGCAATTTTTGATTTCTTCAGATGTCCGGCCATAGGTTTGTTCACTCGTTTCTTCGTCCCGAACCCAAGTTGTATTGCTTTGTAGCCATCGTGGTCCTCATTCTTCACCTGAAGGATCGGACAAGGGCCTGCTTGCACGATGCTGACCGGAGTCAATTCACCTTTTTCGGTGAATATCTGGGACATTCCAATCTTCTTGCCAACAATACCAATCATGATCACATTGCCTTTACTTCAATGTAAACGCCCGCAGGTATCTCGAGTTTATTCAAAGCGTCAATGATATCGGGTGTGACGTCGCTCAATTCAATGAGCCTCTTGTGGACGCGTAGTTCGAATTGCTCGCGTGATTTCTTGTCGACGTGAGGTGAACGTAGGACCGTGTAGAGTGAACGCTCCGTTGGCAGCGGCACTGGTCCGGACATGTTGACACCGAAACGCTTGACGGTCTCGACGATAGATTTCACCGACTGGTCAAGGATACGGTGGTCGTATGATTTCAGTCTTATTCTTAGTTTATTCATTATTCGAGTATTTTAGTGACGACGCCGGCGCCGACGGTGCGTCCGCCTTCGCGGATGGCGAAGCGGAGGCCTTGCTCGATCGCCACCGGACTGATCAGCTCGATCTCAAGATTGGCATTGTCGCCCGGCATGACCATCTCGACGCCCTGCGGCAACTTGACAACGCCGGTAACATCGGTCGTCCGAACATAAAACTGCGGCCGATAACCATTGAAAAACGGCGTATGACGACCACCCTCCTCCTGCTTCAAAACATAAACCTCAGCATTGAAACGATGATGCGGATTGATACTGCCCGGCTTACTCACCACCATCCCACGATAAACATCATCCTTACCAACACCACGCAACAAAATACCAACATTGTCACCCGCCTCACCCGAATCCAAAATCTTACGAAACATCTCCAACGAAGTCGCCACCGTCTTAAAACGCTTACCAAAACCAACAATCTCAATCTCCTCACCCGGCTTCAATTGACCCCGCTCAACACGACCAGTCACCACCGTCCCCCGACCAGTAATCGAAAAAATATCCTCAATCGCTAACAAAAACGGCTTGTCAACATCCCGCTCCGGGGTCGGAATATAACTGTCAACCGCCGCCATCAACTTCCAAACCGGCTCAAAGACCGCATCATCAACCCCACCCGAAGCCTGCATCGCCGCTAACGCACTACCCCGAATCACCGGAATATCATCCCCCGGAAACTCATACTTCGATAACAACTCCCGCACCTCCAACTCCACTAAATCCAAAATCTCCGGATCGGTCACCAAATCCACCTTGTTGATAAAAACAACAATCGCCGGCACATTCACCTGACGCGCCAACAAAATATGCTCCCGCGTCTGCGGCATCGGACCATCAACCGCACTAACCACCAAAATCGCCCCATCCATCTGCGCCGCACCAGTAATCATATTCTTAATATAATCAGCATGCCCCGGACAATCAATGTGCGCATAATGCCGATTGTCCGTCTCATACTCAACATGACTGATCGCAATCGTCAAAATCTTCGTCTCATCCCGCCGACCATGCGCCTCCGAAGCCTTCGCCACCTCATCATAACTCATAAAATGCGCTAAACCCTTCTTCTCCAACGCCTTCGTAATCGCCGCCGTCAAAGCCGTCTTACCATGATCAACATGCCCAATCGTCCCAATGTTAACATGCGGCTTCGTCCGCTCAAACTTCTGTTTCGCCATAATATGCCTCCTTAGCCTTGCTTTTTACACAAACAATTATTATATATAAAAATATAAATAAGTCAATAGGGATATAGTCCAGGCACCAATTGCCCTGGACGTGCTGTAAGAGGCAGCCCTTGAATCTCTACTCACCAGAATTATATCTTAATATACACAATCCGGCGTGTTTGTCAATACTTGCGTCAAAGCCAGTATTTAACCGTCGGCAAAGGGAGGATCATGCATATAGCAAGTAATGAAGCCCCCTGATTTAAGCGGCCTTCCATTCCTTTGGTGTGTCCGGGGCCTACGCCTTCTCCCTGACGGAAATATTGCCGGATTTGCTTTTTATTTCAATCTCACCAGTTGCCCTGTTGATGATACCCTTGACCTCATGGTCGGTTCTTTCTTCATCCTTTAATTCGAATTCACAGGAGATGTTTCCGGCTCTGCTTTCGAGCTCGATTTTCGCCTCCACTTTCTTGCTGAGAATGAGGTTCACATCACCGCTCCGCGATCTTATGTTGATCTCATCGACCTTGTTGTATTCAAGATCGATGTCGCCCGAAACAAATTCTCCGGAAAAACTTCCGGAGAGATTCTTTCCTGTGACGTCGCCGGAAACCGACTCAATATGCAGTGGGCCTGCGGTGTCTGAAATGTCCATATCACCTGATATTCCGGCAATGGAGATCTCTGTTGCGCGGGGCAGGGAGATCTGTATGTCGCCGCTAAGTGTCTTTATATACAGTGCTTCATCGTCATGTCTAATTCTTGCAAGACCGTCCTTCTGAACCTCGATCTTGTCGGTATCCGTTCCGATGATTTGAAGATCGCCGCTAATGCTGTTGAATGACAGTTTCTTCTTTTTTGGATATTGTAACGGGCCTTCACGTTGACATTGTGCATCATCGATGGCATTACCGATCACGGCACTGATGACCTTGGGTATACCTTCGATTGAGCTCCATATCTTGTGCTTTCCCTTCCTTTCCTTTGCTTCTGACTGAGTGACTGCTTCAAGCAGCCGTTCCGCTTCCTGGGCGTTTATCTTTCCTTGTTCAAGCATCTTCAAAATCTGCATTCGCTCATTCAATGTATACCTCCACATACTCACCCTTTTCCTCATCGGTTACTTCTGCGAGAGTGAATTTTTCTTCGTCACCAAGACTTTCGATTATGCTATCAATCATCTCAGGAGTGAATTCGTCGAGTGCAATCTGTTTGTCCTGCATACTTACTTTCATTCCTTCGGGTATGATGCCTTTGAACGCGGCACCAATCCTCGATGCGATTCTCAGTACGGAAACCGGAATGTCCATTTTCACCGTCGGTTTTTCTCGGTTATTTTTCTCATACACCCTTACCTTGAAGAAACGTTTTTTCCCGTGCGCGTCGCTCAGCGCGTTGAGTAGACGGTCCGCTTCTTCGGGCGTCAATCTTCCTTCGGCGACCATGTTCAGTATTTTTCTTCTCTCTTCAGACATTTATCCTCCTATTTAAGTATCGTAAAGCGACCACGTATGGCGATACAGGCATCGTTGCCGCTCGCCGTGTGATTTTCCATTATCATTTCTTCTTCCTCTGTTTCAGTATGGCGACTGCTTCATCAACTGATATCTTGCCCTGGGCAAGTGCCTCAAGCGGTTCTTGTTCCTCAGGGATGCCAATGGGGGAGAGGCCAAGGTTATTGAGCAGGTTATCGATCTTAGATTTGATCGTCGGATAGGAGATACCGAGCAGCCTCTCCATTTCTGTTATCCTCCCTTGAGTGCGTAAGAATATGAGAAGGAATTCATAGTCATCTTCGGGTAATTTGCAGAAATCACACGATTCAAAGTCTTTTTTAACCCGTAAGTCGCATTTTGGGCACTTTAGTTCGCTGATAACCATCTTATCTCCGCATGATGGGCAATTAAATAATTTAATTTTCATGCCTTATTATAATCAAAATATTCAATTTGTCAAGGGGTAAAATTACAATATTTTAATCCATTCGTTGTGAAAGTGTAAATGCGAGATTGCGCAGACAGAAGACGGGTGATCGGGTGCAATATCCGGTTCACCATCCTTGCAGACTTATCCGGAACCGCATTTCGCAGTCGGCCGGGGTGCGCCAGTCCAATACTGCTATCGCCCCCGCTGCTATAGGATTAATTTTCGTTTGGGATTTCTGATTGTTTAAATTTAGGCTGTTTGTATTCAGGATCTAAAGTATCAGGGGTAGACTCGCTCCAGCATTCTCGGAAAAGGTATGGTTTCCCTGACATGCTTGATACCACATATCCAGGCGATTGCACGTTCGATACCCAAGCCAAAACCGCTGTGGGGGCAGGTGCCGTATTTCCTCAGATCAAGATACCATTGATACGCACCTTCTGGAAGTTTGTTCTCTCTGACCCGCTCCAGAAGAATATCGTAGTCATCCTCGCGTTGACCACCGCCGATTAGTTCGCCGATGCCTTCGGGCCCTATCATGTCGACGCTCAATGACAGCGATTCGTCTTTTGGATCACGTTTCATATAGAATGCCTTGATCCCTGCCGGATAGTGGTGTATGAAGACCGGCTTGTCAAAACTCTCGGAAATGATCGTTTCATGCGGTGCACCGAAGTCTTCTCCGTATTCAAATTTCTTGTCCTTCTTCTTGATGATATCGACGGCTTCCCTGTAGGTGATACGTGGGAATGGTTTCTTGATTCTCGTGAGCTTGGCTGTGTCTCTTTCGAGCGTCTTAAGGTCGTTGCCGCGTTTCTCCAGAATCTGTCCGATGACATATAAGATCATTTCTTCGGCGAGTTTCATGACGCCGTCGAGGTCGAGAAATGCAACTTCAGGCTCTAGCATCCAGAATTCGGTCAGATGGCGTCGCGTTTTGGATTTTTCGGCCCGGAATGTCGGACCGAAGCAGTATACTTTTCCTAGGGCTCCTATTGTCGCTTCGTTATAGAGTTGTCCACTTTGCGCCAGGTATACTTTGTCGCCGTAGTAATCGACCGGGAAGAGGGTTGTCGTACCTTCAACCGACGCAGGGGTAAGGATGGGCGTATCCGCATTGATGAAACCGCGGCCATCGAGAAAATCGCGGCACGCTTTGATCAGCTCGTGTCTAATGTGCATTATTGAGTTTTGTTTCTTCGAACGAAGCCATAGGTGCCTGAGGGGGAGGAGATATTCGATAGAGTGTTCTTTCGGTGTTATCGGATAATCTTGGGCAGCCTGGACGATTTCGATACTCTCCGCAACGATTTCGTAACCACCTGGCGCCCTTTCATCTTTTCTGACCGTCCCGTTCAGGATGACAGAAGATTCCTGCGTGATCCGGTCAGCTACCTCGAATACACTATCATCGACGTCGCCCTCTGCGATGACCGATTGAATGATGCCCGTGCCGTCGCGGATCAGAATGAACCGTATCTTTCCGCTCGAACGTTTATTGTACAGCCATCCTTTGACCGTGACCTCGCGGCCTTCGTACTTTCCGATATCCTCAATGTAAACGTGCATCGGTTATGATATACAACGCCGTGTAGAAAGTCAAGTGTTGTGGGTTGACAGTCTTAGTTTTGTGATTATAATAACAGGTTATGATGAAAAGACGGTCAATTGAGGAGGCAAATGCCAACGATTAATCAACTTATTAGAAAGGGAAGACAGAAGGTCGGCTCGAAAAGCAAGGCCCCGGCCCTCCAGAGTAATCCCCAGCGTCGGGGCGTGTGTACGCGCGTTTACACTACAACGCCCAAGAAACCGAACTCTGCGCTACGTAAAGTGTGTAAAGTTAGGCTCACCAACGGTTATGAAGTGACCTCGTATATACCTGGAGAGGGCCACAATTTGCAGGAGCATTCTATCGTGCTGGTCCGCGGTGGCAGGGTGAAGGATCTGCCCGGCGTTCGATATCATATAGTACGCGGCAAATATGATACTGCCGGTGTGGAAGGCAGGAAAAAGAGTCGTTCTCTCTACGGTGTTAAAAGACCGAAAGAAACACCCGTAACATCATAGAGGTGCCAGTATGGGAAGAAGAAGAAGAGCTCAGATGCGGAAGGTACAGCCTGATCCGAAATTCAACAGTATCGTGGTCAGCAAGTTCATCAGTAACCTGATGTGGGACGGTAAGAGAAGCGTTGCCCAAAAGATCTTCTACGGTGCACTCGAAAGAATCGAAAAGGCCACGAAGGAAGATGGCCTTGCCGTTTTCGAGAAAGCATTGGGCAATGTCAAACCCGTGCTCGAAGTGAGACCGCGTCGAGTCGGGGGAGCGACGTATCAAATCCCGATGGAGGTCCGGCCGGCGAGGAAAGAGAGTCTTGCCATAAAATGGTTGATCAGGGTAGCGCGTGGTAGGTCAGAATACCGGATGGAGGATAGGCTCGCGCAAGAGATCATTGCCGCCAGTCGCAACGAAGGCGGTGCAATTAAGAAACGGGAAGAAGTACATAAAATGGCCGAGGCGAATCGCGCCTTCGCACATTTCCGTTGGTAACAAAACCCCGCAGTAAAATCTCATGAAGAAAGTGGAGCGAGGACTGATCCGAGCGGCCAACATCGTGATCGATGAATGCCTGGCTGTGAGGACTGGCGAAAGGGCAGTGGTGATAACGGATGAACCGTGCCGCGAGGTCGGCGTTGCGATATGGACTTCGCTACAAAGGAAGACCGACCCTCTGTTAATCGAGATGATGCCACGGAAGATCCATGGTGAAGAACCACCGGAGATCGTGGCGCAGGCACTTAAGAATTGCGATGTCTTCATCGTACCGGCAAGCCGTTCCCTCACTCATACACAGGCAAGGATAGTCGCCAACAGAAATGGAGCCAGGGGCGCAACGATGCCAGGGATAACTGTGGACATGATGTTTCGTGCGCTCAATGCAGACTATTCGAAAATCGACCGTCTCACCAGGAAGGTCGGCCGGATGCTGAATAATGCGCAGTGGGCTCACGTAGAGTCAGAGACGGGCACAAAATTGAAAATGGATCTTAGGAGCAGGATATGCTGTCTCGACACCGGGATGGTGAGGCACAAGGGTAGTTTCTCCAATCTACCTGCGGGCGAAGCCTATATTGCACCTGTTGAAACGAAGAGCGGGGGCGTGGTGGTTGTCGATGGTTCATTCGCGCCGATAGGAGAGATCAACAAACCTTTGACCATTGAGGTCGAGGGCGGCCGGATCACAAATCTAAGAGGCAACCAGCGTATGAGCTCCATCTTCAGGAGGTATGGCAGAGGCGAGAGAACGCTCTGCGAGTTTGGCATCGGCACGAATTACAGAGCGCGGATCACCGGCAACGTCCTTGAAGATGAAAAGGTGCTCGGGACGATACACGTTGCTTTCGGCAACAATCTGGCATTTGGGGGCAGGAACAGAGCTAATATTCACCTCGATGCGGTGATACGGAAACCCAGTGTTTGGCTCGACGACAGACTGATCATAAGAAAAGGTAAGTTTTTGTACTCTTGACGCTTGGTCGGTATATTCTTTTCTTTTGTACTCATAAGTTTCCCAATCACTGAAGTAGGATTCACGGGTAATGTCTCAATTGCGGAACGCCATTTGCGCGCAGAAATTATCTCCAAAGTAGGTGATGAATACGGTGATCTTAACATTAGTTATGATGTCGAACGCATCGGACGGTTCTACACAAGCCTAGGTTTCTTCGATACAAAGGTCACCCCCGAAGTCTCGATATGCCGGGATGAGGTAACGATATTATTCCAAATCGAGGAAGGCAAAAGGCCGCGCATTGAGAGGATCGTGATACATGGTGACAGCATGCCAAACACGAGACGATATATGCATGTGCGGGAAGGTGGATTCTTCATTCTGCCAAAGTTGAACGAAACCGAGCGCAGCATGGAGGACTATTTCAAGGATAGGGGGTTTCCTTTTGCCGACGTCGAGCACTCTGCTTTGCCAGATTCTGGTATTCTCTTGCTGCAGATAGAGAAAGGTGCGCTGTGTTATATAAGGAAGATAGAAGTGCGGGGTTTGACAAAAGCGCGACCCCACGTGGTCTGCCGTGAAGTAGAGTTGAAGGCGGGTGACCTTTATAGCAAAGAGAAAGTATATAACAGCCAGCGCAGGATATATGCACTCGGGTTTTTCAGCACTCTGAACGTGGAAACACCTCGGGTCGCGCCGGACAGCCTCGATCTTATTTTCAGTGTCAAAGAGTTGAGATCACGCATCCTCAATTTTGGTGTCGGTATTTCTCTGCCGCTCAGTTTCTTGATGTCATTCGGCCTCGAGGAATTGAATTTCGCAAATCTTGGCCATCGTGCCAATATAACCCCCATGTTCAAGGTCAATATCGATAGAGAATGGGAAGTAAAGGTTGAGGGTAGATATACGCTTCCCTATGTGACTTCGCTGGGTCTCCAATTCTCTGTGCTACCGTTTGTATGGTTCGAGGAAAAGAATGACTTTTCGCGGCGCACGAGGGGTAATGAATTCAGAATTGCCAAAGTTTTTACAGAGGAAGCAGCGCTCAATGTCTCCCATCAGTACAAGTACGTCCGCATCGATCCCAAGGTCCTGCTCCCGGATACGATCAGGGGGGTGACCAATAGCGTAAGGACGCAATTTCTCCTTGACCTCCGCGATGAGTTTTTCGACCCAAGGCGTGGTGTTTATTTCGTGCCTTCGATCCAGTACGCCGGGGGCGTATTCGGCGGTGAAAATCACTTCATACGTTTGGAGGCAGAAGAGCGAGTCTTCTTCACCATTCTGAACAATACGGTTGCACAGCGATTTAAGGTGGGAAGGTTCATTCCGACCGATGGCGCGGCTGTGTACGAGGAATTTTACCTTGGCGGCCAATATACACTGCGTGGGTACCCTGAGCGGTCGCTGGGGCCTGACTCGATCGTTGACGAGAGATACGGTAGAATACTCTTCAATTTCAATCTTGAATATCGTATCCGTTTGCCGCTTAATTTTGGCCTCGTCGCGTTCTTTGACGCCGGGTACCTTGACAATGAAATAGATTTCAACGACAGCGATTACCTCAAGACGACAGCAGGTTTTGGTGTTCGTTATTTCACTCCTATTGGACCTCTGAGACTCGATCTCGGTTTTCCGCTACAGGAAGAGGGCAGCGAACTCTATTTCGGAATATATCACACATTCTGAGCGGTATGAGAAGATACTTCAGGCACATTGTCGGTCCGATCGCTTTTTTGATAATAATGGGCGCTACCGTGTATTTCGTTACCAGTACAGGTTTCGGCAAGCTGACGATCGACATTGTGGAGTGGGTAGGCGGGTTCAGCGTCGAGTACCGAAATATTGAAGGCAATATCCTTCAGGGATTCCGTATCGATGACTACAGCGTGAAGTTATCCGAGACAGACAGTGTCTACGGTAAAAGGGCGGGCATATACTATCGCTTCAACCTCTTCATGCTACAGCTACCGAATCTCTTCGAGGTTAATCTCACAGAACCGACGATTGAGATCGAGGCGAAGAAGGAAGGGAGGGAGAGACGTGTTGGAGGTCTGCCGAATATCAGACTCGGTTTGAGGGTCAATCTGAAGAACGGAAAGGTGAGATACAAGAACGAGAGAGTGTACGAAGCGGAAAGGATATCAGGTATCGTCTTTGCTGATTTCGTCGGATCACGGATCCATCTTTTAACACGGAATCTTTCGCTCCATTCACCAGAATACTCGTTAGCCGTAAGGTCACTGAACCTCGATGCCGATGTAGATAATGAAATGGTAAGAGTGAAGTCGCTGAAAATGAACGGCGATGGATTTATTCTGAGAGGCAGCGGTATCTACATCTTCGACCCGGAAAGTCTTTCATTGGATATTAAGGAAGCACGCGTGGAATTGAAAAAGTTGGATTTGCATGACGGGGTCGTTGAGTTCGTAGGCAACGTGACGTACTCCAGGGGTAACCTGATGCCGCAAATCCGGGGCAATGCATACGGTGTTCTGCCGTTGGACAGGTTTGGTTTCGAGACGAATGCGGCTGCGGATACGATCTGGGTCAACGTGTTCGACGCTGAATTACTCGAAGGATTATTGTTTGCACAATTGAAAGTTGTGCGGATGCGCGGCGTTGAACTCGCTGCGAACTTCCGGGATTTGGATATCAGCAGGTTTCTCGGTACTACTAATCCGGTAATAACCAATGGATACCTTGCCTATTCGCAAGATAGATTTCGCGGATTCATCAGCACACAATCCGAACGCGGTTTCGGCCTCGATTCGGTCGTGTACTATGGAACGTTTTCCGGGTCCGAATTGTATTTGGATTCGCTCTTTGTCATTGAAGAAGAAAGGACTTTAAGCGCCCGCGGTGCCGTTATACCGAAGGTCGATCTGCACCTGGCTTTTGCCGATTTTGATTTCACTCGCTTTGAAGAGTTTTTCGGATTGCGCGGCAACTTGAGCGGCACTGCTCAGATCGTCGGTGAACCGCGCGACCTGCTGGGTCTGAGTCTGACCTCGGATTTGACAGTGAGGGACCTATACATTCATGGTTTCAGCGCCGATACGGTCACTCTGAAGACGAAGGATTTCCAGCGGCACCGAAAAGAGCGCGATCTTTCGGTCGCAATGGAGGGTATTCGATACAGGAACTATGCCTTCGAGCGCACCCAGTTCTGGATAAGTGACAGCACGTTCAATTTCGCTGCGTTCGAGAAGGCCGACACCATCCTAATTGATGGAATATTACGGGATGACCTGGGTGGCACCATTCACTCTTTGATCGTGAATTATAATCGTGTTCTCACTAGAAACACGAAGCCGATCGATTTCGACATCGTGACCGGTATGGTAGGCGATGTCCAACTCGCGTTTGCCGACGGTACACTTGAATTCTCAAAGATCCCTTTGACTTTCCGGCTGGATGGCATCGATCTGCATAAAATGGGAAAACTTCTTGGGCTCAGAGCGGATGTGCGCGGTTCACTTGACGTCGTCTTTGTCCGAGATAGCATCACCATGTACGGTCGCGATATAACGTTCATGGGCCTTGAAAATGGATATCTTGAGTTCAGGGGCCGATACGCGGACAAGGGTATCACCATCGACTCGCTCCATATTCACGATGCTATGAATCAGATCCTCGACGCGCGTGGTATAGTTTCTCTCGAGCACTCGGATCTCCGTGCGAATTTCAAGGATGTCGGCGTGTGGGTGCTGGCGTTTCTTGAGAAGTTTCTCGGCGAGCCTTCCGGTTTGATGACGGGCGAAGTGACGTTCAGGGGTAACATTGAAAGGTTTGAATTCGGTGGTGGCGGCAAGATCCATGATGCATCATTCTCGGTTGGGATCATTGCTTCGAGGTTCGATTCGATCATAACGGACGTCAGATTCGAAGGAGATCGGATCCTGTTCACCTCCGGGAAGGGAATCATGTCACCCATGAACGGACGAAAACTGACTGGCCAGTGGATAAGCGGCGGAGGTGTAGTGAAGCTTGAGAGACGGTTCGGCGTCAATAACCTCAATTTCGATTTCAGTTTCATTGATGCACCGATCCAGTTTCCCCCTTTCGCATATGGTATCGGCAGCGGCAATTTCTCGCTGAATATGCGTGATCGCATCACGCACTACAACGGAAACATCAGGATAAAGGAAGCCATTGTGCCTATTGAATTCGGAATGAAGATTGAAGAGGAACAGGCGACACGTGATGACAACTGGCGCATGAACCTTACTCTGAGGGGAGAAAGGGACATATGGCTCAGAAACCGTGACGCGGATATCGGGTTCGGCGGCGAACTCAACATTACAAAAGAGACCGGTCCGGTGCAGCTATCCGGCGTACTTGAAACCGAGCGAGGAAATTATTACTGGCTCAATCATATCCTTTCGATCACCCAGGGAAAGGTGACTTTTGCACCAGAAGATGAAATAGATCCTGACGTAGACTTCTGGGCGGAGATGGATACGAGGGAAGGGGTGAAAGTGATTCTGCATATGTTCGGACCCATTTCCGAGCCTATCTTTGAATTCTTCACAGAACCTCCAGGCCAGTATACTGAACAGGATATCCTCACGTACCTGAATCTCAACATCACCTGGCAAGAGCTGGAACAGATAAAGCGCGGTGAATACATGAGCAAGATAATACCGCGCAGTCTGCTCTCCTGGCTTGAGGGTGATGTCTCGAGGGCGATCAGAGAGTATACGGGACTCGATTATTTTCGCATTGAGGCTCCTTTCTTCGAAGCAGATGAGAGGACGAAACTGACAGTCGGTAAATACATCTCGCGTAATCTCTTCGTGACTTATACTTATGACATAACGACATTTTCAAATGAGTTCAATGTTGAATATTTCATTGATGATAAAAATAAGATACACGTCGAACGTGATGATACGGGCGAATTCAGCCTGCAGTATCAATATCGGTTAAGGTTCTAATAGTCCGGCGCCGGGTGTTTTCCTGGCGGGGCATCTTTGCGTGCGTTCTTCATCTTGACAGCATATGGTATGTTACTATAATTAGGCCAATGGAGATGCTTCGCTTTCCCGCAGATGACGAAGAGAATGCACAATTGTATGTAAGATGAAGCCCGCTCGAAGTTTTTATTGGATGGTCTACTGAGATAAATTATGGAGGTTATTTTGAATAGGATGTTGATATTGCTGTTTCTAACGCACTTGGGATTTTCAATCCAGGTCAAAATCGTCAGAAACGCGCCGGGCGGTATTATGCAGACACCGCCGCCGGCCCCCAATTTGACACTGCAATTTTCTTCCCAAATGGAGACCTATACGATGCCTGTCCGTCGGTTCACCAGCCCGAAGTTGTTCGGAGGTTTTCCAAAACTGCCTCCTGTCAAAGGAAGGCAGGACCTGAACATACTCGTGCTCAAGGTTGAATTTGTCGAGGATGATGAGGTGTGTACGACCGGCGACGGCAAAATGGATATGACGGGATATGGCACACCGGATGATGGCCTTTACTACGATCCACCGCACAGCGGTGTCTATTTCTCGCGTCAGATGGAATTCCTGAGCAATTACTACAGGGTTAACTCGTTTGGCCAGTGCAACGTAACGTACACGGTGAAACCGGACCACAATCTGCAAAGCTATCAATTGCCGCACAAGATGCGTTATTACAGTGGCTTCGTCGAATATGATGCGGACAACGGTCTTATCTACTACAATACCTACGCGATGGAGATGGGGTTAGTTAGAATACTCTCCGATGCCATTGCTGCTGCTGATCAGGATGAGTCCGTCGATTTTTCAGATTACGATGCAATCATCATCTTCCATGCCGGGACACAATGGCAGACCAGTATCAATTTTATGCGGTTTTGTGATATCCCCTCGGCGACAATACCACCCGGCGCACTCGAATTTTATCTGGGCGTACCGTATATCCTTGCGAATGCTGGCACTGATACGATCAACTCTCCGGTTAGCGTGAATTCCGAGATGGCACGCGTGGACCAATATATGGTTGGCGCGGTCGGAACTATTGTCCATGAGTTCGGCCACATCCTTAATTTGCCAGACCTTTACGATATCACCGGATGGTCAAATGGAGTCGGCGCTTTTGATTTGATGGGCACAGGCGGATGGGTTGGCAGTCCTGGTGCGGGGGCCCCCGAAGGTTCCATCCCGGCGAACATGGGTGCCTGGACCAGGTATGATATGGGTTGGGTCAGTCCGCAGGTGGTGACCGAACCCACAGCCGCCCTGTCGATACGTGCATCTTCAATTGATACCACCCAATATGGGTTGGCCGGCCAGACGATGATCAAGGTACCCATTTCGGAAACCGAATTCTATCTCATAGAAAACCGTCAACAGGACATACTACATCCGGATACGATCATCATCGACGCCGAAGACGGTGTACCCATCTATGTCGACAACGGAGAGTACGATTTCTTTCTGCCGGCAAGTGGTATCGCGATCTGGCACATCGATGACAACATCGTCGATGCATACTATGCATCGAATGAGATACAGGTCGACCCTTTCCACAAAGGGGTCGATCTCGAAGAAGCCGACGGGATTCAGCATTTTGATGCGTATTTTTTTGGTGATTCACTTGAGTACTACGGCTCCAGATATGATTTATTTTTTGTCGACGACAGCAATCGTTCCAATCATCACTTCGGTCCTTTTACAGAACCCAATTCCGATTCATACTACGGCAAATCAATGATCGACATCAACGTTCTTTCGATGCTCGATACGTTGATGGACATTACGCTGGGTTTCAACGCATATCAGGTCGGGTTCCCTCTTACGGTGCAAAACGGCGTAGCAATACGCGAAGTAACCTACGGTGATCTGGATGGGAATGGTGATCGGGAACTCGTGGTCGCAACCACTGCTAATCGGATATACGTATTCAATGACGACGGGACACCATACGCCAGCCGCCTCGTCGGGTCGATATCGACGTTCCTAGCCGTCGGCGATGTCAACGGCGATGGTGCCGATGACATCGCATTCGGGTCGGGTTTTGATATGTTATGCCTGGATGGTCATGACCTCACCACACTGACCGGCTTTCCATTTAGCGCTGGCGATGCCATCGTCGGTGCACCCCTGATTTTCGACATCAATGGTGATGAGGTAGGTGAGATCATCTTCGGAAGCAAGGATCGTTATCTTTATTGTCTCACAGGCAGCGGCCAGAATTTCGGTGACTATCCCATCTATTTGAATACGGAGCTGCTCTCTACGCCGTGCGTATTCAGTGAGGCGGATCGCCGGATCGGCGTCCTGGGTTCTGACGGCCGATTCTGGTTCCTCGACGGACAGGGGGTCATCCGTGAATTTACCGAGGCGAGCCATAATATGCTCACCTACGCATCGCCGGTGGTCGGTGATATCGACCGTGACGGTGACAGTGAGGCGGTAATTATCAACGGCTACGGCACAATATATGTATATGATCAAGATACGCTCGAGGCGAAATTCGATATCTTGATCGATACCACCTTCTACTACACCCCTGCCCTGGCAGATATCGACGGGGACGGATATCTTGAGATCATAATGCCGAATAGCAGCAGGACGCTCTATGCGACCAACAGAAATGGTACTTTGGTCAACAATTTTCCTGTGCACTATGACGATGTTTTACTGTATCCTTTGTTGGTCGCCGACCTTGATGGCAGCGGTAGCGAGGAGATCGCCTTCGGAATGGGAACGACGGATTCCTTGGGCAGCGGCTGTTTGAAGATCGTAAATGACCGTAACCGCGAATTCAGTTTCTCCCCGCTGTTCGGTACGGGTGGTTTTTCCAGTCCCGGGGTGATCCTTGACCTCGACGGTGATGGTGATATCGAGCTTGCATGTGGCAGCAATCTCGGTAAACTTTACGTTTGGGATTTCCCTGGCAGCGGTTATTCGTGGAATGGTTACATGAACGCGCCGAATAACGCGGGACTCTATACCGGCGTGCTGCCAGAGGTCCAGGTTGCAAGTACACTGCTGGGGAATCTCTACATGTATCCTTCACCCGTCAGGAACTTTGCATATGCACGGTTCTTTGTCAGTGAAGCTGCCGACGTGACCGTCCAAATACTCGATATTACGGGTCGTATGATCGGTGAAGCAAGGTTATCGAGTGTGACCGGAAATGAATATAATGAGGTTGAATTCGATTTCACCAGGCAGACCAATGGTATGTACATCCTTCGCGTGAAAGCACAGAATGGGAACAGGAGTGAAGTCAAATTCAAGAAATTCGCCGTTCTAAGATAGGAGGTTTTGTGCTGTTAGGTATTTCACTCATAATTATGCAGGGGCTGAACCCTGTGATGGCGTCGATTTTCATTCCCGGTCTAGGTCAGATGGTCAATGGAGAGCGGGCAAAGGCCCAGACCTTTTTCGTCGTTGAAGGAGCGATCTGGTTGTCGTATATCGGATTCAACTACTGGGGTGATCGTCTTGATGGCTCGGCAAGAGCATTTGCCGTGGAGCATGCCGGTGCAAATCCTGGGCGTAGTGACGATGAGTATTTCGATGCCGTCGAGGATTACCTGACCTCTGCTGATTACAATCTTTCTGTGGAACGGTACGCCAGCCTCTATTACCCTGACAATCCGGAGCTGCAGCAGGAATACATAGAGATGCACTCCTACTTCGGAGACGACGAGTGGGCATGGGACAGTCTTACGAGCCGCAGTTCCTATTGGGACAAGCGGAGGCAATCACGCGAGCACAGGCGTCGCGCCTCCTTCATGCCCGGATTTGCGATCATAAATCGTATCATTTCTGTCGTCGATGTACTTGTCTTCGCCCAGACCGACAGGTTCGGGTTCGATACGAGTGATGGCAAGATAGGCCTCTACTACAAATTCTGATTCTCCCCGCATTCGATCGATACTGCTGACGGGGATCAGTGCGAAATGCGTGACGCAGTAAATGGCAATTGATCCGAACGAAAACGTTATTCGTCGGGCAGCGGAGTTTCTGCAGGACACGGATTCCCTGTTCGTCATGACCGGTGCCGGGATCTCGGCAGAAAGCGGTATTCCGACATTCCGCGGAGCCAATGGTCTCTGGAGGAAATATTCTGTACAAGACCTGGCAACTCCTCATGCTTTTGCCCGCAATCCGGCGCTGGTGTGGGAATGGTACCGGTGGCGTCAGGATATTATTCTGAGAGCGAAGCCGAACGCCGCGCATCATGCTCTCGTCCGATTGGAAAGACGAATGGAAAATTTCCTACTGCTCACGCAGAATGTCGACGATCTACATCGTCGTGCAGGGACTCGAAACGTGCGCGAAATTCATGGCAATATCTTCCGTAAGAAGTGCTCCAGATGTGGAGCGAAGCGGGATTCCAAGGACGTGCGCTCGGTTAAGGACAGTCTGCCCAGGTGTACGTGCGGAGCTTTGTTGAGGCCCGATGTCGTTTGGTTCGGTGAAATCATTCCTTCCGAAATATGGAATGAAGCGTTGACCTTCCTGAGAACGGCGGGGGTTGCACTGTTCTGCGGAACCTCGGGTGTGGTCTGGCCGGCTGCAGGTATCCCTGAAATTGCGATAAGGCAGGGGTTAAAGACAATTGAGGTAAACCCGGAACCTACTCCGATCAGCGAAATCGTCCATGTTTCAGTGCGGGCAAAAGCCGGCACTGCTCTGCCCGAGATTCTGCGTTTCCTATCCCACTAGTGTCGTATCGGCATATCGTCATCTAACGACGACGATCTTGCTGATTGTCTTATCTTCACCCTCAATGAAATAGACTCCAGGGCCGACATTGATCTTTGAGACGACCCTTCCATTTATGTCATACATCCTGCTGCCTTGCCGGACGTACTTTCCGACTTGGGTCGTGATCCGAGGTGTACTGAAGTGGCATTCCTCTATGCCGACGTTCGTATCGAGGTTTCCGTAGAGATCAAAGTCATCGTGGAATTCATTCCAAACTACCAGGTAATTTTGTGAACCGGCAGTGACTGCCGGATGCTGCCGCTCGTATGGTGTGATATCTGAAATAGGGAATGGGAGGCCCTGAGGCGCGCCTTGGGCAGTGATGAAGCGTCCGTATATCGTATTTGCACCCTCTGTCCATACCACCAGATAACGGCCATTGGCCCAGATCGCGTACGGGGAATGTTGACTCTGAATACCATCGGCAATTCCAATCCGGATCCCGACGAGATTGCCGGTCGGGGATATGAGTTGGCCGTATACGTCGAGATCTGTGCCGGCGTCGCAGAAATCAGACCATACCACGAGGTAGTACTGAGATCCGAAGTCTAAGGTCGGCAGGGTTGAAATGGCTTGCGTGGTGGATATATCAATGACCGGTCCTTCAGGCTGGCCAGAACCATTGATGAAACGTCCCTGGAGCCCGACGTATTCTTGTGGCCAGACAACGAGGCATCGATTTCCGTCAAAAGCGATATCCGGTTGGTCATCGCCGACTCCGATGTTGATGCCGTTGTCCATGACAATACCGTGAGGGCTGATACGTTGAACCTTGACGGAACCGCTGCGTGAATCGATGACACCTTCAAGGTATACCACGACATAGTTCTGTCCGTCGAAAACGACTGCGGGATGGGTCTGAGCGCCTGGGTTGTTGCAGATGATGATCAGCGTGTCGAGAATCTCCAGGTCGGCCGTGGCACGCACGCCGAAGATGTCTGCCATACTTCAGCAACTGTCCTGGACGACGACCAGGAAATTGATGCCGTCATAAGCGGCATCGACGCTCACGGTTCGATCACGCATTAGCACGATACCATCGGGGTCGAGTACCTGTCCTTCCTCGCTGACCCTCGCGACAAATGTCGAGCGGTCGGATGGGTAAAAACGAAGGTCTTGCCAGAATACGTAGAACTTGTCTGTGGCATACTGCACGGCCGAACCGTGTTGCGATTCGATATTGACAGAAATTGGGAAGTCAATTCCCAGTATTACGGCCAAGAAAATAAGAATGAATTACCTCCTGCTGCCATGCGTGGAGCCGACTATTCTACCTTGAGTACTTCAGTACCTCGCTGATCAGTTCTTCGGTTTCGCGTGCGTCTCTGGCATCCATGATGTTAATGGCGAAGCCGGCATGTATCATGACGTAGTCATTGATCTTAGCCTCAGGAACGAGCACAATGGATATTTGACGTCTAACACCAAGGATCTCGGCAGTTGCAGTTTCACCGTGGATTTCATCGATCCGTCCAACAACACCCAAACACATATGTCAATAACCGTCCTTTCTTCCATTTATTATATACATGCGTGGCCACAATTCAAGCAGAGTGTTCTTTCTTCCTAGATCAGACAAGGCGGGCGTCGATACTGTCAGATGTCGAGCAGTATTGCTCCATATTCATTAATGTCGTAGCCATATATGTCCCGTGTGAATGCGCGAATACCCTCTGTATAGAATATAAGGTGGCCGCTCTGCTGCAGTTGTCTTAACTCGTCGCGGTCGATCAGGTATCTGTAGTGAATGTTTTTTGCAAAGTTCCAAAGACCTGCCCGCGGCAGGTTGCTGTCGAACATTTGCTTTGCCTTCGCGGATGAGGAGATCCTTTCGTCGAGATACGCTACGATGGGCAACCAGGTTCCGACGATTGCTACACTGTTCTTTGGCAGCTCAACCTTCGCGAGCATACGAGCATATGCCAACTGTTTTCTTCGTGCCGCAAAATTCTTGATCACTGCACCCGCGTCAAGGGTCTGGATCGTAATGCGTCCATCACCGGTATGCTCGATGCTACCGATGTTCACGAAAGAGTGGAGCATCAGTGCGCAGCAAAGTAAGATGAAGAGGGATCTTCTTCCCAAGTGCTGGGTCAACATGAGACCGAACGGAACAAGCGGGATCAGGTATTCGATCTGATAGGGTGCAAGGAAGAATGTGACGAGAATTGTGGTGATTGACAGCAAGGAGAAAATGCCGACCTTGTCGAGTTTCACGCTTACCTTGTTGAGGTTTCGAGCCACAGCCAATAGAATGATCGTCAGCAGTATGATGGAGGGCAGGCCGTAATACTTCAGTGCCTGGTAGCCGATCTGCAGTATCCCTGTATGGGAGGGGTAGCGGTGGATGAAAGACAAACCGTATGTCACTAACAAAGGCATATAGATGAATACAGAGGTTGCGAAAAAAGTGAGCAAAAATCTTACGATTGGTGCTCTTGCGGAACCCCGGCTGTGGAGGAGATAAAAAAAAGGTATGACGAACGCCGCCGATGCCGCTCGCGAGCCGGCGGCCATGGCCAGTAGGAGTCCGGCAACGACGTACCTTTCCTTTATAATGAACAGCCAGGTGAGGATGATGAAGCTCAGCGACCACATGTAGTCCATGGTGTTGGTGCTGTTAATCCACACCAGAGGCAGGAATGCATAGGTGAGTACAAGGAGCCCTTTTTCTTCGTTGTCGGCCTCTCTGAGGATCCTGCCGAAGGCAAGGGCGGAGAGAAGTGACAGCAGCATTGTCAGGCTGTTTGTTGCATGATATCCGAAATCGATTACCACTGTATTCAAGAATTCAGGTACCGGGTAACCGGGAAACCGTGATGCATGGTAGACCAGATGGTGTCTCAAGTCAAAAGCCGTGTTGGCAATGCGCCAGGCGTCTGGATCGAGTCCGAACCCGAGAAAGAGCATCGGAATGTGCGAGCAAAGGAAAATCAGAATGAACCAGGGCAGGTTGGGCATCGTCGTCCAATCGAGACGCAGGAAGTCTTTCAATGTCCGGTTGAGCATCTTATCTTGACCTCTCTTGTGCGTTTGCAGCGATCACCTGGCCATAAGATATGCACCCGTCGTTGGTCGGAAGGTTGCGGTGCGTGTAGATCTTGAACCCGCCTTTCTCGAACCGCTCGATCATCAAACTTAGAAGATGGCGATTCTGGAATACGCCGCCTGACAGGCAAACAGAATGGAGATCGTGTTTTTCTCTCAGCCTGTCCGCCACCTCATACGAGAATTCTCCGATCGTGCGATGAAATCTGGCAGAGATGGCCGCTGAGGGGATTCCGGACTCGATATGTTTTCTGATGGACCTTAGAGTTTTCTCTATTTCGATGATCATCGGTTCCGTTTCGCGTAGCGAGTACGGATAGTGATCAATTACAGTCGGATCCGCGGCGTGTTCGAGGTTTATCGCAGCCTCCGCCTCATACGTTATCTCAGTCGTTATCCCGAGCATTGCGGAAACACAATCAAATAGCCTGCCCATGCTCGATGTGTTGATCACACTGTGCTTTGAATCGATCATCCTGAGTATGGTTTCAATTTCACTCTCGGGGGCGATGTGTAATCTTTCCTGCAGTAGAGTGTGTACATATGCAACCGCTATTCGATACGGCTTATTGATACTCGATTCGCCGCCGGGCAAAGGCAGATATTGCAGATGCGCTGCTCTCCGTTGTTGATAGATGTCGCCAATGAAAAATTCTCCCCCCCAGACTTTGCCGTCGGACCCATACCCCGTCCCGTCGAAGATGATGCCTATGCTCTTCTCCAACACATTATTCTCTGCCAGGCACGAAACAAAATGGGCAACGTGGTGCTGCACGCCTATCTTGTTGCCAGGCATGTTCTTGGCAATCTTTGTCGAAAGGTAATCCGGATGTAGGTCGTGGACGATGAGACGCGGATCGATTCTGAACCAGCGTCTGTATTTCGCGACCATTTCCTCGAAGAATTCCATCGTATCGAGGTTGTCGAGATCACCAATGTGAGGAGATACATATGCATCTCGCCTTCGTGCGAGGGTGAACGTGTTTTTCAAGAAAGGTCCTACGGCCAAGGTCGGTCTTGCGCTGATCGGCATCCGGATTGGTATGGGCACATATCCCCGGGATCTTCGGATCATCGAGAAGCCGCGCTTCGGTATGTAATATCCGATCGAATCATCGTTTCGATTTTCGATGTTGCGGTCATGATCGAGGTAAAAAGAAACGATTGAACGCAATTTCTTGGTGACACTGGCTCGGTGCTTGGCGATGGGTTCATCTTGGATATTCCCGCTTGTCATTACGAGGCACGGTATTTCTCTCAAAAGTAGGTGGTGGACAGGCGCGTAGGGGAACATGATACCGAGGTAAGGGTTCTTTGGCGCGATGTTTTCGCATAATCCGCCCTTTCTTTTCTTGAGCAGCATGATGGGCGCGACCGGGGATTCGAGGATCTTCCTTTCGCAGTTACTTACTTGGGCGACCGTATCTGCAAAATCGGACCGTGCCATCACTGCCAAGGGTTTTGTAGGTCTGTTCTTCAGTTCTCTCAACCGTGCTACGGTCTTGCAGTTCTGTGCATCACAGGCGATGTGGAAGCCTCCGATTCCTTTTATCGCAACGATTTCACCTTCTTTGATCAATCCTGCAGTCTTTCCTATTGGATCATCGGTTTTGATTTCTCTGCCGGCGATGGAGAATAGGCGGTACTCTGGGCCGCATTTGTGACAACAATCAGGCTGTGCGTGGAACCTGCGGTCCGAAACTTCATGGAATTCTTCGGTGCAGGTAGTGCACATCTTGAACGTCCGCATCGAAGTGCGTGCGCGGTCATACGGTGTTTCTGTGATTATCGAAAAGCGCGGGCCGCAATTAGTACAGTTGATGAAGGCAAAAGCGTAGCGGCGGTCTTGGGGATCCGCCATCTCACCGAGGCAGTCGGAGCATGTCGCGATGTCGGGGCTTATTTGTGTGAAGCCTTTGGAGACCTTACTCTCCACGATGGAAAACTCATCATATCGCCGAATATCCTGCGGGTCTTTGGTGGATATGCTGTCGATTCGGGCGGCCGGAGGTTTCTTTTCCGGCAGTGCCCGGATGAATTCGGAGATGTCACGATCCGCGCCTTCGATCTCGATCTCGACGCCGTCTGTAGTGTTCCGGACAAATCCTTTGAGGTTAAGACTCTTTGCCAGACGGTAGACGAAAGGTCGGAAGCCGACACCCTGGACGATTCCTTTAATGCTGATTTTTTTTCTTCCTGGCATTTATTTCTTTTTCTATGTGTGCAATGACTTCTCCAAAACCTTCTCCAGTCTTTGCCGATACTTTGAATATCAGTGCTTTTGGATTTTCCTTCCTGATGCTCTTCTTGGCTCTATCGATACTGAAGTCAACATACGGCAGCAGATCGCACTTATTGAAAACCACTACCCTGGAAAGGTGGAAGAGCAACGGATATTTCAGTGGTTTGTCATCACCCTCAGGTGTGGAGAGTATCGCCAATTTGTAATCTTCTCCAATTTCAAATTCGGCCGGGCATACGAGGTTACCCACGTTTTCGACCAGGATGAGGTCATATCTTTTCCTTATTTCGGGCAATATCTGGGCGGTCATGAACGCGTCGAGGTGGCACTCGGTAGCTGTATTTATCTGGATGACATCGATACCCAGCCGTGAGATTATCTGGCTGTCGATTTTACCTTTTATGTCGCCTTCCACGACCAGTATTCTGTGTGTGTTTTTCATTCTCTTGACAAGGTTCGTGATAAAGGATGTCTTGCCTGCGCCAGGAGAGGCTATTATGTTGATCACAAGGCTGCCCATTTGGTCGAAGAAGGTTCGGTTTTCTCTTGCCCGTTGTTGATTCGAAACGAGCACCGGTTTAAGGATTCTAACTCTTTTCATTATCGGTCTCCTTTTGGTCTCATTCGCCCTCAATGGACGCAACATAGAATTCACGCCCGGATATGAGTCTGATTCGATCGCTGCCGCAGTCCGGACATAGCAACACCGGGTCCTCGATTGTGTGGTCTTTGCCGCAATCATTGCATTTGATTTTGATCGCGATCTCTTCAAAGACGATGGATGCGTGGCGGCATCTCGTGTTGACCTTCAGATGTTCAAAGTAGAACTTAATCGAATCAGGGGAGAATCCTGTGAATTTTCCCACCTTGAGGTGTATCTTCTTGACATCTTCGATGTTGTTTCTGCCCGCTTCTTGGTTGCATAGATCGACCAGAGACTTTGTTACGCTGAATTCATGCATTGCCGTATCTCGTTGGATCTTTCATCCGCTATTGTAATGAAGTCTATCTGACGATAGCGAATTTGTATGCGTTATTGCCTTGTGACGACTTCACAAGAGCGATATATAGACCGCTGCCAATATCGTCCGGTATCTGCCATACGACCTCACCGAATGCGCTGTCGATAATGAGATCGTGGGCTACGCGCCGGCCCGATATGGTATAAATGTCGACGGATGCATCGAATGGTATGTCTTTGATTTTGACGACATCATGGCGTGCGGGATTTGGATAGACGGTTGCGCCGCCGATTTGGGGCATGGAATCGTAGGGGATGGAGAGTTGCAGCAAACCGGTTTCGCCGCCGATCCAAAAACAGTGTCTGATCGGATCGAATTCAAAACCCTGCACCTGCGTTATTTCGCCGATCGATTCGAGGAAGTCGATATCGATATTATGATCCGAAAACCGCCAGTGGAATACGGCGGCCAATCGTGGATCGAGGTAGTGTACACCGTCGCGCGCAAGGATCCAGATTCTGTCTTGTGAATCGATGGCGACATCGAGCAAGGCCGATTCGGTTATGTCCGTGCGGTTAATGAACCCTGTGCCGTCATGTATGACGAGCCCTTCGTCCGCGGTGGCGTAGAGAGTGTTATATCGATCGACCACACATCCACCCATGTAGTTTGAGATGAGCCCATCGGCAGTGGTGTAGTTACTGTATGTATCATCATTGCGGTCAAATAGGGTATTCCTTGTGTCGGTGAAGGATAATCCTGCAGCAGGATGGGTTTGCCATATCCTGCCCGAAGAGTCCAGTGCTACTTCGATCCTGAATTCAATTGTCTGCGGGATGAGGTAGTAGACAGTGTTGAGCGAGGAATCGATGATCCACATTTTATCCGTGGGCCGTCCAAGGGCGAGGTACATGTTCTTCTGGCTGTCGAATTCGAGATCCCAGATCGCTTCGGTGCCTTCCATTCCGTTGTACCGATTGTTTAAGGAGAACCATGTGCTATCGCGGGGATCGAAGCATGATAGCATGACCGATCCGCTTACATCAGGAAATGCATTATAACCGAGCCATACCCTTCCATCGGGATCAGTAGCACATCGGTGCACGTAATTCCAGGGTAACATCGAATCCGTTGAGAAATTAGTCCACTGGTACTCGTTGTTCAGCCAGCCGAGACCTCTGGATTCGTGCGCCCGGTTGCCGCAAGCCACGAAGACGCCATGTTCATTCGCGGTTATCTCGTCGATATGATTCGATGGTATGCATTGATTCTTCACGGTAGACCACAGGTTGTTCTGCTCATCATACCGTCCGATGCCGTCTCCATAATAGGTTTGAACGTAGGGGTTGCCCATGCCGCACAGAAGTTCGCCCTGGAGATTGAACAGGCAGAGTATCTTGCTGCCCCATGGCAGCCCTTGGCGGATGATCGCTACGCTGTCGCCTTCGAACAGACCGATTTGCCGGGATTGATCAAGGGCAAGCACCACGGAATCGTGCAAATGCGATATTTCGCTTATTGCGTAGTTGGTGAGCAGCGTATCGAAATGATCGTCTGCGAACCTATTCAGACCGGAATTCGTGGCGGCGTACAATTGTGAGCCGATGAACATAATGTCATTGATTTCATTGCTCAAGAGCCCATGGGTGACGGTGTAGTAACCTATCGGGGTCATATCCTTGGAGAATTGTACGATGCCGCCGGTAGCCGTTCCTACCCATATTGACGTGTCGTCGACTGCAATGGACGTGATACTGTAGCACGGTAGTTCGACTATCTTTATTTGCCGGTCGTCAGTGAAATCGGTGGGTGTTCCTCGCGTATCGATGAAGAGGAAACCGTTCGAGGAGCCGACATAGACAGTATCCCTCAAACAGACGATGTCTGTCGTCCTGGTGCAGGTAAGGCATTCTACCGGGTAAACGTGGATTGTATCGAGATCGTTCTCGATCAGTACCAACCCCAGGTCGTTGCCGACCCATATGTGCCCCGAACTATCCAGCGCGACGCAGTTTTGTGTGTTCTTCTGTAGCCCGTCGGTATTAGTGAGCACCGCAAAGTCGTTGGTAAGGGTGTTGAAAGACATGAACCCGCCATTCGTCGCGCAGTATACGATGTCGCCGAGACCGGTCATATCATATATGTAGTTCGTATTGGTATAGTATTCTGCTCTGAAACTGACCGCCAATACGATGAGGATAAGTTGTGCCAAGGAAAAACCTCCAGCTTATTTTTTTATATATTTCTTGCCATTGAAAATCGAAAGTATACGGAGCTTCCAAACGAGCCAGAATGCTTCCCATATTATTCTCCTTGACATTTTGGACTCTCCGGCCCTGCGCTCCACGAATATTATCGGGATCTCTTTCAGCTGCAGTCCGGCCTTGTAGACGGAGAAGACACTCTGTATCTGGAATCCGTATCCATCGACATTGAATTTCTGCCAGTCGACACGCGCCAGTGCGTTTTTCGAGTAACACTTGAACCCGCTTGTCAGATCGCGAACCGGCACGCCGGTAACGATCCGCGCAAAGACGCAAGCGGCATAGGAGAGGAGCAACCGCTTCATGGGCCAGTTGACGACGCTTATGCCCTGGACATAGCGGGATCCGATAATGAGATCATATGCCTGCAGCAAGTTGATGAAATTCGGCAGTTCGATGGGATCGTGAGAGAAATCGGCATCCATTTCGAATGCATAATCGTAACCGTTCTTCAGTGCATAATCGAATCCGAGCACATATGCGGTACCCAAACCCATCTTCCGCGGTCTCGTCTTCAGATGAATGCGTCTGTCATTCGCCATCATGCCTTTGACGATTTCTGCGGTTTTGTCCGGTGAATTGTCATCGATGACGAGGACTTCCAATTGCTGAGAAACTGCGAGGATTACGTTGATGATCCTTTCGATGTTTGCCGATTCGTTATAGGTCGGGATAATAACCAGCCCCTTCTGCATATAGATTATTATATATAGCGATGTTTTATTGTCAATTGCCGATGCCGTTGAGGGCTTACACAATTAGCATCGGGTCACCGTAGGAGAGGAAACGATATTTCTCGCTGATTGCCTCCTCGTAGGCTTTGAAGATCAGGTCTCTTCCGGCAAAGGCGCAAACCAACAGAAGGGGAGTCGAGCACGGTAGATGAAAGTTTGTAATCATGCTGTTGACAAGCCGGAATTTGACCCCCGGATAGATGAAAAGATGTGACCAGGCACTCCTCTCACCGGTTCTGATATATGTTTCGAGCGCCCTGCAGACAGATGTACCGACGGCAACGATCCTCTTAGATGCCTCGAAACGGTGCGCCGAATCATTCGTGATTTCGTAGAATTCAGAGTCCATGGTGTGTTGCTCGACATGCGCAGTCCGTATTGGCTTGAATGTGCCAGGTCCGATATGGAGGGTTATTTCAGAGACGGCAACGCCCTTACCGCGAATTGAAGCCAGAATATCTTCAGTGAAATGAAGCCCGGCTGTGGGTGCTGCGATCGAACCCGCGTTCTTCGCGAAGGTCGTTTGATATGCCGTTTCATCATCCAGCACTGGCAGGCGCTTGATATATTGAGGGAGTGGGACAAGGCCGAATCTGTCGATGATCTTGTCCGCCTCATCACTGAGTGTCATAAGGACCCTTGCGCCTTCAAGTTTTTCTTCTACTGTGGCGTATGTGTCCTGGTCAAGGAAGAATCGTTGTCCCTCTTTCACACGCGCTGCATGCGAAATCATTGCTTCCCACTTTCTTGCGGATGATGGTCTGACGAGCAGGATTTCCACCTTACCGCCGGTTTGCTTCCGGGCGAACAGGCGTGCTTTGAAGACACGGGTGTTGTTTACGATGAGCACGTCACCGCTGTGGAGATAGTCTCTAATCCTGCGGAATATTGTGTGTGAGATTCTGCCTGTCTTGCGGTCGACGACCATCAATCGTGAGTCGGCACGGTCTCGAAGCGGATACTGGGCGATAAGGCTGGCCGGCAATTCGTATCGGTAGTCTTCCAGTTTCATTTGCGTGCTAAGATGTAGGATCTGCGACCTTCCTTGAATAGATGCCTTAGTAATCGGCCGAAACCGAAAACATCGAGCATGCCGAAGAGGCCGATCTCTAATCGTCTGAAAAAGGCCGCCAGCATGCAATTCATGCGAGACGCAGGAGCGAGGCGCATGACGAGTTCAGCCATCACTCTCTCTGTCAGTGTCAGAATCTTCAGCCAGCCGCGTAGTTCGAATTCGAAACTACCCTGGAGGACGATTGTGTATCCTGCTTCTTGTGCCATCGCTGCCAACTCGTGCGGTTTGTATGCCGTGTGCAGGTATTCGATTCCGTCGGTACCCTCAGTAACTCCATAACTTTGCAGGATGCCCAATGATACTTTATACGGTCGTTGACCGGTGAAATTCGGCGATGTCACGAGGAGCACTCCGTCCTTTTTCATTACTCGGTGTATCTGTGCAAAGAATACCTCGGGTCGTTGGAGATGTTCGATGACCTCACAGGCAATGGCATTGGTTATGGAATCACTCTTGATCATTGCGAGGTTGAGGACATCGGCCTGGAAGAAATTCGTACGCGGTGAATGTCTTCTGCCTCTTTCGAGGACTGAATGTGCAATGTCAACACCATATACGATTCCCCTGTTCCATTTTCTGGATAGGGTTCCGATGTTGCAACCACAATCGAGGAGGCTGCCTGGCGGCATTTCCTGCAATTTATGCGTGATCCAGTCCTTCCTTATCCTTCCGCTGAGAGTGTTGTATACAGTTCTGTCCTCCGGGTACCTACTCCCAAGCGATTCGTAGAAATGTCGAAAATTGCTCTGCATCAAAATCTGATCCTGGATTGCAGTCTGAAGTTTTGGTTCGGTTTTTCGTTCCGTCTGAATTCGATCCGGTAGATCAAGTTGAAGACTGTGTTCGCGCCAACGCCGAAGCTGGTGTTTGCACCTAAAATCGTCGTGAGTCCCCGTGGTTCGTTCGCCGTGAAAAAGAACGGCATTTCTTCTATATTATATATACGGTACGTGAAGTCGGCGGTCGCTTCGATCTTTCCACGTATGCGCTTTAAGGGCACACTGATAAGAATGCCGGTCTTCGGTGCATGCTGTCTGACATCGAGTTCGGCAAAGTACTGCGATCGCATCATGCTGTAGGCGTATCCCGCTTTTGGCCGTACAATTGGTTGTCTCAGAATGTCATAAGATATCTCGGCTCCGTACGTGCTCCTTCGTTCTTTTTCATACTCACCTACCGTTTCGGTCGCATTACGGATCTCGATGCGCCCGGCAAAGGCGTCAATGGAAGGGATGAGTGCGGCAGACCGTTCGATTATCGAGTTCATGCCAAGCGCATACCGGGCATCATCTTGAATGTTCTGTCGGAGGTTCATTGTGACATCGTAACCAGCGGAGTTCACGTTGAGGGATACATCTTCACTGTGGCTGCGGAAATCCTTTTCGTCTACATAGTAGAATCGTCCGTTCGCGTCAAAAGATGCAGTTGCGTATCCGATCTCAACACCGTAGTTCCTTGTAATGACGCGTATGAAGTCCGGCAACAGGAATATTTTTCGGATGTAATCTCCATTCTCTTTCCTTATGTATGTTCCAGTGAGGGGGTCATATACATAGTCTCCTTGTCCCTCATCGACTTTGATGTATGCTTCATCCCGGCGTTGCGAGTATCGCTGGGTTTGCTGCAGATCCCCGAAAAGAGTGAGTCCCTTGTGGGTATATCTGATGGCGGCATTACCGAAATAGAAATTTGTATCGTTGACAGATCTATGCCCGACGGTCAGAGTGAGGGGTGTCGTACTGAATCTGAGAGTGTTCATGACTCCTGTCGAAAGGCTGTCCTGGTCATAACTTCCATTCAGACCGATGCTGGTTGTTTTGCCGAATGTGTATTGGGTTCGGTAGGTCACCATGTGTACTGCGCCGTATTTTTCGTACCTGCCGGCAAGTGTCACACGTGTCCAGTTCTTCGTAAAGCCGGCAAAGTACCTGTTCAGGCTGTCGATTCCCTCAAAACCCAATAGAAAGAAGAATGGTTCTATCGTCAGGGACCGGCGTCGGTATCGGCGATTGAGAAGGCCGTATCCCCCATTCAACCTGAAATAATCTGTCGGCGCGAGACCGATTGAGAAATCTGCCAACTCCTCCATCGGTTCGGCGGTGTTCCATATGTGCCGATAATCAACTTCCTCACGGCCGCTCGGCGATATGAATTCATCCTCGTATTTTATGTAATCACATTTTACAGAGGCATAACCGATCGTCCTATCGAGCAGTGCGCGGTAGCCGAATCCACTGTTGTCCTGATCGTCGATCGACGAGAAGGTATTTCTGTCGACACGCGAACCGTAGACGAATAATGTGAATGTCTTGTAGAATTCGGTGCTCAAACCGTAGAATTCTTCTTGGCGAGGAAGGGGGATCGTTTTCGTCGGCGTGTAGTTACCGAATCCCGCCCCCTGGTAGGAGAAGGCGCTCAGCATGGGGTCATATATGTAATCACCGTTTCCCTCACCGACATAGAAGAAATTCACGGTGTAAGTACCATTGCCCTGTCCGACGTATACGAAGTGGCCGTCCTCCAAGACATAATCTCCCTCTGATGAGGTGTCAGCGTATGTATGTAAAACGCTTGCGCTGTCCCCGGCCATCGATAGGCTCTCTATTTCTGCCGGGCTGAGTGTGAAAGTGAGAGGGTCATCCCTCTCGTCCGAACTGATTCTGTACAAACCACGGATCTCCATAGGACCTGCATTGAGCATACCGTTTGCTTGCCGGTAGGTATTTAGATAATCTTCGATCGCCCGCTGGTATTCGACTTCGATACGTGTGCGGGTGGTAATGATGTTGTTGTTGGTGAAAGATATTATCCCACTTTCATAGTCGATGTTGTAATCGGTTTCGCGCTTGAGTGCCACTGGTCGAGTAAGACCCTGCGTTAGGTAGACGCGTTCGCTTCCTGCAATGACCGGACCTTCAAGAAAATAGGGGCTTTGTTTGCCCTCTTCACCAGGGAACTGTGTGCGTGTGTAGGTACCACGGTTGGCTGCATAAGCTGCATTGACGCCGTTCTTCCGGTCTTCGGTATGGATGCCGATCTCCCCGCCCTGAATCTCGTCCCTTATTCCGAAGGGCAGATCGAGCGTGAGGTTGCCGATTCCTCCTGAGAAATTACTCGTGAACGCTCTCAGGCTGACTCTTTCGACTTCAGAGATCCTAACCGTCGACGATGGTGTCGCTTTGTCAGAGAGATTCCCTTCGATCCCGACTCCTTCAACCTCACCCGTTATATCGACATTCAATCCCTGGTCAAAACCTTGCTTGACGTCAAATGAGAAATCCTTTGCACCGCTTATCCTCAATTTCCCAGAATCGCCGCCGATCGTATCCGGTACTCTCGGTTCCTCCCTCAGTAGCGCTCCCGTATCGAACGGCAGCGGTTCGTACATGTAATATGCAGAGTCAAGATCGAACGCAGCCGATTCAGAAATCGTTACGATCAAGGAAATATAGAGTAGTCCCAGTTCCATCGAGTGTCACGATCGATTCGTCTTTCACACAAATATCCGCAACTGCATAAGGGAGTTCTTTCTTAACCCACATTGAATCAGCCTCGAATAGGTGGTCCGCATTTGCTGCGAAGATAAATAAGTGCCGGTCGGAAATGATGATGCGATCGCACCGCTGTGGTATCGGTCTTCTTTCGACTTGGGTTCCATGCTCATCATATACGTAAATGCCATTTCGCGCCAACACGTATAGAAGACTATCGTACCACTGGATATCATCAGCAGACACATTCTCGATCTTGAATCTGATTCTGTGGTCGCGATCGAGGAAGATCAGTTCGCGGGTTTGACGGTCAGCGACGATCACTTCCTCGGCGTCCGTCAGTGCAAATGATGTAATATCCGCTGCCGCAAAGACAATTTCTTTCTTGCCCGATACACGATAGAACTTCTCAATGGCGGTACCGCGGTTGATGTAGAATGCAAACGGAGTGATTTTGAAGCTGCGTATTCGGTAATTCACATCGTCTGTGAAGGTGAATGAGTTCAAGTTGCTCGACCCTTGGTAGCGATAAATACTCGTTCCAATGGCCGGTGCAAGGTAGAGCGTATTTTGGTGACACTCCATCCGGTCGAAAGTGCCAGTCAGTGTGACCGCTTCGTCCGCGGACATTAGGATCAAGAACATCAATGAAATCATCGGGACCTCGGTGCCTCTTCTATTGTTGCCTAATCACCGGCGACGATAGTCTCGATGTCTGGCTGCCATGCCGGGTCTACGATGCAAAGGAATTGAAGGTTCTCGTCGGACATATTCTCTATGAACTGGACGTGGTTGGGTGGGATGTATATAGTGTCGTTCGTACGGACTTCCCTCGTTTTCTTGTCGATATGCATCATTCCCCTCCCGGAAAGGACATAATATACTTCGGCGTGCCTGAGTACGTGAGGTGCGGTTTTTTGTCCCGGGCTTATGACCGCGTGTGCCAGGCTGTAACGGATGGCAATCGTCTGTTTTTGGGGATTCAGAATTTCTTTCAGCAGTGAACCGTCGCCCGCGATGAAAGACCTGCATTCTTCCAACTTCTTGACCAACACAAATCAAATATAGCTATTTAGTATGCCCTGTCAATATCTGTCGGGAATTTCGTTCCTCAATTGACAGTTCAAGGTCGTTGGCTATAATAAAAGATGCGAGTTGTAGCATGCGGGATCGGTAACATCGAACGTGGAGACGATGCATTTGGGCCCTTCATCATAGATGGGTTGCATGAAGGGGACACGCTCAGAAAGATTGACTGCGGCATCCATCCGGAAAACTACCTGAACGTGATAGTTTCGCACTCGCCCGATATCGTTCTATTCTTCGATACTATCAGACAAGGTGAAAAGGAGAGTGTGCTATTGAGGAATGACGAGATTGCCAGGAAGGCCCCTCCCTCGGTTTCGGGCCATTGCCTGTCTCTTGCTGCGATGTATGAATTCTTAAGAGAAAATGGCGTGAAGGACATTCTTTTCCTGGGGGTGCCTGTGCAATCCTATTCGCAGATCTCACCCGGGGTCAGAGCAGTGGCTGACCGCTTGATTTCGGCTTTGAACAATGTTGACAACATGCACGGACTTGATATAATAAAAATGTATGAGGTATTATCTGAACAACTCAGATAATCTCTTAGAATCAAACCGCAAGCTGATACTGGACCCCTACATGGAATGTCATATTAATTCGCGCGACACTTCAAGGTTGCCATTCGATCATATTGGTCAAGGCTCTGTTTGGCGTAGAGTGTTGACAGGGTATGCAAAATTGGTATAATACATTTCTATGAAATCCTATCTACTATCCCCAGATAAACTATTGACATTTGTAAAGGAGCTATCAAGAGATTGGTCACTTTTTTTCCCGACGTTCGAGGAAGGGAAGACGCATCTCGTCAGGTTTGACGAGAATAGTCCGTTCCAGCCAGGTTTTGACAGGATCAGAACCGCAGAGAACATAAAACAATTCTTCTTTCCGGTTCGCGGTACCGTCGCGAAATTTCCCAAGGATGAGGCAATTCCGGTCGAAAAAAGATACCTTCTTGGTGTCAAGAATTGTGATTTGAAGGGAATCGACATATATGACCGCGTTTTCATGGGCTGGGATCCAGTTGACCCATTATACAAAGCGCGCAGGGATAAGACGATCATAATTTCAGCCGATTGTCCAGAGCCCGAAGATTCATGTTTCTGCAATCTCCTGGGACTAAACCCGTATGGCGATGCCGTTAGTGATCTGAACTTCACCAAAGTTGGCAGCGGATTGTTGTTTGAGGCATTCACGAAGAGAGGCGAGGCGATAATAAATGCGTACAAAAGCCTTTTCGTTGAAGCGAAGGAGGAAGATGAGAAGGACCGCAAGGCGGCTCGTGAAAAGGCGGTCAAGAAACTGAGTAGTATTAATAGTAAACCTTTCAAGAAGGATTTGCCCGACCGGGTCGCGGCCGCGGATAGAGAACGTATACGTGATGCGCGGGACGAGTGTGTTGAGTGCCATGCATGTCTTCATAGTTGTCCAACATGCTACTGTTTTCTGCTTGGGGACTACAAGAGAGGGAAGGATATCGAACGAGTAAGATTGTGGGATGCATGCTACTATGCGGCGTACGCTCGTGTTGGTGGTGGCGCAAATCCGCGCAGCCGCATCGATGAGCGTTTTTGGAACCGCTTTCAATGCAAATTCGACTTTTTCTCTAAATATGAGAAGGTCTACGCTTGTTCAGGCTGTGGCAGATGCCTATTAGGCTGTTCGTCAAAGATCGACATAAGGGAGATCCTATGGAACGTATGAATCCCTATTATCCAATCCCGGTCAAAATCAAGAAGATAACGCCTGAGACATCGAATATCACCACCTTCGTCCTAGAAGGTAAGCCGATAGAATTCGAGGCCGGTCAATTCGCCGAATTGACCATTCCCGGTGTCGGCGAAGCGCCGTTCACTCCGTCTTCTTCTCCTTACGACAAAGACCTTGAATTCACCATCATGAAGGTGGGACGCGTGACCGATGGTCTATTCAAGCTGAAGGAGGGCGACCTTGTTGGAGTGAGGGGACCTTTTGGAAAACCATATCCGCTGGAGCACTTCAAAGGTAAAGAGGTGTTCATCGTTGGCGGTGGCGTCGGATTTGCTCCTCTGCGATCCCTGTTTCTCGCTTTGCTACACGACTTGAAAAGCTACAAGAAGATTTACATCAGGTATGGAGCTAGAACGCCGCAGGATATAGTATACAAACACCTGATTCCTGAGTGGCAAAAGATCGACCGTGTTGACCTACTGCTAACCGTGGACGTCGGCGATGGATCATGGCGTGGCAGGGTTGGCGTGGTCACGGTGATTCTAGATAAGATCCCGGTCGACGTGAAGACTTCGCCCACCATCGTTTGCGGCCCGCCGCTCATGATGAAATTCTCGACACAGAAACTGATCGAAGCCGGGTTCAGGCATGAGAACATATATCTATCAATGGAAAAGAACATGTCGTGCGGTTTGGGTAAGTGCAACCACTGCCGCGTTGGCAAATTCTACGTGTGTAAGGATGGTCCGGTCCTTACATGGCAGGACGTAAAGGATATCGAGGAGCCGTTTCTATGAAGAATATCAATCCCAAGGCGATCACCATAAAGAAGGCACTTTGTCCATTCTGCAGTTACGGCTGCGAATTCGGTGTTATCTACGATGATTTCGGAATCAAGGGTGTGGAATACGCGAAAGACGGGAGCAGCGGTGGCAGGTTATGTCCGAGGGGCAGCGCAGCCGCAATGTATCTCAATCACCCACGCAGGTTGGCCGTGCCGATGAAAGACGGCAAGCCTGTCGCTTGGGCTAAGATGAAGAAGGATTTGACAAAAGTGTTCGGCAGCCCGAAGAGCACTGCAGTCACTTTCGATCGTAATGTTACACCCGAGGAGTATGCGGCAATAATCGGCTTCTGTGAAAAGGTCGGCATCGAAAACATAGCTTCGACATACTTTGAGCCGGAGAGTCATCTGGAGCCTTTTCTCGACGAATCCTTTGATGTGTCCAATCTCCAGAAAACGCAGCTTGTCGTCATCCTCGGCGACCCGTTCAATCAGACCCCGATGGTATCGCAGGCGATAATCGATTGGAAATTGAAAGACCGAAAAAACGGTTTGATCGTGATCGATTCGCTGCACACTCATACTGCCGGGTTTGCCGATCAATTCCTGAGAGTGAATGTCGGTACCGAACCTCTGCTATTATTCGCACTCGCGCAGAAAAACTTCGAAGGTATAGATGCAACCAAGGTGACGGGGATCGACCGAGCGATCATAAAAGACGTATCCCGCAGGATCAAAGATTCTAAGAACAGCATTGTTTTCGCTTGTCTGTCATTTGGTCATACATACGATCCGGCGCTTTGTGCCGAAGGCATCAGCGAATTGGAAGGCTACGGTCGCATGAAGATCGTGCCGTTGGTCGAGTTTGCGGGGTATGAAGGCAATAAGGGTTTTGGGTCGATCATGGAGATGGCGAAAAAGAAGAAGATCAAATACCTGGTTAATTTTGGCGAACTCTTTCCTTTCTACTATCCCCAGGTGGCACCGGATTTAAAGAACCTTGAAATGTATGCTACGTCTACTTTGAAGCACAGTGGTTATACGATGGTTCCTGTGCCGCTCACGCTTGAGAAAGAGGGTACTGTATATACTTCGTTCGGGAAGAAGAAGTTACTCGGCGGTATTGAACCGCCGAGCGGTGCGAGATCGATCGAAGAAATCATTGGGCCTTTGTCTGGTGGTTCTGGTAAGGGTAAGCAGCTGAGTGTACCCGACCACAAGCTGGATATCAAGGAACGGGCACGGCGAATATCAGAAGCGACCCTGGTCAAGGGGAAAGGTTTGAGGTTAATGGGTGAGAAGATAGCTTTTAACTTCCTTGGTTTCTTCGAGGAAGCATCGCTCAAGATGAACCCTGCAGACGCGATGGAATTGAACATTGCGTCCAATGATATCGTCAAAGTCACTTCGAAGCAGGGTGTCGAGCACATGACAGTGAGATTGACCGAAGATGTCAGCCAGGGTGTCGTTACAGTGCCAGCAGAGACACCGGGTGCGAGGAAGCTTTTCGAATACGATATCGATACAGATCTCCGTTCAGTTAATTTCATTCCAACCGAGGTGAAAATATGCAGAGAAGAATAGTATTGGACCTTGATCTGTGTTGCGGGTGTCGGTCCTGCGAGGCCGCCTGCAAGGCAGCATTCAAAGGTGAGGCGCGCATTCGGCACGGCGACATAGCCGGTGCTGCCTACCTCCCGCTGGCGTGCAAGCACTGTAAACAACCATTGTGCCTTGCTTCCTGCCCGGTCGAAGCGATCACCAAGGATGAAAAAACCGGGCTCGTAATTCGTTCGGCAATGGTCTGTATCGGATGCAAGAGTTGTGCGTTTGCGTGTCCATTCGGTGTGATCGATGCACCTCTCGTCCGGCATATCTCCCAGAAGTGTAGTCTCTGTGCTGATCGTGAAGGAGGTCCACGGTGCGTGGCGGCATGTTCTTCGGGTGCTTTGCAGTGGTTATCCGACGACGAAATAAAGCGACACGAAATCGGCATGAGAATGGTGTCTAAGGATCTGTTTTTCAGGAGAAAGGCATGAGCGTAATCAGAATTCTTTTCTCATATCTAATATTCCCTGGTTTCCTTTTCACGTCTGTTGTAGGTCTTTTCCTCACATGGATTGACCGAAAGGTAACGGCGCGGATTCATTGGCGTGTTGGTCCGCCGTGGTATCAGCCGTATGCTGATTTTCTGAAATTGCTACTAAAGGAAACCATCATCCCGGAAGGGGTCTCCAAAGTGCTCTTCCTCTTGGCACCTGTACTCGGTCTGGTGGCGATGAGCATATTGGCGGTTATGCTTTTTTCGATGAACATGGACCCGGGCAGTACCTTCGTGGGCGATTTGATCGTCATGATCTATCTCCTTGCCCTTCCTCCATTGGGAATTATGCTGGGGGGTTCGGTATCGAAGAACCCGCTGGCGAGCGTCGGTGTATCACGTGAGATGACTCAATACTTTGCATATGAGCTTCCTTTCTTGATTACCATGGCATCCATCATCCTCAAAGCCGGTGGTAGCATACGATTCGGCGATATTATTATCGCGCAGCAAGCGAGCGGGCCATTTCTGTACTCAATTTCGGGCGTCATAGCTGCGATTGTCATCCTGCTTTCGACGCAGGCTAAGTTGGGTTTCGTGCCGTTCGATATGCCTGAGGCCGAGCAGGAGATCATGGCTGGTCCTTACATTGAATACTCGGGGGTTGCTTTTGCGATGTACCGTGTTGTGCGCGCGATGATGTTATTTCTCTTGCCGCTGTTTCTCATTTCGGTTCTCTGGGGAGGTTTCGGCAACTGGTGGGCAATTCCAAAATTCCTTCTGATAGTGGTACTCATAGTACTGATTAAGAATACCAATCCGCGGATCAGGATCGACCAATCACTCAGGTTCTTCTGGTTAGGGATAGGGGTCTTGTCGATCGCTGGATTGATCCTCGCAGTTTACGGTTTATAAAGGAGAATGATATGGCGAATGCCAAACTATGGGGATTGAAAAAATCGCCTTGGGTATTTCACGTGGCAGCGGCATCCTGCAATAACTGTGACATCGAGATACTCGATGTTATAACCCCACGCTGGGATGTTGAGCGTTTCGGCATCGTGTTGGTCGGTTCACCCAGGCATGCTGATGCCTTACTCGTCACCGGGGTGCTTAACCGAAAGTCTCTGTCCCGCGTGCTTCGCGTGTACGAACAGACTCCCAAACCATGTCTTGTTATCTGCATAGGCACATGTACATGCGACAATCATATGTTTGCTACTTCATACAATGTGGTGGGACCATATGACAAATACCTTCCGGTTGATGTCTATATCCCAGGTTGTCCACCGAAACCTGAGGCGATAATCAGTGGTGTTGTGAAGGCACTCAAGAGGTTATGATGAAGAAAGAATATTCGAAAGAAATTTTGGATGAAATCGGCGCACTCTTTGCCAACGCATCAGTGAAGATACATGCTCCGCGCCGCACCTATATCAGCGTCCCGAGGGATGATGTGTACGAGTTGGCAAAATTCCTTTTCGAGAAGAAAGGTTGCCGTCTTTCCATCGCAACCGGGATCGACAAGCGGGAAGGTATAGAAATCCTCTATCACTTCTCGCACGATCCCAGCGGGACATACTACAACATAAAGACCGTGGTACCGAAAGACGAACCGACGATCAAGAGCCTTGCTGACTTTCTGCCTGCCGCGAATTGGATCGAGCGTGAGATCCACGAGCTGCTCGGTGTTAAGTTCACTGGACACCCGAATCTTGTTCCCTTGCTTACCGCGGAGACATGGCCCGAGGATCTGTATCCGCTGCGCCGTGATTATGCAGATGAGCACGAGGGTTTGAAGATCCAAAAGAGCGTGGAGGAACGATGAAGAGGATAGTCCCGATTGGACCGTATCATCCTTTGCAGGAGGAACCCGAATTCTTTAAACTCATTGTCGAAGGTGAAAAAGTCATCGATCTCGAAATCAACATCGGATACAACCACCGCGGCCACGAATTTCTTGCACAGAAGATGACCTATGATCAGATACCTTTTCTTGTCGAAAGAATTTGCGGTATTTGTTCTGACTCCCACCCTTATGCTTATGTGATGGCGGTCGAAGATGCGGCCGGAATTACCGTACCTCCGCGGGGTCAGTATATCAGGACGATCATCGGCGAGTTAGAGAGGATTCACTCACACTACCTGTGGGTTGGGCTGGCCGGTCACTTCATCGGATACAATACCGTCTGGATGTGGGTATGGCGTTACCGTGAACCTCTGCTCGATATTTTCGAACTGATCATGGGCAACCGCAACCATTATGCGATAAACAGGGTCGGCGGTGCACGGCGTGACATCCTGCCCGAGCATTACGGAAAGATCGAGGAATATCTGGACCTCGTCGAGGAGAAGACGCATATGTTCACAAAAGCGGTCCTCGACGATCCGGTCATACTTGCCCGGCTCGAAAACGTCGGCGTGCTCTCCAAGGAAGATGCCATCGCATACGGAGTACTCGGACCCACGGCCCGTGGTTCCGGGTACGCGATAGATGTGCGCAAAGACGATCCGTATGACGCATACGACAAGGTAGATTGGGATTTGATTGCATTCGATGAGGGCGACATCCTGGCAAAGGCTAAGGTGAGGTTGCTCGAGTGCTTTGAATCGATCAAGATAGTCCGTCAGTGCTTGAAGGATATCCCTGATGGTCCCATCGCGGCCCGGGTTGACGAAATCCCGTCTGGTGAGGGTATCGGTCGGCATGAAGCGCCGCGTGGCGAGGTCTTTCACTACGTTCGGTCGGACGGTTCGAACATGCCGGTGCGGCACAAAATAAGGGCGCCTAGCTACATGAACATTCCGTCGAACGCAGTTGCGGTCCGGGGGTATTCAATAGCCGATGCTGCCCTGGTGCTTGCAGCAGTCGATCCGTGCTATTGCTGTACGGAAAGGACCGTCGTTATCGAGAACGGTAAGAAGAAATTCACAGGCAATGATTTGCTCACACTTTCGCGGCAAAAGACCGAAGTACTAAGAAGGAGATATCGGCGATGATCGGATTTGATTTTTTCGTTGACCACTACGGCATGTTCCTCAGTGCCATATTCGTCTTTGTTGGTCTTATGTCTCTCATATACGGTCTTGCTACGAATCGAGAGAAGGGACACCGACTGGAATACTATTTGATGTTGCTTCTCATTGTCGGATCCGGTGTGGGTGTTGCTCTTTCCTACAATCTGTTATTGATCTTCATCCTTTGGGAGATTTCTACTTTTTCGGTGTGGAGGGCAGTAGCCTACTACCGTGGAGACAAGGAGATATCGGCGGCAAGTTTCACTTTTCTCATCAATTTTGCTGCAGCAACATTGATGCTTATAGGTATCCAGTTATTGTACATCGACAACGGGACCTTCAATATCTTCGAGATCAATGTAATAAGTGATACAGCGGCGATTCTGATCTTGGTTGGCATACTTACGAAATCGGTGACGATCCCACTCCATATCTGGTTGGCGCCTGCGTATAATGCTATACCGTCTGCGATCGGTGCCAGTCTTGCAGGAATAACCGAGAACCTTGGCGCTATTCTGTTTCTACGTCTGTTCACGGTCGGTGCCTACGGGGCAGGCGGTTTTCTTAATACGGTTGCCTGGATAGCCATTGTTTCGAGCATCATCGGTGGTGGTGTTGCTCTGCGCGTCAATAAGCTCCGCAGCCTACTTGCGTTTTCGACCATAAGCCAGCTTGGTTTCATCATGCTGGCCTTTGCCGTCGGCGGAACGTATGGCATACTCGGAGGCGTCCTGTACATTGCGGCTCATGCCCTTGCGAAATCGGGTCTTTTCTTCGGTGTTGGTGTGATCGAGGATGCCACTGGTGAAGATGACTTGAGAAATGTCGCCTGCCTGCTGAGACTGTCACCGGTGCTTGGTGTTTCGATGGCAATGTTGGTTGGTTCGATCATCGGATTTTTCCCAATGGTCGGGTTTTTCTCGAAGCTGACCGTGGTCATCGGCGCCGTGGAAAAGACCGCTTATTTTGGCATCGGTGCAATAGTAGCTGCTATTTTCACGCTGCTGTACAACACGCGGTTCTACCACGAACTCTTCTTCGGTGAGCGGTGTGATGTCTACAAATTGCGTGCAAAACGGCCAAGTTATGCGGGTGTCGCCGTTGCCTTGATACTTGCTTTCGTATCACTTCTGCTCGGAATATTCTTCTATCAGCCGGGGCATTATCTGACCGCAGGGGGATTGTAGAAATGAATGAAATATATTATGTCATAGTTGTCCCGATATTTCTTGGTCT
>CP070705.1:277749-278835 GCA_020349965.1 Caldifarciminota bacterium | reverse complement strand
AATGGTGATACCTTAGTGACAACTGGTTATTATCCGTACGATGGCACTTCAGAATGCGCTCCTGGTCTTCATGGTATGTCAGTGAACCATCCTTGTGCGATCATATACATGTATCCTGACGATTGGCCGCCTTCAGTGGATAC
Source organism: Caldifarciminota bacterium (assembly GCA_020349965.1). GTDB lineage: Bacteria > Hydrothermota > Tepidihabitantia > SM23-42 > SM23-42 > SM23-42. The sequence continues at coordinate 278,692 of CP070705.1, read as the reverse complement.
ATTTCCCATGGCACCACAGGAATTGGTATCCCATCAGGATTCTTGGTGCTGTTTCAACGACTGCGACCCGATATATCATGCTCCGGGGGACACGCGTCCCATAGGTATTGAAATATATCAAACCGCATATGAATGGAATTTGACCGAGATCCAGGATATCATATTTTTTGTATATGATGTCAAGAATGTGTCTGGCCGTACGCTTGAGGACTGCTACATCGGTATAAAAGTACATTGTCGGATCGGCGGTTTGGGTGCAAATGATCGTTGTTGCGCAGTACTAGAGAGAGAATATATCGTGAATGGTGATACGATCTTGGTCGATAATACGGGTTACCAATGGCAGGAACTGGAGGAACCGGGGATGCCACCATGGTATCCGGGCGTTATCGGCTTTGACCTGCTACAAACGCCATTTGATCTGGTCGCGGGAATGGATAAGGATGGTGACGGTATTCTCGATCAATACGAGCGAGACAGCGTATACTACGTGAATAATCTTCCGCAATACTTATGGGATGTGGATAATGATGGTGTTCCGGACTGGCGGGATCCGTCGCAGTGGCCACAACTTGGCATGATTGCATTCAAAAGGTTTTCGGGTCTTCCTCGCCCAGACACTGATCCAGAGCGCTTTTTATCGATGGCGGGATATGATTTCATGACCGGTCAGTATGCGCCATACGATACAGCAGCAGCTGATCCTGATTACTGGACGTTTTTGGAGTCCTCTGGACCCTTTGATATGTTACCTGATTCCAGTGTTACACTGATATTCGCAGTGATTTTTGCTTACTGGATTGACATATACGATAGGCCTGATACGGCGATAGCATTGATCGACAAATGGGCCGAGGATTACTACAACATGTACTGGTATCTGTATACAGGAATTGAAGAAGTTTGCGAATTTCGAATTTCGGATTGCGGGTTGAGTGTTACA
>CP070705.1:276537-277649 GCA_020349965.1 Caldifarciminota bacterium | reverse complement strand
GAGGTATTCAATCCGTTCTACATCTATGGCGCAGATGGGGCCGGTAAGACACACCTCCTTACTGCATTGAGTGGTGCTCTCAGCGAAAAATCAAAGGTAGATTTCATGACGGTGCAGGAGTTCGAGAAGGATCTCGACAAGCGAAAAAAGTACGATTCTCCGTTGATCGTGGACGATATCCATGAGATCAGCGAAGGTCGCAAAAGAAAGTTGAGGGGGATCGTTGAAGATGCACTGAGTAATAATGTCCAGTTGTGTTTCTCATCACTGGTGGCACCACAAGAGGTGAGGGGGTTCAGCCGGAAACTGAGTTCTATGATGGAAGGTGGTCTTGTGTGCGAGTTGGCCGCGCCGACAGAGGCGGCTCGGATCGAAATGATTGGCAAGAAGGCAGGTGAGGCAGGGATCATCCTTGCCGATGAGACCCTGGAGGAGTTAGCGCAGATTGCATTCGGATCAATGGGGGAAATCGAGAGTATGATAAATCGTCTGGTAACTTATTCTTCACTCGGCAGACTGGAAATCGATTCGAACAGCATCGCCTTATTCCTCAGAGAATTCTATCCGGGAAAGGCAACACCCACGACGCCATCTTTGCTCGAGGAGTGCCGGAAAGATGATATTTACAGTCTTGAGGATGTCGAATCGTCCGATTTGCGTAAGGAGTATGAGAGAAGGATTGGAGTATGGGAGACTAAAGGTTTCGATGTTTCGGCACTGAAAAGAGATCTTTCAGTAGATTCCCTCAAACTTCGCCGTGTATATCACGAGTACGTTGAGCGCGCGAAGAGGATGATCGAACTCCAGCACCTCTTTGCCCGTGTCGATCGTGAACGGGCACCGGCAGAGGGGCTAAAGATCGATTCGATGATATTTAATCCCGCTATGGTTGATGAGGTGGAATCATTGCTCAAGGCATTCGATAGATGCCGCGAAGAGGGGCAAGAATACAGAAGATTTAACGAGTTCATCATAGGTTTCTGCAACAAGTTAGTGTGGGATGCGTACCATGATAAAGTTCTGGATAATCTTGGTGCCAGCAATCCTTTCATAATCTTCGGCGGCAAGGGAACGGGCAAATCACATTTTCTGGAAGCGGTTTGCGACGACCT
>CP070705.1:275290-276437 GCA_020349965.1 Caldifarciminota bacterium | reverse complement strand
GCACAAGATGATATTACTGCGGATGAGATCCTGAAGACTTTGACCGAAACGATGAATCCAGACCAGTCACACGGCATCATGACGATGACCATCGTAACGAGCACGGGTCAGGAACGAACCTTCATGTATGAGACTTTCTCTAAAGGCAAAGGTGAGAAAAGCCTCATGAAATACCTGGAACCACAACGCGTCAAGGGGCAGACGATTCTCATGTTGAATGACGCGAACGACATCTGGACCTACTTTCCAAGAACGAAACGCGTCCGTAAACTCGCCACGCACGCCAGGAAGCAAAAGGTAGAAGGCAGTGATTTCTCTTACGAAGACATGGGCGCGTCCGATGCCTTCATCGACGAGTACAATGCGTTGCGCTTGAAAGACGAAAGAATGGAAGGTCGTTCTTGTTACAAACTTGAGCTGACGCGCAAAGCCCAAAGCAATGCCAGCTATTCGCGCGTCATACTCTGGGTGGACAAAGAGAATTTCATTCCTCTGACCGTAGATTACTACCACGATGATGATCTCCAGTTGCGGGAGAAACAACTGGTATGCCACGACGTGAAGGTTGTCGAGGGCATCCCAACACCACTGGAGTGCACCATGTATAACAAACTGGACAACACCTACACCGGTATGAGGATAATCGAGATCACTTACGATGTCGATCTTGCCGACGATATCTTCACAGAAATGGGGATGCAGCGATGAATAACACAGTGATCGGTATCATCGCAGCACTTCTATTCGCTTCCGGAGCTGCAGCAAAAGAAGTCGATGTCTTCGGATATTTCGAGCCACAGTACACCGGCATCTACCTTGACGATACATATCATCAATTCCAGGCGAACAAACTGCGCATCGACCTGAAGAGCACGGCAATCGCGCACACCGAATTCGGTGCAGACGTGATCTTCCGGCTCTACCACGGCAAGACGACTTGGAACATCCTCGACTTCATGCCGGAAACCGTAGCATCGTCGATCCCTCCGGAAATGCAGCCCTTATATGGTATCGAATACGGCGATACGTTGTATCTCGACAACGTATACGCACGGTTCGCGCTTAGCCGCTTCGCGGTGACCATCGGCAAGCAGCAGATATCACTGGGAACCGGCTATTTTGCCAACCCGACCGATATCTTCAACAC
>CP070705.1:273882-275190 GCA_020349965.1 Caldifarciminota bacterium | reverse complement strand
TCTTCGCATATATTTCAAACCAATAGGCTCCTCGTCCTATACCCGCATCATACAATCCGGTCGGCAAGCCCGTGCGCGCCAACAGACTTACGGTGCCGAAAAAATGCCCCATCAGCCAAACCTTTGCATCATCCAGACCCCATGCAGCATAAGATTCGAAATAGGTGAAGTGGAATCTATTGGCTACCCCAATTTCTACTCCCAAAGATAGATTCCTACCGCTCAGCATGGCGTGTGACACATTAAGTTTATTGGCAAGAAATCCCTGATAACCCGGATAAGGTTCAATACTCCATCTGGGAGTGAACGTCAACGCGTTCAATGATGTTTCGACGATCAGTTCTGAACCAGCAGCCTGCGGAAAGACCAGGAGTGTAACAACACAATAAAAGACACTCATCATTCAACCCAGAATTCGCGCAACACATCCTCTGCTAGTTTGTTATAGGGCGTGTATCCGATTGAATCTTCACTCAAAATGGGATCCCACTGCCAGAAAAATATCCCCGCCAGCCATCGTTTTCTCTGAAGGGTAGCCAGGATCGTCCGGTAAGCATCTGCCTGAGATGCTTCGTCCATGATCCCGTCCTCTTGCCATTCATAAGGCTCGACCGCGCAGCCCCGGACACTTCTGAACCCTACTTCGGTGATGATGATATCTTTGTCGATGCTGCCCTGGTAGTTGTCGATCTGCAAAAGCCAGAGTTCAAAATTCTGAAGGTATTCTTCTATCGTCGCCTCTCTGTCGCGCGCCAGGGGGAAGTAAGCATCTATGCCGACGTAATCGAGATACTTCCAGAAACTGACCGACGGATATTCGTCCCAGTTGGCGGCATAGACCGTCATTCCGTCATAGACACTTTTGACTGAAGCGATAATGCCGATCCATTCCGATCTTGATGAGAGCCGCTTGAATTCCGTGCCAACACAGAATATTTCAACACCGATGAGCTGGGCTATTCCCGCGTAGTGCAGTATGAATTGCTCATAGAAACTGAACCACGAATCGATGTCGGCAGGAAAAATATCGCCCCTGAATGTACCGTCCTCGACATCGACATGAGGCTTCAGCATCACTCCATACCCCAGTGCCTTCGCTTCATTGATGGCGTGGATGACCGCACTGTCCACCGGCGTGCTTGCCGTTGGATAGATAGAATCGCTTTGCGCGGATTCCTGGTACCAGGTCGGCACCACGGCAATGTATTCGGCGCCGGTCTCACCCAAGGCAAGCATCGATTCGATGACACGGCTGTCCAGATACTCGTGACTCTGCCAGCTAGGCACGCTCATTCCTTTGCGATAGTC
>CP070705.1:272463-273782 GCA_020349965.1 Caldifarciminota bacterium | reverse complement strand
CGCGAGGAAGACAAAGAAAGGGTGATCGGTTTGCAGCAGAAGATAATGGGCTCCATATTCGGCGAGTACAAGGATGCCTTCGATTCCGGGCAGGTCGAATTGACGACGTCCCCGCTGTATCATCCAATATTGCCGCTGTTGATAGACAGTGAGCTCGCGAAAGTGTCCAACCCGACGTTGGATATTCCCTTCAGATTCATTCACCCCGAAGATGCCGAAGCACAGATCGAGGAAGGATTGAGGATTTTCGAGAGCATTTTCGGTAGAAATCCGCGTGGCGTATGGCCTTCTGAGGGAAGCGTCTGCGAGCAGGTTGTATCGATGTTCGCTAAGCGCGGCATCAACTGGGTAGCTACTGATGAAGAAATACTGGCGCGCAGTTTAAGGCGTTCATTCTACCGTGACGCTCACGGTGTGCCCAGTCATCCAGAGTTGTTCTATAAACCATGGAAGTATGGAGGAGTTAATTTTGTATTCAGGGATCACGTGATCTCAGATTTGATTGGTTTTACTTATTACGCCTGGGATCCGGGAAAAGCAGCCCACGATTTCGTCGATAGGATAAAGAGGACCAGCAACCAGCTTCCTTCGTTCGATAAATTCATCATACCCGTAATACTCGACGGGGAGAATGCCTGGGAGGCCTATGCCAACGATGGAACGCAGTTCTTTGATGCACTTTACGGCGAACTTATGAAACAGAATATACCGACGACCACAGTTTCGGGATTTCTGGACGAGCAGGGAGTGAAGAATGATCTGCCTTCTCTGTTTCCGGGTTCATGGATCGGAGCGAATTTCGATATCTGGATAGGTCAGCCCGAGGATCATGTGGGTTGGACGATTATTAACGATGTACGCCAGAAGGTAACCGCGAAGAACATAGAAGACAAGGAAATATGGAATCATCTGTACATGTTAGAGGGCAGTGATTGGTTCTGGTGGTTTGGGTCGGGCCATATTTCGGCAACGACCGTTGTCTTCGACGAATTGTTCCGGCTGCACGCGGCGTCGATATACGAAAAGATCGGCGAAGAACCACCACCTGAGTTGTATTCTCCTATCCAGCAGAAAGCCGAGATCTTTTCTTGCCAGCCGATCGACAAGATCAGTCCTGTGATCGACGGCCGCATAACAAATTACTATGAATGGTATAACGCAGGGTACGTTGACATCAAGCGCATGGGCGGCACGATGCACCGCTTTGCCGGTCTGTTCTCGCGCGTATATTGCGGCTTTGACGACGATAATTTGTATATAAGGTTTGACATTGAAGGTGAAAATATCTCAGCATATGAATATCGCATAAAATTCTTCAC
>CP070705.1:271000-272363 GCA_020349965.1 Caldifarciminota bacterium | reverse complement strand
AGTCAAGAAAGCATATCGGTACATGCTCGATACTGGCACGCTCGTCAACGTCGGCGAAGGCATAGTGATACACGAAAAGTACATTAAGGAGGCTCAAGCGAGGTTGATCGAGCACCTCAAGCAAAATAAAGAAATACGGGTTTCTCAATTTCGCGATCTGCTGGGCGCCAGCCGAAAGTTTGTATTGCCTCTATTGATATACTTCGATACACGCGGGGTAACGATAAAGCGCGGCGATGTTCGCGTGCTCGGACAGAAATACAGATAAAACCCCAATTTCGTATTTCGGAATTCCGATTCGCAATTCGCAGTCTTGATTTTTGCATGCCATTGCAGTATAATGCAATATGAAGAGAATATTGATCGTACCTATATTATTGGTGTTATTAGTCGGTTGTGTCACTACTGGACCGGGTGGCAAGAAAAGTCTCATACTAATTCCGACCAAAACCGAAGTCGAACTCGGCAAAGAGGTCGTACGGGAAGTCGAGTCGACTGAAAGAGTATTAACTAATACTCATGTTCAGAACTACGTGAGCACTGTTGGCCGCAAAGTAGCAAGAGTCTGTGACCGTAAGGACGTTACGTACACATTTAAAGTCCTCGACAGCGATGAAATCAATGCGTTCGCCTGCCCCGGAGGATTTATCTATATCTACAAAGGACTCATGAAGAAGATGGACAATGAGGCACAGCTGGCAGCAGTCCTCGCACATGAAGTCGGCCACATCGTTGCCCGCCACTCGGTAAAGCGGCTGCAGGCAATCTACGGATACAGCATTGTGATGGAAGTAGCCTTGGGCGACAAGATGGGCAAGACTGCCAGACAGATGGTGGACGCAGCGACCGGTGTCATCCTGCTGGGTTATGGCCGCGAGAACGAATATGAAGCCGATGATTATGGTATTCTATACGCCAAGAAAGCCAACTATAATCCCAGGGGAATGGTCCAGGTTTTCCAGAAATTCAAGGAAATGGAAGGAAGGCCGCCAGGCACGTTCGAGAAATTACTCATGTCTCATCCGCCAGCTGGCGACCGGATCAATAACGGCAACGAAGAAATCAGTAAAGTGGGCGGCACGAATTTGCCATATTATGAGAGCGAGTACGCCGCGATAAAGACGCTGCTTGAGTGAAGAAAATACTTGAGCAGACGGTGAATAGGCGAAAGTAGTAAGACAAGTATCCGTAATCCTTGGTCAATCCCGGAACAGGCGACGATTCAGAAAGGGCACATGAGGGAGTGATGGACTCGTCACAACGGGAGGCGTGGTCGACTCAGCCTTCTTTTCAAGCTTCCTTATCATAGAACCCAGCATCTTCTGCAGCGCAGACGTCGCCTCAAACCACGGTTCGACTTCTG
>CP070705.1:269530-270900 GCA_020349965.1 Caldifarciminota bacterium | reverse complement strand
GAAAAGTAGTGTTGAGCAGCGGTAAGGAATGTAGAGGAGGAAACCTGAAGAATTACTTTGTCATTACAGGTATTATTGTTTCCATCGGTGCCGCGGTGACGGAATTCTCTGAGCCATCGAGGGCATGGGAGATACTGAGACATGACAGCAACCGGGTCGAGATGTGTATATCAAACTACGGTATCTTCGGACACAGTGAAGCCAGTTTGCCGGGCTGCTGGTGGCCCACTGGTTCGGGTCACAATTATATTTATGGGGCCAGTATATGGTTCGGTACAATTGATTCCGTGACCGGTGACACGCTCGTTACTGAGGCGGGCGGCCAGGGTGAATTCACGCCGGGCCTCGCCGGCTGGTCGTCTGAACATCCGTGTGCGATCATTTACATACACCCGGAGAACTGGCCTGCACCCCCCGATACCCTTCCCATGGCTCCTCAAAACGCGGTTTCGCATGAGGACTCTTGGTGTTGTTTTAATGACTGCGATACGACGTATCACGTACCGGGCGATACGAGACCGATCGGCATCGAGGTCTATCAGACCGTATATGCGTGGGACTTGCCGTATGTCGAAGACATGATCTTCTTTACCTACGATGTGAAGAACGTTTCAGGATCGACGCTGAGTGATTGTTATCTCGGGATCTATGTTGATTGCGACATTGGCAATGAAGTGGGGAGCGGAGATGATAGGTTTTCGGGCATCGTTTATCGTGAATATATCATCGGTAACGATACCATCATCGTCGACGATGTTGCTTATCAGTGGCAGGAACAAGAGGAGCCGGGGACCCCGCCCTGGATTCCCGGTACGATCGGTTTCGATCTTGTCCAGACGCCGTTCGATCTGGTGGAAGGAATGGATAAAGATGGTGATGGCATTCTCGATCAATACGAGCGAGACAGTGTGTATTACGTCACGAATCTTCCATTCGCGATGTGGGATGTGGACAACGATGGTGTGCCGGATTGGCGCGACCCCTCGCAGTGGCCGCAAGTCGGTCTGTCGGCGCTCAAGAGGTTCACCCACGTCATTAACCCGCAGTTCGATGCTCAGCGGTATGCCATGATGGCCGGCTACAATATCGTTACGGGTTTGTACGAACCATATGATACAATACCTCCTGACCCTGACGATCAGCGTTTCCTTCTGGCGAGCGGTCCGTTTGACCTGGAGCCGGATTCAATTATGACACTTGTATTTGCAGTAGTATTCGCCGAATGGATGGACATATACGTAAGGCCAGATACGGCAATAGCGCTGATCGATAAATGGGCCGAGGATTACTACAACATGTACTGGTATCTGTATACAGGAATTGAAGAAGTTTGCGAATTTCGAATTTCGGATTGCGGGTTGAGTGTTACA
>CP070705.1:268040-269430 GCA_020349965.1 Caldifarciminota bacterium | reverse complement strand
CCCGTTGAACTCACATCACCGAAGGCAATGACCGTTCCGATCCTCTCATCCATATCCTCTGTTTTCCTCTTGAGCAAAAGCCTGATTTCCAGGTCTTTGGTCTTTCTCGTCCCCGTCCTTCTTTCATCGAAAAGTTTCGGAGCATCTTCATCGCCGGTTGTTTTGCCTGTGTATACCGGCAGAATGAAATTCCGGGCGAACATTTTTACATCATCGGGGTGTACAATCTTGCTGAAGTGTTCTCCAACCAATTCCTTAGGTTCATAGCCAAGACTTCGGACGGCATCGTTGACGAAGAGGAAATTGCCGTCGGGATCGATGCGGTATACGATATCGGGCAGAGCCCTGATAATGGATATGTAGCGTTCGGCTTCGAGCCGCGCACTACTTTCCGGCCTCGGCTTCTCGTACATTTTTCGAAATTATAGCCGTAAGCGATGATATGTCAATATCGTCGAACCCCGATCCATACTCCACGGGTCGGTTGACACCCGATTCGATTGTGCTATAATGGAATGATCAGGAGGTCATATGGCAACGTATATTCTAGTGACGAGGCTATCCCCCGAGTTGACCAAAGATTTGAAAAAGCGTGCCGAGATCGGCCGTAAGTGGATGGAGCGCGTCAAGAAGGACTGTCCTGACGTGAAATTCATTGGACACTACGCATTGCTTGGACCCTACGACTTCTTGGACATCTATGAGGCACCGAACGAAGAAACAGCCGCCAAGGTATCGATGATCAGCCTGTCCGGGGGTGCAACGGCGGCCGAGTCATGGACGGCTATCCCTTACAAGAAATTCCTGCATCTAATCAAGGATCTGTAGGCCGTTGCTGTAGGCACCGGATGTAAAGGCTACGGGGAAGGACGAAGACGGTTCGTTGCTAGAAGGAGAAAGACTATTTCTTCTTGAAGAATTTGGAGAGCCAGGTATCGTCTTTCGGCTCTGCGGGCGGTGCGGTATCTGGTTTCTTCGTTTCTTTCTTCTCTTCGACCTTTGTTGGCTTCGACGATGCCACGCTGACCAAACCTGAAGAGATCATCCCATAGAAAATCTTGGCGGTTTCGAATTCGGGAATATTCGATTTCTTGGCGATCTGCCTTACGGTCAGCGCTCCGTCGACAAAAGACAATACCTTCCATTCTCTCGGATGAAGTTGAATACTCTCTACGCCGTCGTGAGGCACCTCTACGATCTTGACGACGACATCGAATGAAGGAATCAGTTTTTGAATGCGCGTGAGTTCGTCGATACGGCGTGCTGCATCGAGGATGACTTGCTGAATGGGCAGGTCGACAGTGTGTTGTGACATCTGTTCGCCGGGGTTGAACGTGAAGCGTCCTTTCTTCCAGCTGAGGATAACGTCTATTGCCGGCTCTCCCTGTAT
>CP070705.1:266387-267940 GCA_020349965.1 Caldifarciminota bacterium | reverse complement strand
TGTCCGCCCTGCTTCTCCGAAACGAAGACCTGCCCATACTTCCGCCATATCGTTATGCCCCTCGGCGAAAGGAATTCACCTTGACCAGTACCAGTCCTTCCGACCGAAATGACATAATTGAGGTCATGATCGAATTTGTGTATCTGATTGTTCACCTCGTCGGCCACGTATATGCTGCCATAGGCATCCAGTGCAACGTATATGAAGTGGGCATCCGCAAGACCCATTTCGAAAGTCTGCACCGAAGCGATGAATCTCCCCTGACGCGTGAACTTCGACACACGAGTACCGTAGTTGTCGACGATTACGACATAATCATCATTGTGTATATTGTCAGCGGCACGGGCATCGAGCACTGCGATCCCGGTCGGTTGATATATCTCACCGTACGCCCGGCCAGCAATGCCGAAAGATACGATCAAGGAATCATCCGGCGAGAAGACATAGATCCGGGAACTGTCAAAATCAGTAACATATAGATTATCCTCGGAATCGAGACTCACATCAAAGGGTCTTCCGGGAACGGCGATTTCGCCGACCTCCCTCAGCGATCCGTCGCGATACTGTAATTTCACGACCCTGCGGTTGCCGTAATCCGCCAGCATGACCAGACCGCTGGCATTAGCCGTAATACCCTTTGGAGAAGAAAACAGTCCGCTGCCGCCATAGACTTTCACCGAAGCAAGGCCCGTGTTGTACAGGATATGACCTGCACCGGAATTAACTGCGAAGATAGTAAGTTCGTCATCATCGCGGCGAGTGTCGGGGTCGTCTAATTCCTTCAACTTGACTGCAACGACACCTTGAGGGTCGTCATAGTCATAAGTTGGCCCCAGAAAAAGCTGTAAATAGTACCTTGACGCCCGGTAGAAACCCAGAGTATGTTTGAATGGCGGCACCGTGAGTGTTTGCGGATCGTAGTTAATGAGACAAAGAATGAGACACAACATCCATGTTATTATAAGTATTTTGCCAATGTTGTCAAGTTAACGGAGAAAACACCGTATTGACTTCTTCCTCGGCGAATGCTATCATGGAATGGCGCCGATGTGCCCGCCACTGGAGACAAGAGCGGAAAATGAAAAGATTCACGGTACCATACGGAGAGAGAAATCTCCTCGTCGAAATCGACGAGAGAAATATTGCCGGCATTATCGGGATGCCGAAAATTGATCTATCCAGGGACGACACTACGCTGGCAAAAGCCCTTCGAACCCCGTCAGGACCTCACTCACTCAGGCAATTTCTGAATGGGGCGAGGGAGTTGAGTATCGTGGTCAATGATGGAGCACGGCCCACCCGGACAGCCTGGGTGATAGACCTCCTCGAAGAGGAAATCAGGGATAAAGATGTACACTTCGTTGTCGCAACAGGCGCGCACCCATGCCCGAATGAAAGCGGATTGCGTAAGATATTCGGCAGCAGCTATCGTCGGTATGGAGACTGCATCACGATCCACGATGCCCGCGAAGACAACGCTCACGAATATACAGGAAAGACACGCTACGGTAATGAAGTGTGGTTGAACAAACTTGTCACCGGGGCCGATAAGA
>CP070705.1:264549-266287 GCA_020349965.1 Caldifarciminota bacterium | reverse complement strand
ATGGTAAACAACGGGCTGCGTTACCCTTGAATCAAGGACCATGCCCAATTGCTAGGAGGTCCTATGGAATATTTCTTCACCGATGAGGAAAAGCAGTTAAGAGAAAAAGCACGCACTATCGCCGAGACCCTTGTCAAACCTGCGCTCCGCGAACTCGATGAAAAAGCCGAATTCCCGACTGCCATCGTCAAAGAAATGGGCAGGCAGGGGATGCTTAAGATCTTCATACCCACCGAGTACGGCGGAAGTGGAGCCAAGGTCATGGATATGTGCATCGCATGCGAGGAAGTCGCAAGAATCTGTGCCGGCATAGCCACTGCGTATGCGGTCAATGCCCTGGGTTCAGGACCAATTGTACATTTTGCGACCGAGGAACAGAAAAAGAAATACCTTCCGAAGATCGCAACCGGCGATCTGCAGTGTGCCTTCGGGCTGACTGAAGCACAGGCCGGCAGCGATGTTGCAAATCTGCAGACGACGGCCCGCAAGGAAAACGGCTACTACGTCTTGAATGGCGTCAAGCAATTCATTTCCAGCGGCAGCATCTCAGACATCTATGTAGTACTGGCATCCACCGACAGGTCGAGAGGGGCGCGGGGTATCTCAGCCTTCATCATCGAAAAGGGGACTCCCGGATTTTCATTTGGCAAAGAGGAGATAAAATTGGGCATCCGCGCATCGACGACGACAGAACTGGTTTTCGAAGAATGCAAGGTGCCCAAAGAGAATCTCATGGGCAAAGAAGGGCTGGGTTTCATCTATACGATGCGCAACTTCGACCGCGCTCGCCCCGGCGTCGGCGCTATTGCGCTCGGCATTGCCCAGGGGGCCTATGAGGCAGCTCTCGATTTCGCACATCGCCATAATCTTCTAAACAGCCAGTATATCCAGCGAGTGGTCGCCGACATGGCAACCGAGGTTGAAGCGGCACGGGCAATCGTATATGCTGCTGCCCGAATGATCGACTCCGGCGCGAAGAATTACACCAAGGAAGCGTCCTTCGCCAAGTTATTCCCTTCCGATGTCGCAGTGAAGATCACCAAAGAGGCGATCGAGGTGCTGGGCCCACATGGTCTGCTGAACGAGTACGGTGTCGAAAAGATGCTACGTGACGCTAAGATAACTCAAATCTACGAAGGCACCAACCAGATACAACGCGCACAGATCGCGCTCGAGCTGACGAAGGAGATGGGGGTGAAAGAAAGGCAGAAGAAGGCTCAAGAAGGCAATAGATGACTCAAGAAGGCAAAAATGAACACACGCGCCAACCAAGAGGGCACGAAAAAATGATAGTGTGGCAGAACATGGACAGATTGGACACGTTGGTGCAGCAGATATTAAAACACATTCCTAAGAGCGAATTCAAGATGAAATCTCAAATCGATAGCGCCTCAGATTCAATTGGTGCCAACTTCGTTGAAGGTTATTACAGTGGTTCGCTCGCGGAGTATCTCCGGTTTCTGCACTACAGCAAACGATCTTTAGGAGAATTGAAAGAGAGAGTACGTAGAGTTAAACGCAAAGGTTTTGTTACGACGAATGAATACGCGCACTTCGATGATTGCGCGATCCGAACCATGTATCTATTGGATCGACTGATCCAATCTCTGAAACGCAAGAAGCATAGTGGGCAGAACGCGCATGAATAATCACCCTCTACCCGCCCTCTCTCCGCCCTCTTTCCGCCCTCTCTCCGCCCTCTTTCCGCCCTCTCTCCGCCCTCTTTCCGCCCTCTCTC
>CP070705.1:262698-264449 GCA_020349965.1 Caldifarciminota bacterium | reverse complement strand
GCGGCTTTAAATCTTGTTTTGTTTCTACTTCACAGACAAGCCTACAAATCAGCAGGTTACTCATTGCGGAGAAGCTGGGCTGCTGTTACAATTGGTGCCGGTTGTGGTGCTTTTATTACCTGGGTGCCTGAATGGCTGTACGGTCAATCAAGCGATCACATGAGATTGTTGGTTGCCATAGTCATTTGGATAACAGGGATTACAATGGCATTGGTGAGCCGCAAGAGTAGAAGGAGCACGACTGGAAAATGAACGAATGGACTAACATGCGATCAGATTGGGGGAATAACTCCGTGATGGAAGAGTACAGAAGAGAGGAGTGAAATGATCGGTAAGATACTGTTTTTGTTAGTACCAGTAGCGATATTTGTGGCCCATGTGTTCTTTCGGAAAAGTCATAGTATTTGGAGGGTACGCGTGGCAATGACGTATGGGTTTTTGTTAGGATGGCCAATCGGAGTCGTGATTGACCATTTTGTCAATCACCCAAGCAGAGAGGCAAGTTTTTGGTTTTATCCAGCGTTTTTCTTCTCTGTAGGCTTGATTATCCTTTTTGACAATATCAATATACGGAGAAAGAATAAGGGATCCAGACAGAAATCAGGCACTAAGAACGAATAAAATCTTGTGGAGGAAGGATTGGGTAAAAGTCGCAGATTTGGGCACGTATACACCACGAGAGGAACTGGGGTCAGACCTGGAAACTAGAAAATATATGATGCGGTTGACAAGCTGGATTTCTCTGGTTATAATGCTTCCGAAGACCGCACAAATACCGCACATCGAGTAATGGCAAATGATTGGTGCTGGGAAAGTGTTGTCAGTATTGACGCCGAGATGGCGGAACTGGGAGACGCGGCGGACTCAAAATCCGCAGTGCTGAAAGGCGCGTGGGGGTTCAACTCCCCCTCTCGGCATTTTTAAACACCTAAATTGCCAAAATTTCTAAATACCTAAACAGGAATGTTCGTTCCATCGTCCCGCAAAAGACATCTTCATGAAATGCACAATGTCACGGCGGAGATTGCTTCGTCGCTGTGCTCCCCGCAATGACAGAGAGCGATTGTGACACTTAGCGGTTCATTATGATTTGTGTCGCTTGGATTTGCTTGACGCCGTCTGCGTCAAACAGTCCAGTTCTGTAATCTTACATCCCGGAGTTTGACGTTGAATTTCAATGCTGGAGTGCGGTCTATTTCAACACCTTTCTGCTTGGCGTCAATCATGAACTCGACCGAGCTCTGCTCATCGATGTTCAAATCCCGCAGCGGAATCGACATTTCCCCAACTTTATCAATAACGCAGGAGAAATTCTTGCTTGCACACACCGCAAATTCAAGATCCTTCGGTGTGAAGAATTTTATGCGATATTCATATGCTGAGATATTTTCACCCTCAATGTCAAACCTTATATACAAATTATCGTCGTCAAAGCCGCAATATACCCGCGAGAACAGGCCGGCAAACCGGTGCATTGTGCCGCCCATGCGCTTAATGTCAACATACCCTGCGTTGTACCATTCATAGTAATTTGTTATGCGGCCGTCGATCACAGGACTGATCTTGTCGATCGGCTGACAAGAAAAGACTTCGGCTCTCCGCTGGATAGGAGAATACAACTCAGGCGGCGGTTCCTCGCCGATCTTCTCGTATATCCACGCCGCATGGAGCCGGAACAATTCGTCGAAGACAACAGTCGTTGCCGAAATATGACCCGACCCAAACCACCAGAACCAATCACTACCCTCTAA
>CP070705.1:260801-262598 GCA_020349965.1 Caldifarciminota bacterium | reverse complement strand
TACACCGCTGCTTTAATAATACCAACGATTCTCTGTCGCTCGTCGGGAGCAAGAGACAGAAGGTCAATAGCGTTGATGATATCATCTGCCGCTTCAACCGAGGCATCGACACGACTCTTCAACTCTTCGTAGAAGGATAATGTATCATCTGGATTGCGATTCTTCCAGTCCTGATACGCTCCTTCGTTAAGCATAGCATCCACCCAATCGAGTCCGTCGAACCCAAGACGGTAATCCTCCATCAAGTCTCGATACCTAATAGGATCGTTGAGAATACCCTGTACCTGAGCTACGGAGTCGTTACCATACTCTTCAATAATCGCAATCTCACGATCGGTTGCCAGCGTAGTACGGGCATGTTTTTGAATGAATATGTCAGGAGGATAAACCTCAACCAATCCTTCGTCTACAAGTCTAAAGAAATCTTCGATGAGCTTCGTCTCAGGCGGAGGACCATTGTCTCCCCAGTAACTCTTGCCTTGCAAGAAAACGTTGATAGCAGGATAAGTCTTCTGAATCCATGCACGCACTTCGTCACCTGATGGGTCGTCAAGCCATTTACGAATAGTCTCTAGAGTTCGCATTAACTCTTCGGGGCTGCTAATACGTACTTCATCCCATACCTGGCCAAACTGCAACGTACCACTATTTCTGATCTCTTCAGCATCGTTACGCGCCCCCCAGAAACGTGCCAGTTCTTCTTGCTCGTCAAAGAACATCTGAGGCGTGGCAGGCCCCATCTGGCCTAGCATACCACGTATGAACATAGACCAAGCAGCGTTGTTGGTAGCACGGGAGATATATTCGGTTTCTACCTCAATAATCCTTTGGGCTATACCCATCCAGGTTTCTGCCATTGGATGCTCTGGGTTCTCGATAACGGGTCGCCCAGTTTCGTCATTCTTGATACGCAAGGGTCCATCTTCGGATTCCTCTGCCTGAGTCGCAACCTTCTCCAACGCCAAAGCAAGGGCTTCTATCTCACGTATGTAACCAGCACCAGCCTCCAGCTTCATCATCTGTGAAAGGATCTCGGCATCACATTGGAATTTACCTCGTGGTCCGAAGACGCCCGTCAAGAAAGACCCAGTAGGATCATCGTCGTCAAGGAGCATGCCCAGACCTCGGAACATATATTGCATCGTGCTGGGTACCAATTCCATGATCGTCTCTCCAACCGAGTCTAAACGACCGTATGGGTGGAAGGTATCGCTAATAAAGTTCTCGATGAAGTTAGTGCCAGGCATCAAGATCCTTGTTTGTGTTTCTTGCCCCTCATCGTTTGTAAACGTCGGTGGAATCATCACTTCTTCATAAGGGATCTGGTTGCTCAGCACCCGAGCATAACGTTCTGCTCCCCAAATCTGCTTAAGCATATACTGATTCTTATGCAGGAAAGCACCTAGGTCTAGCTCGTGCTGGTCAAGGAAGTCACGCAATGACGTTTCGGTTTCTACTGGGATATTCTCCGTATCAAAGCCAATACCTGCAGCGCTAAGCAATGCCGAAGAACCGAGGTTTAGCCAAGGAGTAAGGCCGAAACCCCAGGTGTTAACAGCCATGACGCCATGTTGGTTCGGAGCAAGTGGGTTACCAATATTGATCCTGAAACCATCCTTACCTATGGCTGACAGGTCAGCAGGCTCCCAGTCAAGACTGAAACCATCTCCGTCAAACGGCTCCTTGGCAAGCCGTCCCAGGGCTGTCATGTGTTCGAGGATGGTAATAGGCGTGCGTAGCATATCCTTACCCATCTTGCTTAGAGCGTTACCGACTGAGTTGGGCGAGCCAAGTTCG
>CP070705.1:258349-260701 GCA_020349965.1 Caldifarciminota bacterium | reverse complement strand
TGTTTCGACGTAGGATATACAAAATGAGCGAAAACCGCCCCCACATAGCGCTGCTTGTGCAATAGTGAAGGTTTTATATGCCTCGTCTTCTTCTTTTCCAGGAAGAACGGTGTATCACAGTGCAAATCAAAAACAACTGTAGCGTCTCTATTCAACATCCCTCCCTCTCATTGCCGAGACGACATGGTTTGAATCCAGCGCGAATGATCGATTCGGGATCAGCATACGATAATCCTGTAGAGAATGACCAAGACGACGAATGTGATGATTACACCCGGCCCCACGAATCTGAAAGGTTTCGGATATTTTTTTCTGGGAATCAGACGTCTCACCTGGGCCTCTTGTTTCTTCTTTCTGAAATCCAACCCCATATGTCATGCCTCCTTCTCAAGGTATGCTTTCAAAGCCTTCAGCAAATTTTCCTGAATATCTTCGATCTGCTTGCGAGGGCACGCGAAATTGTTGAACATCATGGAAAAACAGTAGTATCTGCCACCGATGTGTAGGTAACCGGATAAACACGAGATCGCGTCAAGCGTACCGGTCTTGGCGCGTAGCGAACCGGTCATTTCCTTGAATCTGTGTTCCATGGTACCTTCCCCTGGACCCGGCAGGAGGCTGTAGAAATCAGCGAAATACCTTGAATGGTACATTCTCCGCAGTATGAGTGCGAGGGTATAGGGTGACATGAGGTTATATCGGGATAACCCTGAGCCGTCGTGCAGAACAACGAAATTCGTATCCACGCCACAGCGTCTCATAAATTCTTTCAAAATGGAAACACCGGCCCGAAAACTCCCTTGTCGCCGGAAGTGTGCACCGAGGGTTTTGAGCACCGCCTCGGCAAACAGGTTAACGCTTTCTGTATTCAATTCTTTGATGATATCAAACATCGGGACGGAGACAACAGAATCGATTATCGCATATGTTGTAGCTGCTATTTGTGTATCTCCGCTGCTACGTGTACACTTACCCGTTACTCGGACGCCCGATGCCCGCAATTTTTCCCTAAAAAATTCACCGAAATACATTGTTGGGTCTTTCACAGCCACTTCAATGTTACGCGCTCGGCCATACCCTATTCCTCCGTCCACATATATCACATTCGCATCGGGCCGGCGGTAGATGATGATACTATCATCCCCGATTTTTGTCACCATCTTGTTGACCAATGTAATATATCCGGTCTCCGGCTCGAGAACGACCCTTGCCTTCTCACCCAATGCGGTACCCTCCATGACGACGTTAACGGTATTACGGTTTACTGACAGAGCCGATATCTCAGCAGCATACCGCGCGTCCAGATAGTGCCATGACCACCCGATGGGCAATCGTTCTTCAGTGAAATAATCATCGATCAGGACAATATCACCATCGATCTCGGAAATCCCTCTGTTCTTAACTGCGCTAACGAAAGAGTCGATGTCGGCCAAAGAAAATTCCGGATCGCCATGGCCAAATACCAATATGTTCCCCCGGAGGCGGCGGTTCCTCACCCGACCGGTGACAGCGATCCTCGTTTTGTAACGGAAATCCGGCCCGAGGAACACCAGGGCCGCAGCGCTCGTCAGTATCTTGACGTTTGATGCCGGCACAAGGAGTTTGTCATGATTGTAAGCGTATACTACACTGTCCTTATCCAGGTCCAGAACAATCAAACCTATCTGAGCGTGTTGAAGCTCTGGTTGATAGAGGATGCTATCGACCACCAGGGATGAAAGTAGAAATAGCAGCATATCAGGGAATCACTTCACCGGGCTGTACCATGGTGGTCTCTGGGTCTTTTTCTCCGTGTCCGCCCTCTTTTTTTCGCAAACGCCTTCGCTGCCGGTGTAAAGAGGCCGGCTTTCCTGTCCTTACAGGAACATCGACCCTTGTTAAGATTGACACCACACACGGGACACAAACCCGGGCAATCATCCCGGCAAATGTACACGATCGGTTGCGCAAGAAGGAGCGCCTCTCTGATACCCACGCTCAGATCAATATAGGCACCACGATAATAGACCCTATCCGCTTCGTGTGAATTCAATTCAACATTATCCGAACGTAAATGAGGATCAGAACCCTCCATATAATCGAGATGCAGGTTTGCTTCACCGTGTTGTTTGAATTTCTGCAGACAGCGCACGCATGTGAACTCACCTTCGTACCTGACCGTGAAATCCGCCCCAATGCCGACTGCCGACTTCTGCAGCACCACGACGGCAGAGATCTTGCCCAACCTGATCGTCTCTCTTTTTTCAAGGTTCAACTCCGCAACATTGAGGTCGCAGAACTCCACGGCCTGCTCGCTTTCGATATCACGGACCTGAATCTGAAACTTAGATCTATCTATGTCTTCAACTCCTT
>CP070705.1:255734-258249 GCA_020349965.1 Caldifarciminota bacterium | reverse complement strand
AAACCTATCGACTCGACGGATTAGCGCTGGGTAGCCAACTGCTAGCCAGTCCGAAGATGGGATCTTGTAAGCCCATGTTGAAAGGACTTCCCACCAGGCCGAGAAGAACGGAATCACTTCGTTCATGCGGCGCAAGAACATAGAGGCTTGGGAGTTATTGAAGAACGCCCAGTTGACTACCTCAACAGCCTTATGATGTGCCATTGCCTGGGCGGTCTTATGATCCATCCCTAGCTTTGTGTAGTAGTTATAGTACTTGCCGTGAGTATGCATATAAGCCGGCTGCCGCATTAACTTCTGGGTAGCCGATTCACCGAAGACACGCAAGGTAGCGTTGGCAAACCGTCGAGGGATGCTCTTATCTCTCAGACGTTGCCCTGATCGCAGGTCGAAATATGCTGCAATCTTCATCGGCAGTTCTATTTCGTTATTATAAGCTGCCTGAGCTATGTGGGCCGCTTGAGAAAGGAAGGTTTCGTAACCCTCCGCATGCCAGGATAGGTTGTAGTTCCTACCTCCGAGCTCTACAGACATAGATTTCGTCTCGGCCAGACTTTCAAGAACTGTTTCCATGCGTACTGGATCTATTTGGCCGTTCACCTTCCAGAACGGTTCAAATAGCGTTTCTACCATTTCGTTAATAATGTTATCCAAATACCATTTAGCCAAATCGTAATCAGAGGTAAAATGCTTACGATGATAAGCTGCCATGTCTACCGCATTGGGACGTATCGCATGCCATTCCCTAGTATTCATAAACGCGTTAACAGTATATTTAGCCGACTCGCCATTCTGGGCGCGAGCCAATGCTCGGTTAATACCAAACCTGGATACAATTGGGTCACTAAGTGCCTGATACATCTGACGCCCATAAGCACGACCGTAGGTATTTACCATGTCTGAAGACATACGACCCAGCGCCCATTCGATAGGTACGGTGGCAGAAGCCGCTTCGTCGGTAAACCAAGAGAAGAGCGAATGGTTAAGAATTTCAGCACCATCGGTATTGAAGTTAAAGGAACGACTCATCCCTCGTGCCTCTAGCTTCTCGTACGCCTTATTCATCTTTTTATTACGCTTTAACACTTCTTTAGTGACATACGTTCGGTCAGCCATCATTCGTGCATCGCCACCGATCAGGGTGCGACTCATCTCGTGAGCAGCAAGCGCACGCATTTTATCTAGATCGTCTGGGTCTACACCTAAAGCATGTGCCCTGTTCAGCACTTCAGGCATGTCCTGATATAGATTATACATCACATCAGTTGGATCTTTCGAGAAAAGATCATCGATATACTTATTGATATACGCAACCATCTCGTCCTGATGGTCTGGCAAACGGCGCACAACGTTAGCATCCCAGAACGCATTAAGGTATTCTTTGGGGTTTCTCCAGAATGAAGGCAAGCCGACATGATTAGCACGAACGGACTCTTCGAGCAGGACTCGACTACACCACGCAATCGGTCGCCCTGCTAGTTGAGCCAGGCTAAAAACGTGGTGGAAGATTCTAAGGGGCTTTATAGCCATAGACGTAATCTTTTGTACGTACCCAAGGCCGTTAACACGATTAATCTTCCCCGTACCAAGTACGTCAGCATAGGCCATAGCCATTAGGTCGTCTTCAGTAAGGTGAAGTTGGTTATATGTTTTACCCGTAGCCTTCTTAAGACGTACCTTATATCCGTCTACCAACATTTGACGATTCTTTTTGGTTTTTGGAAGAATGCCAGAACGTATCCTACCAAGGCGTGCAGGTCCACGCCTGGTAGTTTTAAATCTATTGATAGACTTAAGCATTTCCTTGGGGTCGGGCATAGGAAAGTCTCGGGTATAATGAGAGATTGAAGATGGGCGAATAGTCGTTTTACCGTCACGCGTAATAGACAAGCCCAACTCACGCCCCCATCGGTCAAAGAAGTAGGTATACTGACCCTGCTTGCTAGCATAGCGGTTTAGGCCGTAAGCTAACAGGGGGTGGTCGATCTCGTCACCTAGCTCCTGTAAGGCCATGATGACAGTTCGATGACGTTGACCAGCCGGAGTTTTACGGAATCGGTTAGCCCACTTATTGGCTGTATCGTGATGACCACCACAGATACGTATCCAGTTAGCCAGGTCGCGGGCACCTTCTACTTCATCCATTAGGTCAATCTTACCAGGAGCGCGCACACTGACCTGTGCCACCGCTCGGTTCCTCATCTGATGCCAGTGACCAACACGACCATCATGGGTCGGTACGTCCTTCACTCTGCCCAGAATTGCTTTAGCCCTACCGACACGAGGTAGTTCTCCGATAGTCCACAGCTGAGGCGTTTCGGCTGTCCTAAGAGCATGCAATGCCGACTGTGAGTAACCGTAATCCAACATAGGATCGAGCAGGTTCTCATTGAGTCTTGCAACATCGGTCGTATTGCTATCAACAGCTTCTAATAGATTCAACCCTGCACGTTTTCCGGTGATAAAGGCTTCGTCTCCCAGACGTATGCCACCATAGCCCAAGAGGTCGAGCACA
>CP070705.1:252343-255634 GCA_020349965.1 Caldifarciminota bacterium | reverse complement strand
ACGGTCGGCACCGGTGAAGGCGCCTTTTTCGTGTCCGAAGAGCTCGGTTTCGATCAAAGTTTCCGGGAGTGCGGCAAGATGTGCCGTTACAAAGTGCTTATCTTTTCTGGGCGATAGATGGTGGATCGCTCCAGCGACGAGTTCCTTGCCGGTACCACTCTCTCCCGTGATGAGTACGTTCGCATCGCTTTTTGCTGCGCGGAAGGCGAGCGAGAGGACTTCCTCCATTTTGCCTGATGCGTATATGATCTTTTCGTAGCGATATCTTTCCTTGAGAGTGTTCTTCAATGCTTCGTTCTCGCGCTTCAAAGCGAGTGTTTCAAGGGCATTCTTCATGGAGAGCAGGAGTTCGTCGATGTCGACAGGCTTGGTGAGGTAGTGGAAGGCACCATTCTTCATTGCCGTAACGGCATCGCGGACATTGGCAAAAGCCGTGACAATGATGACCGGAACGATTGGGTTCATGCTGCGGATTTTATTCAGAACTTCGATACCGGTCGTGTCCGGGAGGCGCTGATCAAGGAGCACAAGATCGTATGTCCGTTCTTCGAATTTAGCTGCCGCCTCCTGTCCGTTCTCGGCTTCCTCGACATCGTACCCTTCCTTCTCGAGGACTCGCCTCAGTAATGTCCTTTGATTCTTTTCGTCTTCGACGACAAGTACGTTCATAAGTTCATCACGCTGATATCGTGATTATGAAGCGGGTGTGTCCATTACTCTCTACCTTGATGGTGCCGCCGTGCAGTTCCACAATTCGTTTGGTCAGGTATAAGCCAATTCCGCTCTGACCTTTTTTCGAGAAGAACGGAACGAAGATTTCGTTAATTGTCGAAGGATCAATGCCCTTGCCGTCATCGGTGCATTGGAACGTAGTCTCCCTGCCTTTACCGGATACTCCGATTTCGATGTTCTTCGCGCCTGCCTCAAGACTGTTCTTTATGACGTTTGATATCGCCGTGACGAGCAATGAACGGTTTCCGTGGCTAACGAGTGCCGGTTCGGCATCTACCTTGACGGTTGCAGCGTTCTCCCGGATGGCATGGTTGAGCAGTGATAGCGCTTCGCTCACAAGCTCTGCAGGAATGACCTCCTCCCGTTTAATCTCGGTCGTTCCCAACAGGCGCAGCGAGTTCATGATCGTTTTCATCCGTTCCGTTTCATCGAGTATTATGCTTTTGTTATCCTTATCCATGCTGCGAGCGAGCAACGACAGCGTGTGCAGTGAATTTCTGAATTCATGCGCAAAACCTGTTGAAAGGGCACTGATTTCTTTGAGACGGCTGATTTCTCTCTCTTTCTTAATCCTGAAACGATCGAACCGGAGAAAGCCGATGAAGAGTACGCCTTCAAGAACGACAAAACCGAGAACGACCATCAACAGAAAGAAGTTGTTTCTTCGTATTATTGCCTGTAGCGATTCCATCTCGAATCCAGCTACAACACGGTTGTTGGCGACGGATTCCTCGATCTGAAAGATCTTGCCGCCGGGTGTCCCTATGACATGGTATCCCTGCCCTCGTAACGGCAGAAAATTCTCGTAAATGGTACTGAAAAGGAGGGGTGTATTTGCCGAATCGATGATCGCGAAATACCGTAGATTCGAAGATATGACAAGAGAATCGAGTACCTGTTCGATCTTTATTCCGTACACGTCGGAGGCATTGGATAATACCAGCACTTCTGCAGCACCGACTATCGTGTTAACGAGAAAGAATGGCTTTCGTGCAAGGAATATCAGTGTGTGCGCGTTCTTGCCTTTGAGATTGGTCTGGTAAAAGTTGATGATCTGTTTTTCAGTAGCGTCGTAATCTGTATTACCAGCGACTCCAGTCTCATCGATGACCCAGATACCCTGAATGCTTTCGTCTTTTTGGAGGCCGAGCAGCCTTTCGGTGTCCGTACCTGTCGTGTTTACTCTCTGACGCAACCTTTCGATAGAGGTAACCTCAATCTCTTTCTCGTACTGAAAAAGGTTGTCGACTACGAATGACAGGAGATAGAAAGCGTTTTCCGAACTATCGCGGAAAGTACGTTCGAGACTGTTGTTGGTTACGCGTACGGTCAGAAACGCGAATATTATCGCGCTGGCAAAAATGAATATGAGGATAAGTCCCCTGACCTTCATCCTTGCCTATTATATACAGAGTTGTTAGAAAATCAATTCAAATATTAATTCGAGGTCGTTCTTCATGAAGTCGAAATCGTTCACGGTCGAAGCATTCATCAGCGTACTTGCTTTGACGTGAAAAACGAACTTGCTGTCCACAAACCTTGTATATTGCAGAGCAATGTTAATTCCTTCGTCGCGACGTCCCATGCCGGATACTTCATAGTATTTCTTGCGGAACAGTTTGACGCGACCTTCGATGAATGCCCGTTCTCTTATCAGTGATTTGTTGAGGCCGAATTCCAGATCATACGTCTCTTCTACGTTTTCTTCTTCAAAGAAAGGGTCGTCGATGTACTCAGAGGGAACTATGAACAGACTGTCAGGAGCCACTGCCCGGTGGAATGTGAAGATGGTCGAGAACGAAAGATTAAGCGAGAGAGGGAGTAACAGCCAGGCTGAGGTTGTGTAGAAAGGCGTGAGTTCTTCGCCGTAGCTCCTGAACCCGCCGCTTACTTCAGGGGTGAAATAAGCGTAGGGCAGAGGTATTCTGACCGAGATCTTTGCGCGCGGTTCGAGATAATCCGTGACTAGTTCCGAGTGGTAATACTTGTACCTCACGCGCACGTCCGGCTTAAGAAGGTAGTTGCCCGCGTATAACCTAAGCGAATCTCCTAATGCAACGTCAGTAACACCATACAGATCATAGGACGGTGCATAGAAGCTGTAATATCGAGCATATAGTGCGGTCCTGTTGCCCACGCCCGGCAACAGAATGTCCTTTCCAATCGCGGCACTGTTGGCAATGAGAAGATTTTCCGGAGCGAGATTTATCAGCGAGAAGTCACCTTCATAGTTAAAGGTTACAACATCCTCGAGGAATATATAAGGACGTAATCCGGCGACATGACCGCCGCTGCTCATATTGTACTGGTTTATGTTGTTGGTGAGATTGTAGGCGAGCGAAACGCCTTGAACGTTGTACGAATAGATTAGAAACGGGAGGAGTAAAATTACTCCTCCCGCGCTGAGGATCTTACTATCTGCCCTGACCACGACCTACTTGCACATCCTGATAGCAGGGCTTGCCATGCTCTTTGTGCATACCCTCTACTTTTCCACGCCAATCAGGGAAACCCTGTGCATTTCTCAATGCTATCTCAAGGTTTGTCCTGAGATTTCTC
>CP070705.1:248698-252243 GCA_020349965.1 Caldifarciminota bacterium | reverse complement strand
AATACTGGATGGGGTGTTATGACCCGCCCCCGTGTCTATGTTTTCGACCCAGTTTTGTGGTGGATATTTTGGCCATCATTGTTACTTTGACCTTATGATTAAAAAATCACAAGAACGCCAGAGCAACAGGTGGCTGTTGTTTTTGTCAATGGCCCTTTGTTTACACTCAGGATGTGTCGCGCCATTACCGGATGTATCTATGACCAAAGAAAAGGTACTGGCAATCGAAAAACTGATGGAGCGATTCTATGATAATGAACAGTTCTATGGGACGATACTAATCTCGGTCAATGGAGAGATTCTCTATCAGCACGCAACTGGCTATGCCAACCGGGATTCACTGATCCCCAACACGGTGGATACGAAGTTCCGTATAGCCTCTGCTACAAAACAGATTACCACGATCCTTATTCTGCAGATGGTGGAAGAGGGCAAGCTCCGACTCGACGACGCACTTACTGACATCCTACCGGAATACCCGAAAGATAAGGGGCGAGGGATTACCGTGCGCCACCTGCTCACGCACCGGTCCGGTATTGTGGGGGAGCCCCGGGTGCCGGACCTGGAAAGGATTGAGAAGCTATACCATTCGCGGCAACAGATGCTCGATTTGATCACCAGCTTTGATCTCGTATCCGAACCTGGCCGGCGATGGGAATACAGCAATTTCGGATACTACTTGCTCGGCGTGATCATCGAGCGAGTGTCAGGAAAACCATATGAGGAGTTGCTGAAGGAGAAAATCTGCGACCCGCTTGGGATGGCGAATACGCTTCCCGATGTAACGGGCAAGGCATATGAGAAACGAGCCATCGGTTACCATTATAATTACTTCACCGGCCCGGAACTCGCGCCGCACCTGGACATGTCGTTTGTCTTCGGGTACGGGCATCTGCTCTCGACGGTAGAGGACCTTTATCTATTTGACCAAGCACTTTACGGCAACGCCTTGCTCAAAGATGAGGCTCTGATGCGTTCGTTCTTTGATGAACTCGGCTGGCGATACCAGAAGGTTGAGGTCGGCAACGCGGGGCGAAAGATTCGCGGCAATGTCATATTGGGCAGCATCAATGGCTTTAAATGCAACGTGCTTCGAATTGCCGAAGACAGGATTTGCATAGTCCAGTTGACCAATCACAAGGAACACAATAGGCACATCCTCCAGGCCTGGGGAAACGTTGATATCACCTCACGCATTCTGGCGATTCTTTACGATCAGCCCTACGATCTGCCGAAGAAATCAGCGGCGTACGAGGTGTTCCGGTCTCTGCTTGATTCTGGAGCAACCGCCGCCAGGGAGAAATACTCTGACCTCAATGATAACAGACAGGATGAGTTCTGGTTTATCGATGAGGAATTTGAAATCCTCGCTTATGAGTTGTTCAACGCCGGTATGCTGGATGAAGCACTTGTCTATTGCAGATTGGCGCCGGACAACGCTAAGATACGGGAGTTGATCTCCAGGATACAGGCGCGCGAGAAGTGACCTCTAAATGGCACTTTGGGGTTGAAGGGTATCCGCGAATGTATTTCTTTGCATCGGAACGCGATCTAAGTAGACGACAACAAAGAAGAAGGATTCAGTCATGAAGTTAGAAGAACTATTCATAAGAAGACGGTCCGTAAGAAATTACCAGGGTCGTGCCGTGTCCGTGGAGGTTATTCGGGAAATAATCAAGGAAAGCACGCTTGCGCCTAACGCCGGTAATGAGCAGCCGTGGAAATTTATCATTGTTAATGATAAAGAAACCCTGAAGAGAATCTCAGATGAGAGCAAGAAGAATCTTCTTGCCCGCATCGCGGCTAATCCGAATGACTATGCAAAAAAGTATGAGGGGATGCTTCAAAATGAGGCTTACAATGTCTTTTATAATGCGCCATGCCTGGTGATGATTCTTGGATTCTCTCACTTAAAGAACCTGTATATTGACTGTACATTGGCTGCCAGTTATTTCATGATGGCAGCAACCTCAAGAGGTTTAGGGACATGCTGGGTAAATCTCGGAACCGTAATACGTGATCCCGAAATGATCAATGAGTTGGGCATACCGGACGATTGCACCATTGTCGCGCCAATCATTCTGGGCTATCCGGAAAAAATCCCCCCCATCCCCAAGAGGAAAGAGCCAGAGATATTAAGAATTATCGGACAATAAGAGGAATCGTTCGGTCGATATAAACGCAATTGGCGACCCAAACAGTGACAAAAGCCTTTTTTTTCGATTCGCCTCAGCTCCCTTTGACCTGTTCCATTTTTCTTGACTCTTGGCTTGTCAAAATTGAAGTTTTGGTGGGCGAGCCAAAAACCTGTCGGCGGAATGCTTGTGAGCAAAGGATTTATTTTGAAGACAGAAGATATAGTCAACAATATCGGCTACTGTGGATTGATTTGCAGTTTGTGTCACCTCGCCAAAGATTGTGGTGGATGCAAATCTGGGAATAATAGTTGTGGAAGATATTTGTCCGAGTCCGGATGTTATCAATATAACTGTTGTCGGGAACGAAATCTGAATGGCTGCTGGGAGTGTCCAGACTTTAACTGTGGAAAGGACATGTTTTCCGATGCCCACGATGTGAGGTTAAGAGCGTTTGTTCGTTTTATCAGAGATGAAGGTTTAGAGAAACTGGCTCGATGTATTATTGAAAATGAGAAGAACGGCATCAGGTACGGACATCAAAAGGATTATGACGGATTAGGAACCGAAGAAGCTGTAATACAACGTCTGATGGCAGGAGCAAGAAAAGAGAATTAGCAATAGCCGCAATCTGAGATGTCACCCTTAACATAGTTCTGTAAATAGAATAAGGCGGTATCAAGAAACAGTGGCGATTTGGCCACAATAAGGCATCCCCGGCAGTACCAGACGACCAAGTACGCAGACTGAAAGGTAGGTGGAACACAATGGAACCAACGCACGTCACATCGGCGCTAGTTGTATTCGGTGTCATCACTATGGGGCCGCTCACTTATGTATATCTCGTCTTCCTGCGGAGCCCGCACAGTTCGAAATCGAAGGACCTGATGATCGGTAAGGATAAAGATTGGCGGGACAAGACACATTTCCGTCTTAATCTGGGTTTCGCCTGGACTGACTTCTTGTTCTTTGTCCCGCTGTTCGTGTCTGGATGTGTCGGTGTGCTTCTGGGTCAAACCTGGGGATACGTGCTCTTTGGAGCGGCAGGATGCTCCACGCTATATATCAACATCATCCTGTGGTTCACGGAAAGGGAACATGTATATCCCGCGCTCGGGCCGCTCAGGTACTTTACGTACTTCTGGGGCTTCTTTGTCTATTGGGGAGCGCTGGCCCTTGCCTACTCGGCTCTACGCGTCGGAGGGGTTGAGTTCTGATATGAGATGTTCCTGAGGATGAGGAGTCGTGACATGAAGATTCTCGCTATCAATGGGACGTGCCGTAAGAAGGGAACTACCACACGTCTTACTGAAGCAGCACTTGCAGGGGCGGCATCGCTCGGTGCCGAGACTGACATGGTCTTGCTTCAGAATCACGATGTGGGCTATTGCACCAACTGCTTGAAGTGCT
>CP070705.1:244920-248598 GCA_020349965.1 Caldifarciminota bacterium | reverse complement strand
GCACGCAGCTTCTGTGCATTGACCGATATATGTACGCGATATGTTCCATTATCTAGCGGCTCGTAAGTCGCCTCCACTGTTTTATTCTCATACAGGGTGATCGTCTCGAACATATCGGTGATAATATACTGCAGACTATCAGGAACGGCTTTCCGGATATATCTCAGGAATCCTTTTGAATTTGTATACGGTGGGTCCTGGTATGCAAAATCCCTCAAGTATGCTGCCAGAGCGCGATTCAAACGTTCCTCGCCAATATAATCCTGGAGTGCGTTCATGACCACGATCCCTTTACGATAGTGTAAATACCCTTGGTTCTCAACGAACATGAGTGGCACTTCTTTCAAAAGCTCGTTGCCCCGATTATGCAAGTAACTGTCGAGTTCATGGGCAAGCATTTTCCTCACCAGTTTCTCACTGAATTCCTGCCTGCACACCATGAGTGAAGAATACTGCGAAAGTACCTCGGACATGACGGTCGCCCCTTGCACATCAGCAGGAATGAGTTGGTGTGCCCACCACTGATGTGCTATTTCGTGGGCGGTCAATGCGAAAGGATAATCGACATCATCCTCATCGATCCTGGCGATAAATCCGACCCCTTCTGAATACGGAATGGTCGCGGTCAGACTCTGCGCGAATTCCTGATACCGCGGGAACTCGACGACCCGCACGAGCCGGTGCTGGTATGGGCCAAAATACTCCGTGAAGTAGTCCAGTGAGCTCTTGATGGCATGGATAAACCGGTCGAGATTATACTCGTGTCCCTTGTGATAGTACACTTCGATATCGACGTCATGCCACTTATCGCGCTGGATCTCATATCTACCCGATAGAAATCCATAAAGGTTAACGAATCTATCTTCCATTACGTAGTGATAGAAATTACGGCCGCCATCCTGCCACTCATCGACAAGATATCCCGGCGCAATGCCGATCTGATCCCTATCCGTGCTTACGATCGCGTCCAGAGTAATCAAGTCCCCGTCATGCGATATGTAGTTGTTCATGCGTGCCTGCATGTCCTCGACCGCAGCCATGCGCTGTCGCGGCTCGAGCCCGTACTGTTTGCGGTCATGGTCCTCGACCAACTCCAGTTCCCGATTATAGCCGATGCGCGGCAAATAATCCTGATTGTTAATGAAGGTACCATTATAGACGATATCGACGTTCGGATCATTGTTCCTGAAACCCTTTTCTGTGTATTCCAAATCGAAGGCCATGGTTATTGTATCACCGGGCATGAGAGATTCCTGTAGTGCGTATATGCAGTAGCCGTGTTTTTCGTCCCCGAGCGCAGCAACATGAAATCGGCTGAAAGATATCCGCCGCACAACCGGTTTTTGCTGTAGAATTATGTGCAAGGAATCGATCGGTACTTCTGTCCGGTTCTGCAGTGAATAATTTCCAGTGATCCGGACGCGGCGCTCGCTTGCGTAAATATCCACCCGTGTCTGTACCTCGGTTATGCGTGGCTGGGCGATACCGTGATATGCGCTATAGCGTTTCTCATAATCAGCCCTATCACGTTGAACGTGCTTCTTGATCCTGTATTTGTTAAGCACATTGGTGTTGTAATAGATATACCCGCCGGCTGCGACAAATATAGACAAGAAAACAGCTGCAGTCACACGCTTGCCTGCCGTGAACCTCTGCCTGAAGCGGCGCAGACGCGCCTTCAGGTTCGCCTCCTTCCCCCGCACCCAAAAAAGATTCGCGAAGAGCGCGAGGAGAAGGCAAAAAGCGGTCCAGTAAACCCTGATCCACAATGCCGACGACAGGTAGTGACCATATCCATTCATGTCTGAATACGTGTAAGTCGGCCCTTCTGCGAACAAGTAGAGGCTGTGCTGCAGTCCGAAACCATACGCCGAAATCATGATTATATAAAACGCGACCATGACAAAATGGCCCAAGTACTTGTTGTTGACGAGCACCTGGACAAACAATGCCAGAATACAGTACCACACCAGTTCGATGAAGCGCAAACCGTAAAGTTCTTTTAGATACTGACCGATCTCAAAGTTGTAGTAGCCAAGAACCACCTGCATGAATATACCACACAGCATGACAACGACCAGAAGCAGCGCCGTGACCAGCACGAGCGCTGCGAGTTTCGATAAGAACGAGAGCCAATCCGGTACTGGCAAAGAATCGTATATCTGCGCTACATTCTTGTCACGCTCGCGCCACACCAGCTCACCCGAAAATAATACGATGACAACGATCATGAAAATAGAAAATGCGCCTGCAGTGAGATCGAGCACCT
This sequence comes from Caldifarciminota bacterium, assembly GCA_020349965.1. Lineage (GTDB taxonomy): Bacteria > Hydrothermota > Tepidihabitantia > SM23-42 > SM23-42 > SM23-42. The sequence goes on along the minus strand of CP070705.1, from coordinate 246,329 downwards.
CGTACGTGACCGGGTACGTGGTCGTTCCATAGAGCTGCCCGACGTTCTCGAAACCGACTCCGACGATGAACCCGACCCCAAGCAAGACGATGACAATGAAATAGAGATTCTTAACGATACTGAAAAACTCTATCTTTATCTGTCCGAACAGTTGACGCAAGCTGGCGCCAATTGAAAATTTCCTCGTTACGGCCGGCAAAACCATGTACGACGTTGAAATTTCATGTTCATGATCACCAAGGACCTCTCGTCTCTTTTTCCGTTCTGAAGTCATGAATATCGGCTTGAACTTTATATATCCGAAAACCATCATTGCCAAGCCGATCGCGCCCCATAGAACACGGTTCCATAGGACGACTCCGCTGAACGGCATGAGCAATGTATTCTTCTCGGCGACCGACCAGTATTCAGTGACATACCTGGCCGTATTCGCACCGAACGGGTCGATGACACTCGCAAAAACCTTGGCTTCAAGGTTCAACAGCATATTTGCCGACAAGAGATAGCCCACGAGAATGGCAACACAGGCAACGAAAACAGGGATGCGCTTTCTCTGCGTGATCGCTAGAGAGAAGAACACGGCACCGGAGAAGAACAAGTTAGGCAGCACGTGGATCAAATATGGTTGAATGTAAACGATGAGGCGAAACGGAGCGAACTTCTCCGGCATGACGAACGGCATAAGGCTGCCAACGATGGCACCGATACCGACGCTCAGAAAGACGACGACCAGCACGACGAAGGCCCCAAGAAAACGTCCAAAGAAGTAATCGGATTTTTTTATCGGATAGGAGAAGAAGAAGGAATGCGTATCGCGCTGGAAATCCCGGTAGCCCGCATTGCCCATGACCGCTGCGATGACCAGCATACCGAAGTATACCAGCATCGAGATGAGCAGGCCCACGCCAAACGGAGCGTTTGCCAGTACCTTACCCTGCCCGGCACCGCCGATGACGACATTGGCACCTCTGAATGCGCCGCCTACCGATATCGTCGCAAAGAACGCGAACGCAAAGAACATGAAGAAATAGATATATGTGGACAGTTTCGTAAATCGGTACTTCAGTTCAAATAGAAATATCTCCCGGAACATGATTGCCCTCGCCGTTATGTTGTAACCCTTACGGGATTTTTATTTATGGTCGTGAAGTAAACATCTTCCAGTTCAGGATCCACGATCTTGAAGGTGTCGTCTGGCTTGGTTTCGCTCAAGACATGGATCACGATCTTCCCTGCGAAGAGCCTTGTCAGGACGATCTCGAATTTCTGCCGGTAATCCGGGAATTCCTTCTTGGGGATCACCTTTGACCAGATCTTCCCTTTCAGGGCATGCATTGCCTTGAGCGGCTCGGCCGTAAGCAGAACTTCTCCCTCATGGATTATCGCCATGTTGGTGCATAGTTCACTCA
>CP070705.1:241100-244820 GCA_020349965.1 Caldifarciminota bacterium | reverse complement strand
TTCACTTCCATCGAAATCAACGACAAGAGTAATCCGCAAAGCACACCGCCCACTATCTCAAAAGCACGCCTCACCAGCACGAATCTCCTCATCTTAAGCAAATATATGACATCCCATCCCATGTCATACCCGTCCTTGATCCCCCGGATCCGATGAAAAAGATGAAATAAATTATATACAACAAGAAACGCCAGAGGACCAATGAGCCCGTAATGAACACCAAGGATGACTGCCAGCAAGAGCAATGCCGGACGAAGGGTGCGCCAGAATAGCAGGTCACCGGCCGATGCAAAACTGGTCTGAGCGACACTGAGAAATCGCTTTATCTCTTCTGCTGAAGTCACACCCTCATCATAAGCGCGAACGGTGGCGCCGATTATGTAAGAGACCATATAGGGATGCGTATTGAACAGACCCTTCTGGGTACTCATGATCTCGGCCTTCTTGTCTTTTCCAGTACCGACGAGAACACCGGAAAGAAACCCCATGCTCTGCATCGAGGGAAACGACCACGACGTCTGGATGAACAGACTCTGAAAGAATATCCTTAAAAGACGACCATAGCCAAGCCGCATATGCCTCCAATCAATAGGAATACTGCCGTCTTTACTTTGACGAAAAGGTATAAACCATTGGCCAAACCCAAACTCATTCCGATTATCGTCAGCGTCTCTTTTGTGATCTGCGGAACGACATCGGGAACGACAAATAAGTCGGCAAAGATGAATATCAGGAGGAACAGTAACAAACCTCTTCCAAAAGCCGTCAATAGACCTGCACCATGACAGATGTAAAGACACTCCTCGTGCTGTATGAAGTGATGATACAATCTTTCATTGAATCTACGCGCGACGATATCGAAGAACCCGCCTACGATACCTCCCAGGAGTCCAAGCACCGAAGCTACGAACAGCGAGTGCCCCAGACTATTCGATTCCCTGAGCAGAAAATACGCAGTTACAGTCACGATACCGGCGGCCTGGCCGTCCGGAGGAATATCGCGTCCGATAGGCAATCCTCCGAGAAAGATCAACTGTACCATCGCACCAAGAAAGATCCCGAACCACATATCACCGAACAGTGCGCCGATGATCATACCCGTAACCACCGGTTGTGATATACCGAATTCACCAAGCGCATATTTATCAAGGAGTATGACTGCTCCGAGTAGACTCAACAACACCGCGTTCATCCGATTCTACCTCCTCATTCGTTCGCAGAACTGCATATCATTTTATACCGGCAAGCTTCTTGACCACATCGACCGGAACCGAATTTGGCAGCTGCTTGCCGGTGATCTTGATACCAAGATTATGCAGATACACGACCGATTCAATGTCTGCAGCCGACAGATATATATAGGGCGCGATTTCCCTCGTACCCTCATGGTAACCAAGTCCCCCGACGTTCACCTCCGGCACGGTCAGCCCATTTCTAACCAACTGGGAAGCCTCACTCACGGATTCCACAATCACCATCTTGCGTTTTCTATTCGTACTGTTCAAATAATTCACACACTCCTGAATCGTATAACATGAAAATTCGATACCTTCCGGAACTGCCAAACGATATGCGTTACAGGACCACTCATCGCGGCTTAGCCGATCCGATGCCAGAATCACGCAATCGATACCCAGCGGTCTTGCCCATCCTGCGATCACCTGACCATGGATCAACCGATCGTCGACGCGTAGTATCAGCATTCAGTCCCAGAACTCCCATTTAACCGACACATCGAAATTCCTTGGCGGCATGGGATACCCCCGTAGGTAGACATATTCTGCGTCGAGAACGTTATTTAACCGCAGTGTGCAGGAGAGTCCCATGTATTTCACAAAACCTGCCGCCGAAAGAATCTTATATCCGGGATACTCTGTCCCGTCGATGTCGCGCCTGGTGCCACTGTACTCTCCGCGCAGTGCAATACCAAAACCCAATCGCTCGGTCTCCCGCTTCGCTGAAATGGTACCAGATGCGTAATGACGCGAAACATAATGCACTGGATCTCCGTTCATCACAATATTCCCACTTACTCCGATCGCGAATTCAGTACTTGCGGTGCTGTCAGCATTATACATACGTACCGGCAAATTCAAATAGCCTTCAAGTCCATTCGTTTCCCAGGCGTCAAGGTTGCCGTACCCAATATAATCATCGACTACAAAAACACTTATATAATCGGTGAATGACAACCGGTAAAGATTCAGAAAGAACCCCTTTCCACGTAGGCCGATCTCTCCACACCAGCAGTACTCTGACCTCAGAAATTCAAAACCCTTTACGGTTAGGAATGGGTTGAGCGTGTCGAACGGCGCCCATGTCTCGATATCCGAAGGGCTTCGCCCATCTCTGGATAGGGCGGCATAGATCATCGCGGCTCCCAATGGTTTCACTCCTACCTCGATTCTTGGTAACAAGAAAACGTCATGGTCACTAACATTTTCGAGTTTTCCCGCCGCCCTTATCACGCCCCGACCAAACCACTTCTCCAATAGCAGCCAAGCGTCAAACCCGACTAATTTACCTGGCAGATACGTCTCACCAGTCAATACCGTGTAGAATCCATTGACTCCATAATCCAACATAACATCAAACAAAGTATCATGCTGCTCTGATATAGCACCTATATGATCTATTTGCACACTCCACGTTCTATCATACAACGTATCAAGGTAATCCATGGTTTGACGTTCATAGTACAATGTGCCCATCCCTTTGCCAAAACCGATTGTGGTGCTAACATCAAAGAATTCATCTTTCTGGCGACCTTCAACCGGCAGCGACATACTACCAGGATAACCGCAGTCACTATTGGCATAGCAGATGTCAAGACGCACAGGAAGGAAAAGATTAAAATAAATATTCGAATAGGCCGACAGGATTTCCGCATCAGTATTCTCACGATGACCTTCTGTTTTGTGGTATGATCCGCTCATATAGAATCCCAGGTTGTCCGTTATTCCCCGAGTCAGATCGAAGCCGTAGGTATTGCTTTCAAAACTTCCGAACATGAATTGGACGAAAGAATACGGAAGTTCGTAGCTGTTGATCTTAGATTCGAAATCGAAACTGCCGAACTCTGCACCAGCAGCAGTTCTGCCAAATGACATCTGCTCGACAGTATGAAAAGGTAGCATTCCCAGCGAAAAATATCCGAATGGCTGAGTGTTCAACGGGTGGCCGTTCAAGCTGATGCGCGTATATGCAGGATTGCGCCCTTTGTTCATGAATTTGCTCATTACGCCGAAACCGTAAGCGAGGGGTACTACCGGGAATTCCTTCAAGATGTCGAGAGCCGTGTATTCATAGTAGTCAGGCGTAGTCTCTCCAGCCGGACGGGTTTCACCGTAGGGATGTATTATCTCCGGAATTTCATATGTTTTCGACGTATCTGTCACGGTAGAATCTCCCGTTGCCAGGAAAAGTATCATCAGAAACACTCGTAAATTATAGTATAAATGCCACTTATGTCAATGCCGCTTCTGCTGTATCATCCATTCAGGGGAGGTAGATTAGCAGGAATAAGCCGATGGACTTACCCTCCGCAGGGTTCCATAAACACTCACCTCAATAACAATAGTCACAACGGTTCGCTGCTGATGAGCTTGTGACACGTGCTCGTTGTGTCAAATTTGTGCCAAAATACTACTTGACAGCCGCCACGCCGAATGGAATCATATAGAATTATTATTGAAAATCAAGAGCAGTGAACTGCTGTAT
>CP070705.1:237031-241000 GCA_020349965.1 Caldifarciminota bacterium | reverse complement strand
ACCCAACTCGCCAAGGCCAACGTCGTGATCGAAGAATTCGGCGGCAAATCGATCTGTGTCGAGGTGTCGGCGCTCAAAGGCAAGGGCATACCGGATCTGCTCGATGCCATACTCGTCAAATCAGAAGAACTGAACTTGAAAGCGCCGTTCAATAAACTGGCCAAAGGGGTAGTAATTGAAGCGCGCCTCGACCGTGGCAAGGGCAATGTTTCTACCCTGCTCGTCCAAGAAGGCACCTTACGCAAGGGCGATCCCTTTGTCTGCGGACCGCATTTCGGAAGGGTTCGCGAACTGCTCGACGAAAGGCTCCAAAGGGTCAAGGAAGCCGGACCCTCGACCCCGGTGCTGGTCCTGGGATTCAGCGGCTTACCCCAAGCAGGCGAAATATTCCTTTCCGTGACCGATGAACATCGAGCCAGGGATCTGGCAGCTCAACGCGAACTGATGGATCGCAGTAGACGGCTCGCGCCGAAATCAAAGCTGACTCTGCTCAATCTCCAGGAGCAATTACAGGCGGGCGAAATAAGAGAACTGAGGATATTACTCAAGGCAGATACTTCTGGTTCGGTCGAAGCTCTTGATGAAAAATTACAGGAATTATCGACCGATGAGGTTACGATAAGAATCGTCCACCAGGGTGTTGGCAAGATAAATGTTTCCGATGTCCTGCTTGCCGAGGTTACAGGCGCCATCTGCGTGGGCTTTCACGTCGGGCCGGAAACTAATGCAATGGAAAGCGCCGAGCGCGAAGGCGTCGAGATAAGGACCTACCGTTTGATCTATGAAGCCATCGACGACCTGCGTGCTGCGATGCTCGGCATGCTTGAACCCAAGGTGCAGGAGATTCTCATTGGCGAAGCTGAAGTACGAGAGGTTTTTAACATCCCAAGAGTTGGGACCATTGCTGGATGTTACCTCAAAGACGGCAAAGTCACCAGGAATGCGATCGCGCACGTAATTCGCGACAAGAAGGAGATCGTCAGTGCAAAAGTCATATCCTTGAAGAGATTTAAGGAAGACACCAGAGAAGTCTTGGCGGGCTATGAGTGCGGTATCGGATTAGAGGATGTCTCAGACATCCAGAAGGACGATATCCTGCAGTTCTACAAGATCGAAGAGCAGCCGACAAAAGATGTCCGATAGCTTTTTCGTCGGTCGTTGTGACCTGGACCTACACATCGAGAATTGCCAATCATTGAAAGCAAAACGGCGCATTGTCTCTAGCCTCAAAGAAAAACTGAAGAACCGCTATAACGTCGCCGTCTGCGAATTCGGCGACCTTTCGCTGTGGCAGCGCACGCGTTTAGGGCTCGTAACCTGCGGCAACGACAAAGGACACGTCGATTCCTCTCTGAAAGCGACGCTCGACTACATCGAGAGATTCCACGATGTCAACGTGCTGAAATACGATATTGCGATAACCTGATGAGGAAAGACAGAGTAGCGTCCGTGTTAAGCCGTGCGGTGTCGGAGATAATCGAGCACCAGATGAAAGATCCCCGTCTCGGCCTTGTCACGATCACGACGGTCGATGTCAGCAGCGACCTGAAGACGGCCATCATATATTTTTCGAGTCTGGATGACAAGAAAACAGGCCTTGCTACACTGAACCGCGCCAAAGGATACATAAAATCGGAACTGGCAAGCAGGGTGAGGATGAGATATATACCAGACATAGAATTCAGGATCGACGATAGTTATGAATACGGCAGGAAGATCGATGCATTACTTGACGAAATTAGTCAAGACGATACAGAATAGCAGAGAAATTGTCATTGCCACACACCGTGACCCGGACGGTGACGGCATCGCGGCTGCACTGGCATCTGCATATCTAGTGAAGCATTACCATAGAAAGAAACCGACGCTATTCTGCCATTCTCGAATCCCGGTTAAGTATCATTTTCTTCTGGGAAACTGGAAGTTCACGCGCCGTCTCGGCGATTTTGATCTCTTGATCGCCGTCGATTCCGCAGGCATTTCGCGCATATTCCCCAGTTTACCCGAACGCCAATTGGCTAACAAATCCATCATCAACATCGACCATCACCGTAGCAACAATTCCTTTGGTGCCCTCAGGATCATCGACGAACAGGCATCCTCCGCGTGTGAAATCATTTATTTCATCTTTAAGCGATTGAAGATACGGATCCCAAAACAACTGGCCGACATCTTCTATTGCGGCATATACAATGAAACAGGAGGCTTCGTCTACCCGAATACCACCAAGGAGTCCCTGCTCATTGCCAGCGAATTGGTTGGACTCGGTGTACAGCCCGATCACCTCGTAAAACAAATGAATGCCAAAACGTTGAGTGGCACGACACTCCTGACCAAGGTCTTGAGCACAATTGAAGTCAAACATGGCGTGGCCATGATGTACTTGTGCCAGGACATGCTCCAAAGAAGCAGTGCTGAGATGTCCGACTCCGAGAATTTCATATCGTTTCTTCAAGCGATCAAAGGAGTACGAGTATCGATGTTCTTGCGAGAAGAGAAAGACAGTACACGAATCAGCCTGCGCAGTGACGGTATAATCGATGTTGACAAGCTCGCCCGACAGTATGGCGGCGGTGGCCATCGCCTCGCTGCCGGGTTGCGGATAAGAAAAGACATCCATGCTGCGAAAAAAGAAATCCTCAATACGATCTTACGCGAAATCAAGAAGCAACCCTGAAGAGATAACAGGCAGCAGACAGCTGTCGATGGATGATACTCTGCTCTTGGTCGACAAACCGGTCGGGTTCAGCTCATTCCAGATCGTACGGTTGCTACAGAGAAAATACCTCAAAGTAGGCCATGCCGGCACTCTGGATCCTTTTGCCAGCGGTCTCCTGATTATGTTACCAAATCAAGCTACCAGGCAATTCGAGAACATCCAAGTAATGGAAAAAGAGTACACGGGAGAAATCGTACTCGGGGTCAGCACAGATACTTATGATATAACCGGTTCCCTGACAGAGCCAGTAAGAGCAATGAATTCGCTTCTCGATCTCGAAGGGTACAATGGCATGGCACAGCGTTTCATCGGCGAAATCAAGCAGGTACCGCCACGTTTCTCCGCCCTAAAGTGGAAGGGACAGAGAATGTATAAGTTGAGCAGGCAGAAAAAGGAGATAACAATGAAACCCCGTAACGTCATCATAAAATCATTCCAGATTGAGAAAGTGGACCCACCAATTCTAACGTTCAAGTCGGTTGTCGGCAAAGGAGTATACATGCGTTCCCTGGCTCACGATTTCGGCAAAGCGGCTGGCTGCGGTGCAAGCCTATTATCTCTCCGGCGAACGCGGATCGGTAAGTACCGCGTCTCCACGGCATCGACGTTGGGTGACATACTCCGTATAGTCTCATGCTGATACTCAAGAACCGCCCCGACCGAATAACTCTGAATTCGGTCTGCGCAATCGGAAGTTTTGATGGTGTCCATCGAGGGCACCAGGCGATCGTCCACCATATAAGACAATCAGCTGGCGCCAAAAGCAAGACGGGTATCATCACCTTCACCCCGCTGCCTTTCTCCGTTCTGAGGAAAGCCCCACTCTGCAGTTTGACTCCTGATCGAGAAAAAGAGCGCATCTTCGCACAGTTGGGCGTTGATTTCATCTTCTACTTTGAATTCTCCGAGGATTTTGCGCAGCTCTCTCCAGAGGGATTTGTCACTGCAATAAAAGCAAAACTCAAACCGTCGTTTATCGTTGTCGGCGAGAATTTTCACTTCGGCTGCGGCCGGAGGGGAACCGCGCAACTTCTGAAGTCGCTCGGTAAGGGATCCTTCCGCGTCGAAATAATGCCGCGGGTCACGGATGAAGGTGCTATTTCGAGCACACGTATCCGTGAACTGCTATTGTTGGGGAATGTAAAAGCCGCAAGCCGCTTGCTCGGTCGACCGTACAGTGTATCCGGCATCGTGGTCAGAGGAAAAGGGAGAGGTACGAAGCTCGGCTTTCCTACGATCAATCTCGTTCC
>CP070705.1:232157-236931 GCA_020349965.1 Caldifarciminota bacterium | reverse complement strand
TCAAGTACGCTACGGTTCAAGGAATAAACGGCCGGTTGATGTTCTCAACATGGCACAAGACATCGAGGTTCCTGAGCTCGGGACGGCTCGACCTCAAACCGATCATTACACACCGTTTACGCTTCGATGAGTTCGAAAAAGGCATGGAGTTGATGAGACGCGGTGATTGCGGCAAGATTCTGCTATACCCTTAGCACTATACGGCATGATAGAAGGTCTCGGAATCGACATACTGGCCAAGGATCGTCTGTTAACGGTCAAGAACAGAGAAGATTTCGAGAAAAACATCTTCACCAGAAAGGAAATCGCGAGTACCCCCAACCTTTTACGCCGCATTCACGTCCAAGCTCTCTATTTTTCCGTAAAGGAAGCGGTCCTGAAGGCTCTCGGGTGCGGTCTTCGCTTTGGATCGTTCTGGCGCGATATTGAGATAGACAGCATATCACGCATAAGAATAGCCGGAAATGTCAGGGATTTTGCGGTGAAGAAATCGGTCAAAAAGATCCACACTGCGGCGGCGCGAACTCGTCAGTATGCGCTGAGCGTAGTATTACTTGAATCAGAAGATAAGTCTCAGGAGGTATTTTAATGAGCAACATAGGTTCTTACGAAAAGCGGTATGAAGGCTTTGATTGGAAGATCTCGGCTGACGAGCTCGAGTATGGTAAAGACGGAATGTATAACATCGCTTACTACTGCAGCGATCGAATCGTGGAAAAGGGATTTGGCGCTAGAACCGCCCTGATATGGCAAAGTTTCAAAGGCGAGGTTAAGAAATTCACCTACGATGATATCCGCGTTTACAGCAATACCATCGCACAGTTTCTGAAGGAAAGTGGCATCAAAAGCGGGGACAGGGTCTGCATCTTCATGGACCGCATCCCCGAGCTGTATATTTCTTTTCTGGCCATTCTGAAAATGGGTGGGATCACGCAGCCACTGTTCTCCGCATTCGGTGAAGAAGCGCTTTTCACCAGGCTCGAGGACGCGGGGACCAAAGCCATTCTCACCACCAAGAAGCACGTGCCTAAGGTGCGTCGTATCCAGGATAGGCTGCCCGCACTCGAAAGAGTCATCGTCGTTGATGGCAATGAGCAGAGCGTGAAGCCGGGAGAAATTGCTTTCAACATGGAAAATTCGGACCGGGTGGATCGCTTTAAGATCGAACCCTGCGGTCCAGAAACTCCTTCGGTACTGCACTACACATCTGGCACGACCGGCAAACCGAAAGGCGCGATGCACGTACACTCAGCGATCATCGCCCAGTACCTGACCGCCAAGTGGGTTCTCGACATCACACCTGACGATATCTACTGGTGTACTGCCGATCCCGGCTGGGTTACCGGCACCAGTTACGGGATAATTGGACCGTGGGCCAATGCGGTCACGCAAGCAGTGCTTGATTCCGGATTCAATACCGAGAAGTGGTATCAGTTCATCGCTCAACATGAGATCACGGTATGGTACTCAGCCCCGACCGCAATCCGCCTACTGATGAAAGACGGCACCGAATTGGCGAAAAAGCACAAACTGGAAAGTCTACGGCATCTCATCAGCGTCGGTGAACCGCTGAACGCCGAAGCGGTTATCTGGTCGGAACAAACATTCGGCAAGGCTTTCCATGATTCATACTGGCAAACCGAGACCGGAGCCATCGTTATCACGAATTTTCCCGGATTGAAAATTAAACCAGGATCAATGGGCAAACCTTTCCCGGGGATCACGGCAACGGTCGTCGATCTTAAGACATTCGAACCGCTTGGCAAGACCGGTACGGTTGGGCTCATCGCCATAAAACCGGGTTGGCCTTCAATGTTTCGTGCCTACTGGGCAAACAAGGAAATGTATCAAAGCAAATTCAAGAAAGACTGGTATATCTGCGGTGACCGCGCCAGCATCGACGCCGACGGCTATTTCTGGTTCGTCGGCAGAGATGACGACGTGATAAATACAGCGGGCCACCTCGTCGGGCCATTTGAGATCGAATCGGCGCTGCTCGAACATGAAGCTGTCGCCGAATCGGCGGCGGTCGGAAAACCCGACCCCGTAAATATGGAGGTGGTAAAAGCATTCGTCGCCCTCAAGCCAGGGCACGAACCGAGCGGCGACCTGGAACTTAACATCATGAACTTCATCCGCAAGAAACTGTCGCCTCTGGCAATGCCTCAGGAGATCGAATTTGTCGACTCCCTGCCCAAGACCAGAAGCGGGAAGATCATGCGCCGTTTGCTTCGGGCAAGAGAATGGGGAGAGGACATCGGCGATGTATCAACGTTGGAGAACGATTGACAGAAAGGAGGTCGCATGACCGAAGATCTGAAGAAAGCAATAATCGACTATGTTAAGAAAGAATATTTGGAAGAGGATACTCAGGACGATATCAACGAAAGCACGCCTCTAATATCGAGCGGCATCGTCGATTCGTTTTCAATGGTTTCGCTCAAGACTTTCCTCGAAAAGAAATTCAACATAAAGATCCCGGACGATAAGGCAACACCAGAAGCTTTTGACACGGTCAATAATATCATCAACCTGCTCAAGGAATTCAAGGTGGTTTAGGAGGGTATTGATGGCCTACAGCGAAAAAGCGAAAGGTTACTTCTCGACCGAGCTCGAGGGAATAAAAGAAGCAGGAACATTCAAGGAAGAAAGATCCATTGAATCACCCCAGGCAGCGAACATCAAAGTAGAATTCCCGACCGGCTCGCCGCCGAAAGAAGTACTCAACTTCTGCGCCAATAACTACCTAGGACTCTCAAGCCACCCGGAAGTCGTGGCGGCAGCCCACGAAGGTTTGAACGAACGGGGCTACGGCATGTCCTCGGTGCGCTTTATCTGCGGCACCCAGGATATTCACAAGGACCTCGAGACGAAACTCACTGAATTTCTCGGCACAGAAGATACGATCCTCTTCCCGTCATGCATGGATGCTAATGCCGGTGTGTTCGACGTTGTCCTGGATAAAGAAGATGCCATGATCGCGGACCGTCTCGTCCATGCTTCAATCGTCGACGGGATGAGACTCTGCAAAGCCCAACTCTATAATTACAAACATTCGAATATGGAGCACCTCGAAGAAAAACTAAAGGAAACACAGGATTGCCGATTTCGGATGGTCATCACCGATGGTGTATTCTCGATGGACGGCGACATCGCCAAATTGGATGAGATATGCAATCTCGCCGACAAATACGATGCCATGGTCCTGGTCGACGACTCACACGCGACCGGTTTCATGGGCAAGACCGGCCGGGGGACTCATGAGCACTGCGGCGTGCTTGGGCGTATCGATATCATCACCTCCACGCTCGGCAAAGCTCTGGGCGGCGCGTCGGGAGGCTGTGTCAGCGGCCGAAAGGAGATCGTCGAGCTTTGCCGTCAACGGGCTCGGCCCTATCTCTTTTCCAATACCGTACCACCGGTCATTGTCGCCGCTGCAAGCAAGGTGCTCGACATCATCAGCAAGACGACCGACCGCCGGGATAAACTCGAGGAGCACACCAAGTATTTCCGTGCGAAAATGACAGAGGCAGGATTCGACATAAAAGAAGGCATCCACCCAATCGTCCCGATCATGCTCTATAATGCCAAACTTGCCCAAGATATGGCGCGCGATCTGTATGGCGAGGGTATCTATGTCATTGGATTCTCCTTCCCGGTCGTGCCCAAAGGGCAGGCGCGCATTCGGGTGCAGATATCCGCCGGTCATGGCAGAGAGCATATTGATAGAGCAATCGCTGCCTTCACCAAGATCGGCGAGAAATACAAGATCCTCGGCAAGCAGAAGAACGAAATCATTGAAATGTACGGATTGTGAACCATCTACGACGGAAATGTCAAATCACAGAATCAAAATACCAAACGAATTTCAAATATCCAAATTGGGTATCGGATTTAGGCATTGTTTGTGATTTGATGCTTGGTGTTTGAGATTTATGTCATCCGCGGATAACACATCCGACGTTATTGTTATCGGTGGCGGGATCATCGGTTGTGCCACAGGGTACTACCTTACAAAAAGAGGATTGAAGGTCAACTTATTGGAGAAGAATTACCTGACCGCCGGATCAACTGGCCGATGCATCGGAGGTATCAGACAGCAATTCTCCACCGAACTCAGCATCAAGGTTGCCATGGAATCGATGAAGAAATTCGCTGCAATGAATGATGAACTCGGTCGCGACGTCGAATTCCATCGGGGTGGATATCTGTTTCTCGCACACAGCAAGAACAAGAAAGAAAGTTACACCAAACTCATTGAAATCCAGCAGGCAATGGGCCTCGACGTAAGCTACGTAAATGTCAGTGAAATAGAGAAGATCGTTCCGGGCATAGATACCACCGATCTGCTCGGCGGAGCGTACTGTCCAAGCGATGCCCAGGCAAACCCGTTTCTGATCGTGGATGCCTATGCAAGGGCAATTAAAGAACGGGGCAATGTATACACGTACAAAGAAGCCACCGCTGTTGATTGCCAGAAGGATAAGGTCAAATCGGTTCGCACGCGCGATGGAGAAACGTTCTACGCGCCGGTCGTTGTCAACGCAGCAGGGCCCTGCGCGAGAGAGATCGGTCAAATGGTGAATCTCGACATACCCATCTATCCGGAGCGCCATGAAGCAATGATCACAGAACAAATGGAAAGATTCTTCGATATGATGATCGTCGATTACAGGCCAGACGGGTGCTACTTCAACCAGAAGTGGGGAAAGGGGAGTATCATTGGATGCTACACACCCATACCGAACGTTCCCGGACATGATCTTGGCACATC
>CP070705.1:227271-232057 GCA_020349965.1 Caldifarciminota bacterium | reverse complement strand
CATTCGCACACTGGAACTGTTGCTGGTTGGAACAAATCCAATTCGCTTTAGTAAGCACATGGGACGTTTGTATATTGATATGAACTGGCGCGGTCCTGAAATTGGCGTAGGCACTTGGTTCATCGTTGAATGTGATCGTGTGCTTGATCCTGAAGAGTTTGTCGATGTTTACAACGATCTGTGGTTGAAGGAGTATACGACTCAACTCATAAAACGTCAATGGGGCGAGAACCTCAAGAAATACGGTAACTACACACTTCCGGGTGGTATGGTTATCAATGGTCCTCAAATCTTTCTAGAAGCGCATAATGATATTATGCGACTAGAGCAGCAATTGCGCGACGTTTGGGAAGAGCCACCAAAACATGAGATAGGATAAAATGCCTACTTCAGTCTATTTCAATAATCAGGAAGCGTCCAGAGAGCAGTTGCTTCTGGAAGATATGGTCATTGAGTCGATCAAGAACCATGGCATTGATATCTATTATCTTCCGCGCAGTTCTCGCGACTTTCCGGCTGGTCAGCTAGACGATTATACTAAGCACGTAAAAGGCGTGGATGATTTGTTTGGTGACGATCCGGTCAAATATTATGATTCGGCTTTCAAGATCGACATGTATCTTGAAACGTTCAATGATTATGGTGGACAACAGGAATTCTTCTCCAAGTTTGGTCTACAGGTAGAAAAGACCGCTCGCGTTGCGGTTGCGCGTAGAACGTTTGAGAAGTATGTCACGACGCGCAATCTGCCAAAGGAAGGCGACTTGATCTACATGCCAGCACAACGTAAGCTGATGGAAATTCGTTTCGTTGAGCGTGACGTTTCCTTCTTTCAGTTGGGTAAGCGTCTACCATACATGTATGTTCTGTCACTTGAGACATTCAAGTATAACGGTGAACTGCTTGCTACGGGTATTCAGGAGATTGATTTTGTGTGCGACGATACAGCACTGTCTACGAACTTCGTAGTCGATACGGCTACCATGAGCGCAGAGTCGTTCATTCGTGGCGAGATTGCATGGCAGGGACCGGCTGGTGATTTTGCTAATGCCAATACAACTGGAATCGTTACGCAGTTCAATCGCACAACTAATGACATTTACAACGAATATGTAGATGGTCCGATGCCAGCCGAAACGCTTCGCTTGCGTAACATCAAGGGATCGTTCACGGTTGGTGATCCTATCTATGGATTCACAACTGGCGCATCTGCTAATCTGGTTAGTTACAACATCCTACAGACTGGTACTGAGGGTGAAATCATGGATAACTGGCAGATTGAGCAGGAAGCAAATACTTATCTTGACTTCTCGGAAAGCAATCCGTTTGGTGAGCCGTAATGTTATCGAATCGACACCACTATCATAGAATCATTCGCAAGTTGGTGGTTGCCTTTGGCACCATGTTCAACGAGATGCGTCTGGTCAAGTATGATAAGACAGGAACAACCGAGATTGAACGAATCAACGTGCCGCTCATGTATGCGTCGAAAGAAAAGTTCTACGCACGTATCGCGGCTGCGCCCGATCCATATAACCCCGTAAACCTTACTCTGCCGCGCATGGCATTTGAAATGAACGGTATTTCTTATGATCCGTTGCGCAAGAAGAGTAATTTCGTAGAAGAGTTTGGAACAGGTGGATCGACGGGGCTGGTCAAGACTCGCATGACACCCTACAACTTCGACTTCAATCTGTATATCTTTGTTCGTAATACCGAAGACGGTGCGCAGATTGTCGAGCAAATTCTACCTTACTTTACACCAGACTATACAGTTACGTTGAATTTCGTTGGTGTCGAAGATTTCAATATGGATGTGCCGATTGTATTCAACTCTATCACCTACGACGATTCGCATGAAGGTGATCCTGAGTCAACTCGCAGCATCATTTGGACACTGAACTTTACGGCAAAGGGATATCTCTTTGGTCCGATTGCTAACGCTTCGATCATCAAGAAGGCAACGGCAAACATTCATGATATGACGTTCGAAACGAGTCCGCTCAAGGAACTGGAACTTACTGGTGGAACCGGTGACTATAAAGTTGACGAGGCAGTTTATCAGGGAACGTCTATTGTTGGAGCGACTGCTACTGGCTTTGTCAGAACGTGGCGTTCAATTTCGCGCTATGCGAATGTAGTTATAGGAACAGTAGACGTTGATAATACTGCGCCGAATATTGTTTCACAAAATACCGCAGTGTTTACTGGTAACATCAATGTTGGTAATGTGATTACTTTCAATACTGAAACATTCAATGTGTCCAGTGTGATCAACGCTACGCACATCGAAATAGATAGTAATGTAGTCGATCCTAATGGCTACTTTGGTGTTACGGCATCTAGAGTCGAACAAGAATATGCTAATACAATTATACTTTACGACACCGATGGAACGTTTACGATTGGTAATCCTCTGGTCGGTGCTGTAACGGGTGCTAGATGGAACGTCGCTAGCTTCGCAATCGCTAATACTCAACTGGTTAATATCACTGTCGAGCCAACACCGAATACGGCAAACACCGAGGCAGAAGCATTTGGGTTTAGCGTCAATATAACGGAATACGTATGAGTGATGTAAAGGACCATTTGGATGAACTGTTTGGAATTGACGAAACTGAAGAAGCCGAAGAAACGCCGAAACAGGAAATAATTCCCGCAGAAGAACACCTACCCGCTGTCGTAGAAGAAGATAGCAGGGATCGTGATATTGAGTTCGACTACGAATTGTCGCGTGAAACGCATCGTGATCTTCTGGATCAGGGACAAGAGGCATTGACCAGACTTCTGAAGGTTGCTGAAGAATCGCAGCATCCTCGCGCATACGAAGTCGCAGGACAACTTCTAAAGAACCTATCGGATATGACCGATAAGCTAATGGCACTTCATGAGAAGCGCAAGAAGTTGGAAGCCGAGGCAGCAAAAAGTAATCAAATGGCTGGCGGCGTAACTGTCGATAAAGCCGTTTTCGTTGGAACTACGTCAGAACTGTTGAAAGAGATAAAGAACATAAAACATGAAATTGACGAATGACCAAGCATATCTTCGCAATCCTAAACTAAAGCGAGCCGGTGTTGTTGTTCCACTAACTTCGGAGCAGAGGGACGAGTATGTCCGCTGTTTCAATGACCCGGAATACTTCATCGAAAACTATGTCAGGATCATTACTCTTGACCATGGTTTGGTCAATATCAATCTGTATCCCTTTCAGAAGAAAGCTGTTCCACAGATCATCGAAAACAACCGAATTATTATCAAGGCTGGTCGCCAGATTGGTAAGACCACTTTGACCGTAGGTATCATTCTCTGGTATATCCTTTTTGAAGAAGAAAAGCTCGTTGCCATTCTCGCTAACAAAGCCAAGACCGCTCGCGAAATTCTGTCTCGCGTTCAGTTAGCATATGAAGAGATTCCGCTATGGATGCAGCAAGGCATCATTGGCTGGAACAAGGGTGACATAGAATTAGAGAATAAGTGCCGTGTGCTTGCAGACTCCACTGGATCGTCGGCTATTCGTGGTTTCTCCATCAACTTCCTGTATCTTGACGAATTCGCGTTCGTTCCAAATAACATTGCTGATGACTTCTTTACATCCACGTATCCAACGATTACCTCTGGTAAGACAACGAAGATTCTAATTAGCTCCACTCCAAACGGAATGAATCACTTCTACCGTATGTGGACGGATGCTGTCGAAGGGCGCAATGGATTCGTTCACATTGAAGCAAACTGGCGTTCGGTTCCGGGGCGCGATCAGGAATGGGCAGACGATCAGAGGCGCGTTCTTGGAGATGCGAAATACTATCAGGAAATGGAGTGCGAATTCCTTGGATCGGTTGGAACGCTCATTTCCAGTGCTGTCCTCAAGAATATGACCTTCGTTACTCCAAATACGTTCGAAGGTCTGGTAGGTTGCTGCTGGTACGAAAAGCCAAAGCAGGGTCACAAGTATATCATGGTGGTCGATACGAGTCGCGGCAAGGGCATCGACTATTCGGCTTTTGTGGTGTTTGATGTGACCGAAATGCCATATAGAGTGGTATGTACCTACCGAGACAACGAAATTACGCCGGTTGCTTATCCGGGTATCATTTCCAAGATTGCGACTTGGTATAATCAAGCCTATGTTCTAATTGAAATCAACGATATCGGCGCACAGGTATCGGATGGTCTATTTGACGATTACGAATACGAGAATATGCTCTCCACCACCACGGTCAAGAGGCGCACTCAGCTTACTTGGCAGTTCGGTGGATCAAAGAGTGAAAGGGGTGTTCGAACCACCAAGTCTGTGAAAGCCCAAGGTTGTGCGGCTATGAAGCAGTTGGTGGAAACGCAAAAACTTGTTTTTCAAGACTTTCACATCATTTCTGAACTCTCGACTTTCATAAATAAGCGGAATAGTTATGAAGCTGATGATGGTGCGCATGACGATTTAGCTATGTGTTTGGTATTATTCGGCTGGATGACAAATCAGGAGTTTTTCGCTGATTTGGTGTCCATGGATATTAAAGCCAAACTCTATAGAGAACAGATGAAGCAGATTGAGCAGGAAGTCCTGCCGCTACCGATTCTGGACGATGGACGCGACAGTGACAGATTCGTTGCTGATGGAAGTGTGTGGGAAATTGTCAAACACTAGAAATCATAAATAGTTGATACAGTTCCTAAAGAGTTTCCTTTAAACAGGAGTAGACAAAATGCCATTTCAAGTATCTCCCGGTGTGAACGTATCCGAGATTGATCTAACTACGGTGATTCCAGCCGTTTCGACCTCTACGGGAGC
>CP070705.1:220234-227171 GCA_020349965.1 Caldifarciminota bacterium | reverse complement strand
TTCACCTTCACGGCGGGCCGCGATCTCGATCTTGAAGGACAGGTTCAATGATATTCTCCGCGATCTACCCAAGCGGGAAGAGAAGATCATCCGCTTGCGTTTTGGATTGAACGACGGTATGCCAAGGACCTTGGAAGAAGTCGGCAGAATGTTCAATATCACACGCGAAAGGGTCCGGCAGATCGAAGCAAAAGCATTGAAGAAACTGCGCCACCCCACACGATTGCGCAAACTGCAGATGTACAAGGATTTGATCAACTAACTCTAGTTATTCTATGGGTCCAGTCTTTCTGCAACGGCGTTGCTCATTTCGATGCGGGTTTCGAAGCAGCTTGACAGCTCGAGCGTTCTGGATATAATAGACCATGAAAAGATCAATAAGCGTGTTGAAGAACATCCGGAAATCCGCGAGACAGCGGATCGTCAATCGGAACAGGAAGAAGAGGTTGAAAGAAGCATTGAAGAAGGTAAAGAAGTTGACGACGAAGAGATCGGCCATGAAAGCGTATCCCGGGGTTCAATCCATGATCGACAGATCTGTACAGGATGGTATCATAAAAAAGAATGCAGCAGCGCGGGAAAAGGCGCAGTTGCTGAAGCATATCAACACGCTGAAATAGCACCAACCCATTAATTCGTCATTCCCAGTCATAAATCGACAGACTCCGACAGAGGGTCAGTTGACATCCAGCTTCCTGCATCTATAATTACCCGCCCATTGAACAGGGAATATTTACACGTCTTATTTGTATCTTACTGAAGAAGGAGGCTAAAATGAAAAGCATCATGCTGGTAATACTCGCAGTCATTTCATTGAGTATTGTTTCAGGAATAGATGTTTCCGGACAGCCGGATGTCTTGCGCGTCAAGGTTCCGGTCGAGGAGATGAAGGGACGCTGGGGGAGGATCGATGTCAGCATTCTCGATGTCGACGATGATGTCGTTGGCCAAGCTCGTAAATACACATACACCAGCAGTCACTACCATACGGTCCCTTTTGAGATAGAGCTAAAGAAGGACGTGAGCGACCGGGATCTGCTTCGTGTGAAGGTCGAATTCAAGGATCGGGTTAAAATCTACTCATTGTTTCAACTTGAGGATCGGATGATCGTTCAGATCCTTGGCCAGGATGAATTCATCCGGGGTACTCCGGTCAATTACCGGATAATCGTTCGCAACCAGCGGGACAATGCACCGATCGATGCTCGAGTCAAGATAACGATGAAGAACGGTGAAAGTGGTAAGGTCGTGTTCGAGGGTAAGACCGGCCGTGACGGATCCTGTGAGACCGATTTCCTTCTCGGTGACGGCGTGGATGAAGCTGATCTTCACTTCGAGGTTACGTCGGCTCTGGGTAGTGATTCTTTCGACACAAGGGTCAGGATCCTGAGCGGGAATGTTACCTATCTTGTGACAGATAAACCGGTTTACCAACCAGGGCAGACGATCCATATAAGGTCACTCTCTTTGCGCAGGCCCGGTCTAAGAGCGGTGAGCGAGGCAGCGATAGTATTCGAAGTCGAAGACAGTAAGGGTAACAAGGTCTACAAGAAAGAATTGGCAACCGACGATTTTGGTGTCGGGTACGTGCAGTTCATCCTGGCCGATGAGGTCAATCTTGGTGACTATACGATCCGGGCCGTTCTCGGCCAAGACAAGGTGGAGAAAACAGTGAACGTCAAACGGTATGTTCTGCCTAAATTCAGGATTGAGCTGAAGACCGACAGAGAATACTACACTCCCGGCGAGCAGATCGAGGGTGACGTTGAAGTTGAATATTTCTTCGGCAAACCGGTTGCCGACGGCAAGGTCAGAATAACGGCATACAAATACGATATCGGCTTTCAGCAAGAATCGGTGATCGAAGGCCGTACGAATGAAGAAGGTCATTATCACTTCACGTATCGCCTCCCCGCATATTTTGTGGGTCAACCCCTTGAGCAAGGTGATGCTTTTATGCGGCTCGATGTCGAGGTAATAGATGCCGCAAATCACAGCGAGAAAACTTCGGCGCAGAAGAAGGTAGTCCAGGATATGATCAGTCTCGCGGTGATTCCCGAGGGCGGCGCGTTGCGACCGAACCTTGAGAATCGCATCTACGTTCTTGCCACGTACCCTGACGGTACGCCGTGTTACGCCGGGATCGAGATGCGTGTCGGTGGCCGGCGGCTGAAAGGCAAGACAGATGATTACGGCATCGCGGAATTCGTTGTGATACCAAATGAGTCACAGGCGAAGATCGATGTCAGGGCGGTAGATGACCGGGGAGAGACAGCGGAGATCGAGCGGACGTTCGAATTGGATAAAGACAGGACCGGATTGATAATGAGGTTAACCCGCGGAATCTATTCCGTGGGTGAACCGCTTGACCTCACATTCCTTACGACGCGAAGAACCGGTCGTGTCTATCTAGATGTGATCAAAGATAATCAGACGGTGATGACAAAATCGATCGATGTGAGAAACCACAAGGGCCGTTACAGGCTGAATCTTACGGATGAACTGGGTGGATCGATCTGGCTTCACGCATATATGGTCACACATGGTAGTGACATCGTACGCGATACCCGCTTCTGTTATGTCCATGCCGCCGACGATCTTCTTATCGATGTGCGGAAAGACAAGAACGAATATTTACCGGGCGCGGATGGAGAGATCGTTTTCACGGTCACGGGTCAGGACGGCGAGCCAAGGATTGCCGCGCTTTGTGTGGCAGTAGTAGATGAAGCCGTGTTCGCCGTTTCAGAATTGCAGCCTGGTCTTGAGAGGGTATACTTCAAACTCGAACAGGAAATAATGAAGCCGCGTTACGAGATCCACGGTTTCACGCCGGTCGATATCGTCAAAATGAAGGTCCGAGAAGCCCGTGCCGAGAATGTCATGTTCTCGACACTCGTGCCGAAGGATCACTATCGAGTCAGCTATACGACGCCCCAATCCGTAAATGATAAGATCAGATCAGGATTCTACATGAGACTTGAGGAAGCAAGGTCAAGGATATATGAGGCGCAGAACAGATACTATCAGAGGCACAACGAGTACCCGAAGAGCGACGGCGCCATCGATGCGTTCGTCAGCGAGGGTTTCCTTAGGGAAAAAGACATTCTCGACCCTTGGGGACTGAGATATCGCGTTAACTCACCTGAAGAGTATTTTTACTACTTCACGATATCATCGTCCGGACCCGACGGGATCGCCGGCAATGGGGACGATGTGCGCGAGGTGATGTGGGATATAGAGGAATTCAACCTTGCCATGGAGATGGATGCAGCAGTACCCATGGCCGCCGCCGGTGCAATGCGCGAGATGATTAAGATAAAAAAATCCGAGACCGCGGTCCGGCAGCCTGCAGAAGAGCCAAGGGTCCGTGAATTCTTTCCCGAGACGTTCATTTTCGAGCCGGCGCTCATTACTGACCATCAGGGGATGGCAACCTTGAGCGTGACATTGCCTGATGCTATCACCACCTGGCGTATCACCACGTTTGCGTCTTCACCTGCTGGAGAACTGGGTTCCGCACTTGCACAATTGCGCGTTTTCCAGGATTTCTTCGTGGACATCGACCTTCCGGTCGCGCTGACCGAAGGTGATGAAATCTCGATACCGATTGCTCTCTATAATTACTTGCCGAAGCCTCAGCGGATTAGGCTCGTTCTCGAACCGGCTGAGTGGTTCGATATCTTGGAAGATAAAGAGATCGTCAGGGAGTTGAAGAAGGATGAGGTCGGCGTGGCATATTTCCCGATCAAGGTCAAGAAGATCGGGTACCACTCGATCCTCGTTCGGGCATACGGAGAGGTGAAATCCGATGCGATCAAGCGCTCGGTAGCGGTTTTGCCCGACGGCAAGCCTTATGAGGACATCATCTCGGACCGGCTCGCCGGTTCGGTTGTGAAGCAGGTTATCTTCCCCGACAATGCCATTAGTGGAGCGAACTGGCTCGGTCTGAAGATATTCCCGGGCATCTTCTCGCAGATCGTGGAAGGCCTGGATAAACTTCTGGGCGTGCCGTTCGGGTGTTTCGAGCAGACGACGTCGGTGACCTACCCTAACATACTCATACTCAATTACCTGAGGCAGACAGGTCAGATCAAACCGGAGACAGAGATGACCGCTGAGGAGTACATCAGTCTGGGCTATCAGCGGTTGCTCACGTTTGAGGTAGCGAACGGGGGGTTCTCATGGTTTGGCGACGCTCCGGCGAACAAAATTCTCACAGCCTACGGTCTGATGGAATTTAACGACATGCATAAGGTCTATGAAATCGACGAACGGCTGATCGAGCGCACTGCCCAGTGGTTGAGGAATCAACAGAACAAAGATGGTTCGTGGTCGCCCGATGCACAGTACCTGCACGCAGAATCATGGGGTAACATACAGAAAAATGAGATCCTGCCGACTGCTTACATCTGTTGGGCTCTTGGCGAGATCGGTGACCGCGGTAGTCACGTTCAAAACGGCTTGAATTATCTTCGCAAGAATCTCGATGCCGCCCGTGATCCCTATGTGCTCGCCCTCGTTGCCAATGCTTTCGTCGCTGTCGAGCCGAAATCGGCGGCAACGGCCGACGTCCTGAAGAGATTGGTGGGGATGGCGAAAAGGCAAAAGGATGTAGTATATTGGGAGTCCAGCGTACCGTCGGTTACGTTCACACGCGGTGCGGGAGTGGATGTCGAAGCGACAGGACTTGCAGCCTATGCATTGATAGGGTCCGGCAGGTACAGTGATATAGTCAGCCAGGTATTGACCTATCTGATACGGGCCAAGGACAAATCGGGCGTCTGGTACACGACACAGGGAACGATTATCGCGCTCCGTTCGTTCGTTGCGGCGCTGGGCGGCATTAGCGAAAAAGTCGATGCCCAAGTTGCCGTCATCGTCAACGGGAAAGAAGCGGCAGAACTGACGATCGACGATAGTAACTCTGACCTGATGCACCAGATCGATTTGAGCGAATGGGTCAGAGCAAAGAACACGGTCGAGATCACGGTTAAAGGAGAAGGTAATTTCCTCTATGAGATCGCCAGCAAGTACTACCTGCCCTGGGAGATCGTGCCGAGAGGGGCGAAACCGATGCTGGCCATAGACGTTGAGTATGACCGGACCAGTTTAAGTGTTAATGATATCGTCGAAGTCGAAGCGACCGTGAGGTTGATGAAGTCCGGTCGGGCCGAGATGGTGATGATCGACCTTGGCATTCCGCCCGGCTTCGCCGTCTTAACACCGACACTCGATGAGCTCGTTGGCAAGAGTATTCAGAAGTACAGCCTGACGCCCAGGCAGATAATCATCTACCTGGACAGGGTGGAGTTCGGTGCGCCCGTGTCGATCAAGTACGGGCTCCAGGCAAAATTCCCGATCCGTGCAAAGGTACGTGCCTCGCGCGCATACGAGTATTACAACACCGAAGAAGGGGCATACGAACCGCCAATACAGATGCACGTCACAATGTAACCGGATATTGCTGGGGGCGGGGTGCCGCCCCCAGCAATATCCATGATTTCACTCATTTTCACGCTTGTTCAGGAAAGTAAAGAACGGAGAGGATCCCGACCATATACGTCTTGACTGCTGCACGTTTCTAAGTATAATAATGGGTGGTGTGCGTGCAGGGAGCGCTGTTCTGCGCGGCGCGCATTTTCTTGTTTTCTTACAGCGAAAGGATATATAAAGGAATAATACTATGAGAGAGTACGAAGCAATGTTCATTTTTCATCCTGAGCTGCCCGATGATAAATTAGAGCAGAGTGTTCAAGCGGTGGAAAAGATCATCGAAAGCAATACAGAGGGTGAGTTGAAGACCGAACATCTTGGAAAGAAGACCCTTGCGTACGCGATAAAGAAGGTACACGAGGGTTACTATGTGAATTACTGTTTTCATGCCCCGGCAAAGGCTATCGATAAGATCCATGCCGGACTTAAGCACAGCGATGATATTCTGCGGTATATTATCTTCGTAAAGGATGCAAAGAAATGAGTGATCTTCGATTGGGTTACCTGAACTCGGTTCAGTTGATCGGCCGGTTGGTTGCTGACCCCGAGTTGCGTTATACACAGAAAGGCGCACCGGTCTGTGATTTCCGAATAGCTTCAAGCCGGCGGTACAAGAACCGGGAGACCGGAGAGCAGCAGGAGGAGACGTTATTCATAAACGTAGTTGCCTGGCGCCGACAGGCCGAACTTGCCAACGACTTTCTGAAGAAAGGCAGTGCGGTTCTGATCGAGGGCGGCTTGAGGTCGCGTCAATGGGAGTCTGCTCAAGGCGAGAAACGGTCGGCCATTGAAGTAGTTGCCCGACGTATACAGTTTCTTGACATGCCGCAAGCAGGGGCCACGGCCGCAGAACCGGCTGTCGAAACCGATGAGGAAGTTAAAGAAGAAAGCGGCGTCGACACGCCTTTTTGAGACGAAAGGAGAGAAATGCGGAAGAAGTGTCGTTTCTGTAAGGAAGGTATTGACCGGATAAACTACAAAGATACCTCAGTAATAAAGGGTTTTGTCAACGAGCGCGGCAAGATCCTGTCCTCGAGGATAACCGGTGTATGCTCTTTCCATCAGCGTAGGCTCTCTCAGGCGATCAAGAGGGCTCGTGAGATAGCTCTTTTACCATACGAAACGCGATGAAGGTCATTCTACTCAAAGCGGTTGAAGGTCTTGGTAAACCTTTTGATGTGGTCGATGTAAAAAAAGGCTATGCAAGGAATTTCCTGTTCCTGAGAAAACTTGCTATGGAGGCCACAGCAGGCAATCTGGAGGGTTTGGAAAAATCGAAGAAAAGGTTTTCCAAACAGATGGACAGGATCCGGATGATGAGTATGGACATCGCCGAGCGCATCAACAATCTTTCCGTCAAGACGACGATCAAGACGGGAATGGACGGCAAGACATTCGGCAGCATTACATCCGCCGATCTGGCGTCACTGCTGAGTACCGAGGG
>CP070705.1:212170-220134 GCA_020349965.1 Caldifarciminota bacterium | reverse complement strand
GGTATGTTGTACGATATGCTTAACGACCATTTTGGTTATTGATGTTTTGGATTTCGTAATCAAGATTCTCTATTTTTTTCCATCGGGTGTCATGTATCCTGTATCGGGTCGTTATGTATGTAGCGCTTCGTATATCCGCTTCGCAATGTGCGATCCAACGCCCGGTATTTTGGCGATCTCTGCATCACTTGCTTTGCGTAACGCCTCGATACTGCCGAAGTACTTCAATATTGCGTATTTTCGAGACTTGCCGATCCCATCAATTGAATCGAGCACGGATTTCGCCATTTGTTTGCCGCGCAGCTTGCGATGATATCCGATAGCAAAACGGTGGGCTTCGTCGCGCAGCCGCTTGAGCAGATAAAAGCCTTTTGCAGTCTGGGGTATGGAAATGACATTCCCTTGTTGATCATAGAGTTCATCGCTGCGTTTCGCAAGGGCAAATGTCGGGATATCTGTGCCCAGTTCCCTGATGACACGAAGTGCCGAGCTGAGTTGCCCTTTACCACCATCGACTAGAAGCAGGTTTGGTTGCTTCTTTCGTCCTTGTATGTCCTTCAGCCGGCGGCTGACGATCTGACGCATCATGGCAAAGTCGTCCTGACCAGCGACCCTTTTTATGCGATATCGGCGGTAATACTGCTTATAAGGTTTGCCGTCTTTGAACGCCACAGAAGAGCCCACGGCGAACTTGTCACCCAAATTTGATACATCAAAACCCTCAATCCAGCGCGGGGGCTCGTGTAACTGGAGTCTTTCCTGTATTTCAAGTAACACCGGTGAAACCCGGTGTTTTCCTACTTTTGTCGACATCTCGTTATCTGCGTTCTTTTTTGCCCAATCAAGAATATTCTTTACGGCGCTCTTCGGTTTGGTCACGATCTGCATCTTGGAGCCTCTGCTCTGAAACCACCGCGCCTGAATGTCCCAGTCACTGGGCATGGCTGCAATGACGATTTGTCGTGGTAGAAACGAGATGTGTGTGTAGATCAACCTGATGAAGGCACTGGCTATCTCTTCGTCGCTGCTCTTCGGGTTGATCTTCAAGTCATATATCTCTTTAGAGAGGAGGCGGTTTTCACGGATCCTGAAGAGACAGGCTACGCAATGGAAACGGGTGCGCGAAGTGCCGATTACGTCGCGGCTGATATTATCTTCGGTGACGATCTGTTGGCGCTGGGATATTTTGCGGATGGCGAACAGTTGGTCGCGGAGTATCTTGGCTGCCTCGAAATTTTCATTTCCTGAGTGTTTCCACATCTGCTCTTCAATAGACTTTTCGAGTTCGTCCGAGCTCCCCTGGAGGAACTTAATTCCCTTGTCAACGAGACCTGTATACTCGTCTTTGCTGATACTTTGGGTACAAGGAGCACTGCATCTGCCGAGGTAATATTCGAGACATGGGCGGGTGTATTTCCTCGATAGATCTTTGGTGCAAGAAACCAGTTTGAAGATCCTGCATAAAGCATCGCGGGTTCTGCGTAATGCCTTGGCATTCGTGTATGGTCCAAAGATGAGCGAACCGTCGTCTTTGAGGTCGCGTGTGAAAAGAATACGTGGAAAGTCATCCTTGATTGTGACCTTGAGATAAGGGAACTTTTTGTCGTCCTTTAGACGAATGTTGTATTTTGGTTTGTGAAGTTTTATGAGCGATTCTTCGAGAGTGAGGGCTTCGACGTCGGAATTCGTTACTATGGTATCAATATCTGTTGCCTGATCCATGAATGTTGAATTCAGGTAGGAGGTCAGCCGGTTTTTCAGATTCGATGCTTTGCCGATATAAAGGACCTTGTCTTTCTGGTTCTTGAAAAGGTATACACCGGGAAGGAGAGGTGCTGTGTTGATCTTTTCTTTTAATGTTTTTTTCATCTCGGCATGAGTAGACGATGGCTATGACTTACAGAATACCCTGCGCAAGAATTATCTAATAATATTGTTATCCCTTGACCACGCCCAGCGGTCTCATACGTGCGACCTTGCGCGAGATGCCGGCATTGTGGACCGCATCGACGACCATGTCGATATCTTTGTATGCTTCGGGTACTTCTTCGCGGAGCACCTCACTGCTTGCAGAGAGGACGTAGATGCCTCGCTGAGCCAGTTCCTTGTCGATACTCCTGCCGCGTGTTTTATCTAAGGCCTTTGTACGCGACATGACACGGCCCGCGCCATGGCAGGTAGAGCCGAAGGTCTCCTTCATCGCGAGGTCGGTGCCGAGCAGTAGGTACGAATGCGTGCCCATGTCGCCCGGAATGAGAACGGGTTGGCCGACGCTCTTGTATTTTATTGGCACCTCTTCGTGTCCTGCAGAGAAGGCCCTGGTCGCACCCTTGCGATGGACGCACAGTTCTTTTGTTTCATCGCCGATCCGGTGTCTTTCAAACTTGGCGATATTGTGCGCAACATCGTATATCAGGTTCAAACCGAGGTCTTCTGCTTTCTTGCCCAGGATTTTTTCGAATGATTCTCTGATCCAATGCATGATGCATTGCCTGTTTGCCCAGGCATAATTCGCCGCGCAGGCCATCTGCTCGAAATAGGATTTTCCTTCGGGTGATGTTATTGGCGCACAGGCCAGCTGGCGGTCCGGAATGCTGATTCCATATTTCTGCGTAGTACGTCCGAGTACTTTCACGTTGTCATCACAAACTTGATAACCCAGGCCGCGCGAACCGGTGTGTATCATCACGGTTATCTGCCCGACATCATCAATTCCCATTATCTCCGCGGCTTCCCGGTCATAGATGTCTTCAACAACCTGGATCTCCAAGAAATGGTTGCCTGCGCCGAGCGTTCCGAGTTGAGGCCGCCCGCGCTGGAGTGCGCGTTTGGAGACCTTGTCCGGGTTTGCGCCGGCTAAGGCGCCGCGTGCTTCAATACGGTCGATATCCTCTTTCCATCCGAATCCTTTTTTCAAAGCCCACTTTGCTCCATTAATCAGCACATCCTTGACTTCACGTTCATCGATCCTTATCTTTCCGGTCGAGCCGACACCGGACGGTACATTGTTGAATATAGCACGCACCAACTCCTTGATTTTGTCCTTGATGTCATTATCGGTAAGATCAGTGCGCAGCAAGCGGACGCCGCAGTTGATATCGTAGCCGACCCCACCGGGCGATATGATCCCCTTCTCTATATCAAAAGCGGCAACACCACCGATCGGGAACCCGTAACCCCAGTGTATGTCGGGCATTGCCATGGCGAATCCGACAATACCCGGCAAGAAGGCGACATTGGCGACCTGCTCCGGTGCTTTGTCCGAAGTGATTTGCGGCAGCATCTTTTCCGATGCGTAGATGATGCCATCGGTCTTCATCCCGGTCTTGTAGCTACGTGGAATCTTGTACCGGAAATCGTCGATCTTTTTTAATTCACCGTCCCACGACATGTACAACCTCCTTCTTTGGATATTATAAGTCACTTCGTTGAATTGTCAATTGTACTTATAACCTGCGGCAGATGGGGTCAGATCTTGACAATGGACAAATACGTGTTACGCCTGATAGCTAGGTTATAAGCACCGGATACGATGGTGCAGTTTGATACAAAAGCAATTGTGTCAAATTTGTCAATTGTCAAGATCTGACCCCATAGCTAACTCTGCGTTTATCTTATTTTATCCTTGACACGACTGAATATATGATTATATTTATATTTTAGAATGCAGGATACAATCCTTGTCCTTGAGGATGGAACAGTCTTCAAAGGCAGGGGTTTTTTTGTTGAGAACGAGATTTTTGGCGAGGTCGTTTTCAATACCTCAATGACCGGATATGAAGAGGCCTTTACCGATCCTTCGTATGCAGGTCAGATCCTTGTCATGACCTATCCCCTGATCGGCAACTACGGTTTTCACAAGAGGCATTGGGAGTCGGGCACGACTCAGATAAGAGGGCTCGTTTTGAAAGAGCCCTATTTTTTTTCGACGAGAGGCCGTCGCTTTGGCAGGTATCTGAAAGAAACAAAATTGACATGCCTCGCCGGCGTCGATACGCGCGCTCTGACGCTCAGGATCAGAGACCGTGGTACGATGAAAGGCATGATAGTTCCGGCCGGGACAGGGTTGGGAATCGGCGAAATCGTTGAAAAGATAGGGCAGAAGCCCCACCCCGATACTGACAATCTTGTCGCGGGCGTATCTTGCGAAAAGATGATCGTCCACGGCAACGGCAAAACGAAGCGGGTTGTCTTGATCGATTGCGGTGTGAAAAAGAGTATTATCAGAAATCTGCAGCGCTACGCCACAGTCATTCAGGTTCCTTACAATACGGACTTCGATGCGATCAGTGATGAGAAGCCAGATGGCGTTGTGATATCGAATGGTCCGGGTAACCCTGAGCATTCTGAGGTCATTGCCACGACGGTTAAGACGGTGAAGAAGATATTGGATAAGTTTCCTGTTCTGGGTATATGCCTGGGGCATCAGATCCTGAGCCTCGCCTTGGGATTCAAGACATACAAGATGAAATTCGGGCACCGTGGTAGTAATCACGGCGTGAAGGAGCTTTCGAGCAACAGGATATATATCACCTCGCAGAACCATGGTTATGCGATAGAAGTAAAGGATGTGCCTGACGTTAAGATATCCTGGATGAATGTCAACGATAATACAATCGAGGGTATACGGCACGAGCGATTGCGCGTTTCCTCGGTGCAGTTCCATCCCGAAGCCGGTCCTGGTCCGTATGATACTACTTTTCTTTTCCAAGATTTTCTAAATGCCTAAGCGCAGAGATATCAAAAAGGTGATGATCATTGGCTCGGGTCCGATCATCATCGGACAAGCCGCAGAATTCGATTTCTCCGGTTCTCAAGCGAGCCGTTCCTTGAGGGAAGAAGGCTACAAGACAATAGTTGTCAACTCAAATCCCGCCACGATCCAGACCGACCCTCAAATTGCGGACATTGTATACATTGAGCCTTTGAACGTCGAGACCCTGGCTAAGATCATCGAAATGGAGGAACCGGACGGCTTGCTGCCCGGATTCGGCGGGCAAACCGCCCTCAATCTTTCTTTCCGTTTGGCGCGTGAGGGGATACTGGATAAGCTTGAAGTTGAGCTTCTTGGTTCAAACCGGGAAACGATAGAAGCGGCAGAAAATCGTGAAAGCTTCCGCGGGCTCATGGCGCAACTTGGCGAACCTATTCCAAAGAGCGTTGCATGCCACACCATTGATGAAATACGTCAGGCCACGCGTACCATGTCGTATCCAGTGCTCGTTCGTCCTGCTTACACATTGGGCGGTACCGGTAGCGGCGTCGCGTATGACTGGCGTGAACTGCAGGAAATCGCCTCGTCGGGGATCCGATTGTCACAGATCGGGCAGGTACTCATCGAGGAAAGCGTACTCGGCTGGAAGGAATTCGAATACGAGGTCATGCGTGACGGCAACGACAATTGCATTACGATCTGTAGCATGGAGAACCTTAACCCGATGGGTGTCCATACCGGCGAGAGTATCGTTTTCGCGCCGGCGCAAACCCTGACCGATCCAGAAAACCAGATCCTGCGCAGCGTAAGCCTGAAGATCATCAGGGCATTGAAGATTTGCGGCGGATGCAATATTCAGTTCGCGGTCGATCCGAAACGCTGGGCTTACCGGGTTATCGAGGTCAATCCCAGGGTATCACGGTCTTCGGCACTGGCTTCGAAAGCCACAGGTTACCCCATTGCCCGGGTCAGTGCAAAGATCGCGGTCGGTATGAACCTCGATGAAATTCCCAATGCGGTCACAAAGAAAACCACGGCGGCGTTCGAGCCGGCGCTCGATTATGTTGTCGCCAAGATACCGCGCTGGCCGTTTGACAAATTCCCTACCGTCGACCGCCGCATAACTACTCAGATGAAATCGACCGGTGAGGCAATGGCGATCGGCAGCACCATCGAAGAGTCTATGCTCAAGGCGATACGATCATTGGAAATAAACCAATTCGGATTCGAGCCGGAGCCGGTAAAAGAACATGAGCTGATAAGACAGCTGGAAGAACCGACCGATCGGCTACTCTTCTGTATTGCCGAAGCGCTGCGCCGGGGTTACACGGTGAAGAAGATCTCACAGTTGAGTAGTATCGATCCGTTTTTCATTACCAAGATCGCGAAGGTAATCGGAGTCGAGAAGAGAATACATAAAGAAAAGCTGAACGCGGATTTGCTATATGAAGCAAAAAGGATCGGCTTCGCGGACGAGGAGATCGCGCGCCTTGTAAATAAACCGGTTGAGGAGATAAGGTCGTATCGTGAATCATGCGGCATAGTGCCGCACTTCAACATGGTCGATACGTGTGCCGGAGAATTCGAGGCAATAACGCCCTATTACTATTCGACATACATGGCGCATACGGGTATCGAGAGCCGGACCAAGAGCGGGAAGCGTATATTGATCATCGGTTCTGGCCCGATACGCATAGGTCAGGGTATTGAGTTCGACTATTGCTGCGTACATGCGGCTTTGGCATTGAAAGATACCGGGTTTGAGGCAATAATGATGAATAACAACCCGGAAACGGTATCGACGGACTTTGATGTATCGAGCCGCCTCTACTTTGAGCCGCTCGTTCTCGAGGATGTCTTGAATGTCATCGAAAAGGAAAGACCTGGTGGAATCATCCTGCAGTTTGGCGGCCAGACTTCGATCAACCTGGCCATGCCCTTGGCCGAGCTGGTCCAGAAGGGTGAATTAGATATTGAAATCCTTGGGACTCAGCCCGCTGATATCCATCACGCTGAGGACCGTGAGCGGTTTTCGAGCTTACTCAAGGGTTTGGATATAAGGCAACCTCCTTTCGGCACTGGGTACACTTTCGGTGATGTGAAAGCGGTTGCTGCTTCTATCGGATATCCCGTGATCGTAAGGCCGAGTTATGTGCTGGGTGGCCGGGCCATGGAAATTGTATATGAAGAGCAGGGACTTGAGCAGTATATGGATGCAGCGGTGCGTGTTTCACGGAGACATCCGGTTCTGGTCGACAAGTATATTGCTAATGCCGTTGAGGTCGATGTTGATGCGATGTGCGATGGAGATGAGGTTTTCATCGGCGGGGTGATGGAGCACATCGAACAGGCCGGTGTACACTCGGGCGATTCTTACTGCGTGATACCGCCGAGAACGTTGAAGAACGAGGCGGTTCACAATATAGAAATGATAACAGAGAAGATTGCGCTGGCGCTCAACACCAGGGGTCTCATAAACATACAATTCGCAATTCAGAACGGTGAAATTTACGTACTCGAGGCAAATCCGCGGGCATCGAGGACGATCCCTTATGTATCCAAGACGATCGGTGTCCCGCTTGCCAAACTTGCGACGTTGATCCTGATCGGCCATAGTATCGAGGATCTTAGAAGATCGGGTCAGTTACCGAACCTGGGCAGACGCCGATTCGTTTCTGTAAAAGGACCAGTATTCCCATTTCAAAAACTGGTTGGAGTAGATCCAATTCTGGGCCCGGAGATGAAATCGACCGGCGAGGTCATGGCCATTGACCGCACTTTTGGGGCTGCCTATTTCAAGGCGATAATGAGCGATGAGAGATTCAGCAGAAAAGGCACGGTCTATATCACGGTGCGTGATGACGACAAGCCGAAGGTACTGGATCTTGTTAAGTCATTGATCGAGTTGGGTTTCAAGGTGGTGGCGACGCGTGGCACGGCCGATTTCTTGAGGCGTGAAGGAGTTGTAGTCGATACAGTTTACCGGATAAGTGAACACAAATCGCCGAATGCTCTGGACCTCATGCGCCAGCGGCGCATAGACCTGATAATCAACACGCCCAGCATGACCCATAGTGCCAAGCGTGACGGTTATGTGATGAGGCGCCTGGCAGTTGAGTTAGGCATTCCATTCATCACCGCACTCACTTCGGCAGAGGCCGAGGTAGAGGCGATAAAATTTGCACAGCGCCATTCTCTTGTGACGCGTCCCCTCCACGAATACCATATACGTCCAAGTTGATGTGGGGGG
>CP070705.1:203974-212070 GCA_020349965.1 Caldifarciminota bacterium | reverse complement strand
ATATACATATATTCGTGATAGATCTCGCTAAGCGGCTTGGTCAATTCCATGGAGCGCTGCTCTGCATAATGCTTCAGGTCCTCCTCCTGCTTCAGACTCCCGAGTATTTCGCCTTTCCTTCTCTGATAATCCTTGAGGTGATATATATTTCCTAAGAACAAGCGGTCCAGCCTTGAGAAAAGGTTCGAAACTTTCTGCGTGATGACATTCGTATCGGCGCCCTGCACAACGTCATTCTCGATTACTTTACGCAACCCATCACAGGTTTCAAGATACAAACCTTCCAATTGTTCCTTTATCCTCGTCGAGTATAGCTCTATATTCTTGAGTTCTTCCTCTGATTTAGTCTTCACGTCACGCAGCATACTGACAAGTTTTCTGAACAACTTAGCAATAGAAGCAGACGACAGGTAATTGAGATAAATCGACGGAATCTTCTCGACCCCATCCTTTACGCTGGCAAAAGCCATCCGTTCAATGTCCGAGAGCAGATCGGGCAATAACGTCTCAACCCTCGAAGCCATCATACACTTGTGCACGGCCAGGAATATATCCGGAGCCAGCGAGAATTGCTGCAGTTCTTTGCTGTAATCGCTCACAGTCTTACGGTTCGTTGATCTCTCGATCAGCGTAACGATTTCTTGCGGACATCTCTCGGAAAGCGCCGAGGGAACTGGCATACCCATTTTCTTGTGCCCAATGAACAACGGCAATTCGTAACCTTCGTATTCGGTCAGTTTATGCCCCAACTCAATGATAAAATTGCCACGGTTCTGGAAGACTTTTATCGTATCCTTTGAGAGCCCAAGACACGCCATTCCCTGTTCGATCGACGAAAGACTTTCTTTGTATCTTTCCTCACTTAAGAATCTTTGAGTGACCAGATTGAAATAACTACTCTGCTCTTCGATATAATCCTGTATAGCACTCACGCTGTGCTTATTCATCTCGCAGCCTCTGTGTATATTTCAAAAAGCAATTTGGTACGCTCCACCTTGTCGAGTTGGACATCACTACTTTCGTCGATCACAATATCGTTATCATCGAGTACGATCTTCAATTTCTCCGTATCCGCCATTTCGCGCCCGAATTTCGCAACGAATATCTTATGGAGATCGAGAATGAACCCCTTGCGCGTGATCCGCTGCTTGATCCAGTATTCGAGCCCCTGCTGGATATTCAATTGCACCGGGTCGATGCGAAGTCCTGCTTCGCTCAGGAACGAGAAGCGGTCGACATTTAGAAGAGTGTTATAAACCGTTGCGTCGTCACAGATCACTGTGGACTTACCCTTTGCTTTGACTGTAGAATATAGGTTCGCCTCTCTCACCAGCATCCCCGTCAAGTCATGTTCGCCAAATGCATTCTTTTCAAGATACACTTCGCGTGGATAATGCCCTGATGCGATCCCAATACCTACCTGGAAAATCGACTGATATGTCGGCGGCAACTTTGCATACGTGGCGCCCTCGAAATTTATCTCACGCCTTTCTGCTTCGCGGAACCAATCCTGGTAACGATGTATGTTTCTCTGGACAAACAGTTTTGCCTCCTGCACCATTTCAATGGCACACCGCAACGATGGAAGCATGTTACCAGGTTCGGGAAGCAATGTTTTTTCCGCCTTGATATCATAATGGTTCTTCGCGAAAAATATGACCCCACCGTCTCCCGTATCCTTGACCGGAATCCCGCCGTACTTCTCGGCAACATACAGCATCGACTCCTGAAACAAGTTCCTTATCGCACTTTCCTTCTCAGCGTTTTTTAGCTTCGCGCCCATGAAGGTCGAACCGCGTATGTCATACACAAGCACCGATACCATATTCTTGTAGCGTGCGGTGCTTGCCGTACCGTCCGCCGTCTCGGACGTCACGATATTTACATCTTTTTCGATCATCGAAACACGTCCGGATATCGCCTCTTCTCCCAGGAAACGGATTCCTTCGGCCGTCACCATATCAGACAGTTTAGGGTAATAGTCAACGAGTTCCTCAAGCATGATGCACTTGACCAACGGCGCGATTATCTCATCAACAATAACATTGTACCTTGCCATGATCTGGAGGTGGTCATACTTCTCCTTGAGCAGTGCAGGCATTCGATACTTGTTCATGACCTCCTGCGCCCCTTGATCATTTCTGATATCATTGATCGCATCGCTGAGTATGAGTTGCATTTGATCACCGTCAACCTTACTGGCCTTGTGAAGAACCTGCATGATGTATGGATCCCACTCTCCCCTCGTGACAAGGCTGCCGATATCCGATGGTTTGTACCGTACGACTTCTTTTACATTATTCTCCTTTTCAACGCACTCCTGATACTCCCATTTGAGGATTTTCAGGTCATAGGCGTTACCGATGACGGTGCGGTGCAATCGTTTGACCATATTCTCGATTGCTTCCTCGGTCGAGAAATCCTCGGCAAGACTGATCAGGCTGTCGCTCATGATGTTCGTTGTGTCAGAGATCTTCCTCCGTATGTTCTGCATCCTCTCACTCATACCACGTTTCTTCTCCGCTATATCAGCCATGAGTTTGCGACCCCGCATCTGGAGGGTATCGATAATTACCGTCAACGCCTTATCGTCGGGGAAGAAGAAGCGCGATTTGAAAGCATCTTCCAGCGATTTTCTGCTTAAGGACGGCAGGTTATTTATCACATCGAGAATTTTCTTCATCTCATCTGTGTAGTATTGATGAACCACACCTTTCATTATTGCGCTAAACACCTGCTCGGGCAAACCTTTCTTGAGGAAACTCGGGCCCAATACGCGCAATGTCTCAACGTGATTGCCCTTTGGCACAAAAGGAATATGTTCGTACGAATCAATGATCACATTGTCGACAACCACTGCACGCCTGGTAAGCGAGTTCCTGATGTAATTGAACAACTGGTTGACCACTGCACCACATCTCTCTGATATCAATGCCTTCTTTTCGATCGATTCCGTAAGCAGTTTTCGCGTGATTATATCACGGAGCAGTTTACGGTTTGCGATCTCGAATATCACAATGTTGGCGCTTTTATCACTGACAAAATCCTGATATATGTCAAATATGTGTTTGCTGTACCGCTCAAAAAAACTCTCCCATGCGTCGATATGCGACTCGTCATCCAGAAATTTTAAATAATTGGATACAAAATCGTCCTGCAATGTGAATATACGGCGACCCAGATAGACAAGCTCCTTGCCCTGATTATGCTCGAGTTTTTCGATCAGCGGATCACGCCGCGTAATCCGCTTGAGTATCGTGAAGTAACGGGTGAAATTCACGCTATCGCGGTATGTAGCGTGCAACTTCTCGTAATATGGTGTCTCACGTATTACGCTGTCCTGCACTATCTCGTCGTTCATTGATAACGGTCCTTTGCGGCGGCATGTTCCCGGTAGGTCCGCGAGAAATGATGGCGCCCGTCACCCTTGGCTACAAAGTACAGAAAGTCGACATCTGCCGGGGTCATCGCAGCCCTTATCGAACTTTCACCGGGTGAACATATCGGACCCGGAGGCAATCCAAGATGCACATAGGTGTTGAAAGGAGAGTCGATCATTAGATCGCGATCGGTGAGTTTGTGGCTAGGAATATTGGTCCCCGTTGTCTTCTTAATATAGAATATCGTTGCGCACGATTCGAGCGGGCGCTTTGCCTTCAACCGGTTGACGAACACGCGGGCGATGATCGGCCTCTCATCCTCATACTTTGCCTCTCTCTCAACGATCGATGCCAGTATTACCACCCGGTGCAGGGAATCGCCGTCGCCACCATGAAATCCGGCGGTGCGTTTCCGGAAATTCTTCAACATCATAGCAATGATCGATTCTTCGCTCTGAAGGCTGCTCAAAGAATAAGTATCCGGGAAGAGATAACCCTCCAGCGAAGACCCACCCACACCGGATTCACTGATCATTTCCTCACTCTGACAGAGGTTTATGAACCGACTGGAGTCCACAAGCCCGTGGTTCGCCAGGATTTGGGCCGTTTCATACATTGTCGAACCCTCAGGTATGGTCACGACAATCTCAGACCTCCCGCCGCTGCTGAGATTACCGATCACATAGAACGGGCTCTTGTATCTGTACAATTCATAGGTGCCTGATTTCAGTTGTTTTTCACGACCCATGATTTTCAGCGACAACAGGAATTCGTCTACATTCCGTACGATACCTCTCTCCGCCAAGACCCGTGCGATCTCGCGGGCATTCATATTCTCCGAAATCGTAACCTCGGTTCGACCGATGTTAAATGGCTGCCACCAGGCAACAAACAAGAGGAGGAGGGCTGCTATGATCAGTTTCTTCTTCTTCATGCCCGCTTCGCCTGCAGGTACTCATCGAGCATAATCGATGCGGCAACGCGATCGATCACATCTTTTTTTCGCACGCTCAAGCCCGTACCCTTCAACTTGCTCACCGCGTATCTGCTCAGGTAACGCTCATCCCATAGTTCGATTCTGATGTCGAAGTGACGTTTGAGTCGCTTGATGAAACGCTCAATTTCGCGTGACATTTCTGTTGGTTCGCCTTTCATGGAAATCGGGTTACCCACGATTATCAGACCGACATCATTCTCAAGTACTATACACTTAAGTCGTTGTATTAAATCCGTAACCGACTTCGGCCTGATCGTCAACAAGGGCTGCGATATTGTGCACAGCGGATCAGTAATCGCCACCCCGACCCTTTTCTTCCCGAAGTCGATCGCCATAATTCTCTTCATGTTTTCATAAATTATACGGATTTATTAATTTCTGTCAATATTTATTGACTTCGCAGGGTATTTTTATAGAATATGATGTGGCATATGTGCAGATAGTACGGCCCATTAATTGTAGTATCACGTTCATCTCAGTGTTGGTCGGTGCTTGGATCGGCCGGGGCATTCATCTTGATGTCCATCTCGCCGCTGCCGCATTCATTGGTTTTGCGGTCTGCGCATTCGGTAATGTGATAAATGACCTGAAAGATATTGAGATCGACCGCATCAACAATCCCAAGAGACCGCTACCCTCTGGCCGGATAGAATCAAGCGCTGCTTGGGGTATGGCGGTCGTATTCCTGATCAGCGCGACGGTGGGTTCTCTTCTCCTCGGGCTTCTTCCATTACTGGTCGTAATGACCGCCCTCGTACTTTTGGCCCTCTACTCGACAGCCCTGAAGAAAACTCCGGCTGGGAATATCACAGTGTCCGCCACCGCCGCACTCAGCTTCATATTTGGCGGCATCGTTGCAGGTAATATTGCGTGCTTCATACCAGCACTCTTTTCCATATTAATACACATGCCACGCGAAATAGTGAAGGATGTGATCGACATGAGCGGTGACCGAACAGCAGGCGCGAGGACACTGCCGATCGTCGCCGGGCCTGTTGTAGCATACAATGTGAGTGCGTTGTTTATGGGTTTTTTGTGTCTATTACTTCCTTTGCCCTATATCGTCGGAATACTCAAAATCCCCTACATCGTAATCATTCTTGCTGCGGCTTACCCGCTGTTATTCTATACCATATACAGGCTCCTTACAAAACCGCCTACCCACGCTCTGCCCCTGATCAGTAATCTGATAAAAGCATCGATGGCCGTAGGTCTTCTGGCCATGATCGTCTCATGATAGAGGCAATCACCCTGGGCCTTGTTCAAGGGCTCACCGAATTTCTGCCGATCTCGAGCTCCGGCCACCTGGCAATCGTCGAAAATCTGCTCGGCATTACCGAACCCGTCACCCTCGCCGTATTTCTACACTTCGGCACCTTTGTTTCGATCGTCGTCTTCTTCTTCCGTCCAATAATGGACCTTGTTCGCGGCTCAATCAAGGGCGAACGGGAAAGCCTCGCTTATCTCGGTAAGATAGGCGTTGCGACGGTGCCGGTGGCAGTGGGAGGGGCCCTGCTTAGACCCTGGGTCGCCCGTGCATTTGGTAATATCTTCCTGGTCGCGGTGCTACTTGGCGTGACCGGCGCAGTCGTTCTGCTGACCGGGGTCGTCCGCAAACGACAAGGACGGATCGGTTTCTGGTCCTCAGTGTTGATCGGCATCGGCCAGATGGTCTCAATTCTGCCCGGTGTATCCAGGTCGGGGATGACGATCTCGACCGGCGTATATTCGGGAATTCGCCCGGAGCGTGCCTTCCGCTTTTCGTTCCTCCTGTCTTTGCCGGCAATTCTCGGAGCAAATCTATTCGAGTTGAGAAATCTAACGCGTTTGACCGACATCCCGGCATTGATCGCCGGAGCTGCATGCAGTTTTGCAAGCGGTTTGGTTGCCCTGGCCGTGCTCCGCCGTTTGGTGGCGCAGAGATTCCACTACTTCGGCGTATACTGCATCATCATCAGCATCACACTCCTTCTTGTGCTATGATGAACCGAACTCTCGCCGTCCTCCTGCTCACGACTTCCCTGTTCAGCAGCAAGACAAACCGTTACCAGAAGGGCAATCTGTTGATCGAAAACATCCCTGATATACCGACAGCTGTTGAACTTCGCCTGCAACCCTACCAGCATCTTCGCTCTGCGGTATTCCTAGACTGGTTACCCAGGGGAAAGGGTATGCTCATCAAGACTCGATTCTCCGAGACGAACCAAGTGCATGCACTAGAGCAACCCAAAGGTATGCGTCGCCAGTTGACCTTCTTCGATGAGCCCATCGGTGAATGTGTAGTATGCCCTGATCCGGTTAGAGAAGTCTTTCTCTTCACCAAAGATTCGGCGGGCAATGAAATCGACCAGATCTACAAATATGATCTTGTCCGAGGTACACATTCAATGTTGAGTGACGGCAGGGCAAAATACAACTCAGTCGTGTGGTCACGGAAGGGCGATAGATTTTCATTCCGGAGTAACAAAAGAAAGCGGAGCGATTACGATATCTATATCGGTGATCTGAGCGGCCAAAAGAGCTTCAAGGCCGTTCTCGAAGAGGGAGGTTACTGGTACCCGGTTGAATTCTCACCCGATGATCGCAAACTTCTGGTCAAGAAATACGTTTCCTCGGATGAATCTTATTACTACATACTGGATATCGCAAACCGGGCACTCGTACCGTTGCACAGAGATACTTTTAGGATCGCTTATGGCACCGCCCGCTGGTCGCCGGACAACGAGGGCGTATACGTCGTTGCCGATAGATTCAGTGATTTCAGGCAACTGCTCTACTATGACCTCGATAAAAAGAAATTCGAGATACTCACCAAAGGTATACCGTGGGATATCGTAGAGATCGAGATTGACCCCTCAGGGAATACCATGGCTTTAACGAGCAATGAAGACGGCTACACCAGACTGTATTTCCTGGATCTTCGAACGCGCACCCTCAACCGGGCGGGTCTGCCCGATGCGCAGATATTCAATCTGGCATACAAACCCGACGGCGCAGAACTGGCGATCACGGTGAACAAACCCACTTCGCCATCCGACGTTTACAGCCTGAACCCTAAATCGAAGACTTTCTTCCGCTGGACCTACAGCGAGCTTGGTGGACTCGACACAAGCTCATTTGTATCGCCAAAACTCCTGCGCTATGACACTTTCGACAGCATTGATGCACGACCAAGGACCATACCCACCTATTACTACGAACCAAAAGGATTGGAGCCGCCATTCCCCGTACTGATCGACTGTCATGGAGGTCCATCGTCGCAAGAAAAACCTTATTTCTCGTACTTGCTACAGTTCTTCTGCAATGAATTGGGTATTGCCGTCATCGCCCCGAACGTGCGCGGATCATCCGGTTACGGAAGGGAATTCATGATGCTGGATGATGGATACAGGAGAGAAGAGGCGGTGAAGGATATCGGCGCGCTTTTGAACTGGATCGAGAAACAACCGCAGCTCGACAGCCGACGGGTGGGTATCAGCGGTGGATCCTACGGCGGGTACATGACACTCGCGTCGATGGTTTCCTATAGCGACCGTCTTGCGTGCGGCATCGACGCATCGGGCATCAGCAATTTCGTTACCTTCCTCCAGAATACGGGAGAATACCGCCGTGACGTCCGACGCGAGGAGTACGGTGACGAGCGCGATCCGAAGATGCGAGAATTCCTCAACCGAATCTCACCGCTCACAAACGCCCGTAGTATCACGAGCCCCCTTTTC
>CP070705.1:194011-203874 GCA_020349965.1 Caldifarciminota bacterium | reverse complement strand
CCACTCTGCGAAGGTGCCATAGATCCCCACGATATCCTACGAATCAAAGGTCCAATGGAAACACAACGATTCCTGGTTAACGAAATACTCGAAGTCTATCGAATACAGGACGTGAAGATTGACGACAAGCACATTGAAGTGATCGTCCGCCAGATGCTGCAGAAGGTGAAGATCGAG
Organism: Caldifarciminota bacterium; assembly: GCA_020349965.1. Classification (GTDB taxonomy): domain Bacteria; phylum Hydrothermota; class Tepidihabitantia; order SM23-42; family SM23-42; genus SM23-42. The sequence goes on along the minus strand of CP070705.1, from coordinate 203,697 downwards.
GAACCAGGCAATACACCATTTGTAGGCGGCGAGATCGTGGACAAACGACGCGTAATTGAAGTTAACCAGCAGGCCCTGGTCGAAGGCAAGAAACCGGCTACCTACCGGCCGATCTTACTCGGCATTACGAGAGCTGCACTATCGACAGAGTCTTTCTTCTCCGCCTCGAGTTTCCAAGAAACGACGAAGGTCCTTGCCGATGCCGCGGTGGAAGGTAAGGTCGACCGTCTCGAGGGATTGAAGGAAAACGTTATCGTCGGTAGAATTATCCCCGCTGGCACGGGTTTGCGCGATTATCAGAACCTGTCCCTCAAGGAAGACAAAGTAGAAGCGAATGTGATTTGAGACGAGGGAGCTCAATTAAAAAGGCCCGCGAGCGGGCCTTTTTAATTCTATAGAAGACTCATCACGAAACCCGTGATTATCGGCACCGAGAAATTATCATCCAAGGGCAACGGCAGCGCTTCAAAGACAGAAGCGGCGAGCGCACCGATGACCAGGAAGGAGAGTGGTAATTCGCCCGTGAGGTAATGCAAAACGAACGCACCGGCCATCGAGGCAGCTAGAAATCCAACACTACCCAGTACCGTCTTATTCTGAAATATCCGGCGGCTCTTTATGTTCTGTCCAAAGATGGCCGCAAATGTATCACCCACTATTATATACGTACAAGCGGCTACGACGATGGGCTTGCTGTAGAGTAAAGATGTGATCAAACAACCAAGGAGCAGATAGGAAGCTCCACTGAGCCTTCTGATCTCGTGTCGGCGGAGAAATGATCCAAAGAAGAGGATGAAAGCTTCTTTTATGCCATTTACATGAAGCCTCAGGAAATCGACAATGACAATCGCGAAACAAACCATAGCGAGCAGTATCCGACCACGAGGCTCCGGTGAAATATGGTATGTGACCGGGATGAATATCGCCCACAGATTTAAGAGCTTCCTGAATACTTCTGCTTTGATTAGAATCTCAGCCCCGCAGATATTTTGTTCGTATTTTCCAGATCAGGATGGGTCATGAACGCGTAATCGAGACTGAATTTCTTGTACTGTAGCCCCACGCCCATGGTGAAATTACCCTGATATACGCCCATTCTACCAAAAAGCAATTCCTTATAGCCGTATTCCAATCCTAGATTGACATCGAACCCGGCGATGTCAATGACCTTCACGATATCGGTTTCGATCGTTATCGTCGAGTTGACAGCCCTCAGCGGAATCGTCGGTGCCAAACCCAGTGCGATCTTCGGAAGTATCGTCTCTTTTAGGCCACTGCTCCAGACGAGCGGCGAAAGTATGAAATCACGCACCGTGACACCAGCCTTTAGATAGTCGACCCTGTAGGCGACGCCCAAATCGAGCCCGCCACCGTATCCCGTGATCGCACTAAGATCGCGGTAAAACACCTTTACATTCGCGCCAAATGCCAGGTGCTCACCGCCTTTCGAACAATTAATATAGAAGAGATAATCCGCGGTGCCCACAGTGTCATAGGCAATAGGAATATTGTTGCTCCCGGGCGATGATGTCGTATCTGGAAGAGTCGTCAGTTTTATGCCATCGGTATGAACGTACTGAATGCCCAAACCCAAGCTCATGCTGCCGTGAGGAAAGACCACGGCACCGAATTCATTCTTCACAATGCCTGCGAAATTCTCCGCATGCATCAGGTGAGCACTACGGGGGGTGAAGAATGTGCCTGCCGGATTGAAGTAAAGGACTGTCGGGTCACCGAATTGTGCGATACCGGTCCCCCCCATTGCACTGGCCCGCGCCCCAACCTGCAACTCCTGGAACTCACCTGCATACTTTGTCCCTGCCAACAGTGCGGGGACAATTAAGAAAATCATGATGCGATGCATTTAACACCTGCCTTAAGTATTTTGTCGATCCTTCTACCGTGCCCATGCATGCCCCTCAGCCTGATGTCGAATATATATTCCCCAGGCGGGACCAGATTATTGTTTCCGTCGTATCCATCCCACACAACCAGATATTCACCGGGCATGCGTTTTATTCCCGCGATCAGATCGCGTATCTTCTCGCCCTTTCCATTTGAGACACTGATATAGACCCGTGCTTCTTCGGTAAGGTATATGGCAAGCGTGGTGCCGGGCCTGCCCGGCGAGAATGCCGACGGGAAACATCCGACGACGAAACCGTCGACGGCAAGCCACAGATACTGTCCGCCCTGCTTCTCCGAAACGAAGACCTGCCCATACTTCCGCCATATCGTTATGCCCCTCGGCGACAGAAATTCACCGTGACCAGTACCAGTCCTTCCGACCGAAATGACATAATTGAGGTTATGATCGAATTTGTGTATCTGGTTGTTCACCTCGTCGGTCACGTATATGCTGCCATAAGCATCCAGTGCAACGTATACGAATTGTGCATCCGCAAGACCCATTTCAAAAGTCTGCACCGAAGAGATGAATCTCCCCTGACGCGAGAACTTCGACACACGAGTACCGTAGTTGTCGACGATCACGACATAATCATCATTGTGTAGATTGCCAGCGGCACGGGCATCGATCACTGCGATCCCGGTCGGTTGATATATCTCACCGTAAGCCCGGCCAGCAATGCCGAAAGATAAGATCAGGGAGTCATCCGGCGAGAAGACATAGACCCGGGAACTATCAAAATCAGTGACGTATAGATTATCCTCGGAATCGAGACTCACATCAAACGGTCTTCCTGGAATGGCGATTTCGCCAACCTCTGTCAGCATTCCATCGCGATACTGTAATTTCACGACCCTGTGGTTACCGTAATCCGCCAGCATGACCAGACCGCTGGCATTAGCCGTAATACCTTTTGGCGTAGAAAACACTCTGCTGCCACCATAGACGTTAACCGAAGCAAGACCTGTGTTGTATAAGATATGACCTGCACCGGAATTCACTGCGAAGACTGTAAGTTCGTCATCATCGCGGCGAGTGTCGGGGTCGTCTAATTCCTTCAATTTAACTGCAACGACACCTTGTGGGTCGTCATAGTCATAAGTCGGACCCAGGAACAGCTGTAGATAGTACCTTGACGCTCGGTAGAAACCCAGAGTATGTTTGAATGGCGGCACTGTAAGTGTTTGCGGATCGTAGTTAATGAGGCAAAGAATGAGAAACAACATTCATGTTATTATAAGTATTTTACCCATGTTGTCAAGCTAACGGAGAAAACACCGTATTGACTTCTTCCTCAACGAATGCTATCATGGAATGGTGCCTATGCGCTCGCCGCGAGAGACCAGAGCATAAGATGAAAAGATTCACGGTACCATACGGAGAGAGAAATCTCCTCGTCGAAATCGACGAGAGAAACATTGCCGACATTATCGGGATGCCGAAAATTAACGTATCCAGGGACGACACCACGCTGGCAAAAGCCCTTCGAGCCCCGTTAGGACCTCACTCACTCAGGCAATTTCTGAATGGGGCGAAAGAGTTGAGTATCGTAGTCAATGATGGAGCACGGCCCACCCGGACAGCCTGGGTGATAGACCTTCTCGAAGAGGATATCAGGGATAAAGATGTACACTTCGTTGTCGCAACAGGCGCGCACCCATGCCCGAATGAAAGCGGATTGCACAAGATATTCGGCACCAGCTATCGTCGGCATGGAGACTGCATCACGATCCACGATGCCCGCGAAGAAAACGCTCACGAATATACAGGAAAGACACGCTACGGTAATGAAGTGTGGTTGAGCAAACTTGTCACCGGGGCCGATAAGATTCTGATCATCGGCTCGATCGAACCGCACTACTTCGCTGGCCTGACCGGCGGCAGGAAATCGCTCTTGCCCGGCGTTGCAGCCTACCGAACGATTGAGCAGAATCACAGCCTGGCCCTGCATCCCGGTGCCCGACCACTTAATCTTGATGGTAACCCAATTCACGAGGAAATGGTCGATTGCATAGAAATGTTTGGCAGAGAGCGGATATTCGGAGTACAGATGATTCTCAACTCGCATCACGACGTCTGGCGCGCCTTTGCGGGACCAATCGATGAGACCTTTGAATGCGCGGCATGTATTGCGCGTGGCATCTTCTCCACAAAGATCAAACAACGTGCGGATGTCGTGGTCTCCGTTTCCCGACCGCCATTAGATAATGACCTCTACCAGACCTTGAAGGCCATCGAACACGGCCGCCTGGCTCTTAAGCCTGGAGGCATACTGATCGTTGTCTCACCTTGTTCACAGGGACTCGGACCGGTCAGCTTCTCTCGCCTCTTCGAGAGTAATATCGCGCTCGATGCAGCAGCACAAAATGCGCAAACGGGTTACCGGTTGGGCGACCATAACGCCCACAACCTCATCAGCCTGCGCAAACAGGCTGAAATCTGGATGGTCACTAAGATCGACGCTTCTATCCTTGAAACCTTAAAGATAGAACCATTCGGATCACTCCAGGCAGCACTCCGGAAGGCGATCAGTATGAAGGGATACAGCACGAAAATCCTCTTTCTCCTGGATGCTAATCTGACCGTCCCAATATTGATCTAAACTCATTTAATATTGACTTTCGATGTGAATTCTCTATAATAATGTTAAATCAGAAAATAGGAATATGAACATAAGACAATTCTTCCGTCCTTCTGCTCAATCCCCATTAGGCAAAGTAGCAACTACAACCAATGGTAGAGGGCTGAAACATGTCTATCCGATACATGATTTTGCACAAATGAGGAGGATTAGCATATGAAAAAGGTAAGCATTATCGGCGCCGGCAACGTCGGTGCAAACGCTGCTTTTTATATCGGAGAGAAGAACTTCGCTGATGTAATGCTGGTCGACGTTGTAGAAGGCAGGGCCAAAGGAAAGGCACTTGATCTTATGGAAGCAGCGCCGGTCAGATACTACGATGCTAAAATCGACGGGACTGACAACATCGAAGATATCGCCGGATCGGAAGTTGTGGTCATCACTGCTGGGCATGTGAGAAAACCGCAGATGTCTCGACTCGATCTCCTGGAAACGAACGCAAAAGTGATCGATCCGATCATCCCCCAAATCAAACAGCATGCACCAGAGGCTATTCTGATCAACATCACAGAACCGGTCGATGCCCTCACCTGTTATATCTGGAAGAAAGGCAAGTTCGACCCCAAAAAAGTGGTCGGTATGACCGGAGTGTTGGATACAACGAGATTCCGCGATTTTATCTCCAAAGAGTTACAGGTTTCAACTGCTAACACGACTGCCGTAGTCATTGGCGGGCATCACGACTTCATGGTGATCATCCCCAGGTATGCCAGCGTCGAGGGAATCCCGATCACCCAATTACTTCCTCAAGAAAAGATCGACAACCTCATCAAACGGACAAGAGCTGCAGGCAGCGAGATCCTTTCGTACCTGAAAACGGCTACGGCCCACTACGCACCGGCAGCAGCCCTTGCTGAAATCGTCGAAGCCATCATCAAGGATTCAAAACGCATGCTTTGTGTTTCCGCATGTTTGCAGGGTGAGTATGACGTGAAGGACCTATGTCTGGGCGTGCCGGCAATAATTGGCGCGAAGGGTGTAGAGAAAGTAGTAGAACTTCAGCTGACAATCGAGGAACGCCAACAGTTCGAAGAATCGGTTACGGTCATAAAGAACGCAGTGGATACACTGGAAATCTAAGAGGAGGTTATAAAATGAAAAAGGTTACTATTGTTGGCGCAGGAAACGTCGGAAGTTCTGTGGCTCTCTACTTAGCTGAACACAAGATTGCGGACATCTATCTCGTCGACGTAGTCGAAGGTCTTCCGGAAGGAAAAGCCCTCGATGCCGAAGAAGCCGCACCCATACGACGTTACGATGTCGAACTACGGGGTTGTACGGATTTTTCCTGCATGGTCGACTCAGACATAGTCGTTATTACCGCCGGCATTGCCAGGCGGCCAGGAATGTCTCGAGATGACCTGCTGAATACCAACGCTAAAATTATTAGATCCGTATCTGAGAAGGTTGCTGAATATGCCCCGAATTCCATAATAATCATGGTCACCAATCCTCTTGACGTCATGGCCTATCTGGCGCTGAAGACCACCGGGTTTGCGCTGAAGAAGGTCGTCGGAATGGCCGGGATTCTTGATTCCATCAGATTCAGGTATTTCGTTGCTCAGAAATTCGGAGTTTCAGTCATTGATACTACAGCCATGGTCCTGGGTGGTCACGGTGATTCCATGGTTCCCCTGCCAAGATATTCAACCATTGCAGGTGTGCCTATAACAGAATTGATGCCCAAGGATGACATCGACAAGATAATCGAAAGAACGCGCAAAGGTGGTGCAGAGATCGTTGGCTACCTCAAAACGGGTAGTGCCTACTATGCACCGGCGGCCGCCGTGGCAAAAATGGTGGAATGCATAGTTAGAGACAAGCGACGCATCCTGCCTTGCTCTGCCTATTTGCGGGGGGAGTACGGTATAGATGGGCTCTTCGTTGGCGTACCGGTGATGTTGGGAAAGAATGGCGTCGAAAAGATCATCGAACTCGAACTCATTCCCGAAGAACGTGAGGCCCTGCATACCTCAGCCTCGGCCGTTAAAACAGTGATAGAGAAATTGGAGAATCTCGGGATTTTCTGATTCGATCACTCAAGTATTTCTGACCAATCCATGAAACTGAGAGTAGGCATATCGTACGGTAGAGAAACCATAAATGTTCTTGTCGAAGAACAGAATATTGGCGAGATAGTACTGCCCAATGAAGTGAAAATAGGAGATGAAGTAGAAACCCTTCAGCAAGCGCTGGCACACCCTATCGCATCGAAACGTTTTGATGAATTCATCAGTGACGCCAAAGATATCCTCTTTCTGATCAACGATGCAACGAGACCTACGCCCACTGCGAAAGTACTCAAGATACTCTACCCGATGATAGAGGATAAGAACGCCAAGTTCTTGATAGCTACAGGTATGCATCGAGCACCGACCGAAGACGAATACCTGGAAATATTCGGCGAACTCTATGAGGTACTCAAAGATCGAATCTATGCCCATGACTCAAAGAAAGATGAAGATATGGTTCACCTGGGAACTTCGAAAAACGGTACGGAGATGTACGTAAACCGAATGGCGGTCGATGCGCACAAGATTGTGATCATAGGATCTGTCGAGCCACACTATTTTGCCGGCTATACCGGAGGACGGAAATCATTCCTCCCCGGCATTGCTGCTTACAGTACGATCGAGCAAAATCACAAACTTGCATTGAAGGCAAGTGCCAAAGCACTGAGCCTCGAAGGCAACCCGGTGCATGAGGATATGGAAGACGCAATCCTGACAATTAAGGAAAAAGAAGTCTTTTCTATCATGACGGTTCTGGACCGCAACGAACGCATTTATGCTGCCACGGCAGGTGATATCACTGAATCGCTTAAAGCAGCTATAAATCAAGCACACAGTGTCTTTTCAGTTGAGATAAAAGAGAAAGCAGATATCGTCGTGGCAGTTGCCCCTTACCCTATGGACATTGATTTATATCAATCCCAGAAAGCACTGGACAACGGAAAGTTCGCCCTCAATGATAATGGTATTCTGATCCTTGTTTCAAAATGCCGCATGGGTGTGGGAAGCGATACGTTCATCAAATTGCTGAGCAGCTGCCGTTCGCCTCAGGAGACACTGGATAAGATCGACAAGGAATTCAAATTGGGATATCACAAAGCAGCCAAAATGGCCGAGATTGCCCGTTGGGCTCAAATGTGGGCGGTGACAAGCCTCGACGGAGACTTACTTAAGAGTGTTTTCATAAGACCGTTTCAAACACTGCAAGAAGCTATTGACACTGCTATCGCCGAGAAGGGTGAAGAGAAAATTCTCTTCCTGATGAATGCCAGTCTGACCGTACCCAAACTCAGAAAACGTCTCGTGTATAGACCCAAGAAGTTCATCTACGCCAGCAGGTGGGAGAAAGGAATACCTGCTGCCAGGTATCGAACCCCGGAAATTGAAGCAGCAATAGAAGACGCTTACTATCACATTTACTCGGAAATGTGAGAGCCAGGTACCGCCGCAAGGTACCATGTTTGACTGATCGATCACTTCCCTGACAACAGTAAAATGTTGACTTCCATATAGAATTCATTATAATAGATTCCGTAATACATGATTTCTTTGTGCATGCGATTATCGGCAGGTGTGTATCTCATTGCCGAATCGACCAGTTTTTAAATTTCTATCATTGAATAGAAAGGAGGCATCAGATGGAGGTCCAGGGATACAATGTGCCCGAGGATTTGTATTATCACGAAGAGAATACATGGGTCAAAGTCGAAGATGACGGAACGGTAAGGGTAGGTATGGATGATTTCTATCAGAAACAAGCAGGCGACACTACCTACGTAGACCTTCCGTTCGAAGGTGACTCGGTAAGCCAGGGCGAGACTTGCGGGAAGATTCAGTCTTCGAAATGGGTCGGTAAATTTGTCTCGCCAATTTCAGGCGAAATCGTTGAGGTCAATGGTGAGTTGGAGAATGACTGTCGTCTGATAAATAAAGACCCTTATGGAGGCGGATGGATCATGAGAGTAAAACCTTCTAATCTAGACGAAGAATTGAAGAATCTCGCCCATGGACCGGATGCGTTGCAGAATTTCATTCAGGATCATATTGACAGAGCAAGCAAAGGTGGCAAGTAGTAGCATATTTGCGTATCCTTGTATTTCTTTGAAGTTAACCAAAGTCTGTTGTACTTAAAAAACAGAAGAGTTCAGGAATTTTATCCTCAAAAATGAACCGTCTAGCGCGCTAGGCGAAGGAAAGAGAGAATTGTCTTAACCTAAGGGGGTTAAATGCCGATAAAGAAAGAGATAATAAGTGAATTGAATGATATCGTTGGCGACGAATATTGCAGGACAAACAATGCAGAACTGTACGTCTACGCATTTGACAGTAGCATACATAGAAAGAAACCCGATGTTGTCGTTCAGCCGACGAAGACGGAACAGATTCAGAAAATAGTCCTGCTAGCAAACAAACACAAGGTCCCTGTTGTGCCGCGTGGTGCCGGTTCTGGGCTTTGTGGAATGGCTGTACCCATCGATGGCGGGATCGTCATCGACCTGCAGAGAATGAACCGTATCGTGGATATGCGGATCGCGGATCTTTATTGTGTTGTCGAACCCGGTGTCGTATATAACGACTTCATTGCCGCGCTTGCTCCCTTCAAGTACTTCATACCGGGTCCGGCCTCTGGTGAAGTAGCGACCCTTGGTGGCATGATCGCGCTCAACGCTTCCGGCGGTAAGGCAGTCAAGTACGGGGCCACGCGGGACTATGTTATCGGCATGGAATTTGTCACACCAACCGGTGAAATCGTGCGCGCCGGGGCAAACACTATGAAACATTCAAGCGGATATCAATTCGAGAAACTCTTGGTCGGTTCAGAAGGCACTCTCGGGATAATAACAGAAGCCAACATCCGGATTGCACCGAAACCAGAGAAGAGAGCCGCGTGCGTCGCCTCATTCGACGATCTGGAAAAAACAGGTCAAGCGGTTGCCGATATCATAGCTAAGCCACTAATCCCATCACAGCTTGAGATCATGTCACGAGCCTGCATACAAGCCGTGAACAAAGCAACTAACATGGGGCTACCCGAAGTAGCAGGTATGCTCCTCATCGAACTCGACGGCGCACCCGAAGTAGTAAAACGCGATGTCGAGATCGTCGGCGAAATATGCAAGAAAGC
>CP070705.1:183573-193911 GCA_020349965.1 Caldifarciminota bacterium | reverse complement strand
TCGCCCGCGCGGACGAATTCGCCCGAATGGACCTTGAGGTACCGCGTGGTCGGGATCTTGTATGATCTGACATCACCTACTTCGGGGGTTACCGCGATCTTCCAAAAACCTTTTTCTTCGTCGACGTCGCATACACCGTCGATCTCAGTCACGACCGATGGGTTCTTCACGATCTTCGCTTCGAAGAGCTCTTCGACCCTTGGCAAACCGCCCGTGATGTCCTTACTCTTGCCGATTTCCTTCGGTATTCTCGCGATGAGCGTTCCCGATGCTATCGTGTCTCCATCCTTTACCAACAAGTAAGTTCCGGCTGGGATCGAGAAGGTCTTCAGCACCTTGGTCTTCTTTTCCATTATGTTAATCTTGGGATGGTGGTGTCTGAGGCGATCCTCTACGATGACGAATTGCTTTCCGCCAGAGCGTTCATCGACCCAGTTCTCCTGCATGGTGACGCCGGGGATGATATCCTGGAACTTTACCATACCGCCGACCGGGCTGACTATTGGTATCGAGTACGGGTCCCATTCGAATAGAATGTCTTCTTCTTTGACGGCACTCTTGGCTTTTGGATAGATGATGGCTCCGATCGGAATGTTGTAGCTGATCTTTCTGCTATCCCCCTTTATGATCATGCGACCCTTGTCGTTGAGGCTTACGAGGAGGCCGTCTTCGCGCTCGGCGGCTGAGAGACTCTCGAAACTCACTTTTCCGGAGAACTCGGCGTTGCGTGAGGCGCTTTCCGCGATGCGCAAGGCAACTCCGCCGGTGTGGAATGTTCTCAATGTCAATTGTGTTCCTGGTTCACCGATACATTGCGCTGCGAGAACGCCGACCGCTTCACCGATTTCCACCATACGACCGGTGGCGAGATTCCTACCGTAGCACTTCGCACACAAACCCACTGGTGCTTCGCATGTGAGGATTGAACGTACTTTTACCTTCTCGATACCGCTCTTTTCGATCTTGATCGATGCTTCGTTGGAAATCTCGGTGCCGGCTTTGATTATCGTTTCGTCGGATAACGGATCGATTACATCGACGAGTGCGACCCTCCCCACGATACGCTCGCTCAGCGGCTCGACGACCTTCTCGCCTTCTTTCAGCGCACTTATTTCTTGTCCCATGATCGTGCCACAATCGACCATCGTTATCGTCACGTTCTGGGCAACATCAACCAGTCGGCGCGTGAGGTAACCCGCGTCCGCTGTTTTCAGGGCGGTGTCAGCCAAGCCTTTGCGTGCACCGTGCGTGGAGATGAAATACTCGAGCACGGTCAGACCATCTTTGCACGAGGATTTGATTGGTGTCTCTATGATCTGAACCGAAGTCACCTTACGTTGCGGTTTGGACATCAATCCACGGAGGCCGCATATCTGGCAGGCCTGGTTACGAGAACCACGCGCTCCCGAGTTCACCATCATGAACAGTGGGTTGAAGCCCATCCGGTCTTTCTCGAGTTCCTGGATGAGTCCTTCTTCGATGTCCATTGAAACCCGAGTCCACGTATCGATTACCTTATTATAGCGTTCTGTTTCCGATATCAGTCCATTCTGGTGGGCTTTGTTAATATCCATTACTTCCTTCGTTGCCTTGGACCATATCTTATCTTTATTTTTCAGGCTGAGCATGTCGTCGATCCCGATCGTCAACCCTGACCGTGTGGATAGTTCAAAGCCGAATCTCTTCAGATTGTCGAGTAGATCGATTGTCTTATCCGTACCGAATTTGTTGATACACTCATCGACTATTTCGGAGAGAGTCTTTCTGTTCACCTCGACATTCTTGAACCGGAGTTCTGGTGGCAGTAGTTCATTGAATATCACTCTGCCCGGTGTCGTCTCGATGACTTTATTCTTTGCCGCATACTTTATCGGCTGTTGGTATCTGATTGCACCATGGTCCAGAGCGGCATAGATTTCGTCTACTGAGGCGAATATCTTTATGGGCTCTGCTGTATCCTTCTTCCATTTGGTGAGATAATGCAGACCGATGACCATATCCTGCGTCGGCGCCATGAGGGCACGGCCGTTGCCCGGTGAACGGATGTTATGAATGGAAAGCATGAGAAGGTATGATTCGAGCACGGCTTCCGGAGAGAGCGGCACATGGACGCTCATCGTATCACCGTCGAAATCAGCGTTATAGGGGTGGCAGACCAGCGGGTGTATGGCTATCGCGCGTCCTTCACGTAGCACGGGCAGGAAAGCCTGGATCGAGACGCGGTGCAGGGTGGGCGCGCGGTTGAGGAGTACCGGATGATTCTTTATTATTTCGTCTAGTATCTCATATACTTCCGTTGACCGCGCACGTACCAGCCGGCGTGCGCTTCTTTCCGAATCGACGACGCCCCGTTCTTCGAGTTTCCGCACGATCATTGGTTTGAACAACTCCAGGGCCATCTCTTTGGGAATGCCGCACTGGTACAGTTTCAGCGTCGGATCGACGACGATTACGGATCGACCAGAATAGTCGACCCTCTTACCCAGTAGATTCCGGCGGAAACGTCCCTGCTTTCCTTTTAATGCGTCGGCCAGGGATTTGAGTGGTCTATTGCCCCTTCCTTTGATCGGACGGCTGCGCCGGGAGTTATCCAGCAGCGCGTCAACCGAGTCCTGTAACATTCTCTTTTCATTACGTATGATAACCTCAGGTGTTTTGATACCTGATGTTATTGATTTCACACGGTTGTTACGGGTAATGACGCGTTTGTACAGGTCGTTCAGGTCCGACGTAGCGTACCGTCCGCCTTCCAGGGCTACGAGTGGTCTGAGATCGGGTGGTATCACGGGAATCCTTGTCAGGACCATCCATTCGGGGCGATTACCTGACAACCGGAATGCTTCAACAAGCTTGAGTTTTTTTAGTAATTGTACGCGTCTTGCCTGGAGGGTCTCTTTCTCGAGCCTTATCCGTAGGTCAGATGAGAGGTTCTCCAGGTCGATCTCCTTGAGGAGATCATAGATAGGTTGTCCTCCCATATCGGCCTTGAAGCCTTCGAATTTTTTTATCGCCTCCTGATATTCCTCCTCAACGAGTACTTCCCCTTTTCTGTGCGGTGAATCCCCTGATTCGAGAACAATATATGCTTCGTAATTGAGTATTGCTTCCAACTGGTTGATCGACAGGTCGAGGAGGAGACCGATCTTGCTTGGAGAGATCTTGTAGTAGAATAGATGTGCTACCGGTACGGCCAGGTCAACGTGGCCCATCCGGTCACGGCGTACCGAAGATGGTACTACTTCGACGCCGCATCGTTCACATACTGTTCCGCGGTACTTTGCTTTTTTGTACTTTCCGCACGAACACTCAAAATCCTTGACCGGCCCGAAGATCCTTTCGCAGAAGAGCCCATCTTTTTCCGGTCTCTGTGTACGATAGTTGATTGTATCGGCGCGGGTAACTTCGCCGCGTGACCAGGATTGAATAGTTTCCGGAGAAGCCAGCGACAATTTTATGATATCGTAATCCACTAGTTCGAAGGTATCATGGATCTTACTTCTCATCTGGTTCCTCCTTTTTTTCCAGGGTAATGTTGAAACATAGCCCCTGGAGTTCCTTCAAGAGCACATTGAATGATGCCGGGGCTCGTGGCCGCGGAGGGTTCTTGCCTCGTATCAAGGCTTCGTACATTGCTGCCCTCCCCGCGACGTCGTCTGATTTGACCGTCAGCATTTCCTGGAGTGTATATGCAGCACCGTACGCCTCGAGTGCCCATACCTCCATTTCACCTAACCGCTGGCCGCCGAATTGTGCCTTGCCGCCAAGCGGCTGTTGCGTTATCAACGAGTAAGGACCCGTGGAACGCGCATGGATCTTTTCGTCCACCATGTGTATGAGCTTCATCATGTACATGTGCCCGACCGTGACCTTGGATTCGAACGGCAATCCTGTTCTTCCGTCCTTCAATTCGATCTGTCCGTCCTCGGGTAATTTGGCTTCCTTCAGCTTCTCCTTCAGTTCACCGATAGTGGCTCCGTTGAAAATCGGCGTAATGGCATAGAATTTGAGTTTATCGGCTGCCCAGCCGAGGTGGGTTTCAAGGATCTGGCCGACGTTCATACGAGATGGTACGCCGAGCGGATTGAGTATGATATCTACGGGTGTGCCGTCTGGTAAGAACGGCATGTCTTCCTCAGGCATTATCTTGGCGACGACCCCTTTATTGCCGTGGCGCCCTGCCATTTTGTCACCGACAGCAATTCTTCTCTTCTGTGCGATGAATACTTTTATGATCTTCAGGACACCGTGTGGCAATTCATCGCCCTTCAATAACTTGTCTTCCTCGTTCTTCTTATCCGTTATGACTTGGAGGAGTCTCTCCTCTGCTTCCTTCACGATCGACTTGACTTCTGCGTTCAGTGCGTTCTCTCTGACGAATTTGTCGTCCGCCTCGATCTTTGTTACGCTGAGATCATCAAAGAAACTTTCTTCATATGTTCTGCCTTTCGTTAGAATTATTTTGCCCTTTTCGTTGCGTACCGAGGAGGCAGCTGTTTTCCCCGACAATTTGTCCTTCAACAGACTGTTGCGGATGGCGGTTATCTCTTGGTGAAGCGCAGAGAACTCCTCGAGGATCTTTGTTCTGCGTTCATCTTCTACGCTCTTGGCGAGAGGGTCGGTTGTCTTGCGGGTCAGTATCTTTCTGTCGATTACAACGCCTTCGACACCCGGTTCGATTCGGAGCGATGTATCGCGTACGTTCGTCGCCTTCTCGGCGAAAACGGCGCGCATCAATCTTTCCTCCGGCGTAAGTTCGGTCTCGCCTTTTGGTGTGATCTTGCCGACGATGATATCGTCAGGTCCCACTTCGGCACCGACGCGGACTATTCCGAATTCGTCGAGATCTTTAAGTAGAAAGTCTGAGAGCCCTGGTATATCTCGGGTAACTTCTTCTGGCCCGAGTTTCGTTTCCCTGACTTCGCAGGTGCATTCAATTATGTGGATCGATGAGAACGTATCATCTTTTACCAATCGTTCGCTGACGACAACGGCGTCTTCGAAATTGTACCCAAGGAAAGGCATGAATGCAACGAGGACATTCTTGCCCAACGCGAGCACACCATCTTTGGTGGCATATCCATCTGCCAGAACGTCATTCTTCTTGACTTTCTGGCCTACTGCGACCATGGGTCTCTGGTGGATACACGTGTTCTGATTCGACCTGACGAATTTCGACAGTTGATAGCGCTTTTTGGTTTTATGGCTCGTCTCGACGACTATCTTCGACGAATCAGCGTAGTCGACCCTACCGTCGCCCTCGGCAAGCAGCAATATTCCTGAGTTCTTGGCAATGCGTTCTTCCATGCCGGTTCCGACGTACGGGATATCGGGATCGATGAGCGGTACTGCCTGTCGTTGCATGTTGGAGCCCATGAGGGCACGATCCGCATCGTCGTGTTCCAAGAATGGAATGAGCGACGTGGTCGGACTGAAAACCTGCTCAGGAGATACATCCATGAGCTGCACCTCAGCTGGAGGCATGAGCGGAAAATCATCCCGGCGTCTGCATAGAACCTGCTCGGTAACGATTTTGCCCTTCTCGTTCAAGGGTGTATTGGCCTGGGCGATGGTGTACTTGTCTTCTTCGTCAGCGCGCAAGTACATTACCTCCCCCGTCACCTGGCAGTTCTTTACGACCCAATAGGGAGCCAAAATGAATCCGTATTTATCGATTTTGGCGAAGCTTGCAAGGCTCGAGATTAATCCGATGTTCGGACCTTCGGGGGTTTCTATAGGGCAGATCCTCGAGTAGTGAGAATAGTGGACGTCGCGTACTTCGAAACCTGCCGTTTGCCGCGTCAAACCGCCAAGGCCGAGTGAAGAGATACGTCTCTTATGCGTCATCTCAGACAAAGGATTCGTTTGTTCCATGAACTGGGAAAGCTGTGAGGTTGTAAAGAATTTGTTTATGATGTTGGAGACAAGCCTGGGATTGATAAGGTCCTGAGGCGACAGCCCCGATTCATCCATGAGCGAAGCGCGTTCCTTGATATTCTGCTTCAACTGCTTAATCGCCAGTCTGAACTGTTCGCCGAGAAGCTCGCCGACGCGACGCACACGGCGATTTCCCAGATGGTCGATGTCGTCGGCCTCGAACTCGCCGGCTGCCAAGAGAAACAGACGGCGGAATATTTCGAGTAGATCGTCGATCGTGAATTCTTGTTTCTTCGGCCGTTCGGTTATTCCGAGGCGCATGTTCAGTTTGAAGCGCCCGACGTCACCGAGATCGAAGTGGCCAAGATCGAAGACCAAATTATTGATGTATGCCATTGCGATGTCGAGCGTCGGCGGTGCCATCGAGCGCAGCAGGGTGTAAATCTTCTTTGCCGCTTCTTCTTTCGAGTGTGTTCGGTCCTTCTTCAGCGTGTTTGTCAATATCGTTACGCCAGGGTGGTGCGAGTCGATGATCGATGCTTTTTTCACGTCTTTGTGGGCAAGGAACTCGATGTTGGGGCCGTCCAGCAGTTCGCCTGCCGGAAGTAGAATCGTTTCGCCTTCAACGATATCCTGGGCCGTAAAATAATTCTCAGCATTCTTTAAGTCAAGGGTTTTGACCGGAAAGAACAATTTGATTATCTGTTCGTTCGTTTGGAATCCCAGGCTGCGCAGGAACATCGTGCCGACCAGCTTCTTACGTCGATCGAGTATTGCGTAAAGAGTACTCGCATGGTCGACAAGAAATTCAACCCACTGGCCTCGGTAGGGTATGACCATTGCCGAGAATGTATCGCCGCTCTCGCTGAAATAGACGCCGGGCGAACGATGGATCTGGTTTACAACGACCCTTTCGACGCCGTTGATCACAAAGGTTCCTCGATCAGTCATGAGTGGGAGGTCGCACAAGTATATCTCTTGCTCGGTGATATCGTGCAGTTCACCATCTTCTTCTTTACTCACCAGTCTAAAGCTCACCTTGAGGGGCAGACCAAAAGTAGCCCCCTTGTCGATTGCCTCATTCGCCGAATACTTCTCCGAACCAAAACGATGCGAATTGTACAGGAGTTGATATCGGTTGTGGATATCCGATACGGGAAATTCCTGCGCAAATATGTCTTTGATCGTTTTGTTCATGAACTGATCGTATGATTCGTGCTGGACTTCCAGCAAGTGAGGCATTATGAAACTTGACTGTCGTTTGGAAAAATCAACAATGTTCCTCATAGTTTAATATCTTCCTCGGATAATGGTGAAAAAAATATCGTTATTTGCACTGTTGTATGCCGAGTAGGATCATTTCAACTCGATTGTAGCGCCGACCTCCTCAAGCTTACTCTTCACATTCTGCGCCTCTTCCTTTGTCGCGCCTTCCTTGATTACCTTAGGAAGGTTATCGATCATGTCTTTTGCTTCCTTCAGGCCCAGGCCCGTGAGTTCACGCAAGACTTTCAACACCTGGATCTTCTTGTCCCCGCACGAGGTCATGTTTATCGAGAACTCAGATTTCTCTTCGGCTGCGGGCTTGGCTGTATCCGCTGCCGGTTGTGCTGCTAGTTGTACGGGCGCAGCAGCTGTAACACCAAATTTATCCTGCAGTGCCTTTACGAGCTCGGACAGTTCCATCACTGATAAATTGCCAATTTCCTCGACCAAGGCATCAACACCCTTTTTTGCTTTCGCCGTCATTTTGCCTCCTTGTTTTTGTCGATTAGCGCTTCAAGGGTATACATCAAATCTCTAATTATTGATTCGAGCGTACCAACGAAATTACCGATTATATTTATTGATCCAACGAGATGGCTATAAAGGATTTCCTTTGATGGGATTTTCGCCAGTTCGACCACGCCGGCCTTGTCGACGAATTGCCCCTCAATAATACCGCCTTTTACCCTGAGGTTCTCGATATTGTTGAGGATCTTGGCCAGCACCACCGGGTCGTCAAATGCAATGGCTATACCGGTGGGTCCGACAAAAAGCTCGCGGATCGATTTTTCCTCGAATCCCAGGTCTTTCATCGTGATGTACCCCAGGGTATTGCGTAACACGACATAGCTTGCATTGTTCTTCCTCAATTCACGCCGCAGCACCTCGAGGTTTTTCACGGCTAATCCCGTGAAATCCGTGAAGTAGAAAGCCTTACCGGGCTTGAGTCGTTCCTTGAGTTTTGCCACATAATCGAGTTTCTTCGGTGCCGGCATCAGATACCTCCTTTTCTGCAATGATCAAGCAGTTCCTTCTCGTCTACAGAGATCCCGGGTCCCATGGTCGATGAAAGGGTGACCGTTTTGATGAGATTACCTTTGACCGTGGCTGGTTTTGCCGCGACGATGTCTTCCATCAGGGTAAGTATGTTTTCTCTCAGTTTCTCGTTCTCGAAACTCGCTCTGCCAATGGGAATATGCAGACAGCCCGTTTTGTCGGTCTTAAATTCGACTTTCCCCTTCTTTAATGCTTTGACCTGGGATGCAACCTCGAATGTCACGGTACCCGCCTTCGGTGAGGGCATCAACCCTTTGGGCCCGAGGATTCTGCCCAATTTGCTGATGTCGGACATGACGTCGGGCGTGGCGATTATTATATCAATGTCGCTCCAACCGGCTTTCAGTTTCTCGAGATATTCGTCAAAACCTGTGTAGTCGGCTCCCGCTTTCTTCGCTTCCTGTTCTTTTTCACCTTTTGCTAGAACGAGAATTCTCTTCGTTTTGCCGGTACCGTGCGGTAGGTTGGAGAATCCGCGGACGAACTGATCTGTCTTCTTCGGATCGATGTTGAGTTTGATCGATAGGTCGACAGATTCGTCATACTTCGTGTTCGCCGTTTCCTTAACTTTTACCACCGAATCGTCGAGTGAGTATTTTTTTGCTTCGACCTTTGCCTTGTTCGCAGTGTATCGTTTTGATCGCTTCATCAATCCTCCACCACTATGCCCATGCCGCGTGCAGTGCCTTCAATGATTCTCATGCAATGTTCGACCGATTCGCTATTCAAATCCTTCATCTTACGTTGAGCGATTTCTTTTATCTGCGCACGCGTCACTTTGCCGACTTTCTCGCGGTTTGGAACCGGTGACCCCTTGGCGATGCCGGCGGCTTGCTTTAGCAATACGGCGGCTGGCGGACTCTTCAAGACGTAGGAAAATGTCCGATCGTTGTATATCGTTACCACAGCGGGGACGATCAACCCGGACAGATTCTTCGTCTCCGCATTGAACGATCTGCAGAAGTCCATGATATTTACGCCATGCTGTCCCAAGGCAGGGCCAACAGGCGGAGCAGGAGTTGCGCCGCCCGCAGGGATCTGCAATTTCACTAATGCTATGACTTTTTTTGCCATCTTTCTCCCTACAAACTCTTCAGTTGATGAAACCCTAGTTCTATAGGAGTCGTTCGGCCGAATATGACGACCAGTACTTTGACCTTTTCGCGTTCCGGATAGATTTCTTCTATCGTACCGACAAAATCGGTGAAGGGTCCATCGGTCACTGCCACTCGTTCACCCTTCGCAAAGGGTATTTTTGTCACGACTTTTTCCTTCGATTCTTCCAGTTGTTTGAGCAGTTCATTGACCTCGTCGGCACCAAGAGGCGTCGGCTTGGCCTTCGATCCAAGGAAATGCGTGACTCCGGATATCGAATTCACAAGGCGCAGGGTTTCATCGTTGCCTTCCATTTCGATAACAATGTACCCCGGATATAGTCTTTTTTCCTCAACTATCTTCTTCCCCTTTTTAATGCGTACCTGGTTCTCGACCGGGATGACGATCTTACCGAAGGCATCTTCCATATTGCTGTCTTTGATCATCTTCTCCAATATCTTCTTGACTTTATGCTCGTGCCCGGTGAGAGTATGGACGACATACCATTGCATATTATCACCCATCTATTGAATGATTAACCCCAGTAGCGAGGTGAAGATAGTATCGAGCGCAAAGATTATGATTGCGACGATCACGGAAATGACGACGACGACGATAGTTGAGTTCGTCACTTCGCTGCGCGTCGGCCAAGTTACCTTGCGCATCTCATAATAAACATTTTTTATATAATCTCTTATCTTATTTAACATTCGCTCTTGGTCCTAAGGCAGGCCTGGAGGGATTTGAACCCCCAACCCCCCGGTTTGGAGCCGGGTGCTCTGCCGTTGGAGCTACAGGCCTATTTCGTCTCTTTATGGATTGTATGCTTGCGACAGAACGGGCAGTACTTGCGAATTTCCAGACGCTGCTGCTTCTTCTTGTTCTTTGTCGTTGCATAGTTCCGGTTCTTGCAATCCTTGCACGCGAGGTCGATGATCACTCTCATGGTTATTCGAGTATTTTAGTGACGACGCCGGCGCCGACGGTGCGTCCGCCTTCGCGGATGGCGAAGCGGAGGCCTTGCTCGATCGCCACCGGACTGATCAG
>CP070705.1:173073-183473 GCA_020349965.1 Caldifarciminota bacterium | reverse complement strand
ACCGTCCGTGCTTGATCGCCGATCGCTCTTGTTATTGCCTGACGTATCCACCATGTCGCATACGTTGAGAATTTGTACCCCTTGCGATAGTCGAACTTTTCGACCGCCTTTATCAAACCATTGTTTCCCTCGCCGACGAGATCGGCAAATTCGAGGCCGCGGTTGACATATTTCTTTGCGATCGATATTACCAACCGCATATTCCCTTCGATCATACGCTGGCGAGCACGGTTGATCAAATCCTCCCAGGCATGAACGATGCGTGAAGTCTCGTAGAGATGGTCGTGATCACCTCCGAGCGCGGTCGTGAGAAGCTTCTTCTCTTTCTTGCATTGCCTGATCTCATCCTGGTTGCGCAACCGCGGCAGAGTACGTACAACCTTTTCCAGGCGTGCAATATTCTCCTTGAACTCCTGGATCGCCGAATTTACAACTGCGTGTTGCAGCGAAAGAACGTTGAGTTTGCGCAATATCCTCTCTTCCTTCTCGAAGATCCGCCACCCCAGGGTCTTTGACCTATCGCGCTTCGTCTTCCTGTAGAGCTGGAGCAGTGAAGTGTAATCCCTTTCTATTGACTTTACGCGCCGAACAAAGCGCTGCCTCTCTGCCCAGAACGCCCGCTTGTCCATCATCGACTCGATTTCTACTCTCGATATCTGGTCAAGGCTGCGATGGCAGAATTCCACCTGTTTGCAGACCTCGATCAGCTTGCTTATCGTACATGGATACGGCAGGAATTGTCTCTCGATCATTCTATAGCCGGTCTCAATCTTTACGGCAAGCTCATATTCCTCTTCTTTTGTCAGAAGGTCGTACTTGGCAAGCTCCTTGAAATAGGCCCTGATAGGCTCCTCCGGTCGCAGGGTCGTCTTGGGACGACGCCGGCCGAGGTGTTCCTTGCCTTCCTGCACGATCGTAATGCCATAATTGGACAACGTATCAAGGATCATATCTATGTCCTTTGCCGTCGCCCCTTCCGGAATCAGCTTATCGACCTCGGTGAGAGTAATACTCCCTTCGGACTTGGCCTTTTCGATTATTCTCTTCGAATCCTTTGTTTTCAAAATTTCTTTCTTAATCTTCATAATCTTCCTTTCAAAGACAATGTTTTGACCAATTAATTTGCTTCACGTTTAGCACCATTCGGCTGCTCATCTTCAGCAGCTTTTTCGATACTTATGTTCAACTGTTCGCGCTCAAGGGCCAATAGAGCCCGATCGCATTCCTGTCGGGTAATATCATCACCGCGTCTCACTGCTTCGCTCTTTTTCTTGATGATCCTCTTCTTGCTAACCTGACCCCTGTAATTCTTGATCGCATCGAGCAAACTCTCTTTGGAGACGGGTTCGCCGCGCATTATCGCGGACAAGAGTTTCCCTCTCAGCCCCTCATCAACCATCCCCGAAAGCTCGGCAATGTCAAAGCTATCTTCCTTTAATAATTTGTTGAAAAGTCTCTTAACCCCTTCATCTACGAAATCCTCGGGAGTCAAGTATTTTTTTGCCAGTGAAAAATGCTCATACCCACTTAAAATCATTGCCATCAATTTTTCCTCGCGGGAGACCTTCGTAGTCTGAACAGGTGGTGTCGGCACAGGAGCATTCTGGTCAATCTCTCGCTTTATCGTCTCGACCGGAATGTTAAAAACATGGGCAGCATGTTTCAGGTATCGGTCGTATCGGATCGGATCCTTGATCCGGCCGATGATCTGAATCAGATCCTTGATTAAAACAACTTCTTTATTGACTGTATCTGCTTTCACCGCCCCCCTGTAGAAATGGAAGAAGTCACTGGCCTCCTCCAGTAATTGTTCAAGCGCCTGGGGACCATTCGTGTTGATGAACGTGTCCGGATCCGAATTTTCAGGCAGGAGGGCAACGTAGACATCGACCCCGGCATCGATCAGGAGACCGATCGCCCGCAAGGCGGCTTTGATGCCCGAGAGGTCGCCATCGAATAGTATCGTCACCCTGCGCGTAAAACGCGAAAGGAGCAGCGCTTGGTGTTCGGTCAGAGACGTACCCAATGGTGCACACATGTTAGCGAATCCATGTTGATAGACGCTCAGCAGGTCAAAATAACCTTCGACGAGAAGGACATCGCCCTTAGCCCTCAGATGCTCCTTTGACTGGTACAGACCGTAAAGACCTTCTCCTTTCTTGAATATCGGTGTTTCCGGTGAGTTCAAGTACTTTGGATGAATGTTATCGTCGATGCCCCGTCCGCCAAAGCCGATGACTCGTCCGGAAAGACTGAAGATCGGAAAGATAAGACGGTCCCTGAACAATTCCCGATTGGAAGTGACGAGGCCAGCTTGTTGAAGACGGGCAAAGTTAACACCTTTCTGCCGCATGAATTGGACGAGACCACCCGACACCGGTGCATACCCGAGCCGGAACTCCTTCAGTCTATCGAGGTTAATTTTCCGGCGATTTAAATACTCCCGGCCTCGCCGACCGACTTCACTGACAATGCACTGCGCATAGAACTGGCAGGCCAGGTCATTGGCCTCATACAATTCCTTATACCTCAACCCTTTTGTCGTGTCTATCTCGATACCGATGTTATTAGCCAAACGCTTGATCGCGTCAGGAAAATCGAGTTTCTCATATTCCATCAGAAAGTTGATGGCATTACCGCCTTTCATGCATCCAAAACAATAATAAATACCCTTCTCCGGGTTGACGTAGAATGACGGGTTCTTCTCAGTATGAAACGGACAAAGCCCACGGTAATTCTTGCCCATTTTCCGCAACTGCACATACTTGCCTATAACATCAACGATGTCTGTTTGGCGCTTTATCTCTTCGATCTTGTCCTGTTCAATCAATTTTGGTTTCCTTTATCTTCTCTTATCGATTCTATGTCGGTCGGGTCAACCCAGTAGTAAATGTTCTGGAGACTCACCTTGTACTTGCTACCCTTCTGGGCAACGACTTGCCCGATGCGGCGGAGTTCGCGGATACGCACGAGTTCTCCAACCCCTGGGTGATAGGCCTCGCCCGCCGGTTCATCCCTTAACTTTGCTTCGAAGAAATCGCGCGCTTTGCGAACACTATCCGGCTTAGGCCCCTTTTCTCTGAGTACCTTGATGAGACGCTCGACTTCCTTCTTTGCTTTTCTTAGTTCATTCCGGTACTTGGTTCTCAACTCATCGAATTCCTGCTTCTTCTTAATGTTGAATGCAGCCAATTTTCCTTCGTAGTCACTGGCTAGTGCCGAAAGCTTCTTTCGCTCTTCTTCGACTCTCCTAAGTTCTTTGGAGAGGTCCTCAAATAGCTGGTTGACCGACATTTTTTTGTCATCGAGTTGGGCATTTGCCCTATCGAGCACGGTTTCACTAATCCCGAGCGTACGAGCCAAACGAATGGCATTGCTCGGCTGGGGAACGCCGAGTATGAGGCGGTACGTTGGCCGATCAGAGTATTCCATGCCGCCGTTGACCATATCGTCCCGGTTACTAACGAAGATCTTGAGATTTTCGTTATGGGTCGTGGCCAGGACAACCTTCCCCCTTTTGCTCAATTCGTCAAGGATCGCCGAAGCCAATGCCGACCCTTCTTCGACCGACGTCTGACTCATCAACTCATCGAGCAGGACGAGGGAATTGGATTTGCCATCCAGCGCCGTCTTTATCTGTTTTATGTGCCCGGCGAATGTAGACAATTGCGATTCGATGCTCTGTTCGTCTCCGATGTCGGCATACACCTCGTCAAAGAAGGGCAATGAACTTCCTTCAGCTGCTGGTATGAATAGACCGCATTTCGCCATGAGGGCGACTACGCCCACGGTCTTCAGCACGACCGTCTTGCCACCTGCATTGGGACCAGATATTAGCAGAACACGTTTACCCGAATTCAACCGCAGGTTGAGTGGCACAACGTGATCGTTTATATGCCGCAGCACCGGATGAAAGGCATTGAGCACGGAAAGGCTCTGATCAAAGGTCGGCCGGTGCGCACCCAACTCATTCGCGAAATGAACCTTTGCGAAGAGCACGTCGAGCGTGACGATCCGATCAATATCTTCTTCAATCTCATCAATGGTATCTCGCAGCGATTCTGTCAGTTCGCGCAAGATCGCCTCGATTTCGATACGCTCGCCCTCTTCCAGCTCAGCAAGAAGGGCAGCATCTTCGGAGACTGCCATCGGTTCGATGAACACCGTCTCGCCTGAGTTCGAAAACGAATGTATGATACCTTTTATCTGCTTCTTGAAGTTGCTCCTGACCGGCAGCACGAAATGGCCTGAACGCTCAACAATATTCAGATCAGTAAACATGCCCGGGTTATCGCTGAGCATACCATTCAATACATCGCGCAAACGGCGATTGATCTGCCGCTGTTGCATCCGTAGCTGAGCTAACCTGGGACTTGCATCGTCCCTTATCCCCCCTGATTCATCGATCCTCTTGTCTATCTGGGCGATCAGATCGCGAAAGTCGTGCAGACCGGAAAAGAAATCGTTAAGCCTTCCGTGCGCAAACCGCGCCTTCAGTGCATTGGCCGACCCGAGGAACCGTCTCACCGCCACCAATTCATCGGTGGTGATGTAATCTGCGCTCTGGACTCTTTCTCTGAGACAGCCTGGTCCAAAAGGCGCGAAAAAATCTGCCGATTCCCCAGATCTCCGTATGGCTTCAACCCGCTCCAATTCAGATTCGACCGCGAATTGGTCTCTAAGCGGGCTCAGATTCTCTGCCTTTGTTTTGCCCGGTTGGGTGCTGCAGAATTTGGAAAGGGACTTGAGGATCTTCGGAAGTTCTAAGACCTCCTCGGCATGGGTTCTCGCTATAACTCCTCCCTTTGTCGCTTCCACTCCTTCTTACGCGCCGAAATCAGACGTCTCTTACGCTTTTCACTCGGTTTTTCGTATACTTCGTGGCGTTTGACGTCGCGCAGAATACCGGCTCGCTCCACCGACTTGCGGAAACGACGCAAGGCGTTATCAAAGGATTCTCCATCATAAACTGTGACTTTCGTCATTAAATTGGCACCTCCTTTCGTGAAAGATCAGTTTTTCTTCACTTAATTATATTGAAAAATCGTGATTTGTCAAGGGGCTATTTTGAAAACTCTCGATATTTAATGAATTTTCCTGAATGCGGCAAAACAATGAGATTCAAGTCAAGAATGGCAATCGGGGTTATGTTCTCCTGGAATCTGCTTATCCCAAGCCTTAGGATCGTGATCTGTCCTGCGCCGCTTCAACAATCGCCACGCCGTGCGACGTGCCGAGACGGCTTGCACCGGCGGCCACCAAACTGCAGGCCTGTTCATACGTTCTAATACCGCCGGACGCCTTGACTCCGAAATCCTTACCTACGGTACTGCGCAGCAGCCGGACATCCTCCACCGTTGCCCCACCTATTGAAAAACCGGTCGACGTTTTGACATAATACGCACCGTTTTCTTTGGCGATCTTCGCCGCGGCGACCTTTTCCTCGTCTGAAAGCAGGCAAGCCTCGATTATCACCTTAAGAACCTTACCCTGGCACGCTTCACTTACCCGCTTTATCTCCTCGCCAACACGCCTAAAATCCTTTTCCTTAAACCAACCAATGTTCATCACCATATCAATTTCGTCACAACCTTTTGAGATCAGGTCAGTTGTAGCAAAGACTTTTGCCTGGGTACTCGAAGCGCCCAAAGGAAAACCGACAACACTGCACACTTTCATCCTTCCGGCAAGGGTCGCAACGGCCATTTCAACCCAGCACGGATTGACCACTGCCGCGTAGAACTCGTGTTGTACAACTCCCTTCAAGAAGATCTCGATGTCCTGCCGGCTTGCATCCGGCCGCAGTATCGTCTGATCGATCATCTGGCTGATTTCAATCATAGGTCAATAGTACGGCTCATACTCAAGAAGTCAAGGAGCGAGTGAGCCAACGTGGTGTAAAGCGCTCGTGGTCATTGACATTCGTCGATATTTGTGCTATATTCAATGTTATGAAATTTGATAAGTCGCTCATCTCCACTTTGCGTGAGGACCCGAAAGACGCTGAGAGCAAAAGCCACCGCATTTTACTACGCGGCGGTTTCATAAGACAGCTCGCGTCGGGAATTCACACCTATTTGCCCTTGGGATGGAACATCCTCCTTAAGATAAGTAATATCATCAGGGAGGAGATGAATCGCATCGGCGGACAGGAAATGCTCATGCCTGCCATATCACCCAAGGAACTATGGGAGGAATCCGGCCGCTGGAAAGAATGTGGCGACGATATGTTCCGGCTGAAAGACCGAAAAGAGCGGGAATATTGCCTGTGCCCGACACACGAAGAAATAGTCGCTGACATTGCGCGCGCCAAAATCCGCTCTTACCGTGACCTACCCCAGATCTGGTATCAGATACAAACAAAATTCCGTGACGAACTCCGACCACGCTCAGGTGTACTCAGATCGCGGCAGTTCATCATGAAGGATTCATACAGCCTGGATTGTGATGAGGAAGGTCTTGACAGGAACTTTGAACTGCACCGGCAGGCCTACGAGAGAATATTCACACGGTGCGGTCTCGAATATGTCATCGTGGAGGCATCAGGTGGCATCATGGGAACCGGTGAATCACGAGAATTCATGGCGATCGTCGACGGCGGTGAGGATCAACTCGCTATGTGCACAAAATGCAATTATCGCGCCAACCTGCAAATCGCTCAATCCCGGGGACGGCACGAGTCTTTCGACGACGGCACTCTCGAGAAAGTCGCGACGCCGGGAAAACGGACCGTCCAAGAAGTCACAGATTTTCTAGGCGTCGCTCCACAGAATCTCGTAAAAAGCATGTTCTTCACGCGAGCCGGCAGCGAGCCGCTGCTGATACTCATCCGGGGAGATGATGAAATCAACGAGGAAAAGTTGGCTCGGCTTATTGGAGCCGGTTATACGCCGGCGAGCAATGAAGAGATAGTGAAAGCATTCAACGCCCAACCGGGCTACATCGGTCCAGCGGGCATCGACCACGTAGCGATCTACGCCGATGAGATGCTGCGTGACGCCAAAGGTATGATCACCGGCGCGAACACCGATGGATACCATGTACGCGGGCTCAACCTCAAGCGTGATGTCAGGGTGAAACAATACGCCGACCTCAGACAGGTCAAATCAGGTGATATCTGCGTTAAATGCGGAGGCACGCTGACACTCCGGAATGCCCTTGAACTCGGTCATATCTTCAAACTTGGCACTAAATATTCGGTCAGTCTGGGCGCAAATTTCCTCGACGAGAAAGGTAATTCAAAACCGATCATCATGGGAAGTTATGGTATCGGTCTGGAGCGGATAATGGCATGCGTTTGCGAACAGAGAGGCGATGACCGCGGTGCAGTCTGGCCGATCTCTATTGCACCACACGATATACACTTGATAGTCCTCAATCCGCTGGATCAAACCGTTCAAAAGACAAGCGACGAAGTAATTCAAATGTTGACTAAAGCAGGTTTGTCGGTTATTATAGACGACCGGGATATCTCGGCCGGTATAAAATTCAACGACGCTGATCTGATCGGTGTACCGATCAGAGTTACCGTTGGTCCCAAGGGCGTGAAGAATAACCGGCTCGACATTTACGTACGGGCAACGGGCGAAACCATCACCGCGGGCAAAACCGAATTGGTGGACGATTGCATGGAGATCATGGACCGGAGAAAAAGTGGATAGAAATATAGATCTGGAAAAGATTAAAGAGAAAATCAATGAGATCATCGAGAACGCAGGAATGAGATTCTACGATCTCGATTACAATAGTCTTTCGAGGACGCTGCGCGTTTATATCGATAGGGAAAAAGGCGGCGTAACGATCGGAGACTGCCATAAGATAAGCACGATGATATCCAGGGATCTTGACGAAACCGACCTGATAAGCTTCCCCTACACACTCGAGGTTTCCTCGCCCGGCATCGAACGCGTCCTGAAAAGACCCGAACACTATACCTGGGCGGTTGGAAAAATCGTGGAAATTGAAACTGGCGAGAAAACTCTTACCGGGTATCTGAGAAAAACAGAGGATGGGGGAATCGTCGTTGCATCTGGCGAAGATGAGAAAACCGTTCCATACAGTTCTATTAAACGAGCTAAGGTCGTTGAGGAGTTAGGTCATGGCAAACGACGCTAAAATGATCATTGAGAACATGAAAGCAGTAGCCCGCGCAAGGGGAGTTAAATTCGATTACGTGATACAATCCCTAGCCGAAGCAATAGGCATCGGCATAAAGAGGAAATTTGGAAAGAATACGGAATCCGAAGTCTCGGTCAATAAATCAACCGGAGACATCAAGATTTTTGTCACAAAACGGATAGTTGAAGAAGTAACCGATTCGGAAACCGAGATATCCTTAGAGGAAGCGCAAAAGCAAAAAGAGAGTTACAAAGTAGATGATGTGTTCCGCATTCCGGTCTCAATAACCGACCTTGGCCGGACCGCCATCGAGATGGTGAAGCAGACACTGACCCAGAAGGTCAGCGAAGCAGAACGAAATAGAATACTTGTCGAATACGAGAAAAAGATCGGCGAGATTGTAAAAGGTATAGTGAAGGTCGTCAGTCGCAATGAGATCCTCGTAGACCTCGGCCCCGTGGAGGCAGTAATTCCAGGATATGGGATGATGAGGTCTGAGCATTACCGATTGGATGCACCAATTCGTGCCGTGGTACATCGCGTCGACCGCGCGCAATGGGGGCCAAAAATAATCCTTTCACGCACCGATCCAAAGTTCCTCGAACGTCTCCTATTCTATGAGATACCTGAGATAAAAGATGGTGTCATTCAGGTCGTCAAGATCGTGCGCGAACCTGGTGTCAGGGCCAAACTTGCCGTTCAAACGATTGACCCGAAGATAGATCCGATAGGTGCTTGCGTTGGCTACCGCGGCAGCCGCATACAATCTGTCGTCAAAGAGCTATCTGGCGAACGGATCGATGTCATCCAATGGAGCAAAGAACCAACGATTCAGGTCTCCCGTAGTCTCTCTCCTGCCAAAGTTAAACAGGTCATCACACTCGGCGAGCATCACGTCTTGGCAATCGTTCCTGATGATGACTATTCGAAAGCGATCGGCAAGAATGGCGTGAACGTCGATTTGGCGTCGAGACTCTGCGATGTGGACATCGAGATTAAGAAAGTCACGGAATATGAAAAAGAGGCGAAGGAGAAAGAACTCGCTGATATGAAAATCGAAGATGTTGACGGACTCGAGCCGGGCTTGAAGAAGGCACTCATTGAAAAAGGATATCAGAATGTACTTGCCGTGATCAGCGCACCGTTAGATGAATTGAAGTTCCTTCTTTCTCTTGATGAGGAAGGAGTGGCCAGCCTATTGGGAATCCTGAAGCCGAAGGAGGAAAAGGAGTCGGACAATGCCGTCCAAGAAAGTACATAGCGTAGCGAAGAATCTCGGACTCTCCAGCGCCGCTCTCATAAAATTGCTGGAAGAGGTCGGCATCACCGCTAAGGGGCACATGTCAACACTCACCGATGAAGAAATAAAGAAGGTGAAGACAAAAATATCGGAAGAAAAGAAACGCGTTAAGAAGGAATTCACAAGGCGCTGGACAAAACCACGCGCAAAAGAGAAGAAGAAGAAGATCAACAAAGAAGAAATCAAGGAAAAAGTCAAATCGACTCTCGCAAAACTCGAAAAACGCGAAACAAAGAAACACTACAAGCGAGAAATACCACAGAGGGTCGAAGCTGCACCCACCGAGAAGACAGTCGAAGTCACTGATTTCATGACGGTCGCCGAACTTTCTCAAGCACTCGGCAAGCCCGTAAGCGAAGTGATCAAGAAGTGTATGGATCTCGGCGTAATGGTCAGTCTTAATCAACGGCTTGATCTCGACACCATTTCGGTGCTCTGCGATGAATTCAACTGCAAGATACGAACGGTTTCCATTGAAGAACAGATAAGACCTGTGGGAGAAGCCGAACTCGTTGAGAGGCCTCCAGTAGTTACCGTCATGGGGCACGTCGACCACGGTAAGACAACATTGCTCGATACAATCACAAAGCTCAACGTTGCCGAGCAGGAGTACGGTAGAATCACGCAGAAGATGGCCGCCTATCAGGTTGAATACCATAATAAGATCGTCACCTTTCTCGATACGCCCGGGCACGAAGCATTCACCGCGATGAGAGCAAGAGGAGCCCAGGTGACCGATATCGTCATACTGGTCGTAGCCGCGGATGACGGAGTCATGCCCCAAACTGTGGAAGCCATTGACCACGCGCGCGCAGCAAATGTTCCGATTATAGTATGCATTAACAAGATCGATCTCCCCAATGCCAAGATCAGCCTCCTTAAGACCCAACTCGCCAAGGCCAACGTCGTGATCGAAGAATTCGGCGGCAAATCGATCTGTGTCGAGGTGTCGGCGCTCAAAGGCAAGGGCATACCGGATCTG
>CP070705.1:162151-172973 GCA_020349965.1 Caldifarciminota bacterium | reverse complement strand
GTCAGATCGTTCACGCCGAACATCTGAAGGTGCCTCCATACATGCCTTACACAGAATCTTGCCATATGCCACAAACGGTCGCTCATCAAATCTCCCTGATGGCCGTGAACGACGAAGATCTTGTGCCCAGAATCTTCATGCCTGAGTACCAATCCTTCGTGCACCCTGATACCGTTAAAGAGCGGTTTAATTTCCACCTCGCGTTCGTCATAGTATTCGTAGAGTTTGGCTCTAACAGTATCGTCTTTTCTCCAGTCATTGTTGTGGTTCCCCCAAATAAGGTATAGCCTTCCATCCTCATGAAATTCGCTCATCAGCCAGAATAGATGGCTATGCGCTTCTCTAATATCATCGAAGTTACTGTTCTCCCAAAGCTCATCGCCATCACCGACCTCAAAATAGGTAAATCCATCATCAAGATATCTCTTTAGAGCATACCATAGTAGCATCTGGTTATGAGCCAAATCATCGGCCCAACTGTTGTCGCCGCGGTGGCAATCGCTGAGAAAAATGAATTTCGATGAGTTGTTGAACGGAATAACCTCGGCTGATGCAAATACCTCTGAAAGACGTGTACTTGTAGACATCGGTCAACTCCTCTAAGAAAATCTGACATTTATAGGAAACCAATCCCTATATCTATCCTTGTAATACCTTGTGGATTTACGCGCAACCTAATTGGCACATCCAATTTGCTGTTCATGTTACTTCTTCAAGACTTCTCTTCCTTTTGAGCCCCTTTTAAGCCTACGCTTTCTCTTCTTTGTCCGCCTTTCTTTCACTGTTTTTGCCGATTTTTTCTTCTTAGTCCTTGGTGACTTACCTTTCCGCTTACTCTTCCACTTCAAGAAATGTCGCCAAACCCTGAACCAAACGCGCGCGATTGAGTCGATCGCATCCGATAGAACGGCAGTACTGCAAGCATCAAATGACAAATCATCGGACGTCTCGAGGTATTTCATCGTTTTCCTTCTATGCCCACAACGTATTGGCAAAAGACAATATGAAAGTAGGTAGGAGTGTTGGCAAATTGCACATGCAAATTCACGCACGTTGCCGTTTTTATTACCCCACGAAGTGACAAATTTTCTCTTTGGTAGACCATCATCGATGTCTTTCAGGTAAGCTGCGCGATATCGCTCCTTAATTCCCTCACCGAACTCTTTCGTCCTGGGGTAACCATCTTCGTAAATAAGAAAGCGTTTATTTTCCGTATCAAAATCATAATGGTAGTTGATGATGTCGTCCCACTTCTTTTCCATACAAGTATGTAACCTCCCGAGCTTCCTGGCATCGCAGTGAAAAGGGACGTGCGCATCCGCCACATAGTGACTCAGCATGAAGAGAGATAGTGCAATCTGGTTATTCGTCGGTGATACGGGCGAGCCTTTATTTTCACAACACTGCATTTTAAGATGATCAATAATTGAATGTGCAATTGATTCGCAACGTTCTGGCAAGTTGTCATGTTCATCAACACTGAAGGACTTATTTTTCACTGGTGACATTGCTCTATACTTACGGCACTCGTACGTGCTGGGTAGCGATCTAAATCGTTCCTTCCCTCTTGATGACGGCTTAATCTTCAGCACGTGGCTATTTGCCATATCCTTCACCACTGCGTCAGGATACCACGCACCCTGCACAACATCATCATTGTGATCCTTGAACCATCTAACAAGCTTCTTGGCGTACACACGATCCGAGGGGGTCATCTCTGCTTTCTCAAGCCTTTTGATAGCCATGAATGATAACCATGCATGCGTATATTGCTTCATGATATTCCTCCATTCTACAGAAAGATCACCTTACCAAACCACTAGAATTACTACATTCTACCAGTATAGTCCACCATATAGCAAATATAACTATTTTATACCAAAGGGCACAATAAACAATGGTGTGTTTTTTTTTGATTGTTAACAGATTATCTTTAATAGACATCGATCCTCGAATAGGGTGTTAACAATCAAAAAAAAACTTATCTGCACAAAGTTTTGACTGAGCAGTCCATATTATATATAATTCCTCACAACGGTGCGGCAATGTTCACTTACAACGAGCATCGCAGTTAGCATTTGTAATAAAATAGATAGTCGGCAACTATATGCTACAAAGATAGATATATCTTGTAAGACTGTAACCAAGGAGGTGTATTATGCCAGGTAGAGGAGCATATCAGTTCGACGTACAAAGCAATGGCAATCTTGTGGATAATCAGGAGAACGTTGAGCGCGCACGCAGGTTATTCAATGACGGCGATATCATCTTGGGTGAATGGGGACCCGAGGGAAACGAGGGCGACTTTAAACACGGAGGCTGGCATTCATTGTGCCATTTGGCTGCGGGTGCCGGTGTGTACAAGAACAATGATAAGTATCTGTGGGCAGCGATCACATATGCAGGCACCGAAGATGTGTATCGCGCCACCATATCTCAGTTAGAGGACGCCGGAACAACGAAGAATATCCCGCTCGATTCGAGTCAGGGAAGAAACCTCATCGCACAGGCAACACTCCTGGGCTTTGTTGAAGGAACTTCACGCGGGCATATCTCGGCTCGCGGCAAAGCAGATTTGCCAGATGCGTTTAACGGCTGGCCTCGGCAAGAATATGATGCCGATGCAAACAGCGACGCGCGTGGAGGAACCGTCTGGGAACATTGGTGTACGACACGCGACATACGGTCATCTCAGCCAGTAGGTGACTCCGTCATCAAATCATATGTTACACTCGTCTCAACTCTCGGCGGTAAATTCGTAGCGGCTGTGATCCGCGGGCGCGTTGAACATGAGCATCCGATCCAATTGTGTGGCCTTGTCAAAGGCGGCTTCATCACCAAGGAAGAAGCTCTATGGGACATTACACCTCATGCCATACCGGACGCAGCAGAATCACTGTTTCTGGAGGCACGACCGGCCGATTCAATCAAGGCAGTAGCGACACTCGAGTGGGATACATCTGGTGGCCTGAGATACTATATGTTCAAACGAAAGATCGAATTTTGGAATAAAACGGAAAAGGTAGCAAAAGACCTTCGTGAATTTGGTCTGTAGAGGAGGTAGAGATGGCCAAGCGTAAACGCAATCGGAGATCAAGCCTGCTCAGCGGCGCACGTGCATATCTCTCCGGTCCTATGGATTTTGTAGCTGATCGTGCAACCGAGAAGAAGTACGGCTGGAGGAACAGAGTCGGCCAATTCCTGCGCCACTATGGAGTTACTGTATTCGATCCGTGGAACAAACCCCAGGTCCTTGGTTTGCACGAGTACGGGCGTGAGGGCGAACAAACGGACCCTGCAAAGAAGGACTGGACATTCCAGGACACGCACGCCGGCGCACGCAGCCGTGCTAAATGCTCCGGCCACTTCTGGGAAACCATGCACATCGACCTCAGAATGGTCGATACGAGCGATTTCATCATCGCCTACTGCCCGACGAACATATACAGCGTTGGTACGCCTCACGAGATCATTATCTGTAGACAACAGAGAAAACCCGTGCTCTTTGTCAGCCCTCCGGTAGTTTTCCCGACATACGACAAATTAGAAGAACACCTGCTCGGAGATAAAAAAGGAACCGACCTTCTGAAAAAACTTAGGGATGAAATCCCGATAAAGAAGAACCCGGATGGTATACCGAGTCTCTGGTACATGCCTTTGGTTGGTGGCGAGAACTTCTTCGATGGTTTCGGCTTCGCAAAGTACCGTAAGAAATTCGGCTGGAAGAAAATCCCGCTGGACGACAAAGAGGGCGCACGAAAACTTCGGCGTCCATTACTGCCCTTCATAGAAAAGGTCAACGAAGAATTACCGCCCAAGTGGGATAATCGCCTAAAGAAAATGGTACGCAACGATGATTGGCTGCTGTGGGATCTCCGAATGAAAAAAGGTGGAGCAGAGCTGGCTGCGATATACACTGCTGAAGGCAAAGTATAACTGCACAAGCGTCAATATAAGGGGGTAATCATTATGCTGTCGAGATCAATGCGTAACAAAATCAAGAAACTTGATTCAACTACACGCGCCCTGCTAAGATCGACAAAACGAACAAAATTCGAGGATCGACGGCTGAGTGACAACTGTCGAGAGATATTGCGTCTGTATGAGGATATCTTTTCCGGTGATGCCTGCAAGAAGGGGTGGCCTAGTGACAAAGAGCAAAGGAAATTGACATCTCTAGCCAGAGCAGCCATGTTGTACCTCGGAGGAGATCCAGACCCGAACTCCATGTCACTGAAAGACTATGATCATGAAAGATACGGACCTTATTTGGGTATAAGCGATGAAGGCAGTGCTGCACATGTCATTCGAGAAGCTGGACTAAATTCACCGAAAATGACGGCCATCGGGAAAGCCGACCCGATCGTCGTAGGGGTGGCTCACGATGCGGAGAGACTCGGCGCAATCGGCGAAGTCCCTGTCGGGCCAGAAGAATACACGGACATAAGATTACAGTGTGTTGGACGCATCTTGACTTCGACCAATGTAGGTACACGATTGAATCTACGTTACTATAAACATTATCCAGAAGTGTACATACACAAGGGTACGACACGAAAATCGCTATCGAAAGCAAAGAAAGACATTCGTGATGCCTTTGAACCGTTTGTCAAAACACCCGATGGCAGACCCCGGCCCCTGATAGTATTCATAAGGTTTGCCCGTGAGGTTCGCGACAGGGTCAACATCTTGAAAGATCTGATTGCATACGCGGCAAATAGAAAAGTAACCGTCCCCGCACTACATCGCCTGGGACTTCTGGTTAGAATCACCTATGGTAAGAAAGGACAGAAGACTGCACGTGAGGCAATCGACCTCGCCAGCAGAACAGGACTCAGGGATGTTGCGCTCGATGGTTTCATGCGCGGCGCCGCAAAGGGACAGATTTCCTTGCCAGGACTATTGAATTTTCTACCACCGAGTATGGTCGCGCCGGTTCTCCGCCACGCCAAGGCAAATCGTGTCTCGATCTACCCAAGGAATATCGTCGACCCGGATACGGTTGCACGAAATGTTTGGAGTACACTCAATTCTGCCCGGCACATGGGCCTCGAACTGGGCAAGTACGGCACGTTTCCCCTCACTCTCGAAGAATGCGATGAAGTGATCGGCAAAGTCGAGAAGTGGTTCAAATATTGGACCGCGGCTCCTGTTTTCTTTGTCGATCAAGGAATTCTTAGCAGAGAACGAGTATACGTTCGCAGCAATGTCGTTGCCGGATTGAAAGAATGGCTAAAGATCGTAAGGCGCCACAATGTTCCGGTCGTCTTGATTGATACCGTCGACAAATCAAAGGGGTGGCGCCTGCTGCGAAAAGGGAAAGACAAGAAGGGACTTCTTACGACCGTTCAAATTCAAGAAGTGAACGATTTTGCTGCGAACCTGGGCATAAAAGTCTTATGGGCAGGAGGGATCTCACTACCACAGACGTTCGAGTTCGGGAGAATGGGAGTGTTCGGGATCTACGTGACGAGTGCTGCGGCATCCAAAGAACCCGTTTCCATACAATACGAGAGAGATCCATTACTGGCTTCGCTTAAAGAACCGAGCGTGGAGGGTGTCTGTCGAACGAAACTCCTCTTAGAGGCGGGATTTCTTGTATCACACGTGAGGCGTGGCAAGCAAGCTCAGATACTGGAGAGATCAGCGCTGTCATTCATACAGTCAATTGACGCATGGACCAAATCGAAAAAACGCAGTAGTGCCAAGAATCCCAGGCAAGCATGGAAAGACCTTCAAAAGGCAGAGCAGGAGCTCTTCGAGAAAACAGTTACGGCCTGGAAAGTCTTCCTGAAGATTAAGTAATAGGACGCTGTGCCGCTCTAACGTTCGAAAGCGGCTTGGGGCTCCCCTCTTCGGTAACGGCGCATGTAATCTCTCATATATTCCTTTATGCTTTCCCGGTGCTCTTCGCGCCATTGCCTTTGATAAGCCACGTAAGCAGTCTTGTGCTCACGGCGCCATCGCTTGAAATACCCCACGTTCTGTTCACGCCACTTCTTACAGTAGTTCTTCAGATAGTCAGGATGACAATTGAACCAGTCGCTGATTTGCTCGCGCATTAAATCGCCGTAGTTACGACGATATTCTTCCATGTATACTTTTCTCCTCTTTTTACATCCTTTTACCATTGCACCTCCAATCACACTCGGCGCGTCTTACAACATTACGTCAATGCAACCACAGATACAAACGACAGTACAAAAAGCCAATATTACACCCCACTGGGAGAGACCATCCCAACGATTTACTGGGCGATTTTATCGGCGCTGAACTGTTACACTCGCAATAACCATGCCACTGGAGATGTTTCACAAAACTAACACTTTTGTGCAGGGGACGTAAGATCACCACTACGAGAGTGTGCCACTTTGGCACAAAATGATGCACAATCTGCTAATAGTTGACTGAATTGTCTTTGTTAAACATACACTGTGTCACAATGGCACACATTTTTCACAGTTAATACTTAAGTGTAGTATCGATGTTCAGAGTATGATTATGGAGGATTAAACCTCATCCATTTTCTTCATCCACACAACATGACTTGACCCACGTCAACTATGCATCGACATTGGAATCTGGCAATATCTTCGACCGTCCGGTAAATGTTCGAGTAATCGAAGGCCACGCCATCACACGATTATCCACTTGACTGAAGAAGGCATTTCCATATAATTATAATTAACAGTATTCAGCCTCATTCATAGATTTCGTAGAAAGTTACCGTTATGAACAATCGCTTCATCAACAGAGTATCAAGGAGGTGAACGATGCTCAACAGAACGTTGGTTGTATGTGTAATCGCGGCACTTGCGATTCTCGGCTCGGCCGGAATGGGCAATGCCGCAGCGGTACCGGGGAGTAACGTTTCGAGACCGCCATTGACTAGCCCCCCGCGCGACACCGGAGACGTTGTCTATCAATTCCCAGGGCCCTCGGTCAATGTGGACGGAATGGCCTGGGACGGCACCAATCTATGGATCGCCAGCGATGGACTCGATAGTATCTATAAGATAGATACGCTTGGTAACATCATCTCTTCATTCCTGGCACCAAATACTACTGCCACTGGATTATGCTGGGACGGTCAAAACCTGTGGTGCGCAGACGGCGGCACGATCCGCATATATAAACTCGATCCCGTAACTGGTGCAATATTGGATTCGATCCCCGGACCGGGCACTCTTGCATCATGCGAAGGTCTTGCCTGGATGAACGATACCCTTTGGAATACCAATTGGAATAACAACACGCTCTGGTGGCTCGACCCGACTACAGGCACCATATGGGGTCAATTTCCAGCACCGGGTACGGGTTCAACGGGTCTCGCCTGGGATTCCCATGACAACGTCCTTTGGAATTCAGACCAGATCACCGACTTCATCTACAAAATAGACCCGGTAACGGGGACAGTGATCACGTCATTTGCGTGCCCTGATGCCGAGGTACAGGATCTTGCATTTGACGGTACCTACTTGTGGACCTGCGGCTGGACCAGCGGCATCGTCTACAAGATGGACATCGGGTATGTCGTTGAGCCGGCAAATATCTTGTTCGTCGATGACGACGAGAACGGCCCCAATGTGGAGATGTACTATGAAACTTCGTTCAACAATCTCGGTTATGCCTATGACAAGTGGGTCGTCTATGACAGTGGTGGTACCGCACCTGATGCCGCAGTTATGAGCAACTATGAGATCGTGGTATGGGCAACAGGCGAAGACTACACTAATACTTTGTCACCAACGGATACTACTGAAATTGGCCTCTATCTCTTAAATGTCATGAACCCCGGCAAGCTGTGGCTTTCATCTCAGGACGTGCTTTATGATATTGATCCGGTCAGCTGGATGCATGTTGGGTCGCATGTGGACGACATATACTGCAGCCAGGTAACTGGCGTCGGCCCCATCATGTCCGGTTTTTCGTCCCAAACAACGGGTACTGTGATAGAAGACTACGCAGATCAAATAGATCCGGACGGTACTTCCTGGACCGAAATGCAGAACGATTCGAGTCTGAGTAACACCATAGCCACGGGACCGCCGGCTACTCCATACTATGTATTCTTCAATGGTTTCGCATTCGAACTAATTAACGACGGAGCCGACCGGGATACCATGATGTATAGGGTAATTAACTGGTTGCAGACCGGCATCGAAGAATCGCCGGCC
Organism: Caldifarciminota bacterium; assembly: GCA_020349965.1. Lineage (GTDB taxonomy): Bacteria > Hydrothermota > Tepidihabitantia > SM23-42 > SM23-42 > SM23-42. The sequence goes on along the minus strand of CP070705.1, from coordinate 164,796 downwards.
ATTGAAACGGCGCGCGCCTTCGGTTTTGCTCCAATGGCCAACCCGATCCGCGGGCAGACTTTCATTGCCTACAACACCTCGACGCCGGGCAGGGTCGCTCTCAAGGTCTATGACAGTGCAGGCAGATTGGTCAGAACACTGGTCGATGCCGTCGTACCGGCCGGAACGAATACAGTCGCCTGGGATGCTAAGGATGAGCATAACCGCGCTGTCGCCAATGGTATATACTTTGTTAAACTCAATGCTGATGAACAGAGCGCTACGTACAAACTAGTACTCATCAAGTAACTCTGTTTCAACGAAGAGCCGCCCTGTTTTCAATACCGGATGCAAGGCGGCTCTTTGCATACTCAGTGTTCTGTGACAAGTGGCGTGAGCAGTCTGTAAGAACCGCAATTATGATACCGCAGTATAGATGAAGCCTTAAGGAGGTAAAAGATGAAAAGAAAACATCTCCTTGCCATGGGGATTGTGGTGGCATTAATAACAGGATGCGGGAATTCGGTGCCAGAATGCGACCCGGTCGTGATCGTCACTAATACGAACTACACGGACGATCCCCTGTCCGTGCCGTGTTCTAACATACATACCGAGTTTGCCGAAACCTATTCGGGTGCCGACCTTTCGATTGAACTACGCGACCAGCTAATCGAACGGATGGAAGAGAAAGCGGATCTCCTCGGCGAAGACCCGTCGATCCTGTATCAATGCATCAGAATAACGTATGATGACTGGAGCGAGAGACCCAATAGAGTCCCTTGTTATGCGGACAAATGCATCTTTCAAAGCCAGGTTGCCTGGGCGATCGCATTCAACCGCGCCAATAGTTTCGAAGAGACATCGTTGGAGCATTTTGACCTCTTTTTCGTGTCGTACGCAACCTACGACGTTTTATATCATACGGGGTGTTATTAGATCGATCACTGCATGCTTTGCAAGGGTCGCCAGTGGCGCTTTGGGCAATAAGCACAGATCACATAGCTGGTTTTACCAAAAGTGTAGTGCTCTTAATATCTCCGGTCGTTTCTTTTTGGTCTATCGCCCGGCTGGCGGGCCTCGTCAACCTTTAGCGTACGACCCTTGAACGTCGAGCCGTTCAACGCGTTCTTCGCTTTGGTGGCTTCCTCGGCACTCGACATCTCCACGAAGCCATAGCCTCTCCCTTCCAGCAGATTTATGTTCTTCACTTCGCCGTACTGTGTGAACAGCTCCTTCAGTTCATCTGCGGTTGCCGAGTAACTAATGTTACCTACGTAAAGTTTGCTGCTTCCCATAACACTCTCCCCCTATGATGATATACGAATCACTAACTCTCACAAAGATGATCGGATATTTTGCCTACATTACCGCCAACTCCAAAGTGCTACTTGGGCAGATGTTCAAGCATGAATTGCAGCAGTTTAAAAGAAACGTTCTCTGTTATATCTTCGACGACCTTCGTATATTCGGACTTATGACTCATAATCGCGTTCTTGACCATGAATGTTTCGAAGCCGCGGTCCACTCCGCCATGGTACGTTGCAAGGACGCAACCCACTGCACTGAGTCCGCACAGGAAGATGGTGTTTACATCCTTATCGCGCAAGATCTTCTCCAGATCCGTTTTTGTGAACGCGCTCGGATAATTCTTAATGACCTTTGGGTCATCGTCCTTGATGATGATGGACGAAGGAAAATCGAAACCTTCTTCACCGGGCTTGGGACCGAACTGCCGATCAGAGTGATACACACGAATGACGGGCAAATCGTGCTGGCGGAACAACCAGATCGCACCATTTATCATCCTCAGTGCAAGGTCTTTCTCTTCCTCGGCCATCATTGGTAGATACCTTTCCTGAATATCAATGACGATCAATGCGGGCTTCAGTTCTTTCCTTTCCGCCTTTCCCTGTGCACCGGTCTGTGCCAGACAGGCCGATATCAAGACGAACGACGTCAACAACAAATACTTTCCCATTCATCCTCCCTCAATCCTGATGATCCGACATCCAACTCAGCCCCCAGGATCGTTATACGGCTCTATATTGTTCCTTAGGGATTATATGTCGAATCATGGGAATGTCAAGGAGTACACGACTGGCAGGCACAAGACAATCCTTGACATTTCCGCTGAATTTATTATTATTGATAGAAATTCAACATATGGTCTTTCAGATCGATTTAGAGGATATAACTAGCTGTGAATAAGCAAATGCATCTCCAACAGGAGGATATTATGAGAAGCAATGTATGGACGAGGAGGCTTTGCACCTTTGCCATGATAATGCTCATCGCGCCACATGCACTCATGGCCCAAGAAAGCACCTACCTTGAAAAAGACTACTACTTCCGTGAACCCGGATATGTTGCGTCTCCGGTCATCGGCAGCGACCTCTCAGCAATAACACCTCAGGAATTCAGAAATATGGTCATCGAAAATCGCAAAGCATTCGAGAATGACCCCAATGCCACGATAGTAAGTCCGGATCGTGACGGGCGCGGCATAAACATCGTCTTCAACTGCACCAATGTGCCCCCTGAAGCAATGGCTGCCTTAGAATCGGTTGCGGTATATATTGAAACGCTCTTTGACGATGACGTAACGGTCAGCATCAGTGTGAGTTACGCCTCCCTCCCCCCAGGAGTCATAGGCTGGGCCATAAGCT
>CP070705.1:147764-162051 GCA_020349965.1 Caldifarciminota bacterium | reverse complement strand
GATGAGGAAAGAAGCTCATGGATTCGACTATAACTAACTATTGGCAATTACTTTACCGCATACCTGTGTTCATTGCCCTCTGGATTGCATTCATACTGATCAAGTATCCCACAGTCTTTGTGGGATTCTTTGTTGTTCCGTTCTTATATCGTTATCGTCATAAGAAGTATGAAGACCTACCGGCGTGGACTAAACCTTGGGCAAATCCCGAAGATTGGTGGGGTGGACCCGCAGGAACGGAAGAGAGTGTTCCGCAATGGTGGATTAATCGCTACGAAGGCGTAACGTTCTGGACTTGGTATAAGTATCACGCAATTCGCAATCCCGCTAACGGACTTCGCACGTATGAATTTTTGGACTTGGACATTGTTCCTGAGAAGGTAGAATACATTGCCTATCCAACATTGAAGCACTATGATCCTTGGTATACACGTAAGTATACACCTGACGTAGACTTCTACTGGTATCTTACGTGGCAAGGTTGGCAGTCGTGTTTCAAGATCATTTATCACTGGAACGACGAAAAACATATTGAATTTAAAATTGGCTGGCGCGTGAATCCCGGTGATCGAAAGGGTTTTATGGACCCTGATGGTGTTCGTAGCGACGGAGCGGGGTTCGCAACGAAGTTCCTGCCATGGAGGAATGGATAAGTGGTAATCTCACCCGATGGAACCAAAGCATTTGTATGCGTACCCAAAACCGGAACAAATACTGTTCATGATATTTTGATCCGGTTTTGTGGTGCGCGTGAGGTTTATCCATTAGAGAGAGCTGATCAGGATGCATTCAATTGGGGCAATTACCTTGAGTCATTTCACAAAACAGTAGAGCAGAATCTCGGCAATATTCGAATCACCTTTCCCAATGCTACCGTAGCTTCCATTACCGCATATGGCTTTCTGCGCGATCCTATCGAACGTTGGTGTTCCGCTGTTGATTTTTATTATAAGAGACAACCATGGTTTCTTCTGCGTCTAAGAACAGTTGCGGGGAATAAGAAAAAGCGGGACTTTTTAGATGGTGTTGTTCATCGTCTTCATGCAGACCAATACAAACTTCCAAGCTATGCGGGGCGACCTGAAAAGGTCAATCATGAAGCATTAGCCGCACTGAAAGAATTCTATTCGCCGGAAGTGGTGCAAGAAATGGCAAGTGTACCATGGGAAGATTTTCCGATTGACATTGACGAGGCTGGATTCTTCCATCCGCAAAGTCGCTGGTTGAAACAACCCAACACGGTGATACTGGATTATTCTAAGTTCAATGAGGAATTAGAGTGGCTAGTCAATCAGGAATGGCAGGGAAAATTGTATTACACTAATTTTAATATGACTTATAAGAATACGAGTGAAGTCCCGAAGCTGCCTGTGTCTAAATCGTTACGAAAAAAGCTGATGGATACATATTCTGAGGATTATGATTTGACTCCGCACACCATTTTGTGATATAAATATAGGTGGACGCTCAAGAGAGGTCCATTAAACTAATCTCGCTTAAAGAAAGGAGCATGAAAATGACTAGCAAAATGCTTGCATCGTTCGACAAATATCTACCTACCACTCTCGGCTTTGATCACCTGTTCAATGCACTGGATCATGCCGCAGATTTCATCAACACCAACACTCAGGCATTTCCCCCTGTGAACGTTATCAAGGAAGGCGAGAACGTCTATTATCTTGAAATGGCAGTCGCGGGATATGGTGAAGATGAAATTGAAGTTCTCACCGAAAAGAATACGCTCAAGATTATCGGCAAGAAGGTCGAAGAGAAGAGCGCACTGGATCAGGCTGTTGATGGTGAACCCGTTCGCCAGTATATCGTAAAGGGTATTGCTGGACGTTCGTTTGTTCGCTCGTTCGTAATGAGCGACACGGTTCACGTTATCGAAGCTGGACTCAAGGATGGTATTCTTACGATCAAACTTGAGAACGTAATTCCAGAAGAAAAGCAGCCGCGTAAGATTCCGCTGGTAAAGTGGGAACCTGCTAAGATTAGCAAGGCTGCGAAAAAGTAATCAACTAAGGGGTCTTTGTTATGAATTGGGATGAAATGTTTATTGAAATGGCTATGCTCGTCGCGAAGAAGAGCAAAGACCCTTCTACCAAGGTGGGCTGCGTTATTGTCGGTGATGATAACGCAGTCCTTTCTACTGGATTCAACGGATTTCCGCGAGGGGTGTGTGAAGACCAGTATAAGTATACTCCAATAAAAGATTCGCTTGCGGTTCGTGAAGAGCGTGTATTGCTTACGGATAGGTGGGAACGTCCTGCGAAGTATTCGTGGATCGAACATGCGGAACGCAATGCTATTTTCAATGCTGCGCGACACGGTATCAAACTGGCTGGTGCGCGAGCATATCTGAATTGGGAACCACACCCATGCGCCGACTGTAGTCGTGCGCTGATTCAATCAGGCATTGTGGAGATTATCGGTCCTGATATACCATTTGGGGGTGCTGGCAACGGCACTCATTATGATACTTCATTTGCGGACACAATGTGTAATGAAGCTGGCGTGAGAATAAGGACAGTACCATGGCAAAAGTTTTAGGCTACAGATACTACATCGTGGAAATGTTTCCTACCGATGAATCGGGACAGGACGTTGTTTCCAAGATTCTGATGTATGATAATCTGGAATCGGCGCAAGACGTATTGGATGCGATGAATCGCAATAACTTCAATTTCTCTTGCTACTACATTCTGATGGACCCCGTTTACGAGCGTCCGCGTGTAACCAAGGAACAGATTCTTGCTGGTCCTGATTGGGAGAAGGTCGGAGAAGAACTCCCCGATCCACCTTTCTGATGAAAGTATACTTAGGAAAATATGTCCATCGTTGGACTACTCAAGATGCTGAACACTGGTGGTTCAAGTTCCGCTATGACAAGTATGATTGGGAAGTCGATGAAAAGGACTACGACAAGTGGGATCGACTTTTCATGAAGCTGGCTGACGGTTGGAATCATACCGTCAATCGGCTGGTCAATGCTACATGGGGAAGTCGCCCACGCATCATGAAAGTCAAGATTGATGATTGGGATGTGTGGTCTGCTGATCATACTCTTGCTGTTATCATCTATCCTCTTCTTAAGAAACTACAAGAGAAGAAACACGGTTCACCGAATGTCGATGATGAAGACGTTCCTGACGAGTATCGCACACCTGACGATTACAAGGCAAGCGACAAGATGATGAACGGTGAGGTTGATGATCTTTGGCATGATCGTTGGGAATGGGTTCTCGGTGAAATGGTTTGGGCATTCGAACAATTGACGATTGATTGGGATGAGCAATTCTATTCTGGCGAAACCGATCTGCAATTTGAACCCGATCCAGACAATGAGAATTATTCTCGTTTAGTTGAAGGTCCGAATCACACATTCAAGGTGGATCGCGAAGGCATGACAGCGCATCAGGACCGCATGGATAGGGGTCTGAGGCTCTTTGGGAAGTATTATAGGGCATTGTGGGACTAGTACCTGTACCCTAGCATTCCCCGGTCCCTGATCGTCGCTTAGAGGGGCTTAGAATCGCCCCCATAAGTCATTGATTTCATTGAATAATACATATAATCTAAGTTATTGATTTCCATAGTGAAAGTGCTATTGTGTATTTGGGGTCTAATTGAGATAATATATGTAGAGGTTCGTATCAAGGAAATCACATGACAAGCACTGCCGTTATCTATGACACCGAAACGCTCCACGTTATCAAGCGATACGATTCGCTCCGTGGCGCGAAAGCTGCGTTGACTCGCGCTCGCAAGTCCGGTTCCATGCGTTACATGTGTTCATTCGGCTATGGTCGTATGAAGGCAGACCGCATTGCGAAGCTGGACGTTTGCACGTTGTCCGAATTCGTCAATGAAAAGGACGAGTGGACAACCGTCAAGAATCTCATGAGCGGCACCGAAGTCAAGATTCGCAAGTCCGAAGTCGGTGGTTGCTGCGATCCTTCCACAGAACGCTATTGGAGCATGTAAGCATGTCGCGTATGTCTGATCTTCACATTGATATTTCTGACGCGCTCGCGTCTGGCGATCATCCCGAGAAAATCGCGAAGCGATTCAAAGTCCCGGTTGAATGGGTCGAGTCTGTCGAGCGCGACAACATCGAATTTGAAGCTGCGCAACGCGAATGGGCAGACCGTTCTGCCGACGCTGACGCAATCGCATACGGGAACTGGTAATGTATACCTATCTTGAACACGATCATCCCGACGCTTTTCAGGACTATCCCGAAGAGCAATCCGCAAACGTTCTCCGCATGGCGCGAGAGCAAGGCATGACCCAACGTTGCCACGTTTGCCATGGTCACGGTGGTTGGAATCTCCGACTGAATGCATACCCGTTGCATGACCGTGAAGACACTTCCGAAAATCGGCACAAGTTCTCGCACTTCAAGTGTTCGTGCGGACAGTGTAATGGTTGGGGGTGGATCAAGCCGGATTCGGCTGACGCGAAGTGCGAAAAGCATGAATGGAAACACGTTCGCGCTACTGGTCGCTGTCTGCATCTGTATGAATGCCAGAATTGCGGCAAGCAGCATGAGGTTGATTCTTCTGATTGACCTACATAATAGGTCATATGACCTACTTTATAGGTCATTTCTTTTAACTTGCAAGAGGATTTTGCAATGACTGATACACAATTCCCCGGCGCACCTGAGAAACCCGCTGCGCCCCGATCTTGGAAAGCCGAGGTCGTAACTGGCTCCGATGGAGTTTACAACGGCAATGCCGTTCGCTTCGCTACTGCCAAGGAAGCCGAAGAGTATGTCGCTGATCTGGCATTCCGCTGGATTCTGGTTCGCGGCACTCGCGTTGTTCCTTCGGACGATCCCGTAAATTATCGCTGGAACGGTAGCGATATCGAACCCGTCGAAAAGGAAGACTAGTGAAGGTTTTCCTTTTCCTTGCAATCTGGTTTATCGTCGCCTGTATCACTGCGTCGATCTTCGGAAAGATTGCACATGAAATGGGAAAGGATTATCCCGCAGTCGAGGACAAGGACGATGAAAGTTAAATTAGGATTGCTCCTGATGATTGTCGGAGCATGTTCGCAAGCGAAAGCCGATCCGGTTCACTATACCTGTTTCAATGCTGATGAAGCTGGACACCATGAACAGACGTTGACTCATTACATGGTGGTCGAAACCGGCACAGGTGAATTCCTGTTGTTTGATGAAACCGGCAAGTTCATCAATCGCGGAAACTGGCACCACAATCCTGCGTTCAACGACAACAAACACTTTTCGACTAATATCAATAACATTTCGTTGTTCTTGAATCAAGAAAGTGAGGGAGTCTGGTCACTGGTTTTCTTCACTGAGGCAATAGGGGTTGCCGCTAAGTCTTATTGCTTTTAGACGATAAAACACCCTAGACTATGCCCACGTTTTCCTGTATAATCAGGAGAACAGTGGGCATTGGTGTTTGTAATGATCATAAAAAAGTTTCCCCCTGAACAACATCGTCAAGGGCAGCTAGCCAAAAATTTTGATCCTGAATGTAGAGTCGTTTCTGCGCAACTCTACAATTTTGTCATAGATAAATATAATACACTTTTAAAAGAATACGAGGGGATGAGCAAGGTCGCGGTTCATCACGCAACCTTTATTAATCCATTCGATTGAGTAGGGGATATGAGCTATCAATACGCAGTAAGAGTATCACTTGTAGCCGCAGTGTTGCTACTAGTGTTGAGTTTAGCAGATGCTACACTGACTGCTATAAATATAAACACATATGGTATGGAAGTTGAGTGGAATCCGCTCATGCGTTACCTGATTGAAATGTATGGTGTGTGGGTCATGTTCGCATTCAAGGGATTTTTCGGTGCAGTTTTAATTTTTCTTTTGTTGAAAATAGAAGAACAAGAATTGCGTAAATGGGTTACGCCGATTCTCATGTGGATGGTCGGTGCCTATTCCGTCATTTGTTTTTACGGGTATATTTTAATAACAACATGAGCGACTTTGCAAGTTACGACAAAAACGGAAGGACTACAGGAACTCCCTGTATTCGTATCTGTAAGATCAGTCCAGAACATGGACTGTGCGAAGGATGTTGGCGTTCCATTGACGAGGTTGAAGAGTGGGACGAATTCACGGATGAACAGAAAGAGCGTGTCATGATTGCCATAGATATAAGGAAGGAATTACTATGCGAAGAAGTTGGGCAATCATAATTTTAGGTTGGCTTATGCTAGGTATCGTTTCCTTGTTCTTGGGAATGTTCCTAGCCACAAAAGCCGAAGCACAGGAACCTACTGGTAGCGCAACGCTAACGTGGACACCACCGACACAGAACGAAGACGGAACTGCCTATACCGATTACGGTGGATTCAGAATCTATTATCGTCTTGCTGGCATTCTGGAATGGAATAATGAGATTGATCTGCCAGACACGACAAACACTCTCAACACTTACGTAGTTGACACACTGCCATACGGCAGCTACGAATTTGCCATGACCGCATACAACGCAAGCGGCATGGAATCCAAATTCAGTAATGTCGCTACGAAGGTTGTTGGTCCGATACCACAACCACCGGGACTTACTTTTGTCACGGTAGAAACGATGGTTTACAATGTAGTAAAGCGTGATGATGGATTTGCTTTGATTGCCGTGGGTACTGTTCCGCTAAATACACCGTGTGACATAAGCCAGAGCGTAAACGGGAAGTATGTTGTTCCCGTTGCTTCTGTCACTTGGTTAGGTAGCGTAGAACCTATTGTGGTTGTAGCAACATGTTCAGAGAACTAGTTAGAAAGATTATCGAATGGTTCAAGAACTTGTTTCGTAAGAAGCCTAAGTCAGACCCACCATCACCACTAAAGGAAATGCAAATATGGCAAGAAATGTAAACGTAAGTTGGGAATATCCAACGACACGCGAGAGCGGTTTGCCGATTGACTCTGCGGATATTGCTGGCATGACGTTGGAAATGTCAGTCGATAATGCCACATGGTCGCTATATAATACGTTCGCAGCAAACGTTGTAAGTACCGTTGTACCGGATTTGGAGCCGGGAGAATGGTGGTTCCGTGGTACTGTGCAGGACGTACAAGGAAGAGATTCTGCTCCATTAGTTAGAAGTATCGTTGTCCCTGATGAAACACCACCGGGACCATTGGCTAATCTGAGCTTGACCCTAGCATAAAGTAAAAGTGAGGTTGTTATGAGTAAAGTGACCGTTATCACGGCAACCGTGGGTAATCCACGGTTGCATGATAATCTTGCGTCCGTTGCAGCGCAAGACCACGAAGATGTTGAGCATCTTGTGTTCGTAGACGGACCAGAGCGGTACGAGAAGGTTCAGGAAGAAATTGAAAAGGCGAGTTTACCACCGGGGAACTCACTCAACCTTATCAAATTACCATATCCTGTTGGCACCAATGGGTGGAATGGACACCGCATGTATGCCGCTGGCGCGTTTCTGGCTAATGGTGATTACATCATGTGGTTGGACGATGATAACTTCCTTGAGCCGAATCATGTTTCTTCTCTGTTAGAAACAATAAAAGAAAACAAGTTGGATTGGGCTTATTCCTTCCGCAATATTGTGGATAAGGATGGGGCGTTTTACTGCCAAGATAACTGCGAGTCTCTAGGAAAGTGGGCATCTGTTCTCGGTGAAAAGGACTTTTTCATTGACGTAAATTGCTACTTCATTCCCAAGGGTATTGCCATTCATCTTGGTCCTGCATGGTATCGTAGATTCCGTCAACCGGGGCAACCGGAAGTGGATCGCGTCCTGTCGGCAACTTTAATGCAAAATGGGCTGAAGTTCGATACTACATATAGATATACAGTAAATTATACTGTTGGTAATACACAGAATTCAGTTCAGAAGGAATTCTTTGATCGGGGAAATAAAGAGATGCGCCGCAGACACCCTGATGGATTACCTTGGAAGGTTATGGAGTTACCATTATGAATGAAACAATAACTATTGCGCCGATGGAGAAAGAAATCTTTATCGCGAGAGAGTTGGTTGGAAAGTATATCAAACGTTGCCAAGAGTCAATTCGTTTGGCAGTTGAGTTGGACCGTGGCAAAGTCACCAAGGAAGTTATGTCTGTTCCGGGTATGTCCGCAGCAAAGAATCGACTCATGATCAACCGTCTGGTTGGGCATGAAGATACGAAGTATCTGGAAGTCGGCACTCATGTTGGCGCGATGTTCTGCGCCGCATTGCATGGCAACAATCCTGCGTATGCTTGTGCCATTGACAATTTCTCGCAGTTCGAATTTCCTGATAGTGGTGTAGAGCGTGTAAATGCCAACAAAGAATTGGAAGCAGAGTTTAAAGAAAACTGCAAAAAGCATATCGACTGTAAGTTCGATTTCTTCAATCGCGACTGCTTCGATCTGACCAAGGCACAGAAAGACAAGCTGCGCAAGCAGAAGATCAACACCTATCTCTACGATGGTCCACACAAGGAAGTTGATCATATCAAGGCAATCACCGAATATCTTGAGTTTCTGGATACTGTTTTCATTATCGTCATTGACGATTGGAATATTCCAGAAGTTCGCACAGGAACGTTCAAAGCACTAAAGGCAACCAACACCAATGTCTGGTGGCAAATTGATTTGAAAGCCGACGCTAATCGCGACATTCGCAACTGGTGGAATGGTGTGTGGGTAGCAGTCTGTCAAAAGAGGAAGTAATAAATGAGTGGAAGAAGTCCCTGTATCGTAAGTATCTTTAGAAGCAACGTCGATCCGAAGACGGTTGGGCTGCAACGTTCTGTTGTCGAGAAGTTCAATCCTAAAGGTATCAAGCACTATCAGTTTCAGCTTGAAATGCCGCATGGTGTAGCAATTGATTATTTCTGGTCACAGAATGGTGTTGCGGTTGATAAGTTCATCGAAGCTACTGGTGGGCGTGATGTTCCTCAAGGTTCTGCTCATGACGCAGTTCTGATTCTGGACATTGATGCAATTCCACTTAGCGAACGAGCATTCGAAAAGTTTTTTGAAGCTGCGTATGCTGGTAAGCTGATTGGTAACGCACAACGTTCGAATCATCTTGATAATGGCAACCATTTATTTGCAGCATCCTCTTGTGCTGCTATTTCTCTTGGGACGTTTGTCTCCATTGGCAGACCGTCTGCTTATGAGAATCCCCCACGTTCTGACGTACTGGAAGAGTATACGTGGGAAGCAGAAGCAAAGGGTGTAGAAGTGGAACTGTTGATGCCCACCAAGTATGAACGTGCGCCGGTCAGATTCGATTGGGAAGGTGAGCAACCCCCATATTGGAATTTGAAAGACGATATAAATTATGGAGTGGGTACGACATTTGGTGACGATGAAGGTGATCTTTTCTATCACCAGTTTCAAATTTGTCAGGCAGACCACCAGAAGATGTTCCAACAGAAGTGTGAGGAAATTCTTACGGCTGGTCCTGAGATTAAGATTACGGGTGCGGGGTAGTTCAGTAGTAGAACGCTGGATTCATAATCCAGAGGTCGGTGGTGCAATTCCACTCCCCGCTACCATTTAGGAGCAATCATGTTTGTAGAAAAGAAACCCGAAGCATCAAAGATGCTCTCTGCGAGAGTCGATCAGGAAATGTTCTATTCCCTGAAAGCACTGTCGCAGCAGGTTGGCATGGGTACTAGTGCCATCACTCGTCTTGCTGTTTATAAGCTAATAGAGAAGGCAAGAGAAGAGAAACCTACTACGTGGGATCAGTTGAAGAACCTATGAGTGATTGGAACACAACTCCATACCCGACGATGGAGTTTACCACTAACATTGCTAAGAAAGGATGTGTGGTAGACTGCGCGTTCTGTCCGCAACGCACGTTGGAGAAATCCTATCAGGATGATATTCGCATTCTGACGCTGGATAACTTCAAGCGAGCATTGGACAAACTGCCGCCCGAAGTCCGCGTTACGTTTGCTGGATTCACGGAACCATTCCTGAATAAGCATTGCACTGATATGATCGAATATGCTGCGGCGCAGGGTAGACGTATCGGTGTGTTTACGACTGCGGTAGGTATGAAACCGGAAGACGTATATCGTCTAAAGGACATTGAGTATGATTCTGGTCCGAATGCTTCCTTCTGTCTTCATCTTCCCGATGAAGAACGTATTGCGAAGCATCCGATCAATAGTAACTTTCTCGCGACGATGGAAGCATTTGCCGAATGTCGCCAAGAGTTCAATTCATTTTATACGATGTGTATGGGATTGACGATTCACCATAGCATATCGCACCTGTTCGATTGGGCATCCGTTCCGAATTTTTGGAATCGTGCTGGTAATCTTTCGCGAGAACTAATCGTCAAACCCGAATTGCAGAAGGTCTGGAATCGTGTTTTGATTTCGCCTAATCGCACCAGAGCGCAAACTTGCGGCTGCGTCGAAAGACTGTATCACAATGTCATGTTGCCGAATGGTGACGTATCGTTGTGCTGCATGGATTATAGTCTTGATTATATTCTTGGTAATCTCTTCGAACAAGAGTATGCCGAAATAATGCCACCGGATCAGGCATGTTTCACGATGTGTCAACGTTGTGAGAACGGAGTTGATCCAACAACAGAACATGTTATCAAATGGGTAGAAAAAGGGAAATACCAATGAAAGTAAAAGCACTGAAACTGGTTAGTGGTGAAGAGATTGTAGCCGAGGTTATCGCTGAAACTGAAACTACAATTACACTAAAGAATCCGCTCGCTATCATGCTGTCTCGCGCACAGTCTGGCGATTTGAATGTTGGCTTTGTTCCGTTTGCTCCGTATCTTGGCAATGAACCCAAGATTGAATTGGAATTAGCTAAACTTCAGTTCGTAAATGAAGTTGACGATCAAATGAAAAACCAGTATAATAGTATCTTCGGTGGGATTGTTACGCCACCCAAGCAACTAATCACTGGATAATGAATGGATTTCTATACTAATGTTAGAGTCTACGGCAAGTATGTACTCTATCGTGGAATAGAAGGTGGTAAGCATGTGTCGAGGCGAGTTGAATATCGCCCGACATTTTTTGTCCCTTCTAAGAAAAAATCAAAATATAAAACTCTAGCAGGTAACTATGTCGAGCCGATTGAGCCGGGAGACATTTACGACGCTAGAGAATTCCTTGATCGTTACAAAGACGTAGACACGTTTCCGATTTACGGAAACAATCGCTATGAGTATGCGTATGTCGCGGACTTGTATCCCGAAGATATTCTTTGGGATCGCAAGTATATCGCAGTTGCCTATCTGGATATCGAAGTAAAGTCGGAGAACGGATTCCCTGAACCAGAATACGCGGCTGAAGAGGTCACGGCAATCACGGTCAAGATGGGTGAAACGTTCTATACGTTTGGTGTGGGAGACTACACACCGCATCGTCCTGATGTGAACTACACCAAGTGCAGCAATGAGCGGGAACTGCTAAAGGCATTTCTCGCATTCTGGTCTGTGCGTTATCCTGATATCATCACAGGCTGGAACGTAAAGTTCTTCGATATTCCTTATCTCGTTAATCGTATGATTCGCATACTTGGTGAGAAGGAAGCGAATACAATGTCGCCATGGAAGAAGGTAAGGTCGCGTGAGACTACGATCATGAATCGTAAGCACCTTTCCTACGAACTCTTCGGCATTGCTACACTGGATTACCAAGACCTGTATCGCAAGTATTCACCGAAGTCTGCGCAGGAATCCTATCGTCTGGACCACATTGCCAACTTTGAGCTTGGTGAAAAGAAGTTGGATTACTCCGAGTTCGAAACTATACATCAGTTGTACAAGTACGATTTCCAAAAGTACATCGAATACAACATCAAGGACGTAGAACTGGTTGAGCAGATCGAAGAGAACGGCAGGTATTCTTCGAAGCTAATTGAACTTGCTTTGACTTTGGCATTCGACAACAAGTGTAACTTCGAAGACGTATTCATGCAGACTCGCATGTGGGATGCGATCATCTTCAATCACCTGAAAGCGAAGAACATCGTCATTCCGCAACAGAGATTCGGTGACAAGGAAACGTCCTATTCGGGCGCATATGTGAAAGAGCCGCGCCCCGGCATGTATCATTGGGTAGCATCGTTCGACTTGAACTCACTGTATCCGCATCTCATAATGCAGTATAACATCTCACCGGAGACTCTGATTGAACCGGAGCATTACACCCCGGAAATGAGTGCAGTGTGTGATCAGTTGAGCGTTGAATCGTTGCTCAAGAAGAATGTCGATCTAGCCTTTCTGAAAGATATCAACGTGACTGCGACACCGAATCGTCAGTTCTTCTCGACTGCGAAGCGCGGCTTTCTTGGCGATATCATGGACACCATGTACAAGGATCGCAGCAAGTACAAGAAGTTGATGATTCAATCGAAAAAGAAATTGCAGAAGATCAAAGACGATCCGAACCAGATTGCATACATGCAGCGCGAGATTGCCAGATACAACAATCTACAGTTGGCTAAGAAGGTATCGCTGAACTCCGCTTATGGTGCAATCGGTAATCAGTATTTCCGTTTCTTCGACATTCGCAACGCCGAAGCAATCACACTTGGTGGTCAGCTATCGACTCGCTGGATTGAGAACAAGGTCAATCAATATCTGAACAGTGTGCTTGGAACTAACGACGATTACGTGATTGCCTGTGACACCGATTCGATCTACCTGAACCTTGAGCCTCTTGTTAAGAAGGTTAAGAACGATACGAAAGATATCAAGGCAACGATCAACTTTCTGGACAAGGTGTGTGAGCAGAAGATTCAGGGATTCATTGACGAGTCGTATCAGGAATTGGCTGAGTACGTCAATGCGTATGAGCAGAAGATGATCATGAAGCGCGAGTCGCTCTGTGACCGTGGAATCTGGACTGCCAAAAAACGTTACATTCTGAATGTCTGGAACGACGAGGGTGTGGAATACAACGAACCAGTAATCAAGATTACTGGTCTGGAAGCAATCAAGTCTTCTACACCACAGGCTTGCCGCGATAAGATTCGCGAAGGCATTCGCGTTACTCTCGACAAGGATGAAACCGCAGTTCAGGAATTCATCGAAGCGTTTCGTAAAGAATTCTACAAACTTCCGGTTGAGGACATTTCGTTTCCACGCGGAGTCAACAATCTGGACAAATACAGGGACGATAAACACCTGTATCGGAAGGGAACTCCCATCCATGTGAAA
This sequence comes from Caldifarciminota bacterium, assembly GCA_020349965.1. Classification (GTDB taxonomy): domain Bacteria; phylum Hydrothermota; class Tepidihabitantia; order SM23-42; family SM23-42; genus SM23-42. The sequence continues at coordinate 148,887 of CP070705.1, read as the reverse complement.
GGTTCGTTATTATTCAATTCCATTCTGGACAAGAAGAAGTTGGGTCAAAAGTACGAACGCATCAAGGGTGGCGAGAAGATCAAGTTCGTCTATCTGAAAGAGCCTAATCCATTTTATAATAACACAATTGCGTTCATAAATACTTTACCTAGCGAATTTGGTGTGGATGATTATATCGACTACGAAACACAGTTTGACAAGTCATTCGTTGAACCAATGCGCACGATTCTGAATGCCATAGGCTGGAAGGCAGAACGTGTAGCTACGCTGGACGATTTCTTCTCATAAGAGGTAAAGTAAAATGTTCATGGCAATCTTAGCATTCCTTGCGGGGTTTGCGTTATCAGCTACCGCAGCTTGGTATTCTATCGTTGGATTAATGGCAATCTTTCCGGGTGCGAAAGTTCCCATTATCATCATGGGCGTTGCACTTGAGTTTGCGAAACTCGTCGCAGCATCGTGGATATACCGAAACTGGAAAAAGTCACCATTTCTCATACGAGCGTATATGACCACTGCGGTCATTGTTCTAATCTTTATTACGTCGATGGGTATTTTCGGATTCCTGTCGAAGTCGCATTTGGAGCATTCGCTTACGGCTGGCGCAGAGACTCGCGCACAGATTGCGACGATTGACACGCAGCTTGTTTCTCGCGAAAAGTCACGCGACTTCCTCAATCGTCAATTAGACGCACTTGACGATTCCCTAGATCGCTATATCGAACTTGGTTACGTGACCAAGGGACTTGATCAGATGAAGCAGTTGGAAGAGGATCGCAAAGAACTTGAAGCACAACGTGCGACACTTGAGGAAGAGATCATCGACTTGAATGCTCGCAGAAATGAGTTGGACGTAAGCATCAAGAAGGTTGAGGTCGAGGTCGGTCCACTTCGCTATATCGCAGAGTTGATTTACGGTGAAGAGAATGCTCCGTCGCACTTCGATGAAACTGTAAGGTGGGTTATCATTCTGTTGGTATCGGTGTTCGATCCATTCGCTGTTGCTCTTCTCTTAGCGGGTAATATTTCTCTTATTCATTACGCAAAAGAGCGCGGCAAAGAAAAACGAAAAGTAGAATTAGCATATCAGTTGGATACGTCTGGTCCTGCTCCCGATATGGAA
>CP070705.1:128806-147664 GCA_020349965.1 Caldifarciminota bacterium | reverse complement strand
CGGGTTTTACGATATTCGAAGTCGTATAATAAGCAATCACCGAAAGCAATACTACACTCAGCAAAGCAATACCCCAGAAGGCAAGAACGACGCGGTTCCTCAGATCGACGTAGGGTGCTTCGAGCATTCCCACGTACAGCATGCCGACTATATCCCCGTTGATGTTCGTAATGGGCTCATAGGCGGTCATGTACCAAGCGTTGACCACAAATGCCCTTCCTATCCAAGGCTTGCCATTCAGTATCACCTGGTCATACACCTCCTGTGACACACGTGTGCCGATGGCTCTCTCGCCACGAACATTCATGACATTTGTGGAGATCCGTGCATCATCGAGGAATATGGTCGCTGTACCGATTTCCCTTTGCTTGTACATCTCGCCGAGATAAACAGTGTTCTTAACCTTATCGACTATGTCGTAATTGCGGTTCAACATGTTGCCGCCATAGATTACACCGATCAAATTACCTGCGTAGTCGAAAACAGGAGCAGCAGCCTTGATGAACATGCCCGATCTCTCCTCTGTTTTCTCAAGTGGCCGCGACTTGGGTGTAGGGATGAGGGCAATCCGGGCACGAGTGAGGTACTGAGGTCCGATCTTTGCAAGCTCGGATTCGGAAACAATGACCGTTGCGACGACTGGTTCTCCGTGCTGAAGAACCCAGTCGATAACATCATCTTTGGGCCGGTCGCCCGATATCTCTGGATTATGAGCCCTTACGAGGATCATACCATTGCTGTCGGTGAGCGTGAGAATGTCGAGACCTTCTTCTTCCCTTATCTTACGCAACTCTACGCGTAGTCTACCTATATCACTTGCGCGCAACGCATCCTTGATGAAGAACCTTTCCGCAGTCAGACGTATTTTCGTTCTGATAACTTCATTTTCGCTGCGATATACTTCTCGTGCTGAATTGAGATCCAAACGGACCTTGTCCTGGGCTTGACGGATGATCGTAGAACCGATCAGATTGATCCCGACGATCGTCAACACGAACACACCGATAATAATTACAAGAGAAAAACTCACAATGAGCTTCAGACGTAGCGGAAAGCGCGGCTTATTCATTCTATGACCTGAATTGAGGCGACAACTCCGTCATGATCAATGTCGCAGATGCTTTTCTATCTTTCCGATCAAGGTTTGCGTATCCACGGGCTTATCGATGTAATCATCTGCCAGGTGATCAATCGCCATGTCGACGGCATATTCGGGCTTTGACAACTGCTGCCCAACGGCGGTGAGCATAATGACCGGAATGGGCCTTGTCTGGGCCATCTTCCGCAGTTCGTAACATACTGAATATCCATCCTTTCCCGGCATGATGACGTCGAGCAATATTAGATCCGGGCTTTCATATTTGGCCCTGGCAATGCCTTCCTGTCCGTCTTTTGCCGTTATCACCTCGAAACGGTTGGCGGCCAGTATCTGCTGCGTCGCGTCCAGAAAATCGGGGTCGTCGTCTATCAAAAGGATCTTGGCTCTCGTCTTCACTCCTTTTGCCTCAGGCGGACCTCCTGCGAGCAAATCAGCCGCCTTCTTTAGCAGTCTCCCAGTGTCAACTGGCTTGGCAAAAAAACCATCGGCCTTGTGTTCTTCCGCCATATTCGCAAGATAAGTCTCCTCCGATGTCCCCAACGCCGTCACTATGATTATTGGAATGGATGAATAGCCCGGGTCTTCTTTTAGTTCGCGGCATACCGAAAATCCGTTTATGTCCGGAAGCATCGCCTCTAGAATGATAAGATCAGGACGAACCGTTCGAATTCGCTCAACACCCTCGCGGCCGGCTCTGAGTAACGTTACTTCATATCCAGCATGCTCAAGACTTTTCCGATAAGTCTCTGCCGCTTCAACATCACTGTCAATTATCAATATTTTCGTTTTGTCCATCTGTCCTACTCCTTTGCTTGTTTCATTATTCTCGGCAATAATACACTGAATGTACTGCCCTGTTCTAACTTGCTTTCAATTTCGAGTTTACCATTGTGAACTTCAATTATTCTCTTCACTATTGCCAAACCTATCCCGCTTCCCGCGATCGTCCCTTCACTCTTTATCCGGTAAAACTCTTCTCCGACGCGCGGGATATCCTCCTCAGAGATGCCGATACCCGTATCACTGATCTCGACCACCCAATATTCATCCCCTTCGCGCAACCTGACCGATAATTCGCCGTGTTCACGATTGTATTTCACGCCGTTACTTACAAGATTCATGAATATTTCCTTCACCAAACCCGCGTCACCCTTTATTACACCAACCCCGGAAGGCAAGTCGACATTTACTCTGATCTTCTTCACCTCAATCATATCACTTGCCTCTTCAAGTACACTTGCGATCACCTCTGGAAGAGACACATCGGTGAAGTTTTTCCTCAAGGCTACATCCTCGATCCGGGCGAGTTTTAGCCAGCGCTCGATGAGTCTGAGCAACTCATCGAGTCGCGTCTTCATACGGACTGTCACCCTTTCTTGCTCCGCCGATAATTTCCCGGCAAAGCCATTGCGGAGAACCTCCAGATACTGGACAACGGCGACCAGCGGAGTCATCATCTCGTGGGAAATCATAGAAATGTAGTTCTGTCTCAGTTTCTCCTTCTCGTCGCTGATGCGCTCGGCTTCCAGCAATGCCGCCCTCCAATTAAGCGCCCGTTTGACGATCATCCGTAATTGCTCTGTCGTGAATGGCTTCGGCAAATAATCGTATGCACCAACCTTCATGCATTCAACCGCAGACTCGACCGTTGCATAACCCGTGATCACAATAGGCACGATGCGGTGATCCTTTTCTTTCACACGCTCGAGGATATCAATACCCGACAAACCCTGCATCTTCAGATCGACAAGCACAACACCTGGCGCGAATTCATCAAGTCTATCGAGACCAGATTCACCATCCTGCTCCGTTGCCACCTCATATTTCTCAGCTCCAAGGATTTGTGCACACGCATCGCATATCGCTTTTTCATCATCAATTACCAAGATCCTGGGCTTATCCATATGCAGTTAGGCTATTATATGCCAAAGGGGTCAAAAGTCAAGAAATGCCATGTAATCGCGTGCGTAGTAGCGGACCTTCGGATCGTCGCTGTACAACAATCAGTTCCTCACTCCTTCACTGATCTTAATTGAATACTAGAATCGCTGCTCAGGATTCGGTGGTATAATAGCGAATTGCACCCTTCACGTGTATTTTGGTGGTATTCAGAAAGGGAATACCGTACTCATCATGCTGGAGAATGAGAGGCAGTTCAGTGCATCCGAGTATCAAACCCTGTATAAGATCCTCATCAACCATCCGCTTCACAATCCTGAGCAGATTCCGGCGTGTCTCTTCGACTATTCTATTGAACATTATCTCGGAGAAGAGTTTGTCTACAACATAATCTTGCTCGTTTCGTTTTGGCACTACTATCTCAATGTTGTGACGCTTGAAGACCTCATGGTAATAGTCACTGCTCATCGTTATTCCTGTACCGAGGAGTCCCACTTTCGTCAAACCCATTGATCGGACAACGGCTGCGGTCTCCTCCACAATGCTCAGTAAAGACAACGGCGACAATTCTTTCACCTCATTGTAAAAGATATGCGGCGTATTGGCAGAAATAATGGCGAAATCGGCCCCTGCACGTTCCAGTGCTCGAATAGCTCCAACCAACCAGGCGATGACCGCATCCTTCTGCTCGATCGGCGGAAAGTCCTTCAAATTCAAGCTGTAGATGATTATCTCAGGAGCCTCCCCTGCCTCCATTCCGCGTATTTCATTGACCATCGTACGATAATAATCGACGGTCGACTCCGGGCCCAGACCCCCGACAATGCCGATCCTTTTCATATATCCGGATACCTCCTCTTTGTAAAATAGAAAATATCGTTGTGGCGTTTGTAGCCAAGCCTTTCGAAGAATGCCACAGATTCCTTGTTCCATTCTTCAATCAGACATGCAATGATATCTATACCCGCATCGTTCAGACGCTTTTCTACCTCCCTGACCAGCTGGGCCGCAATGCCACTTCTACGAAAATCGGGTAACACTGCAACCCGGTTTATCCATCCTTTTCTGCCATCATGTGTACCGAACGCAGAGCCGATCAGAATACCTTCCTTTTCTGCCACGAGAAAGACCGCATTGACATGAGTGATCTCCCTCGAAATGTCTTTCTTCCTATCACGTCCCCTGGGCTTATGAGGCAGTCCGGCACCTTTCCAGAGTTTTATTAGTGCATCGTAGTCGGTAATGCGGAATTCACGTACCACGAAACCGCTGCGCCGTTTAGAGATTTCCTTTGCTTTCGTCATAGGGTTCAACATGTACGGTCACTTCGGCACCCGGCACGCAACGCTTGATCGCATCCTCGACCTCTGATGCTTTCTTGTGTGCATTTTCAAGATGAATTCCACCTTTCAACCGCACATGGATCGTTATTTCATGCTGATGACCATAGTCATGGACATGAATATGATGAACGTCATCTATACCATCCAACTGCCCTGCTGTCTCCTTGATCTTATTCACGAGCGTCGAAGAAGGTGCTTCACCAATGAGAGCGCTCCCGGATTCCTTGATTATCACTATACCAGTGTAGGCAATTATGCAGGCAACGATCATCCCTAGAATGCCATCGAGGTTGTACAGGCCAAACCTGAACGCAACGAAACCAACAACGACCAAAGCTGTAGCTATGGAATCGGTGCGGTGATGCCATGCATCCGCTTTCAGGGCGGTGGATTTGATCCTTCTTCCCAAACTCAGAGACAACCCGTACATAAATTCTTTAATAAGAATTGATATAATGAGCATAACGATCACAAATACATCAGCCTGTATCGGAATGGGATTTCTGAACCTGATGAACCCGCTCTTGAAAAACTCAGCACCAACCACGATCAACAGACAGGCGATGACTATCGAGAGTATCCGCTCCACTCTTCCGTGCCCGAAAGGATGCTCCGCATCCGCCGGTTTGGTCGAAATTCTAAATCCGAAGATGATGATCGCTGAAGTCACAACATCGGAAAGTGAGTGAAAGGATTCAGCTATCAAGGAAACACTGTTCAAGATCATACCGAAAACAAACTTAAAGGCGAATAGTACGAAATTCACGACGACACTGAAAAACCCCTCGAAATATCCGTAATTTCTGAAGCGGTCACCTTCATCGAGGTGGAACAGCCTAATTAATCTATTAACCATCTCTTCCATAAGACTGGCGCTCTCCTTCGTTACTGCCAACTTCTAGATTCTGGATTCTTTTAAACACAACCGATCATCAGCCTCTTGTCAGCCGATGTACGTTATCTTCTGTGTTGTCAGTTATCGATCCTCTGTATCGGTTGTTATTTGTCTTTTATTTCCTCCAATAACTCGATCGCCTCGGGCTTGTCATCGAGGACGTGATCAGCCTCATAGGTTGGTGTTTCTATGGCGATAGCCCGTTCCAGATGCCAGCGCGCCTTCTCATAGTTCTTCTTCTTGATATACACTTTCGCCATGTCCACGTACAAAAGTGTGTAGTTTGAATCAAGTGCAATGGCTCTATCGAGGGATTCAATTGACTTATTGAGGTTACCGCCCAGGAGACCGGGCAATTCATAGTACAACATTGCCTGCGCATCAAGCGCACCAATATATTTCGGGTCCAATTCCAGAACCGCCTCGATCTCTCTCCGCACCTCGGGCACAAGAGCAAGAGAATTCAACACACCTTTTGTCTGACCGACCCTGCCAATATTGACCATATACCAGAAGTGCGCATCGGCTGACTCATCGTCCAGTTCAATGGCTTCACGTCCGTAGTCACGCCCTTTGTAATATAGTTCAAGTTTCTCGCTCTTCTCCTCCGCTCTATCTCCGAGCAGGTAGCATACTTTGGAGAGCTCATAGACAGCACGGACATTCGTCGCGTCAGCATTGACGATACCCTCGAGAATAGAGTAGCTCTCATCCAGATTCGCTCCTTCCATATGTCTCGTCTCATAGAGGTGTATGGCATGGTCAATCAGCGAATCAGCATTTTGACCAAACCCGACAATAACCAACAGTACTAGAACCATAATGCTTCTTTTAACCATCGCTCCTCCCTTTCTTCCTGTACTTTATCCAACATTCTAACATCCAAAGTGCACTGCCGTTAGCTGCACGGACACCAATGCACCATAGACCGCTGATAGGTTCGTTCATCGAAAGCCGAAACGGACAACGGTATCATTTTCCGAACCGAACTGTTCATCAACATCGCCCTACGTCACCGTCTGGCATAAAACGATCTCTTAGTCAACATGGTAACCATAGTAAAACAGTTGATCGCCTTTTGTTTCATGCGGTCATAATTATATAGGATTCGTGGTCGCTCCGCCAGTTTTATTTTCAAACTGCGGACGTTATCGGTGATGTACACAGCCTCCTTTTTGATCAGTAATTCGCTTTCACCTGCACCCCCGAAACCGAATTTGTAGCCGGTCTGTCTTGCTTTCGTAACGACGTGCTTGTTCACCCGGTTGAAAGGATACGAAATACAATCAACCGGACCAAGTTGCTCTTCTAATATACGTTTTGATTCCCTTAGTTCAAAATCCATTTCGTCTGCGGTCAATCTGGTCAAATTTCGATGACTCATAGTATGTGAGCCGAATTCTATGCCCCATTCTTTCATTTCGTGAATCTCAGGCCAAGAGAGATGGTGACTCCTGGCACCTAACACGGAGAGATCCCAGGAATCCTCCATTCCGATGTAGCCGACGGCCAGAAACACAACGGCCCGCACACCGTATTTCTTGAGGATAGGGAATGCGTGATCATATATACTCCTATCGCCGTCATCAAAGGCAATGACAAACCCATTCCTCTTTTCGCCAGGCACGACCACTTCGAAGTTGTCGCACAGGAAGAGTAAGAAATCTTCGAACTGCTCGGGATAATTCCACGTACCGCAGAACTGAACCCTAGGCGTGATTCTGTGAAATTGAATTGCTTTTACCACGTGCAAGTATCAACCAGCCTAACATCGCCAAAGCGGCAATGCCGACACCAGAGAAAATGAATAAATAGTCTTTGCCGATGATTGCCGTCAAAATGCCGATAACAACTGCACCAAGGGCAGATAATCCGTTGAGTATCCAGTCACGAAGCGAGAATATTCTTCCACGTACGAATTCATCCGCATAATGATGGATCAGCGTCTCCTGGCCGATGAATACGGGCGAGATAGCGACACCACATACAAAGCACACGATGGCAAACAACCAGAAATTGGTCAAAAAAGGAAACATAGCCAGTGAGGCTCCGACCAATATAAAACAAACAAGCATGGAAATTTTCAGGTCAAAATGATGACCGAAAATACCGGTCAAGTATGCGCCGACCAGCAGACCAATGGCTCCAATGGCCGCCAGATAACTTACGCCACTCGTCCCCCATGCCATCTCCTGCTGAACCGTCGGGACGACGAGGATGAATATAATAATACCGGCAAGGACCATCAAGACGATCGTTGCCATCGCGAAACCAAGGTTCTTCTCATGGAAAATCATCTTAACGGCATGTACTAACTCATGCCACATCCTCGATAGACCACCCCTTAGAAGCAAAAAGAAACCGACTGGTTTCAAGTGTTCCACTTTTTGCGGCATGTCCGGCAGCTTCACCTTCATTACATACAGAAGGATGGCAGAGACGGCGAATGTTATCGCATCAAGAATGAAGGCAGCCGTCCAGCCGGCTATACCGAACACACGGTGCCAGATCTTCCAGTCGACGATGATCCCACCTGCAAGCATTCCAAGGAAAGTCGCACCCCGCGAAACGAAGTTCACGACCGCATTAGCGGTCAAGATTCTTTTTTTCGATACAAGATTAGGAATTATGGCACTGCGCGCCGCATTGAAGAATAGCGCCAGCAGAAACATAAAGAAAACAATGACGAATACAGGATATATACTCCGGGTAATGAGAAAGAGAACGGGTATAAGAAGGGCGCAGAGTGTCCGCAGCGCATCACAGATTACCATGACGGTCTTCTTATGCCAGCGGTCGACAAGGATACCTGCGATCGGCCCGAATATTATGACGGGCAGAGTAATGAAGATCATCATCTGCGAGAGCAATAACGGCGCCCGTTCCTTCGGAAATAGACCGATGACGGCAATCAATGCGATGTAATCAAGTTTATCGCCGAACTGACTGACCGTTTGTGCGAAAGTGAAAATCGAGAAATCCCTGACTTTCAGGATATTCCAGAAATTTGCCTTTTTAATTAAACGCCCCCAACTATGTCCGATGCATCAGATACGATGGAATTGGAGCAGATGCCGGTAAAACTGCTTTTTACCCCTGATTCACATGAGCGCTTCATATAACTGCTCCACCTGATCCGCCACCTTGGTCCATGAATAGGTAAGAGCTTTTTGGCGTCCCGCCTTGCCCATCCGCGCGGCAAGTTTCGGGTCTTTGAGGATCGTAATAATCGCCTTGGCCAGTGCTTTCTCATCCTTAGATGAGAAAAACAAACCTTCCTTTCCTTGTTCAAGCACATGGATGAATCCATCAATGTGCGAAGCGACTACTGGCTTCCCGCATGCCATTGCTTCGAGAAGCACTATACCGAAACTCTCGTGGCCGATCGAAGGAGCGCAGAATACATCGCAACTCCTGTAGTAAGACGCCCTCAAGGAAACGGGTCTCCCCGGGATCTTTCCTACAAAAACGACGTTGTCTGATAAGGTCTCATCAACCATATCCCTATAATACTTAGCAAACGGGCCGGAACCGGCTACAACGAGTTCGATGTTCGGTATCTCTTTCTTAATATGATACAACGCTTTCAACAGATGCGGTAACCCTTTCTTCGGCTCGAGGCGATTCATGTAGAGGATTTTCTTCCGGCCGTTAGTAAGCCGGTCCACAGACTCGCCCTTCGGGTTGAAACCTTCCGTATCGATGCCATTGGGTATTATCATGTATTTTCCTCTAAAATACTTGCTCATGGCACGTTCGGCGGTCTGTGATACTGCAACGAGTCCATGCAGTTTCCTGAAATAAGGCATTAACCAGAGCCGGAAAAGCATGTAACCGATCGATTTTTTGTGCCCTGCATGAAACGTGGCAACATTCTTGGCTTTCGAGTGACGGATCGCAAGGATTGGCAGCATTGGCGCAAGGGATCCATGAACGTGTATTATATCTGGTTGATAATTCACCAGAAGCCGTTGCACCTTGTTAGAAGGCCGCCACCCAAGTGTGATTCGTGCAAAGGATTTGTTGGCCCTGATCGGTATCCCGCGACCGACCCTGGCGATATCTTCATCGTCACCTTTATGATCACGCCCGAATCGAGCAGTGAGTATCTTAACTGTGTGGCCACGTTCCCGCAATTCTTCAGCGAGATGTGAGATATGGTCGGGTATTCCTCCGATCAGAGGATAGTAGGTTTCAGTAACCATTAAGATCTTCATTTTCTAAAACTCAAAGACCTCACCGAATGCCACCAAAATTCGTGATCTCACTGACTCACCGCCCTGTGTGTCCAAAACCGCCACCATGCCGTTCTGTTCTCTCGAGACTATCTACAACTTCGAAAGACGCGCGCTCAATCTTATTGAATACCAACTGTGCAATGCGATCTCCGTTACTAACGACGAACGGCTTGTGGCCAAAATTGAACAGTATCACCTTAATCTCACCGCGGTAGTCCGCATCGATTGTACCAGGGGCATTTAACACACCGATACCGTATTCCGCCGCGAGCCCGCTTCTCGGCCGCACCTGGCCTTCATAACCACCAGGAATTTCTACGCTGATGCCGGTTGGTATGGTACAATATTCCCGCGGTTGTATTACCATACTCTGGGCCAGACACGCATGGAGATCGCAACCCGCCGCCAGTTCGCTCTGATACTGCGGAATGCATTCTCCCTTTATCTTCACGCGTATTCCACTCAAGCGTACTCCTCCTCTATCCATTCCGGATGAAAACATATCCATTGGTCTGGATACAACCTGATGAATTCCTCGAATTTCTTCACGATACACGCGTTGAATTCCTCGACACTTTTAGTGAAGAAGCGTACAGATTCTATTACTCCCAGGTACCGCTTCTTTCTGGAGGGATCCAGAACCATATATCCAAAGACCACGGGCAATCTCTTCTTTATGATAATCTCTCCAAGTCCTCTCGGTATTTTCCGCCGTCCGGCAAAGAACTGCACCGGAACACCATTGCCCACGACATCGCGGTCACCAAGTATTGCGAGAACCCGATTCTTCTTCATCGTATGGATGAACGCATAGCCTGCCTTCGAGACCGGGAATGTCTTCATTCCCGTACGCTCGCGATGCCTTGTATACAGACCGAGCATCGCCGGATCGATTTCTTCAACGAGCGCGCTCATCGGAATACCGCGCGATGCAAGGTAGGAACCGGCATAATCCCAATTACCGATGTGCAGGGTAAGCAACACGCACCCTCTGTTCAGTTTCAGCGCTTCACGAGCATTTTCAATCCCAATCAACTCGACGCTAAAATCTTCGCGATCCATAAAACCAAGCCGCAGGAAATCGACCATCGTTCGTGCATAATTCACAAAAGTGTTTCTCACGTAACGCTTGATGAGTTCAGCACGAACACTGCGGTTAAAAAAAACATGCTGCATATTCTTTTCGATGTAGCGGCGTCTTTTTTTCAGGATCCTATAGAAAACCACCCCGAACAAGGTAGCAATTCTATCCGCGAGTTCCAATGGCATAATCCTCAAACAGAAAACGCCAAATTCCCGAAGATAGAGACCCAAGTTCATTCAACCGAATAAAGAATCAACCCTTATAAGCTCTGAGGGCGACCCTGAGGACGTTAAGCGCTTCCTTCAGGTCAACTTCGTTCAACACGTAGGCAATACGGATCTCATTAGTTCCTTTGTTGGCCGAATGATAGAATCCGTCTGCAGGGGCAAGCATGACGGTCTTCTTTTCATGATGAAAATCGGCCAGCAACCAATGGCAGAACCTATCGGCATTCCTTACCGGCAATCTTAACACGGTGTAAAACGCACCTTCTGGTTTATGCCCGTATACACCTTCTATTCTCTGCAGCCCATCGAAAAGAAAATCGCGGCGGCGTTCGTACTCAACGATCACAGGCTTGATGTACCGGTCAAAGTTCTTGTATGCGGCGATAGCGCCCACCTGTTCAATGGTCGGTGGACACAACCTTGCCTGGCCGAATTTGATCACCTCATCCATCACCTTCCTGTTGCGGTTGATCAAGCAGCCAACGCGAGCCCCGCACGCTGAGAAGCGTTTGGAAATGGAATCAAGTACAATGACCCGATCCTCGATTTCCGGCAAAGATAGTGCGCTCGTCTGAACCCGGCCGTCATAAACGAATTCGCGGTAGACTTCATCCGACAGGAGGAAGAGCCCCTTCTTCTTGCATATCCTGTACAAGATATACATCTCCTCCTCGGTCAGCACCGTGCCGGTCGGATTGTTAGGTGTGTTGATCAGAATCGCTCTGGTCTTCCTCGTGATCTTGTCCTCGATTTGCTTCTGCGTGGGCAGATGAAATCCGTTTTCCACTTTCGTTAGCAGCGGAACGAGCTTGACCTGAGCCATTGTCGCCAGTCCATTGTAATTAGTGTAGAAAGGCTCGAATACGATGATCTCATCACCCGGGTCGCACACTGACATCATCGCGAAGAGTATTGCTTCACTACCTCCGGTAGTTATCCATACGCTGTCGAGGTCAATATCGATTCCTACCCTCCGATAATAGTCGGCAACGGCGAGGCGCAATTCGAGCAAGCCGCCGGAAGGTCCGTAACTCAAGACTTTCTCGCGGTAAGTGGCAATTGCGTCAAACATCTCTCGCGGCGTTTGGATATCCGGCTGACCGATGTTCAAGTGGTAGACATGAATGCCCCTCTTTGATGCATCATCGGCCAGCGGGCTCAATTTTCTAATGGGTGAAAAAGGCATCGCATATGCGCGCTCAGACAACTTCGGTCGTGGTACGCGAGACTTGCCCGCTTTTTTGGCTGATTTCATAGTGGAATTATATATATCTTAACATGAAAGTCAACACGCCCAGGAGCGCCACCTCCTCCACTTGACTCCACGTATTTTCGCTGTATACTATAGGCATGAAGATCGACGTAGTGGCACAGGCAATAGCCGACTTCCCGGGTGATGCAGTCGTCTTAAGCCTGTACGAGGATGGAAGGACGCTCACTGCCCCAGCGGCCGCTATCGACCGCAGGACAGGGAAGCTCATATCGAAATTGGTCAAAGATCATGAAATTACAGGAAAACTCGGCGAAACGACGGTACTCCATGGATGCAATGGTGTGAAGGCTCGGAAAATCATCGTCGTCGGCACCGGTGAAAGGAAAGATTTTGGCTACGAAACCATCCGCAAGGCCGCAGCTGCAGCAGCGAAGAAGGCACGGCAGATAAATGCCCGAAATGTGGGGACGATCATTCCGGGACTCGATCAGGGAGATATTGATCCTGCACGGGCGGTCCAATCAATTGTCGAAGGTACCTGTCTTGCACTGTACAGATTCAGTGGCTACAAGAAGCCGGAAAAGACCAGTGAGATATCATCTTTGTCCATACTCGTACAGGGTAAGGCGAACATCGGTAACCTAAAAAGAGCGGCCGGGCTTGGGAAGAACCTAGCCGATGCCCAGAACACTGCCCGAGATTTGATAAATGAACCGTCCAATAGACTCACGCCAGAGAGACTGTACAGACGCATAGAGTCTGTAATCAAAGACTGGGGGCTGGTAAAAGTAATCAAGTGCCGGTCTTTGAACAGAAATGCCATCAGGAAATCGGGTATGGAAGCGATCTCGACGGTCGCTCAAGGAAGCGCCCACGAGGAACGGTTCATTATTCTGCGTTACAGGACTGCTGACAAACCACTCGTCGGACTGATCGGGAAAACGGTTACTTTCGATTCGGGTGGAATTTCAATAAAGTCTGCGTCGGGAATGGCTGCAATGAAAGGTGACATGGCTGGTGGCGCCATCGCCTTTGCCGCGACCCTTGCGCTTGCTCGCGCTGGCTGCCGCATGAACCTCATCACATTGATACCGGCAGTAGAGAACATGCCGTCGGGATCAGCATACCGGCCAGGGGACATTATCCGGGCAATGAGCGGCAAGACGATCGAAATCATAACCACTGACGCGGAAGGCAGACTCACCCTCGCTGATGCGATAACATACGCCGAGAAGAAAGGTGCGGAATCGATAATCGACATAGCAACGCTCACCGGTGGTTGCGTGGTCGCACTGGGTACTCAGATCGCTGCCCTGATGACCAATGAGCAGGAGTTGGTCGACAAACTAATCAATAGATCACACTACACCGGCGAAAAATTCTGGCAACTACCACTGCCGGAAGAATATCAGAAACAACTCAAGAGCGATGTTGCCGATCTGAAGAATGCTGGCGGACGCAACGCCTCGACGATCACGGCTGGCCTGTTCCTAAAGGCTTTTGTCAACAAGGCAAAGTGGTTGCACATCGATGTTGCAGGGAAAGAACTCACCGAAATTGAAAATAACTACACACCTGTTGGGGCCACTGGTTTCGGCGTGCGCAGTCTTTACGAACTTCTCAGCGATATGTAGCCTACAACTTGATATACGCGCAAATCCTGTTATACAATTTAGTACCAATACCCTTCACATCTTTCAGCTCTTCCAGTGTCTTGAACCCTCCATTCGAATCCCTGTATTCTACTATCCGTTCGGCAAGTACTGGACCGATACCGGGCAGGTCCTCTAACTCACTTGCCGAAACACTGTTTATCGAGATCCTCGTTATGCCACGTTCTACGATGAGGGTATCACTTCTCCGCATCCATTCTCTCCTAACGAAATTGACGGAGTTCATTACGACCAATAGCCCTAAGAAGATGCAGAGTACAATGATCTCTTTGCGTCTCACCGCGGTAGTTCAGAGACGCGGACGCTGATATACCAAACTCAAGATGAACCGGAACATAGTATCGAGACTCTGCCGGCTACATCTATCTGCTGTGTCGTCTGCCGTATCCCAATACGGATAGTCGAAGTCGATTATATCTATCGACCTTATACCGTATTTGATGAGCGATATGTGGTCATCTGTTATGTAGTATTTCACGATTGGAACGAAGACCTCGGGCGCGATCTCCCTGCCAATTTCCCATATCGAATCGACAAAGGCAGGAAAGAATTTTGCTGAATTGCCTTCCTGGAAGATCTGTAGGTCCTTGTCACCGACCATGTCGAGCACGATGATATAGTTGTAGTCAGTGAGGCAATTTGCTGCAAAATGTCTTGATCCCAGCAACTCGGCACCCCCCACATCTTCACCGTCAAAAAAAAGCAGATCCACAGCATGCATCGTGGGGTTCTTCTCCAGCGTATCTGCAAGACTCAGGAGCAACGAAACACCAGAACCACCGTCGTTGGCGCCCGGACAACCGATATCTGAATCCCAATGCGCTGCGAAACCAATGCGAGGCTCTTCGCCAGGGAATCTTTTGTATATGTTGTAATAGTTCGTACCAAACACACTGAAACTGTCAACCTCAGGATTTCTCATGCTGGATATGATGAAATCACGCGCCACCAGATGCCCTGCCGTGCCGGGAACCCGCTCGCCAATCTTACAGAATGCCGTAAAATGATCGTAGGGATGTTTTGCAGAGATTAAATGAACGGGGATGCTAACGAGGATGACGATAGAGAAGACAAGGCA
This sequence comes from Caldifarciminota bacterium, assembly GCA_020349965.1. Lineage (GTDB taxonomy): Bacteria > Hydrothermota > Tepidihabitantia > SM23-42 > SM23-42 > SM23-42. The sequence goes on along the minus strand of CP070705.1, from coordinate 132,915 downwards.
ATTGAATTTTGCCTTCAGAAATTTATATTCGTCCATATGTTGATACCGACCCGCTTGGTATCCTGATTCCGCACTCTTTCACTGTTTTGTGAATATGAGAAATTCGCGCCGCCGGTTATGCTGGCAGAAAAATTGTATGACAAACCGAGATCTCCTTGAAGGAGGCTCGAATCATAGATCGGTGTATCGAGGTCACCGGAGTAGTTGGTCGTCTGATTATAGCTTACACTGAGATTCAATGCCAGGTTCGATGAAAATCGTACGCCGCCCAATAGCGGCAGGCTCAACCCTTTTGGTGCACTGAACGTGTAAGCCACCATGGCAGAGGCACCACGGCTTAAGGATCTTGAAGGAAGTTCGTAAAGGCCCTGATAGCTGGTGGAATTCGTCTCTGAATACGAGATATCTATCGTTGATGAAATACCCTTCACCCAGTTCGTCTGCCAGGAAACAAGTGGGTTGAAATCGATCTTCTTGGAATCTGACTGCAGCAGCGTATCCTGATAACGGTTTTCGTATATTTGTGTGAACATCATGCTCAACGAAGAGGATCGGGTGTATTTCTTTAGAAACGGCAGCACCTCCAAGCGGCTGATCCTGATATTCGCATTTGGATAGGATGTGGTCTGCGTCCGTGTTTCGATGTTGCCATATGCAAACGTCCGATTTGTGCTGGAATTGTAATACCCATTAATCGTCAAGAAATTCAAATTCAAACCCGATGTTACCTTGAAATTATCGGTCATACCCCGACCCGGGTAACTATTCGGCGACACGTCATCCGTGGGTAGTGAATCCACAAGGCCGAATTGATATTGCCATGCAGGGCGTCTCAAGATACTAAGATAGTTCGAATTCCGCTGTCGCATCCAGCTTACCGAAGGATTCTGCAGTCTCTCAACGAAGCTCTCTATCTGGCGCGCAAACCACGCTGGCGAGCCTGTAGTTAAAAGTGAATCCTTTGTCTCATCTCGTAACCTGGTAAAGAATTTGACGATGCGCTGTAGATTTACCGTTCCGTCGACTCCGTACCGAGTGCTGTTCGAAACGTTACGGTAATCTTCGTCACGACGAATCTCGAAACGGTAATCCTCGACGTACGAAGCGTTGTAGCTCAATCTCGGTTTGAATAACTTGAAATCCTCGGTGAAGGATGCATTGATATTCTGGTTCCTACCGACCTCTTCACCAAAATCGCCTCGTACACCCACGGAATCACGCTGCTGGTTGAAGTCAAAATTCGCGGTCGTTGTACGATGTGGAGAGTAGGAAGCACTGAATCCAGGATTCAACGTCCTGCGGTGTTGTGAACCTGTAGCATTTACGACCCACTGGCTGTCCGGATTCAACCGATACCACGAGTGCACCAGGTTATCCGTATAAAGAACATTGAAAGAAATGTTCTGGGGTAATACCGAGAAGGACTGCCCCAGGAGTCTGAAGGCGACTTTTGGATCAATCCGGTAGCTGCCTTGATAATTAATCACCCTTGAACTATCCTGGTTGAGTGCAGAGGTAGAATGGGCGGTGGAACGCGAATGTTCAAGGGACAATTTATCGAGGGTGTTCTTCAAGAGCCAGTTTCGCGAGCCTGTTTTGGATAGGCTCACTTTGTAAGAACTGACGACGTTGGTTGACTTCTGCTTGTCCAGTTCTTCACCCGATATCTCAAGATCGTCCGAGAAATACGAAAACCTCGGTTTCTGAAGTGAATTCCGGTAATTGAGGACAAGCGGTACGCTAAAGCCCAACTTCTCAAGAAAGAATTTATGAAGCGCGATATTCGAATTTACTGCGTAGTTACGCCCGGCGCTGCTCGTCGAAATGGTCTTGGACTCGGACAGACGTTTAAATCGGCCGTTGGATTCGTCAAAAGATGCGGTTACAGATGCCAGATCCGCAAGATTGATGGCACCCGTAGCCCTAACGATGCGACCTATTTCGGTCTGGGGTGCGACGAGTCTGACGTCATTGAACCATATGGTATCTGTTAAAGGCGTAGTGTATTGATTCGTTATCGCGATTTCAAGGAACTGATTAACCGACAGCGATGGATTGCCTACGACTGTGTATTCCGAATCACTCACCGTACCGGCCCCTCCAGTGAGACTCTTGAGATCGAGGAAACGCGCCGTCGCAATGCTGAACGTCCTCCAGCCATTGCCTCCGCTCACCGCAATTCCGTTATCGAACTCTGTCCTGTATTCGTAGTAGTTCACTGAATCGCTGCCGATGCGCATCGATACAACGGGATTGGAATTAAGCGCATTGAGGTAGAATGTAAGGGTGTCATATGCTCTATAGTCCTCGTTGGCATCGGTCTGCCGGTGCGCAACACAGCTATGCCCTTCCTTGATGTTCTCCAACCTCATCTCCAACGCACCTTCACTCTTCAGCTGCCCTGTCAGTGGATCCCGCTCGAGAAGAAACGGCGACTCATAATAGGAATGCGTTCTTGTATTCACGGGTGTCAACTTGAAAACCTCGCTCGAATCCCACGTCGAAAGATCACCCTTTACGCCGAGATTCTTCCACCTGCTTCCGGTAGCGGCGACCCGGTAGATAAGAAGCGTCTCAGGAGCGGGAACGCTATCTAGCCAAAGGCGTACATATCTTATGTTACGCCAATCCGGCCGTCCGAGTGCCGTATCGACCACAGTCGTATCTTTTATCGGAATGCGGAACATTTTCCACCCATCCTGCAAACCAGCGTTCTCAACGAGGAAGCGGGTAGAATCCAATCTGAATGCGTAACTGTAGTATACGTTGTCCACGTTGAGGATTCCATTACGGTCGATATCCTCGGTATTCCAAATCTTATTTCCTTCACTACCGTTAATGCCGCCTGTATAATCCAGATCGACGAAGTCATCATTGGCATCGTCACCTGCCACATTATCATCATCCGCCCCGAAAACACCGTCATAGCCAGTATCCTCGGTGGTTTCGTTCCATGAACCATTCCGGTCGCGGTCCTCGTCGTCGAGGACACCTGTACCGACAAGGACACCCGACCTATTTCGACGCATCTGGTCTTCGGCCAATTCCTGCCCGAGGTCGATGTGAAGACGACCATAATTACCCTTGACGATCAATTCAAGGTTCTCACAATCGTCAAAATTCTCGCTGTACATGTATTGCATCAGACCGCCGAACGAAGAAAGGCCGTCAGGTGTAAAAATGATCTTCAACACGTGAGCCGTCTCATTAGGGTCCAACGGATCAAGATAGATATCGCTCGCCGTGAGGATCTCCGCGCCCCTCGGGTTATACCACACGGGACGATTCATCACAAAATCATCGATCGAACTGCCCACCGGACGAGACGCTGTTACCCAATCGGCCTGCGTTATCGAAACCTCGTTTGAGATGATTGTCGATGATTCAAGGTCGTCGAGATACACTTCTCCCTTGGAATTGAGATCCGATATTGAGTAGGCCGTTTCTACGTTTATGTTCATTTTCGATTCGCTCTCGGTCTCGACGAGCGGAAGCCAGTCCACGGCCCTGGTCAAGAACGGCAAGGATTGAGGCAAAGCCGCATCCACCTCCCACACCATGCGATTGAAGGGCTCTTCGCGCAACCGGACCCGCTCTGCCGGATAGGATTCTGTCCGATAGAAGAAAGAGGACCCGATCGACGCATCACCGAAAGGACGCATGCTGCCCCTCAAACCTATCAGCGATTTCTGGGCCGCAGAGAAGAACGGAGCATACTCTGCATGGATCTTAACCTGCGCGGTTGGCGGTAACACCTTCTTGAATTCAAGCTCCCCCTTGTCGAAATTCACGTAGTAATCAACACCCTCCTGCTGCTCGATTCCGTCAACGTACACCGTAACGTCGATGGCATTGAGCGGCAGACTGAACACCGGCCGCACTTCGACTGTCTTCTTATATAGGTAATACTTACCCCGCCCCTGCATGTAGTAAGGATTCTCGTAAATTTCATAGTCCTGGTCATCGAGAACATCCGACGCAAAAGGTAGCGAGTCAGGGAAGATTATCAATCCCCGACCCGCATCGAAACCATATACTCCAAAGTAGTCGTCGACACGGCCGTCAGCGTTCTGGTCGAGTCCGAGCACCTGAAGGTAGGTCTCGCCCGC
>CP070705.1:108425-128706 GCA_020349965.1 Caldifarciminota bacterium | reverse complement strand
GTTCGTACCATACTCGAAGCAGAAGCCCGCCTGCGTCAAAAGATGACCCAGGGTGAAGTCAGTTATGAGGAACTGGAAGAAGTAGCGGTCCGCTTTGGCGCCGCGCCCGCAGGCGAAGACGATAAAAATATTCCATGGGGACGTTGGTCATTCCATCCGGATGGTTATTTCATTCGCTTCTTACCTCAGGGTTATACAAGGAATAACATCCAGGTCTACGTACCCCGTGATTGCCTGATTGAAAAAGATAACCTCGGCCGCATCACGGCGATATGCGATCGCAACACCCGGCGCATTGAGATCGAGTACGCCCAGAATCCAAACCCGCTAACCATAGCCGGTGATCCACAAGTTAAGGCTTACAAATTCAAGAAAATCCGCTTCATTAACAGAATGACCATCCCACCCGAGATGACCACTGAACTCGTCGCGCTCTGGGAAAATATCGGCTACGCCCTTGTAGGCAAGCCATCTGGCAAAGGCAAACCATCTTATAATGCCTCATTCCCCGGCATTGATGAGCGCTACAAAAAAGCACACGCCTGTGCAGAAGATATCGACCTCATAGACGGACACCTGAAAATTCAAGGGAGCACATCTGACCTGATCAATCTTACTCACTTAAAATACGCGTTGTTCGACATCGTGCACAATGACCGCAGCGGCAAGTACAGGTGGGCACGTTACCATGTTGATCTTGTGAGTAATGTCTGGCAATACGAATTTTCGAGGCGGGCAGGCACTTTTGTCTGGGGACAGACGACCGATGGAGCAGACAAAAGCCTATTCAAGGTTCTCTTAGGTTACATAACGCGATCATTCCGGCCATGGTCAATGGCAAATGCTGCAGGCAATGGCAAGCCTACGCTCGACAACACTGGAAACACATCCATGCCCGGCTCCACCGGAAAACAGCGCGGCGGAAATTCAAATGCCGGCGAGGCAGATCCCTGCGCGCAGGTCCAGCAGGCGCTCGACTTCGCAAAAGCCGTTAGAGATGCCTACAAGAACGTCGACGCGTCCAAATACTCAAATGGCAAGGAATACAACGACGCGGTCATCGATGAACTGAATAATACGCTCAATAAGAATGGCCAGGCTTCGGCAGATCCGAACAGCCAGCAGAATGCGCCGATGGGCACGCACGAAACCAACTGTGACCTGGCTCCGGGCGGCACGACGGACGCGTATGACGGAGATTGGAACATCTATGACAATAGCACCACTCAGATGTTCGAAGATCATATCAAGAACACCTACTTCAACAACGGGCCTGATATACTATGGAGAGCGGCGCGCGCCCACGAGCAGTCACATATGAACACGTGCAGAGATAAGACGGGCGGTGGTAATACAGACGGCTACAAGGACTACATGAATGACCCTGCTAACTACCAGAAGGATGAGATCGCCGCGTATGATGAGCAGATCGCAAAACTACAAGCATGGCTTGACTGGAACTGCAAATAAACCCCGGGGACAGGCATAAACTCTTAAACTTTTGACCATCACTGTCCCGCAATGCGGGACAAGAACATCACTTGTCTCAAGTATAATAGAAAACAGCAGAAAAAGTTTATGCCTGTCCCCGACCGATTAGAAGATTACCTCTTCTTCGTACTCTTCCCCGCTCTCGTCGCGCTGGCGGTCCGGTCGGTACCGGTTGAAGTTGAAAGTAAACGTCAGCATCACGACCGGCGACTTACGGGAAAATTCGGTATACGAATAGAAATTGGTCCCTTCACTGGTGAATTCATGCCTCGCAGTCCCGAATATGTTCCGCAATTGCAGCGTCGCGGATAACTTTCTGTTCCAAAGATCCTGTCTGACGGCCGCATTCGTCGTGTAAAATCCTTCGCGCCGCCCTTGAGAAGAAACCGACGGGCTATAGTAAATACCGTTCAGCTGCAGTCGTGTCGAACTTGTTATCTTGAACGTTGTATTGATCCTCGTGTTCCAGTTGAAACTCTCACGTGTAAAAGGCTCGCCGTACAGCATTCCCTCGACACGATAATCATAGACATCACCGGTCAGATTGATATTTAACCACCTGGCCAGTTCCCAATCGACCATTGCCTCGGCACCGAATGAATAGTCAGTCCCCACATTCTCGACCGAATGCAGTATAACATTTTCATCATATACAGATCGCACGCGCTCGACCTTATTCTCGGTTTCACGATAATATCCTTCGAGAGAAAGAAAATTGCGGCCAAAGTGCTTTTGCCAACCCAGTTCGTAAGAATTGATGTACTCTGGTTGCAGCGCCGGATTGCCTGTTCTCACATTGTAGGCATCCATCCAGGTCATAAACGGCTCGAGTTCCCAACCTCTCGGACGATTGATCCTGCGCGTGTAACTTGCCATTACTTCATTTTCGCGTGGCAACCCATACGAAATATGCGCGGTTGGGAAAAGATCCCAACGGTCGATCTCAAAACTCTCATCTTCACCGACGAGTTCGATGAACCGGTACGTGTATTCGCCGCGCATACCGGCCTGATAGCCAAATTCGCCCCATTCGCCTTTGTAAAGACCGTAGATCGAGTGAATACGGTCATCGTACTCTATCGCGTGGCTGAACTCTGGTCTGAATTCGTATTCGCCGGCGATGGTATCGTATTCGAACATTTCAGTGCTGTCAGTACTGCGGCTCATACTACCTTGGTACCCCGCTTCTAATATATTTACATCCATTAGAGGAAGCGAATAATCGATGTTCGCGCGGAGTCGATCTGAAGGGCCCTTCTCTCTGGTCAGCACGCCATAGGTTATAAGCCCATTTTCGTCAAAGAGTTCAGTGCTCGACTCTTCATCCCCGCTCCTCCTGCTGAGCATGGCGTGTCCTTTGAGATTGTGTTCTTTCACGCCGAATGTATGCGTGTAATCTGTATTCAGTGAATAGTAGTCATGACCGTGATCCATTCCTGTTTCGCTCACATAGAGATTATGCGTATCGCCCGGTACTGACCATTCTTCATATTCCCGATCGGCCGTGTTCTCCATATTCCTGCCGCCGTATCTTCCCGCAAGATTCAAAACATCACTGGCACTCAAATAGATGTCGATGCCGCCTCTCAGTCCGTAGAATTTCCGATGCCAGCGCATATCGCCACTAGAACTGATATACGAAATAGTATCACCCGATGTTGTCCGATTATCCAATAATATCGAACCTGGATGAGCTTCGTCTCTGAAATTCGCCCCGAAATACACGTTGAGTTTGTCCATCCTGTGGTTGAGCAGGAAATCAGCACCATATTTGTCGTCGAGCCCGATATTCGCATTTGCAATACCGTTCGTCCCCTGTGATCTCTGTTTCCTCATGACGATGTTTATGATACCAGCAATACCGGTGGGGTCGTACTTTGCCGACGGATTGGTGATGATCTCAATGTTTTCAATCGAACTCGCCGGGAGCTGCTGTAATGCGTCATCTGGTTCCAAGACAGTCGGTCTGCCATCGATCAGGAGGGTGAAATTCGTGCTGCCCCTAAGTGTGACGTTTCCCTCAACATCAACCGTCACTGAAGGAACGCTCTCGAGGACGTCGACTGCCGTTCCCGATGTCGCCGTGTAATGCTTGCTCACGTTGATCACTTTTTTGTCGATCTTGAATTCGACGGCCGGCTTGTCGGTTGTCACATCGACACCTTCCATCATCAGTACGGCCCTCTCCAACTCGATCGTGCCCAGCCGCACGCCCTCATCAGTAGAGGCGAGTTCAACTGTGTCGATGGTAAGGGGATAGTATCCCATAAACGAAACTTCCACCTTATAGGCCCCGGGCCTTATGCCTGTCAGACGGAATATCCCTTCCTTGTTCGTCGTTGTCCCGGTGATCTGCGTACCGTCTTCTCTATCATACACCAACACGTTGGCATATTCGAGCGGTGATCCGGACTGTGCATCCACAACCCGCCCCGCGACCACGCCACCGGAAAGAGTCTGTGCACCGGCAAAACTGCCGCTGGCCATAAAGGTCAAGGTCAAAATCAACAGAAGCATACCATAATTGCGCATACCCCACTTCATATTCCATTCTCCTTTCGTAGGACCGATTCTCTGCCCGCGAGGGCTATTTCTTAATTGGACAATAGAAAATCTAAAAAACTTGCGCACATTCCAACACCTTTGGACACTGAATTTAAAAGACGGAGTTTATACAGAAATCCACCAAAATCAAGCTTAAGTTCACGCCCTGGCCGGGCTGTGCTCAGCTTGAATCCTTGTTGTTATTTTAACTTCTCCTTGATTCTATTCCAATCGAGGTTCCCATCGAGAAAATGCCGCACAAAATCACCTTGTATATACGGACATACGTTACGCCTGGCGATGCGGTGGATGTTCAGCAGGTGCCGAACCGAAATGTTGTCTGTCGTGATGTTCTTACCGCGCGTCCCGCATGCGAGCATCATCGAAGGCCTGAGCCTGTTGTACGTTCCGCCCAACGCTCCCTGCGATGCAGGCGTGTTCACCAATATCCGTCCGGCATTTATGGCGGATGAAAAATAACGTATCTTCTCCTCATCGTTCGAGAATATGCTCGCCGTGTGTCCAAGACCGCCGTACCGGTTGATCCTGCGGCAGAGTTCGATCGCATGGTCAAACGTATCGGCCACATAGAATGCAAGTATTGGCGCCAGGATCTCCAAAGAGAGCGGCGATTGGATACCTACTTCGTCCAGGGGGGCGATGAGAATGGTCGTATCAGGTGGTACTTTGATGCCGGCCATGTCGGCGATCGCTTCTGCAGATTGGCCGATGACTTCAACCTTCATGATGTGTGTTTCCTTGTTGAACGCAACGGGTTCGATCCGTTTGATTTCTTCTTCTGAGAGAAAATATGCTTTGCGCTTCTTAAACTCACCGATTACTCCATCGACATTGTCGCGATTTACGATAACGGCCTGTTCACTTGCGCACACAGTTCCGTTATCAAACGTCTTCGAAATTACGATCTGCTCCACAGCAAAAGGAACATCTGCGCTTCTCCCGATATAAACGGGCACGTTCCCGGGCCCGATGCCGATCGCGGGATTACCAGACTGCTGTGCCGCTCTTACGAGTTCCACAGAACCGGTCGCGAGTATCAAATTTATCCGGTGGTGCGACATCAATTCCAGGACTTCATCACGTGTCGAGGTCTTGATCCACTGCACACAGTTCTCCGGAGCGCCGGCGCTGAGCGCTGCCTCATAGGTGACACGGCACGCCTCTACCGAACATTTTCTCGCTGAACCGTGAGGCCTGATGATAATGGGGTTCCTTGACTTCATCGCGATCAAGATCTTGAAAAGCACGGTTGAGCTCGGATTGGTAATAGGCGTTACCGCGAAGATGGGTCCTACCGGCGCGGCTACTTCCACTACCCCCTGCTCCCTGTCCTCGTTGATGACCCCGACCGTCTTCATACCCTTAATGTCATGATAAACGTAGTGAGTGGCAATGACGTTCTTTATGACCTTGTCTTCCCATTTTCCCAGTTTGGTCTCGTCGTACGTCAATTTAGCCAACCTCACACGGTTGTTGAATCCGGCTTCGAATACGGCTTTAACGATCCGGTCTGTTTGCTCCTGTGTGTAATGACGAAACGCATCGGCCGCATTGACCGCATTGGCAACAACCTTATCTATATCGAGACCAGGAGTCCGGTAGACTTCGTTCATATCAGTGGATTAATAATAGGAATTTATCATGCATTGTCAATGCACAAAAAAGAAGGGAGCAGTGAAACTGCCCCCTCATGTCTTTTCAGATAGACTGTATACTACTTCTGATTCCTCATTTATTGTAACGTCCACTCATTTCACGAGTAGTATCTTTTCCGTAACGTGGCGATCACCAGCCTCCAATGTAACGAAATAGACGCCAGCGCCCAATCTGCGATCAGCTTCGTCAGTTCCATTCCACACTACACTGGATACATGATTGTCGATGCTTGATACTTGATCAAACGACTTAACCAAACATCCGGCAGCATCGTAAATCTCGATGACGGAATTTCTTATCGAGTATCCAGCATCAAGTATCGAGTATCGTATTTTGGTCATCGTTGTGAATGGATTCGGCATCACAGTCAATTGTACGGTATGCGCAGCGTTGTCCGCAAGCTCGTCAATTCCCGTATTCCCGGTCGGGTTACGCTTATAATAGATTTCCCAATTACCATCCCGATCGTCACCCCAGACAACATGCACTTTCGCTCCTGAAGACGCAATTGAAGGATTCTGCGAGACGTTCTGCTCGACGGTAAGCCTCGTATCTGGATCCCAGCTCGACCCGTGATCGTTTGACAATTTATAATAAACCTCTTCGTTACCGTCACGGCTATCCTGCCAGACGACATGTAGATTCGAACCTGAGGCCGTTAACGAAGGGCAATGGGAATCAGCCGTATTTGTGGTGAGCCTGGCATCAGAAGTCCAATCCTGCCCGCCATTGGTCGAGCGCTTGTAGTAGATCTCAAAGTTCCCATCGCGCATCTCTTCCCACACAATATGCACGTTATTACCGGACACGGCGATGCTCGGCGTGTTGGAGAAGGTCGTATCTTCGGTCAACCTCGTCTCAAGACCCCAGGTCGTACCGCCGTCCGAAGAACAGCGATAGTATATCTCATTGTTCCACCACCCAAAGCGTGAGTCATGCCATGCAATATGTACATCCGATTCATGCGCTGCAATCGAAGAGCTCGTCGAAAAACCAGTCGCATTCGATATTCGGAACAGTGTTCCCCACGTCGTGCCTCCATCAGTAGAGCATCCGTAGTAGATCTCGGTGTTACCCATCAATGTGAAATCCGTCCATGTCAGGTGAATAACGCCACCGAAGACTGCGACCGACGGCATGCCCTGAGATCCCGCAACCGTGGTTACGAGCACATCAGAACCCCAGGTTACCCCGCCGTCAGTCGAACACTTGTGATAGACTTCAGGGTCCTGAGTACGGTCATCTTCCCATACCACATGTACTTCGGACCCAGAAACCGCCACCGAGGGCATAGAAGACAAACCGGGATCATTCGTGAGTCGCATGTCTGCACCCCATGTTACACCGCCATCTTCAGATCTCTTATAGTAGATCTCGTAGTTACCGTCGCGATTGTCATACCATACAACGTGGACCGTATCTTCATGTGCTGCGATACACCAAGCATTGTTATTTGAAGTGAAAGAAGAATCGCTATCGTTTGTCAACCTTACATCGGCTTCCCATTGGGCAAAGAGGAATCCGCCCTGTAAGACGACTAGCATGAGCGTCGCCAGCACAGATCTCGTAACAAGAGCACTGCGCACTCTGTTTACCATCTTTCCTCCCTTTCGCATTATAATGAAATCGGACGGGCGACACTCCAGGAATAGGCCAGAATATTTCCAATTAACCTTGACCTTTGATGACAAGGTGCGACAACAATCCCTGAAAGTTGCCCGTCCCTATCTTCTTATTGGGTATTATAAGCAACCCGCTCACCAGCCTCTCACAAACCTGCTCACGACGGGGACAGGCATACATTATAAACATTTCGATGCTTCGCAAATCGATATCGGATATACAACAAGTTGATTACATGAAAAGACAGCCTTATCCTATCTAATCTTGATTACTTTCTGAACCACCTCTCCGTCAATTTCGATGAAGTAGATGCCCCGTCTCATCTTTTCGGTTTCAATAACCCTTCCCATAATGTCATAGACTCTGCACTTTTTGCCCTCGGGTAATTGCAGGGGGCCACTGTAGACCGTCGTTCCCGTGCAACGGTATTCCTCGACGTTCTTGACACTTGGGCCTTCCTCAACGCCAGGGTTATTCTGCACTACCACTTGCATACTGTCAGAAGCCATATTACCGTAGGCATCATAGGCAGTTACCACAACCCAGTATACGCCATCCTGATACGCCGCAGTCTGCCAGCAACCTGCGCTGTCTGATAGTTCAATTATCGAATCGCCATCTGTATTAGTCACGATGAAATAAAAATCACGCGTCCAATAATCACACTCTGAATTACATACGCTGTCATTCTTATATATTGTCAGCGCATATTGGATGCTGTCGTTTAAGAAACCGCTGAAGTCAACAGCAAGAGTTGTCGGGATCGTATCTGGCCCGTATATTCTATACTCCAACCGGTCAGGCACAAGATGATCCCATATAGGCACGCTTGCGAAGTCACCAGTTCGATCATAAACTCGCGCAATGATGTCAATGTTGCCCGTAAGGCATACAGGATCTAAATACTCAGACGAATTATCGCCGCAGAAGGCGAACAGCTCGGACCCTGTTGCGTTCTCAAAAACCGGCAAAATTGTATCCGTATTAGGAGAAACCATTGTGAGAGGATTCTGAATAAATCGACAGGTTGTCCATGGATAACCTGCACTCCTGATGCGACTCAGGTGGACGTGATGGAAGTCGTTCGCAAACGACACAATATGGCCGATAAGTTCGCCAGCGCTACACGTATCACCAAGACTAAGATGGTACATATTTGGGTCAAGATGCTGATAGATCCATCCATCACAGGAATCTGTGCCAAACTCATCGCCGATAGCAAGAAGATAGTGCTGCTGTCCAGACGTCGTAAGCCATGCTTTCACGTAACCATCCGCAACTGCATATACCGGATCACCGGCAGCACCAAGAACATCTATCCCATTATGCATCTTAGCGTCGTATATCTCCAGAAACTGCCCATAGTTGTACCCAACGGCATGGGTTGTATTTTGAGGTGCAAGTGGCCATCCGACCGACAACAAATATGCCGATAGTATCACCCACATTCTAACCTCCTTTACTATTGAAAAACACTAAGATCACCTTTGTTCCACGATGTTAATTCTCGACCTGACCTTCACCACTTTTTGTGTCAAAATACCGGCAATTGTAATGAAGTAGATGCCTGACCGCAGCTCATATGGGCTCACAACTTTCCCCGTGATGTCATAGACCTTGCATTCTTTCCCCTTGGGTAATTGCATGGGACCGCGGAAGATGGTTGCAGTAATTGCCTCACTAGTAGCTGGGAACGATTCATGTTCCTGACCACCCACATCGGTTTCTGTGCGTACGAGCCATACGTCAGGACCCACCAGCGCCGAAAGATTCAGTAAAGCCGGTGATTATATAGCCACCGTTCTGATGTTTGCTGTACAGAGTTACCAACATCTTCCCCGGCTTCTCCATATGTTTTTGTCCAAAGGGTATCTGGTACCTGAGTATGTGCAAAAGTCACGATCATTACGATAAACATCCCACCTACAAACCTCATGCTCACCTCTCACTATTACAATGAATTTCAGTACATACGAAATATCTGAATATCTTATGAATACTACTATAGTATACTACATGAGACCGGCGTCGTCAAGTAGCACGTTTGGCACAACTCTGGCACAAAGACTATTAACTCAACACTCCTGTCCGTCAAAATGCTGTGAATATTGACTCTGGCAACTATGTACGAATACCCATCCTACGTCGGCCTGGATTATATATTTACCGCGAAATGATGCCTGTTGCTCAGAATGAAACTGCGGGATAGGCGCTGATTTCTCTGACTTAAAATCTGAGTGATAAACAACTGACCCCGCCGTCAATTTTCCTGAATTCTGAGACGTCAACTTCCTTAATCTTATAACCACTTTTCATAATCGCGTTCTTTGTTTTTTCAAATCCTCCAGGGATAATAACATAGTCATTTACGCGTATGCTATTTGCGGCATAACTTTCATCATCATCCACGACGATTTTGTCGAATCCGCTGAAAGCCGGATTACTAACAGGCTCGCCAGACACGATCATTTTCTTCTCACCCAGATAAGATATGCCTGATTTAAGATGCAGCGTTTTTTCCACGAGAACAATGGAACCGGTGTAGCCGAATTCTTCCAATATTTTAATCAACTGATTCGCACCTGATATATTCGTTCTATTTGTGGCACGAATATAGAAATGATCATTCACTCTCAATACATCTCCACCTTCAAGTATTCCTGGTTCCTCTATTCTTACTATATTTGTGTAGTAATCTTTCAAGACCTCATCAACACTAGTCTCTTCTCCCCTTCTACTCCTAACTCCAAAATTCCCAATCACTGCGCATTGTTCTGTAAGGACAGCGCAATCTTCAACAAACGTAGAATCCGGGTATTCTTCTTCTGCTGGCATAATTGTCACCTCAAGGCCGCAATTTTCAAGTGTTTCAACGTATTTCGCGTGCTGCAGAAGAACCTTTTTGTAATCTGGTTTTCCTAAATTTGATGTTGTGATTCCATTTATTATTGAATGGCCTGGAGTCTTCACTATTGCTTTGGTGAATCGAATACTGCTCATAATGGTCCTCCCTCTTAATCGTTTTGACAATTATTTGGGGTTGTGGTTTATTCTTCGGGACGTTTTGGGGTCAGACCTGAAAACTGGAAACCAGATCTGGATTCCTCGGTTAAGCTGGGACTGACGGTATGTCCGTTGATCAAGATTGAATGAGATCTGCTTAATTCCGCGTATACTATGCCCATTTGTCCAGCGTCTCGGCAAATGTGTTAATTCACGCGCGGGGGATTGGAAAAAATAAAAAGGCGGTAATTTAGATCATCCCCTTTTGTTTTGCTATCTCAGCGGTATTTTACTTCGTTATGACCACTTTTCTGATGAACTCAGTTTCCTCGGCATTCACTTTCACGAAATAAACGCCTGCACTCATGCGTTTCAGTGAGATAATCCTCCCAGTTACATGTTTTGTCATCTCTTCCGTTCTTACCAAATTGCCAAGGATGTCATATATCTTGATACTCACCAAAGGCACGGATGCACGAATAGTAAATGATGTTTTCGTAGGGTTGGGATAAATGTCCAAAACGAGATGAGAAACATTGTGGTTAGACTCTCTTATGCTTGTCGATGAGTCCCGAATCACTGAAATGCTTGAACCATTGTAATTGGCGACATAGAGCCTGTTCTGAACTGAATTCCAGGCAAAGGCAGAAGGATAATCACCGACCTTAATGGTGGCAATTACGCTGTCTGTCGCACCATCAATCACGGAAACATTATCGCTGGACTGATTTGCGCAGTAGACTTTGTTGTTAGTCGGATTATAGATCAAGACCCAAGGAAAACTATCGACCGCAACCGTCGTAATGATCGCATTACTCGCGCCATCAATCGTGGAGACATTGTTGCTATATTTATCGGTGCAGTAAACTTTGTTGCCGTTCGTATTATGAACCAAAGCTCCACCGCCGGCCTCGACGACCGTAATCACACTGTCGCCAGCGCCATCGATCACCGTGACATCATCGTTATACCAATGCCCGCAGTAGATTTTGTTGTTAGTGGAATTATAAGCTACCTCATCAGGTTCAGAGCCTACCGCGATAGCGGTAATCACACTGTCGCCGGCGCCATCGATCACCGCGACACCTCCGGAAGGAGGAATAAGATCTACAAGGCAGTAAATCTTGTTGTTGGTCGAATTATAGACCAAGGCACGAGGTTCAGAACCGACCGTGACGGTGGTAATCACGGTATCGGCCGCGCCATCAATCACCGTGACATCAGAGCTCGTTTCGTTCGCACAGTAGATCTTGTTGCTGATCGGATTATATACTAATGCCATAGGCCAATAGCCGACTGTGATGGTGGCAATCACGCTGTTGGTCACGCCGTCGATCACGGTAACATTATTGCTGCCCCTATTTGCACAATAGATCTTGTTGTCGGTCGAATTATGAACCAAGGCCACAGGATAACTACCGACCGTGATGGTGGTGATCACGCTGTTGGTCACGCCGTCGATCACGGTAACATCATGGCTACGCCTATTTGCGCAGTAGATCCTGTTGTTAACCGGATTATATACTAAAGCCCAAGGCTTATAACCGACCTTGATGGTAGTGATCACGGTGTCGGCCGCGCCATCGACCAGGGTGACATTATTGCTGAACCAATTTGCGCAGTAGACCTTGTTGTCGGTCGGATTATAGACTAAGGCCGAAGGCCAATCACCGACCGTAATGGTGGTAATCGCGATGTTAATCACGCCGTCGATCACCGTGACATTATCGCTATTGTAATTTGCACAATAGACCTTGTTGTTGGTGGAATTATAGACTAAGTCACAAGGTCCGCTGCCAACCGCAATCGTGGCAATGATCGTATTGCTCACACCATCAATCACGACTACATTACTACTATTGACATGTGTACAGTAGACTTTGTTATGAGTCGGATTATAAACCAAGACTCCACCGCCTGCCTCGACGACCGTAATCACACTGTCGCCAGCGCCATCGATCACCGTGACGTTACCGCTGGATGCATTTGCACAGTAAACCTTATTGTTAACCGGATTGTAGACTAAGGCATAAGGGTGATCACCGACCGGGATGGTTGTGAGCACGCTGTCCGCCGCGCCGTCGATCACGGTTACGTTGTCGCTTGAATTGTTCGCGCAGTAGATTTTGTTGTTCGTCTGATTATAGACTAAGGCACGAGGGCGATCGCCGACCGGGATAGTGGCAAGCACGCTGTCCGTCGCGCCGTCGACCAAGGTTACGTTGTCGCTGTGACTATTCGCGCAGTAAACTTTGTTGTCGGTCGGATTATGAACTAAAGCCCGAGGCTCATCACCGACCGCAATGCTGGTAATCACACTGTTGCTCGCTCCGTCGATAACGGTGACAGCACCATCGAGGTACGGCCAAATCCCGTAATTAACACAGTAGACCTTGTTGTTAGTTGCATTGTAGGAAAGAGAAAAAGTACTGGAGCCCACAGGAATTCTGGCAATCTTCTCGTCCGTTTCCCCATCTATCACAATGACACAATTGCCTTCACCACCAACATAGATCTTATTGTTCATTGGATTGTAAGTGACGGCTCGAGGCTCTGTAACTCCGCAAAGTGAATCCGGGATATAGATCGTGGTCTCAAGCCATTGAGCAGAAACGAGGAACGGCAAGAACAAGAACAGCATGACTGTCGGAATGAATTTCCTTTGATGAACTATTATTCTTGCCTCAATCAATATACATATTCCTATTAGCAATTCTATCATAACTGCATAATTGTAGGGTTGAATCGTGAAAAATCTGTGAAATTGATTGACTTTGTGGTCTGTTTGGCGATTCTATGCAAATATAGTGCAAATCACGTTTCAACGTATACTGACGTTTTGATTAGTGATCGTCCTGGGGATTCTTCCCCAGGACGATCTTCAAAAAAAGCGGTGTTACGTCACTTCTAGGTCTTCTTTGCCATACAGCAGAAATCCCTTTTCAGTGCCAGAAGAGCCAATAATATACCAATTATGGTCAGGGCAATGTTAGCCCACGCGGGATTCCACCAGGCAAAGACAATCACCAGTATTGCTAGTATGAAACGGCAGAAGCAGAATGACATGATACCTCCTTTTTTGAGTATTTACTACGTAAATATACTATGGATTTGTCATGTAATGTCAAGTAGAAAGGGTTCGATGGGATCAGACCCCCTCATATATGCCGAGAAGCTGAGACAAATAACACATCATCTGCAGCGTATGGCGTAACGCGTCGAACGCCGGCGTGTGCTAAAGTACAACCGGAATCTCACACCTACCCTGTTCAATACCAGCAAACCCAACGGGAAAAAAGCAATTGACAAGAGTATGATTGCACGATATTATGAATAGGGGGTCGCCGACTCTCAAGAACAAACGTGATATCCTCCAATGTGCTATACTGGACCGGCTAGATAGCACGCGACGTACGGTTGAAAGGAGGTCAAAGATGTGTGATTTTTGTACAAAACACGGGGAAGGAAAGAAGTGGTATCTCCAGGTGAAAAACTACGCCGACGAACTACTTTATGAAGAACTGTCCTCTACACAAAGAGATATCGTTAAGGTAACAACGCGTGTTGAGTATTTAGATAACCTATTCGAAAACTTTGTGATGCCGGCGATCAGCAGTGTGTCAAAGGAGCAAATCACATCGCATGGTGCACCGACATCAACCGAACCTTCTGATGTCCTGCCAAGCGAAGAAACGACTGTTGCCAGTCGCCAGATTGAGCACTTCGGCCAGATACTACCGATCGAAGACGCGGAAAAAGTCATAGATATCGCCTCTTCTATAACGAGAATGGCTTGTGGGTGTCGCTTTGCAAATGCTGGAAAGAAAGATGAACGGTACCATTTTGGTTTAATGGTCGACAGAAGGGGTACATTAGAGAAATTCCCCGATGCTGCTGCGTCACTGGAGGTACTGGACAAGGAAGAGACTAAGAAAACATTCAGAAAATATGACGAGGAGGGGATGATACACATGATCTGGACAGCGGTGACTCCATATGTCATGTGTTTATGTAATTGTGACCGTGATTGCAGCAATTACAGAAATTACATACAAAAGAGAGGCACTCCTCGGTTCTTCCGGGCAGAATACATATGCAAAGTCGATTGGAATTTCTGTAAGGGGTGCCGGTCATGCATGAGTCGATGTCAGTTCGGCGCAAAGACCTACTCGTCGGCGCTCGGCAAGGTCTATATCGATCCCACTAGGTGTTTTGGGTGTGGCGTGTGCAGGGCAGTTTGCGAAAATGACGCCATAACGATAATCCCCAGACACGAAGACACTGAAGCTGCGAATATCTGGCTACAGGATACGACAAAGTAAGGTCATTTTTCCTTTCTTCATTCGTATCCTAACACTGTACATTGGAAAAAGGCTAGGGACTCAGACCGTTCTCTTTGTAGCCGAAAACCTGAGCAGATAAGAGATATTTGACCGTGAGGAGCTCTGACAAACAACACATCATCGGCATAATCTGCAGCGTTAAGCGTGAGGCGTAAACCGTGCAGCGTCGAGCGCCTGTATGCCACACCAGACCCGCATCAGATAAGGTTTTGAGAATGGCGGGAATCTATCACAACCATGCTGGTTGCATTGAATACAATGATGAACGACTAGATTGCAGCGATATTGTTACCTTATTTTAATTACCTTCTGACACACAACACCATCTACCTCAATAAAGTAGATGCCCGGCTGTATCTTGTCAGGTCCCACAATCCTGCCTGTGATGTCGAAGATTCTGTAGCTTTTGCCTTCGGGAAGCTTGAGAGGTTCATTGAAGATAGTTGCACGTATGTTTTCACTCCTCCCTACAAGAATTTCTCCTTCTTCAATAGCGGTTATTGGGCAAAGGCTTATAACGGTGAAATCCCATGCCGAGATGCTATCAGTGGTATATCCTGCAATATACAAATTTCCATCCAAACCATATGCTGCAGACCGGGCACAATCAACAGTGTCAGCTGTTCCATTGAGTTGATAAACCCATCTCTCTGCTCCATTTCGATCTAAACTTATGGCTGTAAAATCATCATTAGTGTCGCAACTACGACCAACAGCATAGATATAGTTATCTAAACCATACAGAATAGATTGAGCAAAGCCACCTGTAGTTCCATGGTCGTCATAACGGTATACCCATCTTTCGCTTCCGTTCGAATAAAGACTCGCCACAAAAAAATCATAATTGTTATCACAGCTATATCCGCATGCATAGACATTTCCGTCTGAACCATAGGCAATGGAGTGAGCCGCATCACAGTTATTTGCAGTACCATTGTACCTATAGACCCATCTCTCTGTTCCATTCTCATCAAGACTGATAACAATGAAATCTTCTCCGTAGGCTTCACTATCGCCTGCAATATAGATATTTCCATCTAATCCACAGACAATTGAATGTGCTCTATCCCACTCACCTGATGGCCCGTTGTATTGATAGACCCACCTTTCCACGCCATTCTGATCAAGACTGATTACTGTAATATCATCCTTTGAAGTTTCCTCCCAGGTGCGACCTGCGGCATACAGATTGCCATCTATTCCAAAGACAATCGATTCTGCCCAATCACAATGGTTACCAGAACCATTGTATCGGTATTGCCACCTCTCATTGCCATTTGTATCAAGACTGATTATTGTAAAATCGCCCCAACTGCCAAGGATATTGCTTTCACCCGCTATGTAAAGATTACCGTCTGCGCCATAAATAATCGAAGATACTTTCTCCCAATAATAACCTGTACTATCAGAGCGATATATCCATCTTTCTGCGCCGTTTTGGTCGAGACTAATGACTAATAGATCATCAATGGACGTACTATGGGCCTGCCCGACAACATATATATTGCCATCCTCCCCATAAACAAGCGAATAGGCTACATTACTGGTACTACCCGAAGCCTGATATCGGTACACCCATCTCTCTGAACCATTTTGATCCAGGCTAATTACGGCAAGGTCATCATCCCATGTAGAGTTCTTGCTGAATCCAGCGGCATAGATATTCCCATCTGCACCATACGCAATTGATTTGGCTTGATCGTGAAAATTATATATACCACCATTATATTGGTAGATCCATCGTTCTGTCTGAGAGAAAAGCATCAGCGGAATGACAACCGCCAATACCAATTTGCCAGCGCTAAATATAGCACAATCAAGCGTTTTTACTGTATTTACGTTCATTGCTGTCTCCCACATTTACAATCACAGTAATATGATAATGGCAAAGCAAGTTTTGTCAAGGTTGTATCTGTTCAGAAACACTCAAGTGGACATCAATGTCGTTCAAATTCACTAAAACATTAAATACAACCGATAATGGCATAAGTGACACTGCCTTAACAATTCTACTTGGCATAAATAATACACTGAGCGCGACCTTAATGCCTGTATAGTCGGCGAGTTGCTGATAACATCATCGTTGAGGTGGGTATCTATGAAATCATGAAGAAGATAAGTCCGTTACTCAGGGATATGCAAATGTTCAGCTGAGTTCCGGAGAAACGAAGTCCCGTCACATTGTTTAAGAATAATACAATACGAAGTCGGGAATTTGACGCCATTATTACCTGTGCTTTAGCACAGGCAGAATGTCACACTACAGTCCCGCATCATATGTGTTTCTTGAAAAAGCTAGGAATCCGTCACAACGATGTAGGTTAACGCCGACCCCCGTTTTTAAGAACACAATAACACAGATTTCTTAAGCAGTCTATTCCAAAATAACCCTTGACATCACCGACCATTCAAGTATGGTAAAGTATTGACATTGACAACCCCGCGGCATCAAGAATTCAATGCACATTATTTGCGGGAAACATCAAATAAATGTACCACAAAGGAGGAAAAATGAATGGTTTCAACCGTCATAGAAAAATAATCGACATCATAAGTGGAGTTTCCATTCTCGCATTCCCCGCAATGCTTCTCATTGGGTTCTTGCTTCACCCAGATATATTGAGTTTTGAAATAGTCAGTACTCCTGAACAATTAGCGAATAACTTTCGTGGTAGCGCGATATGGCATATCGGGCATTTAATCGTGGCGTTCGCAATACCGTTTATCATTTTTGCAGTAATACATTTTATGAATGTTTTGAAAGAAAAAGGTCTCTGGTACGGCATTGTTGGCGGAGTAGCCGGTATATTTGGATCAGTGGCACTCGGCCTGGATAAGGGAAGTCTATGCTTGATCTTGTCTGGGTTTGATACTCTACCCGACGAACAGTTCGTGGGTTTGATACCATATCTTCAGGTCATCATTGATAAAGCTGGATTACTCGTAGTCAATTGGTTATTTCTATTGATCCCAATAGGAGTGATTATTCAGACCATTGGACTCGTAAAAGAAAAATATGTAGCCCGTTGGCAAGGTACATTGATCATAATAGGCTTACTGCTATTGATCAATCCCGATATTGAAATTATCAGCACGGTTGGCGCATTTTTTATGATTGCTGGCTTCTATCCACTTGGAGTACAAACAATAAGAAATGCTGGCGGACGTTGATTCTACCTGCCATATCATAGCGATATGGGTGTCAATATGGCATGAATACCTAATGACTAACACGTGACTGAATGAAGCTAGTCGCTTGAATTGGTTATGAGATCTCTCTGAAAGCGCATATCCTCAGCGATAAATTTGCATGCCAACACAACAATCCATACCTGAATCGTATATACTGAAACTCTTTCAACTAAACCCAACAATGCGATTTCTTTAACGGCAAGAATTACCGAAATACCACCAAAAATGAACGAAATGAGAACAGAAAAAAAGGTGTAAGATCTGAACGATTTCCATCCTTTCGCTTTATTAAGCCCTATTCCGATCATCAGCAAAGCCGGGAATGTCAATATAAGAGAAATCCCCACCAGGACTATATGCATTGTGCCCGGAAATGTTAATTCCTGACCAATAGGATCCTGAGGAAAAATAGTACCTGTAAGACCTGTAAATATCCCTATAATGACAAGGAATAACCCACCAAGAAATACAGGTTTCGCGTGTTTATACTTAAAGCGTGAGATTATGCCGATCCCAAAGGCAATCCCCATCAGAGCAGAAATAAGCAGTATGATCGAACCGAATAAATAAGTACCCTGCGTGCCTGCTTTTGTCAAATCACTTATTGTATTCTCAATATAACTGTAGTTCGGGGTTACGATGCCGCCAATAATGTCGTTCAACAAGAATGCAACTGGGCCGAGAATGCCGCATAAAAAAAGAAGTCTTTTATTCATCCCTCCCCCTTATCATATTCTCTTAATCCACACGAGTGACGAGGTTAGTTGCTATTTGCTGCGACTTTCTTTCAAAACGACGTTTACTAACAATTCCTCGTACTTCTCCTTTTCTTCAATTATGGGTAAGTGTGCTGAGTTTTCAAAAATGATAAGCTTTTTGCCTTTTTCAGCCTCTAAGCTACTATAAAATTCCTCAATTTGAACTGTTGGGATAATCATATCATATTTACCTTGAAAGAAAAATACAGGGATTTTTATAGATCTTATTTCTTCTGCAAAATTGATGTTCTTTATTTCCTCATACATAGCATTCGAAGTGAAATTCAAACCTTTCCCACGTAGTGTATTAAATGCATCTGATAATGAATATTCAGGTGAGGTCAAATAGCTTAATATTATAAATCCCATGTGTTTACTAAGATTACCACGTACAAACCCTCCATATCGAAGAATATACTTAGCTTTTTCGAATTCCTTTTCTGGTGTATCGTATGGGGGTGGACCTATTGCTTTTATTGCATTTTGTATCTTTATATCCTCTGATTTTTCAGCTTTTGCAACTACAAAATCATAAGATATTTTTTGTTGTTCATAGTCGTTGATAACTTGCGCCACTCCTACATAAGCATGAATTTTTTCTGGATATTTACAGGCAGTTTTAATTCCAAGCGACGTTCCCCCTGAGTGCGCAACAATAAAGACTTTTTGAGAGTGAAATCTATTTCGCAAATAATCAATTAACTCATTACAGTCTTCAACTAATCTATCGAAAGTCATTGAACTAATTGGAATATCGCTATTATATGATTTTCCTGCTCCTCGTTGATCCCAATGAACTACTGTAAAATGTTTAATTAATTCAGCATCTAAATTACGCGAACTTGACATACCCATTACTGGTTCACCAGGACCGCCATGCAAAAATATCAAAACTGGATTTTTTTGATCTGTGCCTCTGATAAATATCCATTGTTTTAAACCGCCCAGTGTAATCTCCTCTAGTAAACTTATCCCATTAGCTGTTTTAATTTTAGTCGACTTTTCCAGGTATACTCTGTACGTTAATAAGCCAATAAAAATAAGGAATAGAAGTCCTGCTGAAATAGATGCTGCCCATTTAATAATCTGTAAAAACATTTTCATCTCATTTCTCGTTTGAATTTATACTACATTATGTGAACCATATTTGTAATAAGCAATCGCTTTTATAAGTAATTCTCCAAGATCATTTTATCTCATTTACATTTGTATTGTAGATTGGGAAGCGATTGCAGATGAGCTAAAGCCTTTGGCTATCAGCCATACCGCAAAAACCATTTCTTGCAAGGCTATTGGGGCATTCAAAAGGGTGTGGATCCACGACACAACAAAACCAGGATTGAATAAAGAGAACAAGGTTACTGCCAACGACAGTGCAGCTCCAAGAAAACCCCAACCTGATAACCATCGAGGGATGAGTTTTGATTGATAAAATACGCAGTAGTAAAGCAGAGCACCCAGACAAAAAGCGATCAACACTATGCCATTGTTCGCCCAATGACGCATTGCTAATAATAAAGTGCCGATGGTTTGAAAAGAGGATACATCCGGAACCCCTACTCTTACAAATGCCTGACTCAATGTCAATAATGATAACAGGCTGAGCGTTCCAACAAAAACGAATACGGCCTCAACAATCCTGAAACCAAC
>CP070705.1:87931-108325 GCA_020349965.1 Caldifarciminota bacterium | reverse complement strand
ACCATGCAACGAACGACGATCTTTAAAGAAGGAGGTTAGATGAAAGGTAAGATATTGGTGGTTCTTGTGTTAGTGATGACCCTCGGTCTGGGTTATGAAGGTCTCTACGGCGTCGTGAGCGGAGGTACGATTCATCAATTCACTCCGCGGTCTTATGGTGATGCGGACTGGATCTATTTTTCCAACGGCATCAGGTTCAATGTCAAAACCGGCGAACCGAACATCCCCGACGCTCTTACTTTAGATGAAGCTGACTACTATATTGTGCATTGCGCAGGACCTGTCTATACCGAATATGTCAGTATTCTCGAATCAACGGGAGCGAGGGTGTATTCCTATATATCCAACCAATCATTCTTGGTGAAGATGGACGTGATGACCAAGAGTGAAGTGGATAATCTCGATTTCGTTGATTGGATAGGGATCTACCAGCCCGCGTATAAGATCTCAGGGCAGCAAGAATTCGAGACGCTGCGTGGCGTCCAAAAAATAACGATTCTGCTGTATCCAGATGCGCAGTTGGATGATGTCATCGTCTTGTTGGAGGACATGGGTGCTATGATCGATGACATAGCTCAAACAAAATGGGACCAGCTCATTAACTGCGAAATAAACCTTGTCCACGTACCGGAGATCGCCAGAATCGGAGAGGTTAACTGGATTGAACCGTGGCATCCATTGGAATTGGACAATGATAATGTGCAATGGATAGTGCAGACGGCATCTACAGGGAATCGCAGGATCTGGGATATGGGTATCACCGGTACTGGTGAATTGGTGAGTACTTGTGATAGCGGCATAAGGACATCGCACTATGCGTTCAGAAATACGACTACGGGCTGGATTACCACTTGGGGTAATTATCCGTCAGATCGCAAAGTCATTGCCTATGATTCGGCGAGCGGTTACGGCGCCGGGTACAACGACTTTGGCGACGAAGGTTCTGCTTATTATCATGGTTCTCACACGGCAGGTACGGTTTGCGGCAATGACGACATAATGGTAAGCCCCAGCACGCGCGATGGTGTCGCACTGAATAGCCGCATCTATTTTTGCGATGCTGGCGGTGCCCTGACCGGCAATTCGATATACACCTATCCCAATCTCAACGACCTCTTCATCCGGCCTTATACCGGCAATGCGGCAGGCAGCGCAAAACTGATGTCGAATTCGTGGGGCGGTGGTGACCCGGGTGTTTATGATTCACGATCGGCAAATGTCGACCAATTCATGTGGGATCACAAAGACTTCCTCGTCTTTTTCTCAAATGGCAATGATGGACCTGCGTCGGGGAGCGTGCATTCTCCGGCCACGGCGAAGAACTGCGTGTCCGTGGGTGGCTGCCAGAATGCCAGCAGCTTTCAATCGATATATACGTTTTCGAGCCGCGGACCGACCGATGACGGCCGGATAAAACCTACCATCCTCACGCCGGGACAGAATGTATATTCGGTATACGGCGGTTCTGAGGCCAGCTATTGGTCTATGGATGGCACCAGCATGTCAGCGCCGAGTGCGCAGGCAAGTGCGGCATTGGTTCGGCAGTATTTCACCGACGGCTGGTATCCTACCGGTGCGGCTAATCCCGCTGATTCGATCACTCCCTCGGCTGCATTGATGAAGGCAATGCTTGTCAACAGTGCCGATCCTTCGATCACCAATTATACGAATGTGCCGAACTTCAACATAGGCTGGGGAAGGATCGATCTCGACAGCGTTTTGTATTTCTCGGGTGACAGTAAGAAATTGGCCGTTGTCGATGAGGTTGCCGGTCTTTCTACTGGTCAGTATGTTGAATATACGTATAACATCAATTCCAGTTCGGTCCCTTTGCGGGTTGCGCTCGTTTGGACGGATTATCCGGCAATCGCCGGCATCGGGAAGAAGCTGATAAATGACCTCCATCTGACGGTTACCGATCCTGGTAACAATGAATACAAGGGTAATGTCTATGCATCCGGTCAATCGGTCATTGGAGGTTCCTATGATACGCTCAACGTCGAAGAATGCGTACGCATAAACTCTCCTGCAGCGGGTAACTGGACGATCAGAGTCGATGGCTTCCATTGTCCCTACGGGCCGCAGCCGTTCGCGGTTGTCGTTACCGGTGATCTGGCGGCCAGTGCACAGCCCAATGTCGTGTATCAATCGAGCACCATTGACGACTCGGGCGGCAACAACAACGGCCGCGTCGATCCGGGCGAGACCGTCGAAATAACCGTGACCCTGAGGAACAACGGTACCGTCGATGCGACAAATGCTACAGGGACGCTGAGAGCTTCATCGCCGGACATTACGTTCATCGATTCGGTTGCGAGTTACGGGACGATTCTGGCAAATGGGGGCACGGGGCAAGGCACGTTCGAGTTCAGTGCCTCACTGTCCATACCCCAGGGAACCGTCGTGCCGATGACCGTGTACCTTGAGGCGAATGGTGGTTCGTACACGACGAACTGCAATTTCCAGATCATCGTTGGTTTGCCAAGACATGACTACGTGGATCATGATACGGGCAATTGCCGGCTTACCGTTACGAAGCAAGGTTCGATCGGGTATCTGGATGTGAACAATCAGGGCAGCGGATTCGTCTATCCTCTACCAGGTACCATCAGCCAACTTTTCCATGCTTCGTTCGCCCTCGCTAATGCGTCGGACTATGTCATGGATCGGTTCTATCCAAATGCCGGACCGTCGCCAAACAATACGGATTGGCTCTGTACCACGGTTCCTGATGGTCGATGCTGGATCGACACCTGTACAGCCTGTGCCGGAGATGAGGAGTCGTGGGCGATGTTCAGCGATTCAGGATTTTCGGCGCCAAAGGGCATCATCGTCACCCAGCATGGCTACGCATGGGAAGATGCCTGCTATGATGACTTCGTGATAGTACGATTCGAGCTAAAGAATGAGGGTGCGGCGCCGGTGTCTGACATCCATGCTGGCGTAATTGCCGACTACGACATGACAAATGCACAGGCTAATCGCGTCGGCACCGATGTAGCACGCCGGCTCGCCTACATGTGGTATCCTACCGTACCCAATCCTTACGTCGGCGTCAAACTCCTTTGGCCCACTACGGCGACGAATGTAAGTGCTCTGCAGAATCCAGTATATGTTTACAGCGGACCGACGAATCTCTGGCATGATACGACACTCTACAAGTTTCTTAACGGCACGCTGAGTTTTCCAAGCGGTGCCACTGATGATGACTGGTCCGTAGTTGTCTCGACTGCGCCGTTCACACTTGGATCAGGAGAGATCAGTGAAATCGCCTTCGCCTTCATTGGCGGTTCGTCACTTGCTGATTTGCAGACGAACGCTGACTCGGCACAGAGTGTCTACGTCCAGTACTTCGGTGTCGAAGAGGCCACTTCTTCAGGGGTGATCGTCGATGGTCTGGTCAAACTATTCCCAAATCCATTCAGCAGAAACGCAACGATTTCATTCAGTCTGGCAAAATCGGCGAAGGTGAAGATCAAGGTATATAATGCCCTTGGCCAATTGATGAAGACGGTGATCGACGATGTCTGTGAGGCTGGCGAGAGCATTCTGCAATGGAACGGGCGTGATGACAGAGGTAGACGTCTGCCTAACGGTGTCTACTTCTATTCACTCGAAACTGAGGGTTACTCGGGTACCGGGAAGAT
Source organism: Caldifarciminota bacterium (assembly GCA_020349965.1). Lineage (GTDB taxonomy): Bacteria > Hydrothermota > Tepidihabitantia > SM23-42 > SM23-42 > SM23-42. Next base: position 104,678 of record CP070705.1, on the reverse strand, counting down.
GATCATACTACACTGATACGAGGGTAGTCCAAGAATGGGGGCGCTTTGCGCCCCCATTTTCTTATGTGACTCGAAATTTACGATTAACGATGGACGGTGCTGCAGGGGACATAGAGCAAAGGGTATGGCATCCTTTTGGTTTATCTTCTAAATAATCGTTTGATGTAATCCCGTGCCTCAGTGACGCCCAGGAGTATGCATGCCGCGTAACATATCGCCAGCGCGGCGAAGCCGCTCAGGCCGAGGCCCAGGATCTGAGCGGAGAGGGATACACCCAGCAAGGCCGTAAATAGTTTCGTCAAGAGTATTCCGGCAAAACCGCCAATGATCGATGCAATGACGAGCCGCACGAAGTAATCGACGAGGGGCGAAATTTCAAAACTGCCTATTTTTTTCGGAAGTTGATGCATCAAAATGGCAAGGTTGGTGAATGAGGCGACTGTCGTTGCAAGCGGGAACGCACGGAAACCGATGACGCGCATCAGGCCGAGGCTCATTACAACGTGGAGACCGACTGCGAAGAAGCTTGCGTACATCGGGGTCTTTGCATCACGATAAGCATAGAACACTGCCGCAACGTTCCTGATGCCGGCAATGAACGGTACGCCTATTATGTAGAGCATCAAAGCCTGGGTCGTGGCGTAGGTATCGAACGGAGTGAAGCGCCCGCGTTCGTATATGAGCCTGGTTATAGGAAACCCCAAAAATGCAATGATGATCGATGTGGTGACCGTCAAGAAGAAAACGAGTTGTAACGAATCGAATAGCGTCGCGCGCGCGGCATCGAATTTCTTCTCGGTAACATACTGCGATATCGCCGGCAAAGCAACCGTTCCGACCGCGACGCCGAAAAGGCCGAGCGGTAAGTGCATGATACGGAAGGCATAATTCAGCCAAGTCATGCTCCTTTCTTCGAGGAAGGAGATGAGCAATGTGTCGACTGCAACATTGATTCGTGAGGCGGCAAGGCCGAGCGCAACAGGAACGAAGAGTGTCAGGATTGCGCGCAACTTGGGGTCCTTGAAGTTTACATACAAATGGTAGTGAAAACCCTTAGTGAATAGGAACGGCACCTGTATGATGAACTGCGTCAAGCCGCCGATCAGAACGCCGTAAGCCATAGCATATATAGGATCGGTGCCGGTGCGGACAAGGTAAGCGAACGAAAAGAGCGGAACGGCAAATGAAACGATGTTGAAAAATGCCGGCGCAGCCGAAGGCACGAAGAATTCGCGTTCCGTATTGAGATATCCCATTGCCCACGCAGCGAGCGCGACAAAAAGCAAGAAGGGGAACATTACCACGGTCAGGCTGGCGGTGAGGGCCTGCTTGTTAGGAATGTTGCCGAAACCGAAAGCGAGGATTTTGACGAGGTACGGGGCGAGCACGATTCCCAGGACGACGATGACGCCGACCGTGATGATCAGGATATTGAATACATTGCTGGCCAGAAGATTCTGTTGTTCTTTGCTCTTTTGCCGCTCGGCCGTAAGGACAGGCACAAAGGCTGCAGAGAGCGCGGTTTCGGCGAAAAGATCTCTAAGCAAATTGGGGATGCGGAATGCTGCTACGAAAGCATCGGTGGACCGGCCGGCACCGTACAGGTAGGCAAAAACTGATTCACGAACCAGGCCAAAGACGCGACTGATTGCGGTACCGATGGTAAATGCCCTCACACCTTTCGTGATATCGGCCATTTTTTCATTATACAGAATCTCTGTCCGCTGTCAACGAATGTATCAAATGAGTTCTCTTACCATCAAAAATAAGGATGACAGCCTCCGCTTTTATTGTATGCCGGCGAAATCGTCGAGGATTGGGATGTATCATTCTCGGGGTTCTCATTGACTTAGATTATTTCTTAGATATAATTTTAGCAGGAGGCGACTATGAAAGCGAAGGTTGGAATCAACGGTTTTGGTAGAATTGGCCGGTTATTCTTCAGAATCGGGTATAAGAGTGAAAAGTTCGATATTGTAGCAATAAACGATATTACGGACTCTAGAACACTTGCGTATCTACTGAAATACGATTCGGTACACCGTACATTCAACGCCGATGTGAAAGCAAAGGATAATTCGATAATCGTCGATGGTGAGGAATACAAGATCTTTGCGGAAAAAGATCCGGCGAAGTTACCCTGGAAGGATCTGGGTGTTGACTATGTGCTGGAATCGACCGGCAAGTTTCGCGAATACGGCAAAGCCGAACTGCATATCAAGGGTGGCGCCAAGCGCGTCATTCTGTCGGCGCCGGGTAAGGGTGAACCGAAGATTCCGGGTTTCGTGATGGGCGTAAACCACAAGTCATATGATCCAAAGAAACATACAATCTTCTCGAATGCGTCTTGTACGACCAACTGCTTTGCACCAATAGTAAAAGTTCTGCATGAGAATTTTAAGATTCGCAGAGGGTTGATGACGACAACCCATGCCTATACCAATGACCAGAGCATACTAGACCTGCCCCATAAAGACCTTCGGCGCGCGCGTGCAGCAGCAGTTTCAATGATACCGACATCCACCGGTGCGGCAAAAGCGATCGTTGAGATATTCCCGGACCTGAAGGGCAAACTCGATGCTATTGCGATCCGCGTGCCAACGCCGGATGTCTCGGTCGTCGATTTTGTTGCCGAGCTCGAACGTGAAACGACAAGAGACGAAGTCAATGGAGCCTTCAAGAGTGCAGCGGCAGGTGAACTGAAAGGAATCCTCTCGTATTGTGAGGAACCGCTGGTGTCGTCGGATTTCATTGGTAATCCATATTCGGCGATATTCGATGCCGAACTGACCAAGGTCATCGGCAACGTCGTAAAAGTATTCGGCTGGTATGACAATGAATACGGTTATTCGGCGCGCACTGTTGACCTGTTTGAGTATGTTATCGGGAGAGAGTGATGGCAAAACTCTCGGTTAAAGACCTCGACCTTGCGGGCAAGAGAGTGTTCCTGCGCGTTGATTTCAACGTGCCGTTTGACGAAAATTTAAATATCGGCGATGATACGAGAGTAAGGGCGGCAGTACCGACGATCGAGTACATAATCGAAAAAGGTGGTATCCCGATAATCGCCAGCCATCTGGGGCGGCCCAAGGGTAAGGTTGATGCCAAGTTGAGCCTCGAACCCGTAGCACACCGTCTCGAGATGCTCCTTGACCGTGAAGTTCGCTTTGCCCGCGATTGCGTCGGTGATGAGGTGAAGAAACTCGCGGCGGAGCTACGTCCGGGCGATGTTCTGTTATTGGAAAATCTCAGGTTTCACATTGAAGAAACGAAGAACGACGAGAATTTCGCGCGTGAATTGGCCTCGCTGGCTGATCTATACGTAAATGACGCATTTGGCGCAGCACACAGGGCACATGCCTCAGTAGAAGGGATCACACGGAACTTCGCCGAGCCGGCAGCAGGTTTCTTGATGGAAAAAGAACTTGGATACCTTGACCGTGCAATGGCAGACCCCAAGCGGCCCCTCATTGCCATTATCGGCGGCGCAAAGGTCTCTACGAAGATCGGTGTCATAAGGAATCTCCTCGCGACGGTGGATAGGCTCATCATCGGCGGGGGTATGTGCTTCACGTTCTACAAGGCGAAGGGGTTTGCCATTGGTAAGTCACTGTGTGAGAATGATTTACTGAATGAAGCCCAAGTTGCTTTGGACAATCCGAAGCTATACCTGCCGGTTGATGTTCTTGTCGCTAAGGACGCCGAGACCGGTGGTCTCACGCATACCGTGGCTGCAGACGCGATTCCTGACGACATGGCGGGCGTCGATATCGGTGCAAAGTCCGTCGCCAATATCATTGATTTTTTAAAGGGAGCAAAGACAATTGTCTGGAATGGTCCAATGGGAATCTTCGAGATCGCGGCATTCGCCAAAGGGACGGAATTCGTCGCAAAGGCGGTTGCGGCCGCGACAAAAGCCGGAGCCGTTTCGATTGTGGGCGGAGGCGACACGATTTCGGCACTGAAGAAATTCAACCTCACTGATTCGGTCAGCCATGCTTCGACCGGAGGTGGTGCTTCACTGGAATATCTGGAAGGTAAAGAGTTGCCCGGAATAAAAGCATTGAAGGAGAAATGATGGAACCGATCATTGCCGGAAATTGGAAAATGCACAGCGATCCTTCAGAATCGAGGAAACTTGTTCAGGAATTGCTGGAGGCGGTCGGTGATGTGAAGGAACGGATCGTTATCCTGATCCCGCCATTCACTTCCCTTCCTTGCGTCGGTGAGCTGATACGAAATACGAGATTCAAGATGGGCGGACAGAATATGCACTGGGAGCGTCAAGGTGCATTCACCGGTGAGACCTCTGGTCTGTTTCTGAAGGCCGTGGGTTGCGAATACGTGATACTTGGCCATTCGGAACGCCGACATGTGATGGGTGAATGCGATGATGTCATTAATAAGAAGATCCGGACCGCTCTTGAAATCGGTTTGATACCGATTTTCTGTGTTGGTGAAACCGACGGAGAACGAGCATCGGGTGAAACCCGACGTGTCATCGAGAGACAGATCAAAGAAGGGCTCAAAGGCATCGAAAGCGAAGTCCACAAGATGATTCTTGCCTACGAACCGGTGTGGGCGATTGGTACGGGCAAGACCGCTACGCCGGAACAGGCTGTAGAAGTCCACGAATTCATCCGCAGTATGCTCAAGAAGCCGAGTACGATTCTATACGGAGGAAGCGTGAAACCGGATAACATCGATGTTCTGATGAAGGAGAAGGAAATAGAGGGGGTGCTCGTCGGTGGTGCAAGCTTGAAGGCGGAGAGTTTTACCCGAATAGTAAGATTTAAAAGATAGTCGCCTTGTCGCACTCCTGCTGACTCCTGATTCGTTGCCTTCACAGTTTCCTCGGCAAGTACCCGTTGGATCGTCCTGGAACCTACGATTCCTTGACATAATCGTCAAAATGGATATAATAACATGATGAGAAATAGACCGATTATTCACATTGGCGAGGAGGCTTCATGTACAGTGTGATAATGTTTTTCCACGTGTTGATCTGCATTCTACTGATTGTTGTAGTGCTGATGCAACAGACCAAAGGTGCAGGAATTTCGAGTGTATTTGGTGGAGGGGGCGGTACAGACGCGCTGTTCGGCGGCAAAGGAGCGACGCCGTTTTTCGTTCGTCTGACGACTGGCTTGGCGATCGGTTTTTTTGTGACCTCTTTAACCCTGGTTCTCCTGTCGCGCCGACCAAGACCGACGACTGCGGTGGAGAAAGGTATGCAGGAAATGCCGCTGCAACCGGGAACGGGGATCCCCAGCGAACAGCCCCTGGGTACCGAAGAGGGCACAATGTTCCCTGACGAAGTACCGGGAGGCGAATAATGTTTGCCGTGATCAAGACGAGCGGGTTTCAATATGTCGTAACGAAAGGCGAGAAAATAAAGATCCCGGCTGCGCTTGGTGAGAAAGGTACAGAAGTTGAATTTGACAAGGTCATGATGATCAAAGGCAACGGCGATACGGTGGTCGGACGACCTTTTGTGAAGGGTGCAAAGGTGAAAGGCGTCGTAAAGGAATGCGGTCGGCTGCCCAAAGTTGTAGTTTTCAAATTCATCAAGAAAGAAAAATACCGGCGTAAACGGGGTCACCATCAGAATTTCTGTGAGATCGAGATAACAGATATTATCAAGTAGTATATTCGAAGGAGAATATAATGGCCCATAAGAAGGGAGTTGGTGCTTCGAGAAACGGCCGGGATTCCGCTGGTAAGCGTCTCGGCGTTAAAAGATTTGACGGTCAAGCAGTCAAGGCTGGTACGATGTTGGTGAGGCAGCGAGGTACTTCGGTTCATGCTGGTGCCAATGTAGGTATTGCCAGTGATTATACACTTTTCGCACTCTGCGCCGGTAGGGTGAAGTTCGAATATACAAAAGGCGGGCGCAGGTTAGTATCGGTCTTACCTTAAAAAACGCAAAACGCAAAACACCTTACGCAATACGCTGAGTTTTGGCGTGTAAGAAATGGCGCGCTCCTGAAATCACAGATCACAAATCACAAGTTCGAATCTCTAAACGGGAATTTTGGTTCTTTTTTGTCATTTCGGTTTTTGGAAATTAGAGCTTATTTTTCATCTGGTTCTTGATATGTGAGATTTGGTTCTTGGAGTGCGCTCTTGGTCATTCGGATTTCGAGTTGTTATGACTTTAGATATTCGAGTGTAAGATTGTGCGGATATCCTCCTTCCCTTGACAATTAACCTTTTGCTATTATAATGAAGATGTGACGCCGAACATTCGAAAAGGAAATTAGGATGAATCGAAGAAGTGAGTTGCAATTTCGCCCTGAGCTGAGACATTACATATTGCCTACGCTGAAGTTTTACCTCAAACTGATCGAACTGCCCAGTTTGGAAATCGAAACCTACGTGCGCCATGAACTCGAGGCAAACCCTTTGCTGGAGGAGATATCCTCTGATTCGACTTCTGAAGGCGAGGACGGTGAGATCACGGAGGATGAAAACCCCGTTGAAAACCCAAAAGAGGTCGAGGATTTGAACTTTGCCGAATTATTCGGCGACGCCCCGAGTGCTGTTAGTGAAAGTAGCATCGAAGAATTCGACCCGCTTGATAACGTACCTGCGGAAGGAGAGAAACTCACCGATTATCTCTTGCGTCAGGCATTCACCGCCTTTCAGGATCAAGATCTGGAGATCGCGCGCCTGGTGATTTCAAATATCGAAGAGGATGGTTATCTTTCATCGTCACCCGAAGAGCTGGCTGGCGAGGGATATGAGATCGGGGATGTGCAGCGGATCATAAAGAGGATACAGCGTTTCGACCCGGTTGGATGTGCATGGCGTTACAAGAAAGAGCCGCTGTTCGTACAGCTTGAGGTACTTGGTTGCGCCGCTGATTCAGTCGAGTGCATTCTCGTCCGTGATTATTTGAAAGATATCAAAAGTAATCGCCACCACGAAATAGTCAAGGCGCTGAACATAAATGAAGAGCGGTTCCTACAAGCACGTGATATCGTTTTGAAATTGGATCCCAAACCCGGTTGGCGCTACTCAAATGTAGCATCGGGGTATATCTCGCCCGATTTTATGATACGCTGGCGCGATAACCGTTTGGTGGCAATTCTCAACGATGACACCGTGCCGCGTATCAGATTGCGCCGTCAATATATCGAGGTGCTCAAAAATCCCAAAGGTGTGCCGCGCGAGCAGCTTGATTTCATACGGCAGAGAGCGCGATCAGCACAACACCTGATTGTCGCCATTGAACAGCGAAGAAAAACGATGCTCCGCATACTCGACAACCTTCTCGAATACCAGCGTGAATTCTTTGAAAAAGGATATAGTCATCTAAGACCGATAACGATGACAGAATTTGCCAGGCAGTTGAGTGTGAATCCGTCAACGATATCACGGGCGCTGGCAAACAAGTATATTGAATCACCGCAGGGAATTCACAAGTTAAAATTTTTCTTCAACGCGCCGCTCGGTGATACAGACAAGCGTATTGTATTTCAGAAGATACAGGAGATCGTCGAGAACGAAGATAAGACATCTCCCTTGTCCGACACACAGATCGCGCAAAAACTCGGCAGACAAGGAGTGATGATATCGAGACGTACGGTATCCAAATACCGGGATCTGATGGGTATACCGACGCACCAATATCGCGGTAATTGACCATCGTTGGGAAGAATTCCTGCTGAAATGCTGTTCACGAAGTCCTGTCTTTGATACTACAACCAGCTTGATATTGCCCGAACCATGTTTATAATACGGTATGTCTGCGACCGCTTTGCTCTTTCTTTTCGGCTGGTTGAATTGGAAGACATTGAAGTCCGATGATTTCACCGTAATATACAGGGATGCCTATTACTGCGAGGCACTACATACACTCGAGAACCTTCAATACTACAAGGATAACACAGAAGACCTGATCGGCGAATACGGGCGAAACTTACCGGTTGTGATTGAAGATGTCGGAGCAATAAGTAATGGCTTCGCTAATCCGTTTTTCGGCAATGTCCATCTCTTCACATACCCGCCTGGATTTGCCTATCGGCTCCAAGGAATCGAGAGTTGGTACAGGACCCTTGCCGTCCACGAATATGCCCATATCCTTCATTTGAGAAGGGTCGGGGGCGTTCCGGCATTCCTTACCAGTATCTTCGGTCCGCTCTTTGCGCCGAACATCTATTCTCCGGGTTGGATAACCGAAGGCGTCACTGTGCTGGTCGAATCCCGGAATTCGCCGTACGAAGGCCGGCTGAACGATGGCTTTTTCGATGCCTGCATCGGTTCGCGCGTTCAAGCAAGTGATATGCCATCGATCGTCGAGGCGACGAACGCGCCGCTTGATTTTCCTGCCGGCACCTACTACCTTTATGGCGGCGAGTTCTTCAATTTTCTCGTGAATGAATACGGTGCAGATAAGCTTTCAGAATTCTTCTCCATATATGGGGAGCAATTCTGGGCACCGTTGTCGGGTGTATTTCCTTATGCGGGTTTGGATAAAGCGTCACGACAAGCCTTTGGTAAATCATGGCCCAGCCTCTTTGATCAATGGTGCCGATATGAGCAGGGTCGGTTCCAGGACTGGGAGCCTGCCAGTATCCGGTCGACCGCACATGGTTGGTATGTATATTCGATCGAGGCGGGTGATGATATGCTCTATTATGTTCGTTCTGAGCCCGTGAAAGTCGATGCTTTTGGTTACAGAAGCGTGACATATCTCGTTGAATTTGATTGTGGCGCTGGGACCGAGCGGACAATCGCTGTGTTAAGAAATTCCATCACCAATCCGCTGAGGATATACGATGGCAGATTGTACTATACTACACCGCAGGTCGTGAGTGGATACGCAAATGTATACTACCTCGGCTATGGCGTAGTTGCGAATCTGCACGTACGCGATCTATCTACCGGAGAAGATCGAATACTGCTCACGGACGGTATTCGCGCTTTCTGCGTTCTTTCCGACGGGAGGATTGTCTACAGCAGGGACCGTCCGCACGCTTTTGGCTCGGAGATACGGATATATGACCGAAGGGAAAGCACGCTGTTATTCGAGACCGACATGCTCGTCGGAGAAATGGATGCAGCCAATGGAAGGATCGTGGCCGTGGCGCGGCATGATTGTGAGAACTGGGATGTATATTCGCTTGACCTCGGGACCGCCAGTTTCAAAACGATCGTGTCCACGCCGTGGATCGAGGGCAGCGTCAACTTGAAAGGGGATACGCTGCTATTCACCGCAAATTACGAAGGGTTCTATGGAGTATACATGTGCGACCTGGTGACGGGGAAGTTCTATCGGCTGACCGAGTGCGGCTACGCTGACCGAGGCACGCTTGTTGGTACGGATCTCTATTTCGTAGGTATTTCAAAGGATGGTTTTGACCTTTATATGACCGGTTTTGCTCCGGCCGAATATTCACCAATCGCGGCCGAGCGATCTCCGAAGCCGGATTTCAGCAGAATGGACCTGGAAATCCGGGAGGGTGGGTACGGGGATGTTCTAAGGACCATTGCACCTTCATTCCGTCTACCTTTCGTCTTGCCGACGGAGAGCGACTTGAGCGAATGGGCTTACGGTCTGCTTTTCCTCGGCGGCGACGCGACCGATGAGAATATCTACGGCGGTTTTCTGGCCAAAGATACTGAGGAGCGTGACGTTATCTTCAATCTTCTTTGGCAGTCGCGGTTCCTGTCCCCGCTTGAGATCACGTTCTTCTACGACCACAGAGAGTCGCTGGATTATGGCATCGCGTATCCTGCATATTTGGATCTTGAGTATGGTCTGTCAGATCTGACGCTGTTCGTCGAGGGCCGCGTATTCGACGGAACGGAGCGCTGTGAATTCGCTCCAGGATTTAGCGTGGTATTTGAATATCCTAACACCACGGTGTTTGCTCGATTGTCCTTCCCTTACGAAAGGCAGGCTTGGGGTTCGCAAATCAACCGGAGTGGTCAATACCTGCAATCGGCAGCACGCCGCATCTTTGCCGGTGGTGAGCTGAGGGTTCTGTGCAATGCCTACGTCGATCGGAATGACCCCGATACTCTATCATTTTCAATACGCGGCTACGACACGATCGAAACTCAGCGAGCCGCGATCTTGATCGCAGAGTACGGACGGCGTTTAGTGCGTGTGCGCGCCGGTCTCTGGAATCCTAATGTGTACCTTGAGGATGTCTTCTGGAATTTATTCGCCGATTTCGCCTGGACCGACGAGGGGACGACGTATTACTCAGCCGGTATCGAGCTGCGGTTTGAGGTCAAAACGGGTCTTGGTTTCCTTCAGGTCGTACCTAAAATGGGTGCTGCGGTCAATAAGTCGGGGGAGGTCCGCGTGTATGTTGGTTTGCATCCGAGATTACCATTCTAAAAGGGCCAAATCTGCCTTGACTTTTTGAAGCACCTAAGTATAATTAAGTGTCAAAATACATGGTACTAAAACAGATAAAATACCAGGGGTTTCGCAACTTGGTTGATGCGGAGATTGCGTTCGCTGAAGACCTCAACTATATTATCGGTGACAATGGAGCCGGCAAGACCAACCTGCTTGAAGCGATATTTTATGCAGGCAACGCATCTTCGTTCAGGGAAAACGACGACCGGAGTCTCGTGCGCTTCGATGCGCAATTCTTTCGAGTCGAGGCGCAGGCTGAAGGCGATAAGAACGCCGCAGTATACTTCGATAGCGAAAGAAAAAAAATGATCCTGGGTGGAAACAGGGTGAGTCGGATCAGCGATTTCATCGGGTGGCTTGGTGTTACGATCATATCGATTGACGATATCTGGATTGTGCGGGGTGCTCCTTCGAAGCGGCGTGCTTTCCTCGACTGGATGATCGCGAAGATCTCTCCTGCGTACGCCGCGGATCTGGCAGAATACCGGAAGATCGTGCGTCAAAGAAACCGGTATTTGCAGTCCTACAACGAGAATGGAAGGGAGAGGCTATTCGAAGTGCTTGACGAGCGACTCATCGAGATCGGTAATGAGATATATAAGAAGCGTGAGGCAAAATTGCCGGAACTCAGGAGGAGGTTTGCCGAATTCGGTGAGAATTTCGGCACCAAGAAATTTGACCTGGATTATCAGAGTGATTGTGCGAACATGCGCCTGGATAATGATATGCTCAAGCGGGTGAGATCAAGAGAGATCGCGCTGGGTCAGACCGTGATCGGACCGCACCGCGATGACCTGCTTTTTTCAATAGACGGCCGTTCAATGCAACATTATGCCTCAGAGGGTGAGGAACGGGCGGCATCGATTTCGCTGAAACTGGCTGAGGCAGAAATATTGTATCACTCGCGTGGCAACCGTCCAATATTGCTTTTGGATGAAGTGAGCGCCGAATTGGACCGACAAAAGCGTGAAATACTGCTGGGATTGCTGAAAGGACAGGTTTTCTATGCCAGTACGCAGCTGCCAGAACAGAAGGCCGAGACCGGCAAGGACTGCCGGACGTTCCATATTGAAGGAGGAATGATTGAAATTTCCTGAACGTATCAGCCGCATCATGCCACGCGTGCTTCAGGTTATGAACATAAATGGCACACTGAAGAACTGGCAGGTGGTCCGGGAATGGGAGACGATCGTTGGTGCCAGTATCGCGAACCATGCTCGTGCCGTCAGCGTTGATTCGGAGAATCTCTTTGTGGTCGTCGATAATCCGGTCTGGCAGAGTCAGCTATTTCTGATGAAGTCTGAAATATTGAGAAAGATCAAGAAATATGATGTGAGGATAAAGGACATAAAATTCAGGATATCAGACATCCCGGTAAGAAGGAGAGGTCATGGCTAGAAAGGGTAAACGGCAAGATTCTCGCAACACTGCAGACGAGAAGAATAAGCATTCTCGGGAATACGATGCATCGAAGATACAAGTCCTCAAGGGATTGGAAGCGGTGCGCAGGCGCCCCGCGATGTATATAGGTGATGTCGGTTTGCGCGGACTGCATCATCTGATTTTCGAGGTGGTCGATAATGCTATTGATGAATCACTGGCGGGATTCTGCGATCACGTTAAGGTGAAGATTGAGGGTGATGTCGTTGAGATCGAAGATAATGGTCGTGGTATTCCGACGGATATGCACCCGGTTCAGAAAAAATCGGCACTCCAGGTTGTTATGACGATGCTCCACGCCGGAGGTAAGTTCGATGACAAAGTATACAGGATCAGCGGTGGACTTCACGGTGTTGGCGTCTCGGCGGTGAACGCCCTCTGCGAGTGGCTTGAGGTCGAGGTTTACCGTAACGGGAAGGTTTACCGTCAACGATACAAACGAGGAGAGCCGAAGGCTGAGGTCAAGATTGCCGGCAAGACGAAGAAGACTGGTACGAAGATAGTTTTCAAACCAGATGAGGCGATCTTCAAGAAAGTCGAGTTCAAGAAAGCAATCGTGACCCAGCGGCTCCAGGAATTGGCATTCTTGAACAAAGGTCTGAAGATTGACTTCGAAGATGTGGAAACGAAGACCAAGGAGCGATATCTATCACACGGTGGAGTCATGGATCTGGTCAAATATCTCGATTCTGGGCGCACGCGGTTGCACAAGCCGCTGCACTTCACCGATACAAAGGATGATATTGATATTGAGGTTGCTCTTGAATATAACGATTCGTATCTTGAGAACATCTTCACCTTTGCCAATACGATTAACACCCACGAAGGCGGCACGCACCTCATTGGCTTCAAATCGGCATTGACCAGGACACTGAACGATTATGCGCGGCGGCACAATCAGTTGAAGGACAGTCTATCGCTCGCCGGTGAAGATACTCGCGAGGGGCTGACTGCTGTCGTTTCGATCAAGATCAAGAACCCGCAGTTTGAGGGCCAGACCAAGACAAAACTCGGCAATGCTGAGGCAAAAGGTGCGGTGGAGTCGCTCGTCAACGAGAAGTTGTCCGCGTTCCTCGAGGAAACACCGAGACTGGCCGGCATAGTCATGAGCAAGGTTGTTGCTGCGGCGCGTTCCCGGGAAGCTGCGCGTAAAGCTAGAGAGTTAACGCGGCGCAAATCGTTGATCGAGAGTGAAAACCTGCCCGGCAAGCTCGCCGACTGCTCATCGACCGATCCGGACGAATGTGAGATATTCGTGGTCGAAGGCGATTCTGCTGGCGGAAGCGCAAAGCAAGGGCGGGATCGACGGTACCAGGCGATCTTGCCTCTGCGCGGTAAGATCCTGAACGTTGAGAAGAGCAGTTTGAATAAAATACTGAGTAACAATGAGATTCGAACGCTGATATCTGCGATCGGTTGTGGCATTGGCGAAGATGATTTCGATATTTCCAAAGTTCGCTACAAAAAAATCGTGATCATGACTGACGCTGATGTTGACGGGGCCCATATCCGGACATTGCTACTAACCTTTTTCTTCAGATTCATGAAGGATCTCATTGATGGCGGCATCATTTACATTGCCCAACCGCCTCTTTACCGCGTGCGGTATGATAAGAACCAGGAGTATTTGTATTCTGATGATGAACTGCAGCGGTTCCTCAAGAAGCAGGGCGAGAGGAAACACGAGATCCAGCGATACAAGGGTCTGGGTGAAATGAATCCGGAACAGTTATGGTATACGACGATGGACCCTGAAAAGAGAATACTGAAAAAAGTGAGCATGGAAGATGCGGCCGAGGCCGCTCACCTGTTTTCAATCCTCATGGGGGGTGAAGTCGAACCACGCCGGAAATTCATTGAGGAAAACGCACGTTACGTTGAGAATCTGGATATTTGAGGAGGCAATATGGAGGGTGTTGAACTACTGAAAGAATTAAGCGAAGCATTTGGTCTTTCGGGATATGAGGGGGATGTTGCCGATATTCTAAAGAAGCACTTTGGCAGCCGCGTGACGGTCAGCCACGACCGCATTGGAAGTGTCATCGCCAGGAAGGATGGTACGAGTGAGCGTCCAAAGATAATGTTTTCGGCACATATGGACGAAATCGGGTTCATGGTAAAAGATATCACAAAAGAGGGTTTCATCAAGTTTCTGCCGATCGGCGGGTGGTGGCCGGGTAATGTTCCGGGTATGAAAGTGTGGATAAGAACGAGCAAGGGCAGTCTCGTGCCTGGCGTTGTCGGTCTCAAGCCTATCCATGAGCTCACTCCTGAGGAAAAGAAGAAGTTACCCGACGTTAAGGACATGTATATTGACGTTGGCGTGACAAAAGGCTTCGATCCAAGGGAAAAACTGGGTGTGCGGCCCGGTGACCCTGTCGTGCCTGCAGGTACATACGAGCGGATGGCAAACGGTGACCTTCTGATGGGCAAGGCGTGGGATGACCGCGTGGGTTGTGCGCTGCTCGTTAGCCTGCTCGACAATCTCAAGGATGTGAAACACCCGAACACCGTCTATCTGGTGGGTTCTGTACAGGAAGAGGTTGGGTTGCGCGGTGCTCGGACATCGGCTTTTGCCGTGGAACCGGACATCGGCTTCGCCCTCGACGTCAGTATTTGTCGCGACACACCCGGAAATGAAAGCGACGCTGGCGAGAAACTCGGAGGCGGCGCCGGCATTTTGGTGTATGATTCGACCATGATCCCGCACGTGAAATTGCGCAACTATGTGTGTGACCTGGCCGAAGCGAACAAGATACCATACCATCTCGCTTCGATCAAGGGTGGCTATGATACAGGCACCATCCACCTCACCAAATACGGCGTTCCCTGTTTGGCTTTGGGGGTACCAACCCGCTACATCCATTCGGGTGCGAGTGTAATTTCCCTTGAAGATTACAACAACATATTGAAGTTGATCACATTGATTGTGAAGAATTTCAATGATGATATGTTGCAGAAGATCCTTGAATAGGGGGATGAATGACCAGGAGAGTAATCAAACCAGGCGCAATCTACGACATCTGGACAACAACGAAAGACTGCCTTGAGATTCTTGCGGATCCTCACTGGGCGAGATTTCTTCTGTTATCGATAGGATATCACCGCTACATGCTGAACTATCGGATATATTCGTATCTGATACTTCCTGATTCTTTCTATCTGATAATCCAGCCAAGTAAGATGTATTCCATATCGAAGATAATGAAATTGATCAAAGGTAACTTCGCCCGGAAGTATAATGAGTATAAGAACCGTGAGGGTACAGTGTGGAGTCAGAGTTTCGACGCAGAGATCGTCGATAGCGTGGAAGACCTAAAGGAACGTCTCGAGCACATACACTCCTTGCCCGTCATTAGAGAACTGGCAAAGGAACCCGGACAATATGAGTTCTCCAGCTACAATAATTACCACAAGGCACGTCGCACGAATGTGCAGCTGGTGATCGATCAGTTGCCCGAAGGGTCCGGTTAAGGATAGCGAACACCAAGAACAAGAGGCACATCTGGGATAGGTTCTGGTCCGGCAGGCATCCGGAAACCATATACCCACCTGTAACGAACATCGTTGATGAATTCAGCAAATGCACCGCTATTACAGGCAGGAAAATACTTGAGGTCGGCGCAGGGACTGGCCGCGACGGTCTCAAGATGCAGGAGTTGGGCGGGAATGTCTTTCTACTGGATTACTCAGAGCAGAGCTTACGTATGATTCGAACGCTTGCGAATGCGGATACGGCGAGAATGATCCTGGGTGACGCAATAGACTGTCCGTTTCGAGATGGGACATTCGATGTGGTTTTCCACCAGGGGCTTCTTGAACATTTTCCGGTTCCGGGGCCGTTATTGAGGGAGAATAATAGGGTTCTTAAGAGGGGCGGTTTCCTTATCGTGGACGTGCCGCAGACCTTCCATTTCTATACATTAATGAAGCATTTGCTCATGAGTTTCGGCGTCTGGTTCGGTGGCTGGGAGCGACAATTCACGTTGGACTCTCTGAGAAATTTGTTGACGGTAATGGGGTTCGAGCCAGTCCGGGAATACGGCGACTGGTCGAGACCCGGCATTGTATACAAAATAATCAGGCAATTATTGTTGAGATTAGGCATTTGTTTGCCGATGTACCCAAAGTATGTCAGTAGATTGACGGAGGCATATTACAGACTGCAAAACCGCTTACGAAGAAAAAAGATATTCCTCTATACGGTACTTTCGATAGGTGTGATCGCCCGCAAGGTCTGAAGGTTACTTCGGCAAGTTTGTGAAGAATGGTGTGCCTTCGTCGGTCAGAGAGAAATATACTGGATTCTTTTTCGCCGCGCGTCCGTACCTGGAAAGAATATAGTCAACGTATTCCAAAGTAGCCGGAATTTCCGGCACGCGATTGAGCCTTCGGACCAAGCCCGGTCCCGCGTGGTATGCAGCAAGGGCAAGTTCCAGATCCTCTCCGAAAAGGTCAAGCAGGTGGCCAAGGTATTTCACTCCGCCTTTGATGTTCTCCCGCGGATTGAACGGATCCTTAACGCCAAGGCTACGGGCGGTTTCGGGCATCAGTTGCATGAGGCCTATCGCTCCACTCCGCGATACCGCGCGGGGATTGAACTCGGATTCCTTTCGTATCACCAGCTTCACAAGTTCGTCGTCGACATCATACAGCTGGCAGTAGTGCTTGATGATATGATCGTAGTCAGCACAGACGAGTTCCCTGCGTGTTATACTACCATTCTGGACGGACGGAATATTGGTGAACAGAACATTGCCCGTTTTCGTCGTCGAAATTATCTGTCCAATTAAAAGTAGTATTATCATTGGAAAATATTACACAAGATTCATATTTTGTCAAGAGTTGATTAACGTTACACATCGTATGCGGAACTATCTGGGCACTGTTTGATGCTACACTTTACAACGCTGCTTAGACCAATGCGGA
>CP070705.1:66433-87831 GCA_020349965.1 Caldifarciminota bacterium | reverse complement strand
TCGGTAAACTCGCGGTCGCGAAAATCGGGCCAGAGGGTCTCGGTGAAGAATATTTCGGTATAGGCGATCTGCCAGAGAAGAAAATTCGACAGGCGTTCACGGTTTTTCGCGCCGGTTCGGATCAGGATGTCAGGTTCAGGAAGACGGGGATCGTATAGGTACTGCGTGAGCTCAGCTTCTCCGAAACATGAGAGATCGAAATGGTCTTTTCTGTCAAGTTCGATGACCTTTTTGACCGCGTCGACGATTTCACCCCTGCTTCCGTAGTTCAAACACAAGGTCAAAACGAGGCCGGTGTTCTTTCTGGTTTGATCGAGCGAATTCTGAAGTGCGGTGCGTGCGTTATCATGTAATGCCTCCAGACGTCCGATTGCGTTTATTTGAACATTGTTCTTGTGAAGCTCTGGAGTCTCTTTGATAAGCATTTCTTCGAGCATGTCCATCAATGTGCTCACCTCATCGGCCGGCCGCTGCCAATTCTCGGTGGAGAACGTATAAAGAGTCAGATATTTCAGCCCAATGCGGGTAGAAGCTTTGACAATTGCCCTGACCGATTCTACACCCTGGCGGTGGCCGATGACCCTGGGAAGTCCCCGTTTCCTGGCCCAACGCCCGTTTCCGTCCATGATGATGGCCACATGTGTCGGTTCCTGCATGACACCATTATACTTTCAGGAATTCATTTGTCAACGGGGAGACCTCCAATTCGGCAAGGAATTTCGTGATTATTTGCGGATATTTTGATGGATGACTCAACGCAAGGAGATTCTTGACAACTGGGCGTATCTGCATATAATCAGATAATGGCGAACCACGTCGAACTCCTCGTTATTTCCAAGAAATATAATATACTCAGAAACCTAAGGTTACCCGTCCTTGTAGTATACATCCTTGCAGGTTTCCTTGTAATGGCTACGATCTCAACGGTACTACTATTTGTTAATAGCACACGTCGGACATTCGTCAGGATGCACCTAACCAAAATGGAACACGAGAACAAGATTCTGACGAGCAAACTTGATTCAATAAGTATGTCTTTGAAGCGAGCCCAAGGTTATTTTGACGAGCATATCGTACAGGATAACCGGGAAAGAACGTATCTGCAAATGGCGTACATACATCCTGATGTGTGGTCAATGGGTATCGGCGGTACGCGGACCGATCCGCTTCCGATGGTTGCCAATAAGAACATCGAACGGATAATAAATGATATCAACGAATCGATGGATGTGCTCAAAGGAAAATGCTACCTGCGACAGATGAGTCAGCGTGAACTGCAGGCACAGATCGACGACAATACGAACTTGTGGTCGCACATACCCTCGATCCATCCGCTATCGGGCTGTAGGATTTGTTCGGGTTACGGGTACCGCGTCGATCCAATCGACCGGAAGGTGCGTATGCATTGGGGCCTTGATATCGGCGCACCAAGGGGGACGAAGATCTATTCTACGGCCGACGGTGTTGTAAGCTCTGCAGGCTGGGTCAACGGCTATGGTTTGACCGTTGTCGTCGACCACGGTTTTGGATTCAAGACGGCATATGCACACTGCAAGACGATTCTCGTCAGACGGAACGAACGGATCAAGCGCGGCCAAGCGATTGCGAGAGTTGGTTCGAGTGGCCGGTCGATATCGCCCCACTTGCACTATGAAGTGCGTGTATCGGGCGTAAAGATAAATCCATACAAATATATAAACACCTCAAGTGTAATTTTTGACTGACTTGCGTCAGATTCATTTCGCAACGATACTCCTCATAATCTGCTCATTGGGTAGCAGTGGTTCGTTGACCGTGATTGCAGTAGGTGATGTCATGATGGGATCTGACTATCCTTCACTAAACCTCCCGGCAAATCTGGGACGAGATCTATTCGGCAATGTCGCCGATACACTCAGATCTGCGGATCTGACTCTCGGCAATCTTGAAGGTGTGCTCAGCGAAGGAGGCTCGTGCACTAAGAATCCTGAGAAGGGGCGAGTTTATGCGTTCAGGACTCCGCCTGTTTTCACCCGAAACCTCGCCGATGCCGGCTTTGATTTCATGAATCTGGCAAACAACCACATGAATGATTTCGGCGCACAAGGCATTCGGTCGACGGCTTGGATACTCAGTGAACATGGTATCGAATACGGCGGTCCGGAAGGTAAGATTGGAATCTTTGAAGTGGATAGCGTGAGCGTTGCCATTGCCTGCTTTGCCACGTCACCTGGTGCCGATCTCATCTTCGATATTCCAGCGGCCCAGAGAAAGATAGGGCGCCTGGCCGAGGACCATGCAATCGTCATTGTTTCGTTTCATGGCGGTGGTGAAGGCCTTGGTTTTCTCCATACGCGCGACACATTTGAGTACTTCTTGGGGCAACCGCGAGGGAATGTCGTTGCTTTTGCACGCGCCATGGTCGATAGTGGCGCCGACTTCGTGTGGGGCCATGGGCCGCATGTTCCACGGGCAATGGAAATATACAAGCACAGGCTCATTGCGTACAGCCTCGGTAATTTCTGCACATGGGGGCTGAATATATCAGATGAGCGAGGCTACGCGCCGATATTGAGAGTGGTTATGGATTCGACCGGGGTTTTCAATCACGGGAAGGTCATCTCTGCACAGCAGTCTCCAGGGCAGGTACTTTTTCTGGATTCATTACACGCCGCGGCGAGCTTAATCACAAGACTCTCGGCAAGCGATTTCTCGGGGTCAGCACCGATCATTGCCGACGACGGCACAATATCGATACGGGCTGACGAGGGCGACCTCCCGTAGCATAGCCTTTTTTTGTTATCGCATCCCTGTTAATATTGACTTACTTTCTTTTTGTTCTATAATACTTTCATGAAAAATACTGCCGTGTTGGGGATTGATAGTCTGATCGGCAAGGAGCTCGTCCAGTTGCTGGAGCAGCGTGACTACCCAACCGGCGATGTGTATTTCATGGCGGCCGACCATGACCGAACCCAGCCGGTGGTATTCAAAGGAAGAGAAGTGGAGGTGTTCAACGATTATCGAGATTTTACGAACAAGGTAGATCTCGCTTTCTGCTGTCTGGATCGTGTGGCGGCACGCGATGCAGCTCAGGCGTTCAAGGATGCTTTTTTCATTGATTGTTCGAGAGCGTTCAGTTTTGTACCTGACATTGTCCATATCATCCCGGAAGTCAATGCGGATATGATCAGCGCGGAGACTGATCTAGTCGCCAATCCCAGTCCACTGACTATACAATCACTCCTGGCGCTCTACCCGCTGCACAAAACACTCCGTCTCAAGCATTTGCAGGTTGTTGCACTCGTACCGGTGTCGGAATTAGGCCAGGATGCGGTTGATGAGTTATCGTATGAATACGAGTTTCTGGCAGTCGGCAATAGGATCGAGAAGACGGGCGACCGTATCTTTCCATATAGCATCGCAAGCAACGTCATACCTCAGGTCGGAGATATTATGGATGACGGTTGTAGTGAAGAAGAAGAGATGTTTGCTAAGGAAGTATCTATAATTCTCAAGACCGAAAAGATTCGCATAGGCGCAACAGCAGCGTGGGTTCCAATACAGCGGGTTGGCTGCGCGGCTGTCACTGCTGCTTTTGAAAAACGATTATCCTTGGATGATGTGAGGGGGATTTTGCAGAAAGCACCGGGGGTCATGGTCATTGAAGATAGTGAGAAATATCCGATGCCTGAAAATGCCGCGGGCAAGGACGAGGTTTTTGTCGGCAGGTTGCGCAGGGATAGGTCGTTCGAGAATGGCATTACAATGTGGATCGCGACGGACAATCTTCGTAAAGGCTCGGCGTTGAATGCTGTGCAGATCGCTGAACTCACATAACATCATCGTATTCAATTTAGCGTGTGAAGAGACAGTGAATTGCTGCATTCAATGCTGACCTGGGTCGGATTCATCATTTCACTGACGGTTATTCTTTTCGTGGCACGGCGCAGTTTGCCACTGGCATTGTTCTGCGGAGCCATCATACTTGGTCTCTTCACGTTGCCACTTCTGACAATTAGTCGACTCGTTGGGGGTACCGTATCCGATGCATCGGTATTATTGCTTGGTCTTGCCATGGGTTTCATCCCGATGATCGGTGGGACAATGAAAGAGAGCGGCCAGATGGACGCGCTCGTCAACAATCTGCGCATCGGGAAGAGGGGATTGATGGCGTTATCTCCAGCAATGATGGGGTTGCTTCCAATGCCGGGAGGAGCCCTCCTTTCAGCGCCCATTCTCGAGAAGGGAGGCGCAGGGGTTCCTGACGATCTCAAAGTGGCCATCAACGACTGGTTCAGGCACCTCTTCGTTTTGATCTACCCGCTCAGTTCAGCTCTCATCGCTTCGGCGAAGATCGTGGACTTGAGTGTATATAGCGCAGCATTGTATCTTTTCCCCACTTTTTGTGTTGCTCTCTTTCTTGGTTATATTTTTCTCGTACGTCGGGTGAACGGCAAGATCGACTATGCCGAAGCTTTTTCTCTGAAAGGTTTACTCATGCCCCTCGGCATCGTCTTGATAGCGCCTGCGCTTGATTTCTCGCTGAAGAAACTTGCGTACCTTCCGGTCCAGGAGCTGGCGACCGTGATCGGGGTTGGTGTCGCATTTGTGTTTTCCATACTGCTAAGCCGGAACCGACTCGATCTTATTACCATCGCTCGCAAGATGAAACCATGGAATTTTACGCTCATCATAGTTGGTATGTTCATCTTTCTGAATATCTTCAGGGAATCCAACGCAGCTTCTGCCATCGCGTCCATCCCGCTCCCTCCTCTGACTTTGTGTGTCGTCGCAGGTTTCTTTTTGGGTGTAGCCACGGGCAGGGTCATATTGCCGGCATCGATCATTCTGCCCGTGTACCTTTCGTCGACTTCGATCACGCCCGTAGTATTCGCCTTGATCTACACAAGTATATTCTTCGGTTATGTAATATCACCAGTGCACCCTTGCGTAGGCGTTTCCGTTGAGTACTTCAACGTTCCGATGAAGAATTTCTTGAAGTTACTAATGCCCCCGACGTTTATCATCTTCATCCTGGTATTGATCATTTCGTCTTTCATATGATAGGCGACGAGGTGAATCGGTCAGAAGAATTCAACGGCAAGAGGTGCGCGTGGTAAAGCTTGGTGTAATCAGTGATACTCACAGACATATCGTGAATCTAACGAGGGCGATACAATATCTTAAGGCTCAAGGCGCTAAAATGTTCATACACTTGGGCGATGATTATGCGGACATTGAAGAGACTGCTGAGCGAAATTTCCTGCGCGTTCCCGGTGTATTCAGTGAGGTCTACACCGATGAGAGGATACCGAACCGGGTAATCAAGAATGTCGTGGGTTGGCACCTGTTACTGACCCACACCGTTGCATCCCATCCGAACGATCTACCCGGTGATGCGAAACCGGAATATCTGATTCGTGACAGGAGGGTGGATGTGGTTTTGTACGGCCACACTCATCTGCCTGAAATAAAGCAAGAGGAAGGGATCATATTCATTAATCCTGGACACCTCAAGAATGAGGATAAGCGCGGTTCTCCTGCGTCCTTCGCTTTTTTGGAACTGACCATGAATCGCATGCTCGCGCGCATTCATAGACTGGCTGACTACGAAGTTATCCTAGAAAATGCATTTCGGCGGTAGTGAGAAGATTCCGCATGCCCGAACCGGGCCATAGACTGGAGGTTTGATGATTGTAATGTTACTGATTCTGCTCTCGGCACAGCATGAAGGTGTGATCGGTATCATGGGCGCGATGGATGTGGAACTCCGATTGATCGATGAGTCAATGATTGTAGAATCGATCGATACGATCGGCGGAAAGACCTATAAGAAGGGAAAGATATATGGGATGCCGTGCGTGACTGTTCGGGCGGGTATTGGAAAGGTGGCAGCAGCGCACACGGCCCAGACGCTGATCCTGAGGTATGGCGTGGATTATATCATCTTCACCGGTGTCGCAGGTGGTATAAATCCAGGACTCCGTATCGGGGACATTGTCATATCGACGGATGTCGTTCACCATGATTTTGGTCAGGTATTCCCGGATTCTTTTGTTCCTTTTGACACCGTAGGGTTTGGAGCAGATAGTATGCTCATTGCCCTTGCGGAAAAAGCCGCAGCAGGTTTGAACTTCACTCCTGTCCCAGAAGGAATAAGGGGTGAAGCCGGATTGCCCAGTGTTGTGCTCGGCAGGATCGCGACCGGCGATCAATTCATCTCAAGTGAGGAAAAGCGAGCATGGATCGAGCGCACATTCAGTGCCGAATGCGTTGAAATGGAGGGTGCGGCCGTTGCCCAGGTCTGTAAAGTGAACGGCGTTCCTTTCGTTATCATCCGTTCGCTCAGCGATCTGGCCAATGAAGATGCCGATGTCGATTTCGAGGTCTTTGTTCTCTACGCAGCAAAGAACTCAAGCATTTTGGTTAAGGGGATATTGGAGATCCTGTCGAGGTGAAACACTGAAGGTCGCCTGCGATTTATCTGGTTCAACTTCTATACTGCAGGTTCGGCTTTGCTGATTCACGAAACGACAAAAGTGAAGGAATCAGACCAATCCCCGATTTCACCTGCTCAGCCCCCCTGTAGAGCCTGTGCTCTCCAATAATATGTGCCTGTTTCGATAACGGTAAAGGGTACATAGTTCGTATCTGGGTGGCACGAGACATCGAGAATGAGAGTGTGAGGTGTGTCAAATGGTCCGTCGGCGACCTGCAAATTGTATGCGACTGCATCGGCCACGCGATGCCAGAAGAACGCCGGCGGGTTCTCTATGATGGTTACACCGTCTTCTGGTGAGATCAAAGCAGGGGTGCCGATTCTGTCGAGTACTCGGGAAGTGCAACTCGTCAACAGGATTGCGGTAAGGATAAATGCTGCTTTTGTTGATTGCCTCATGACTTAGGCCTTAAGAGCTCCGGCGTCTTATTGCTTTGACCACGGTTTGAATGCTGTTCTAATCGATCATCTTGCAGAAAATAGAGCGGGGCCGACGAGAGTTGAACTCGCGACCTCCTGCGTGACAGGCAGGCGTTCTAACCAGGCTGAACTACGACCCCAAATCTTAATCATTATACTCCGATCTGCTGAGAAGTCAATATTCTGCATCAAACCTTAGGTTCCTCACGATCGGCAGCGGCAAATGAATTGTCGATGCATTAACTCAGTTTAGTGGCATGGACGTCAAAAGCACCGTTCTTCCTAAACGTGCTGTCCACGTAACTCATGGCAAGCCTACCGCAAGCTGCGGAAATTAACAATATTTTCATTGACAAATTCTCATTCTTCTGTTATATTTGCTTTGATGTTTTTCATCATACCAATCGGCAGCGAAGAAGGTGTCCGGCGCCTTCCCTATGTGACGATCGGTCTCATCGTGCTCAACACTGTTATTTGGGTCATTACGAGTATGGTGCTGACCGGTCAGATGGCAGAGTTGGAGCAGCTCAATGGTAGAATGCTGGAGATCGAATCCTACTATACGTACGAGTTACTTGCGACCGACCCGAATCTGCTCAACGAGGTTGATTATGATAAGATAAGGGAGCGTATCGTTGACGGAGATATAATACCAGTGGGCACTGAAGACTATCAGGTTTGGAAGAATCTGTACGATACGTATACCGAGAAGAACAGTCAGATGGTCTTTAATAGTTTCGGTTTCACGCCGGCACGATTTGATTTCATTAAGTTGTTCACTTCCGTGTTTGTTCATGCCAACTTCCTTCATCTCCTGTTCAACATGCTGTTCCTTTGGCTGGTTGGATGTAATATCGAGGATGATTGGAGCTGGAAGGTTTTCCTCGGTCTCTACCTAGTTGCTGGATTAGTGGCAGGTATCTTCCATGCGATTGCATTTCCGAAGAGCGAAGTGCCTCTCATCGGGGCCTCCGGGGCAATCGCAGGCATCATGGGTGCATTCATGATCAGGCACTTCAAGACAAAAATCCGTTTTGCGTACTTTTTTTTCTTCTTCATAAGACCATACTTCGGCACCTTTTCGATATACGCGGGTATTGCCCTTCCGATTTGGTTCGTGCAGCAGATTTTTGGAGCGAGTTGGGGAATGGAATCGGGTACCGCTTACTGGGCGCACATCGGCGGATTCATCTTTGGCGCTGCGATGGGCGCTTCCTTCAAGTTCTTTGGTATTGAAAAGAAATATATAGAGCCGATGGTGGAGGATAGCTTCGAGAAATTGAAGCTTTCTCCTAAGATGAAAGAGGCAAACGCGTTACTGGATGCAGGCAACGCCGATGCCGCAATTCCTGTGCTTCTCCAGGTTGTCGGTGAGGAGAAGCTGAACCACGATGCTCTACTCGTGTTGGCGAGGCTTTATTACGAAAGAGGTAAGGTCGAAGATGCGGTGGCCATGTACGACAGGGCGATGGAGATCGCCTTGCGTACGGAGAATAACGATCTCATCACATCAATACGAGAAGAAATGGATGAGAAAAAAGTGTTGACCAGCCTTTCCGAGAAGAATCTCTACAAATTGGGCGGGTATCTTGAGAGGCAGGGACGTTACGAAGAGGCCGCGAAATCATACGGGCTTCACATTGAACTCCACCGTGCAAGTTCGGTTCGGCCGAAAGCCATCTACCGCGTTCACTTGTTGTTTAGAGATAAGTTGAGCAATGCTTCAATGGCTCAAAATGCTCTTGCTTATCTACAAAAGGAATATCCGGAATGGTTGCGGGGGTGAGATTTTGACTGACCAGTTCAAGCCGGCACCTTTCAATTACTGTGATTATCGCTGTGACCAGTGTGACGAACAGGCGAACTGCCGGGTATTCAAAGACGACCAGGAACGGCTTCTGGATCACTACCGGAAAGGTGAAGATCCATATGATCCACATGTCTTCATGAATGATCTCAAAGAGATCTTCGGCAGGACTGAGAAGATGATCCGGAAGATCGCTGAAGAACAGGGTATAGACCTTGACGATACCGATAAGGAGGAGATGCCCGAGGTAGATCCTGATGAGTATGTCATATACCGGTTGGCGTATCAGTATTTCAAAGAAGCCAGTGTCTTCATAAAAGAACTGGAAAAAACCGGTATCCCGGACGGTCTGAAGCCGGAGTTCGATGATCTCGTCTGGTATCATACGCTCATTGCCGCAAAGGCCGGCCGTTTGGTATCTGGATTTATCGATGATTTGTTCGAGGAAGAAATCAACAGGATGGAAGAGGAAGGTACAGTGGCTGTGATAAGGAAGGGCATCGAACTATCGAGGCGTGCGCTTGAGAACATGCTCAGTGAGTTGCCCGATTGTCTCTTATCGATTGCCCGCCTGATGGAAATGCTGAAGGGAATAGAACGACAGATCGAGATGGACATACGCCGGAAAGTCTAATCTTTCCCGCAATATACCCCGAATCATGAGAATGATATTGTGCGGCGGCAAAACATCGATTGTCAATGATTCGAAGTCGAGTATAATAGAATGGAATGATTGTGACAAAGACGAATAGTCTGATCCTTCGCGTCGAGAAAACAATCGATGAACATAGCCTGTTTAGAGGAGTGACCAAGGCGGTAGTCGGATTCTCTGCGGGCCCAGATTCAGTCTGCCTTGCTGATGTGCTCCACCGTCTCTACGGCTCCGATATTGAATTCGAACTTGTATATGTGAATCATGGGTTACGTCCGGAAAGAGCATTGAAGCGCGAAGAAACGAAAGTACGGCAGTATGGCTCCCGCTACGGTTGGGGATACAAGATCATCAGTGTTAAAGTGTCAAAGAAGAAATTGGGAATCGAGGGAGCAGCAAGAATTGCCCGCCATGGTGCGCTGCAGGACTACGCAAGCAGGACCAGAGCACAGCGCATCGTGCTGGGCCACAATCTCGACGATTTTGTCGAAACATTCCTCCTGAACTTGCTGAGGGGAAGCGGTCCCAGAGGTTTAAGGTCGATTCCGACGAAGAGGTTGCCGTTTATCCGTCCTCTCCTCGATTGCCGAAAGGAAGATATCCTGCGTTACTTGAGAGCGAGGCATCTCTCACATGTGATCGATAGATCAAACTTGTCATCCGACTACCGACGCAACTTCCTCAGACTCAAGATCATTCCTACGTTGCAGAAGATCAACCCTGATTTACACGAAACAATCAAGAGAGAGGCAGAGATTTTCAAGCGCGATGATGAATATCTCTCGGCAATGGCAAAAAAGGTGTATGATAGGGCAGTGGAGCGTGAAAAAGATTGCCTCTTGCTTGACAGGGCTGTCCTCTTGCGATATAATCAGGCGGTGGCTTTTCGACTTGTGATGAAAGCGATCGAGGAACTGATCGGTAGTCTTGATGGTTACGAAAGTAAACACTACCATTCGGTTATAAGTCTAACGAAGAAAGAGCATGGTAAGATGATCGATTTGCCAAAAGGATTCTATGCTCAGCGCGAACCGGAGAAGATAGTCATCGGTCGGACGAAAGAACGGAAGGATCTGACCGCATTGATTGATTTGAACGAACGTTTGGTCACGATAGGTAATTATAGGCTTAGATTCAATGTCAGTAAAGGCCTTGGTAGTGTTAGGCCGCGTGAGAATCGTGAAGTATTCGATCTGGCTGAGCTATCTTTGCCGTTGTATGTGAGAAATAAGGTACCGGGCGATAAGATCGAGACAAAGATAGGTAGCAAGAAACTTAAGAAGGTTTACAGCGAAAGCCGTATCGTTCCGCGTAAGAGGTCTGATACTCTTCTGCTGTGTGATCAGAGAGGTGTGCTGTGGGTGATCGGCTTTAAACGTGCATATCGAGGGTTTGTGAGTGAAAGAACGAGAGAAGCAGTGATGGTGGATTTTGAACGTATTGATCAGCGAAATTGAAATACAAAAGAAGGTAAGCGAGATCGGCCGGCGGATAAATGCCGACTACGAGGCGCGCAAGCCCATTCTCATTGCCGTTTTAAAAGGCGCGTTCATGTTTCTTGCAGACCTGTTGCGTGAGATAGAGATACCCGTTGAGGTTGATTTTCTGTCGATACACAGCTATAATGGAACGGAATCGAGTGGAGTGGTTAGGATCACCCATGACCTCTCTCTAAATATAGAAAATCGAGATGTGATCCTTATTGAAGATATCATCGATACAGGACAGACAGTGAGTTACATACTCGACAACCTGCGTACCCGCAAACCTTACAGTCTGGCAGTCTGTGCACTGCTAAACAAAGAGGCGAGGAGGGTAATCGAGGTGCCGTTGACATATGTTGGTTTCACGATTCCGAGCGTTTTTGCAGTCGGTTACGGATTGGACCATGACAACCGTTACCGTAATTTAAAATACATAGGAGTTTTGGATGATAAATAAGCCACCGATGAAACGGAATACGCTGACAACGATTCTAGTGTGGATACTGATAATAGCTATTCCGTTGTACATTGTCCTGCAGTTCTCAAATCGAGGGGCCAAGAGTACGGATATTCCTTATTCATTATTCCTGCAGGAATTACGTCAGAAGAACGTTACCGAGGTAACGATAACCGAAAGATCCATAAAAGGGAAGCTGAAGACGCCGTTGAATGTTGAGAATAAGGGTGCTTTTTCAGAATTTACGACGCTTATCCCGTTTGATGACCCGGCGTTGGCCAATGAACTGGTGAAGTACAATGTCCAGGTTATGGTCAAGCAAAAATCCGGGTGGGGAGGCATTCTCATTAACGTATTGCCCTGGCTCTTGCTGATCGGCGTATGGATCTTTTTCATACGGCAGATGCAGTCGGGTCAGAACCGCGCGCTCGGCTTCGGACGCAGCAGGGCCAAGGTTTTGCTGGAGAATAGATTGAATGTAACATTCAAGGATGTTGCCGGAGTCGATGAAGCAAAGGATGAGCTGACCGAGGTGATAGACTTTCTGAAAGCCCCACGCAAGTTCACTCGATTGGGCGGGCGCATTCCTAAAGGTGTCTTGCTTCTCGGGCCGCCGGGTACGGGCAAGACGCTGATGGCACGAGCGGTTGCCGGTGAAGCGGGTGTGCCTTTCATTTCGATAAGCGGGTCGGATTTCGTTGAAATGTTCGTCGGCGTCGGCGCATCTCGTGTCAGGGATCTTTTTGACCAGGCAAAAAAGAATTCGCCATGCATCATATTCGTCGACGAAATCGACGCCGTCGGAAGGTTGAGAGGTGCAGGGCTCGGCGGCGGACATGACGAACGCGAACAAACTTTGAATCAGTTACTCGTCGAGATGGATGGATTTGAAGTCAATGAAGGTGTGATTTTGATGGCGGCCACGAACCGGCCGGACATTCTCGACCCTGCGCTACTGAGGCCGGGGCGCTTTGACCGAGTAGTCGTTCTCGATCGGCCGGATATCAGGGGTAGGCTGGGAATCTTGAAAGTGCATACACGCAAAACACCGCTCGATGAGAATGTCGACCTTGAAGTTCTCGCACGTGGTACGCCGGGTTTCTCAGGAGCAGACCTGTCTAATATGGTCAACGAGGCTGCGCTCTTGGCAGCACGCCATGACAAGGAAAAGGTCACTATGTCGGAATTTGAGGATGCGAAGGACAAGATCCTCATGGGCGTCGAGAGGAAGAGCCTTTTGATTTCCGAGGATGAGAAGAAACTAATCGCCTACCACGAGTGCGGTCATGTGCTTGTTAGCAAACATCTCTCTGGTATGGATCCAATTCACAAAGTGACGATAATACCCAGGGGAATGGCACTGGGTTTGACACAGGCTTTACCGATCGATGAGCGGAGGACATATTCAAAATCCTACTGCGTGAACCAACTGGCATTCATGCTTGGTGGACGGGCAGCAGAGAAATTGGTCCTCGGTGATCTTTCAACGGGCGCCGGCAACGATATCGAAAAGGCTACGAAGCTTGCTCGCAAGATGGTTTGCGAATGGGGCATGAGTGACCGGCTCGGTCCGCTGACCTACGGCGAAAAACAGGAAGAGATATTCCTTGGACGTGAGATCGGCATGCATCGTGATTACTCCGAGACAACTGCACGCGAGATCGATGAGGAAGTAAAACGTATCGTCGATGAGGCTGAAGGTAATGCCGAGGCAATCGTCAAGAAACATATAGCTAAGCTGAAGATTCTGGCACAGACCTTGCTCGATAAGGAAATACTGTCCGGCGAAGAGATCGACAATATTCTGAAAAATGATCGACAAAAAAAGAATAGAAAAAGCAGTTAGTGACATTCTGCTGGCAATCGGTGAAAAGCAGAACCGCGAAGGGTTGAGGGACACTCCTAAGCGGGTAGCGAGCATGTATGAGGAGATCTTTTCGGGTGTCAGCAAGGATCCCAAGAGAGAGCTGAAGATCTACAAAACGAAGAATGAAGATGAGATGGTCATCATCAAGGATATACCTTTCTATTCGGTCTGCGAGCATCATCTGCTGCCTTTTTTTGGTAAGGCGCACATCGTATATATCCCGAAAGAAAATAAGATTACGGGTTTCTCCAGTCTTGTGCGAGTGATCGATGTAATGGCAAAACGCCCCTTGCTGCAGGAACGGCTTACACATGAGATAGCCGATTTCCTGATGGAGAACCTCGGCCCGATGGGTGCGCTGGTCGTTATCGAAGCCGAACATCTCTGTCTGTCCATGATCGGTGTGAAGAAGCCGGGTACACTGACTGTAACATCGGCGATACGCGGCGTCATGCGCAGCGCAGCAACGCGTGCCGAGGCATTTTCTCTCATCAAAGGTAAGTAGGTTGCGGGATGAGCGGAACCCGGGTATCGATTCGGTGGCAAATTCTGTGTGCACGAATGTTTTGCGTTGAACAATCGAGGAGGTGTCGTTCATGGATTTGTTTAGCCTGACAATGCCGTTGGGAATTATCGGTTACTGCTTAATGTTGCTCGCGGTTCTAACGGGCGCGCGCATCATTAAATTGAAGGTTAAGTATCACAAGTTGA
Source organism: Caldifarciminota bacterium (assembly GCA_020349965.1). Classification (GTDB taxonomy): domain Bacteria; phylum Hydrothermota; class Tepidihabitantia; order SM23-42; family SM23-42; genus SM23-42. The sequence goes on along the minus strand of CP070705.1, from coordinate 73,952 downwards.
TTGCGTTGATTGCTCTGATCGGCGCTTCTTTTCATTTGGGGCTTGTGATATACTATAATTACTTCTAGGGGGATACGATGAAGGTTTTCTTTATTGCGGTGATGATTTTTATAGCAGTGCCGCTCACCGGACATACACCGAAGAATATTGGGCTTGATTATGATGCTGAGACGGGTATGCTGAGCGTCGAGATTAAACATGGCGTGAATGATCCATTGAAACACTTCATAAACAAGGTGGTTGTCGAGCTTGATGGCAAGAAGCACGTTGAACAGTATTTTGGGAAACAAGCAGATGGGGAAAATCAGCGTGCCATTTACAAGATCATCGATGCTGAGGAAGGTAGTACATTGACAGTGATTGCATATTGTAATATATCGGGGAGGAGAAAGGCCGATCTGGAAGTTACGTTGAAGAAGGATGAAGTAATCAAGGATTAATCTTCTGATTTAAGGATTTTATATGAAGAATATACTACTTATCTTATTGCTGCTTGGATTGAGCCATAATGCTCTTGGTTTCGAGACCAGTTCACTGAATCTAAGGGTCCCTTCGGCTCTCGAGAGGAATTCGCTGGTTTTTGAAGTGCAGCATAGGTTTTACGGCGTATTGACAGAAGATCCCTTTGATCATTTCTTCGGTCTTGACCTTGGTGGTAACGTCAACCTGGGTGTAAGGTATGCGGTGGTAGATTTTCTGGAATTGAACATGTCGTACACGACGTTGGAGAAGGAATACCGAATCGGTGCAAGCTATGCCTACCGGTCCATCCAGATCCCTATGCAAGGCCAGATCGAACTGCAATACTTCAATTTCGAAAGAAATAATGAAGCTGAGGATAATATTTACTGTGGCTTGGCGCTGCAGACCAATCCTATCGTGGGGATATTCACACCGGTCGTTAATTTGGGATATGATGGCTATAATGAGAAATTTGGCTTGGGCTTCGGCCTCGATGCAGGTTTTAGCTGGCAGTTCGGGCCGGTTGAGCGGGTCAGCATGATAGGAGAGTACTTCCCTGTGGTGGAATCTGAAGAACTGATTACGGGGGATAATAACTATTTTGCCTTTGGTTTGAAGGTCGATACTTACGGTCACCATTTCATGCTTCAGGTCAGCAACGGGTGGAATATCGGCCCCAGACGGTTGATGTTGGGTACGCCAACGGACGACATATACCTTGGTTTTAGTATCCATCGTCTTTTGAGATTTTAGGTACAACAAAAGGAGGTATGCATGAGGTTAATCAAGACGGGTCTAATACTGATGGCCGCAGCAGCGTTAATAGCCGGATGCGGTGGTGACGACGGTGGCTATAACACCAAAACCGTAGAAGGTATTACGTTGAGCTGGCGGACAAATGATGCCGATGATAGCTTGTTGGTGAAGGTGAGTGCAACAACAATCGGCATGGTGCTTATCGGTTTCTATGATGATCCACTCAATGGACTTCGGGATGCGAATATCATCACCGGATATGTCGTGAGCGATACCGCGTACGTCCGCGACAACTACGGTACGGGTGAAGAAGCCTACGCACCTGATACGACGGCGCCGGGCGGCACCGATGATGTGACTGAAAAAGATGGTAGTGAGGTCGAGGGAGTCACCGAGATCAGTTTTACGATTCCACTCAATTCCGGTGATGCGCGTGACATTGTTCTCGAATTAGGGCAAGAGCATGTTGTCTTTCTCGCCTGGGGTACGAACGACAGTCACTACTCGTCGTTCACGGTGCACGTTTCGACCGTGATTGAGCTGTAATTAATATACGATAGAAGGTTGTCATAAGCCCTGTGCGTTCAGCACAGGGCTTTTCTATGCAAACTCATTCCACAGTGTTCTTTTCGAGGAAGTGGAAGGAGGTTACGATGAAATCTATGATATTTTCTCTTACGGCGGTTATGTTGTCGATGCTGACAGTCTCAGCCCTCAAAGATTCGCTTCACTGGGTTTACTGTACACTATAAGTAAGGCTTGAAACGTCGGTTGCCCATAACTCTTTTGCCGCGGCGATCTTCATGGTATATCTGTTGTAGTGTTGGGCATGCCGTCCTGCATAATAGTAGCCCAGTCCTCTCTGCTCACCCAGTCTATCTATACATTCCTTGAGGAATACAACGCCGATCTTGATATTTCTCTCAATATTGTATAGATCATCTTCGTTCTTGATCGAATATCCCAGGCTTCTGCCCACGTAGATCCCTGTGACCGGCATAATCTGCATCAGGCCGATTGCGCCTGCACTGCTGTATGCCCGCGGGTTGAATTCTGATTCTACCTTTATCACCGCAAGAATCAGATCGGGTGGCAGATCGTACTGTAGACTATTTTCATAGACGGCGGAGAGAATACGTCGGGCGATTATCTCGGAGCCAGTGTATTCTTTGACAGTGGAGAGATGGTTATCGACGAAAAGTGCCTTCGCTTCATATCTGGAAATGACCAAATTCATTGTTTCAATCTTCTCATGCAACTTGGCATGTAATTTCACCATTTGCCATGTCGACAATCCAAGAAGTACCGCCATGATACCGATCAAAATGATGGTAAAGTATTTTTTCATCTTTTTCGAATCCTCCTCTTCAATCAACTGCGAACCGTTCGCACGTCAGTATTGTTTGTGGGAAAGCAAAAACCGAGAAGATATTCTCGGTTAATATCCATAATGATGTTTATTCCCTGTGTATTGGACAAGAATTTGGGTGGCTTGGTTTATTCGATCCTGAGCAATTATTTCTCAATAGATATTCGAACGCTGTGATGTTTGCGTTGCGAGCTACCGAGCGATCACAGATGCTTCTCGCAGCGACGCGGTCACATCGGGGCGATAAAAAATACTTGACTTCATATAAATTATTGGGTATATTCTACTTAACCGCATAGGACGTCCGTAGCGTTCCAAGTACACGCCAATATACAAAAGGAGTTTTTGCTGATGACGAAGAAAGAGGCAACGCAGTTGATGAAGCTGAAGGGACGAGTACGCGGAGCGGTTTTTGAAACCGACGTGGAATACGTGAAGGCTAAGTACGGAAATGCAGCATTGGATAAAATAACTGCGGCGATACACGATTTCGGATATGAGGTGGATTACCGTAACCTGGATTCAATGGAGTGGCGTCCGCTCGGTCTCCGGGCTTTGTCGATGAGATTGATGGAGGAAATCTTCAGCTGGACGGAGGATGATATCAGAGCGATGGGTGATGCTGCGCCAAAGTATTCGTTCATCGTTAAACTGTTCATGAAATTCTTTATCTCGCCCAAGGTCGCTTTCAGTCATGCACCTGAGTATTGGACTAGACACTATGATGTGGGGCGTCTGGAATCGGTCAGCCTCGACGAGGAAAGGAGGTCCGCGGTTATCCATCTAGCTGATTTCGATGTCCACGGAACCTACTGCAGGTACCTAGAAGGTTTTTTTGGACGTCTGTTCAAGTTCATGTTTCCCCAATCAGAGGTGAAGATCAAAGAGACGCGTTGCATGTGCAAGGGCGATTCCTATCATGAATTTCTTGTTAACTGGGAGCCCTAATTGACCATCAAGGGGAAACGCAAGGGTGCAGAAGATACGACGTTGATTGAGTTCGAACGCTACATTAAGGATATATGGGCATTCTTGCCGACGCCGATCGCCTATATCAGTCCTCTTGGTGTTGTCCTCGATTCAGATAGTACGCTTGAAGAAATGTTACACTGCCCGAAGAGTGCGCTTGTCGGTCGGTTGCTCGAGGATTTTTTTGCCAATAAAGAGCAATTCCGAAAAATGCAGAGGGAAACCATCGAAAAGGGTTTCGTACGCAGCTATCTCTGTAATTTTGGCAATAAGCAAAATTCCATTATGCCCGTAAGTATTGCCACACTAGCAAGGAGATCGAGAAAAGGTGAAGTCATAGGCTACTTCGCGGCTTTCGTGGATATGTCAGAGAATAAACGTGTCGAGAAGTTACTACAAAACACGGCGAGCCATCAGAAACGGCTTCTTGAAACCGCCCGCTATTTGGTGGAGAGTCTCGACATCCAGGAAGTACTTACGCGTATCGCAAAAAGCGCCCGTGACATAGTCGGTGCGGATGGCTGCTCGATATACCTTCTGGATGCTGACGGGAAGACGCTAAGACCGGTTGTTGCGATCGACCCGCCCTACGAAGATGAAATACTCGCCACATTGTTGAACATCGATACGAGCTTCACCGGTAAGGTTATCAAAGAAAAACAGGCGATGATCTTCAATGATACGGTTAACAACCCGCTTGGACACCAGATTCCTGGTACACCTGAAGAGGAGAACGAACATGTTATCGCATCGCCGTTCATTGTTGATGGCGAGATCATCGGCGCGATGTGTCTTGATCGTGAAGGCTGTCAGTTCATGGACGATGACCTGGTCGTATGCGAGGTTTTTGCTACGTATGCCGCGACGGCACTCAGGAATGCACGAACGTACCACGATCTGCAGGAGGAGGGAGCGCGTCGTGAATCCGTCCAGCGCGCGCTGGAGGTCGAAAAGGGTTATCTGGAACAGCTATTTGAGAGCGCCCAGGAGGGTATTGCCATGCTTGATATGCGTGGTTCAGTGCAGCGCATCAATAGTGAGTTCAACAAAATATTCGGATATACGCGCAAGGACGCGTCGGGAAGATCGATCGATGATTTAATCACGCCACCCGATCACGAGGCGGAAGCACGGTCGATCACAGAGCGTGCAGCAAAGGGCCAAAGCATATCTACCGAGGCGGTCAGGCGGCGTAAAGACGGCACCCTGATCGATGTTTCTGTTCTTGCATCACCAATCGTCGTCAACGGGAAACAGGTCGGCATATACGCCATCTATCGCGATATAACTGCCCGTAAGAAGGCCGATAATGACTTGCGCGAGTCCGAGGAAAGATACCGCGACCTTGTGGAGAAAGCAGGGGCAGCCATACTACTCGTTGACCGAGCGGGCAAGTTCACGTTCTACAACAAGAGGTTTGCTGAACTTCTTGGGTATACATCAGGAGAAATGAGGACGAAGGATCTGAAATCGATTGTGCATCCGGATGATCTAGATCGTGTGAACAATATTCGCGAGGAATTGTTGAAGGGTAAGGTCGATACACTGAAGCACGAATTCAAAGGAATCGGGAAGAACGGTAGCATAGTGTATCTCGAGTGTGACGCAACGGGTTTGAGGGACAACGGTAAGGTCGTTGGCACGCGATCTTATATCTGGGACGTGACACAACGAACGAAGACCGAGGAGGAGTTGAAGAGTTCAGAGGAAAGGATGAAATTGCTATTTGAGTATGCTCCGGATGGATACTACATCAATGATTTGAAGGGTACTTTTCTGGACGGGAATAGAGCGGCCGAGGAGATGACCGGCTATAAGAAACAAGAGCTGATCGGCAAGAATTTTGCGAAGTTGAAATTGCTTTCGTCCGATCAGGTGCCGAAGTATCTTGCGCTTCTGGCTCGGAACGCCATTGGCTACCCGACCGGTCCGGATGAATTCACGTTGACCCGAAAGGACGGAAGTAAGACGATAGTGGGTATAAGGACATATCCTGTAAGGATTGAAGGCAAGACCGTTGTTCTGGGGATCGCACGTGATATTACCGAATACAAACACACGCAGGAGGAATTACGCAAAAGCTACGAGCGTATGCAGAAGGTCCTCGAGGACACGATAAATGCTTTGACATCAGCCGTCGAGAAACGTGATCCATACACCGCAGGCCATCAACATCGCGTTGCCGTTCTGGCCGATACAATTGCCGAGAGATTGAATCTGCCCAGTGATCAGAAGGAAGGTCTCCACGTAGCGGCGCTCGTTCACGACATCGGTAAGATAAATGTTCCTGCAGGTATACTCAATAAACCGACGAGTCTGAGCGACGCCGAGTTTGCGCTGGTAAGGGATCACGTTCTCGTTGGGTACGAGATACTCCGAACGATTGAATTTCCATGGGATGTTGCCGAGATCGTACTCCAGCATCACGAACGGATGAATGGCACGGGGTACCCGAGTGGCACAAAGGGTAGCGCGATAATGCTTGAGGCTAGGATCCTCGCCGTTGCCGATGTCGTCGAATCGATGATGGCACACCGACCGTATCGACCGGCTCTTGGCAGAGAAAAGGCCATCAATGAATTAACAAAGAACAAGAAGAATCTCTATGACACGAGGGTCGTTAATACGTGCCTTAAGATTTTAAAAGACAGAAAATTCCGTTTCTGAGAACAGTTATTGTACTTACTGAGGACAGACCGCGGCGTTATCCATTAGACGCCATCTTTCTATTAACCGATTCTCGGCAGATCGTGCCCGAGCTTCTCCTCGAGTGAATCTATCTTTTCTTTGATCCGCCCCATCTTGCCTTTGCGGTAGTCGATCTTCATCACTATCGATATCCTGGGGCATTCTTCGGACATTCTTTCAAACCCCCTCTTCAGAACACCCATGACTTCGTCCCAGTTTTCTCCTTCGATTATCGTACCCATTGGTGTGACGACGTGGGGTAAACCGGATCTGTTGACGATGTCGACTACCTTGGCAACATGTTTGCTGACACCCTCACCTTTTCCGAGCGGGGTCATTGATACGAGCGTCAAGAAACTCACTTTACCTCCTTATTCATCATCAGCGAACCAAAGACGCTTGCCATTTCGCACCCATTGATCAATGCCCATCTTCTTGATCGCACGCAAATTCCTGACGCAGGACTGCCCGTGCAAAGGAGTCATTGTGTCGAGTTTGCTGCATTTTTCGAAATCTGCACATTCATGACACGCGTAGTATCCTTTTTCTCTGCAGCATTTCCGGATCTCACACGCCGTTGCACCATCGGTCCGTTCACGGCACGTTGCTGGACACTTGAGTTCCGTCATGAAACCGAGCATGTCGCAGAAGGCCGGGTAGTCCTTTATTTCTTTCGAGAAGAGGTGCTTGGCGGTCTGATCGAATTTGTATTTTTTCGCCGTTGTCTTCAATGCTCTTGCGGAATCGGCTATTTCGCCGGAATACCCGGCGCAATCACCACAATACAATCCACAGTATGCTAATAGAGATCTATCTTTCATGAGTATATTCTATACGTAAATGTATTTGAATCAAGGCTTCGTGTATGCGTTCTGAAAGAGTAGTCTTTCCTTCTAACTACTTTAGAAGGATCACCTTTCTTGTTTGCACCCGCGTGCCGACAGTAAGGTATCCGAAGTAGATCCCGGAACTTAGTATCCTGCCTCTGCTGTCACACCCATCCCAATGCACCATTTTCTGGCCAGGCGTCTGTTTTTCGTCGACGATGGTTCTAACTTCCTGCCCGAGGATATTGTAAATTGCTAACGTTGCGTTCTGCGTTTCAGCCAAATAGTATTGAAACGTAACTGCCGATGTTGACGGATTTGGATAGCACTGCAACTGCAGGAATGGCGTATTTTCTTTTGCCGAATATTCGAGCCCTGTAGGCGGGTTGTAGGTTCTCTCCTCGTATGATATGATAGCTTCGTCAGTCTGAGCATCGGTCCTGACCTG
>CP070705.1:38783-66333 GCA_020349965.1 Caldifarciminota bacterium | reverse complement strand
GCATCGAATTCTTCCGCCAGAATACCGAACTCGCCATCGTTGCATTTGATGTCATACCGCTCGACATTCCGGAAGTGATGGAACTCAAGTACAGATGGGTTACGGGAATCCGTGAAGGCATGGGGAACTTCCGTAAGAAGCTCGGAATCGACTCGCGTAACCTGCTACAGGAGAGCGTGGGACCCACCGTCTTTGTCGCAGCCATCCTCAATCACTTCCAGAGCAAGTATGCAGCTGAGCAATATCCGCAGTTCAAGGAGTATGCTGCGCAACTGAATGACCAATTCTATGAAAAGTATGCAGAAGCACTGACCGATCTCTTCCTGTACGGCTATATGGGAAAGAAAAACAAGGAGGAAAGATGATACGCTACAAGGAACAGATGCTCCTGATCATATTCCTGTCATTCGTCTTGGCAGCTGCTCTCCCCGTTGGGCAACTATATGCACAAGATGATATTACTGCGGATGAGATCCTGAAGACTTTGACCGAAACGATGAATCCAGACCAGTCACACGGGATCATGACGATGACCATCGTGACGAGCACGGGTCAGGAACGAACCTTCAAGTATGAGACATTCTCGAAAGGCAAAGGTGAGAAAAGCCTCATGAAATACCTGGAACCACAGCGTGTTAAGGGGCAGACCATTCTCATGTTGAACGACGCGAACGACATCTGGACATACTTTCCAAGAACGAAGCGCGTCCGCAAACTCGCCACCCACGCCAAGAAACAAAAGGTGGAAGGCAGTGATTTCTCTTACGAAGATATGGGTGCGTCCGACGCCTTCATCGACGAATACAATGCGTTACGCTTGAAAGACGAAAAGAAAGAAGGTCGTTCTTGTTATAAACTTGAGCTGACGCGCAAAGCAGAAAGCAATGCCAGCTACTCGCGCGTCATGCTCTGGGTAGACAAGGAAAATTTCATTCCTCTGATCGTCGATTACTACCACGGCGATGATCCCCAGCTGCGAGAGAAACAACTAGTGTGTCACGACGTGAAGGTAATCGAGGACATCCCCACACCACTGCAATGCACCATGTATAACAAACTGGATAACACCTACACCGGTATGATGATAATCGAAATCACTTACGATATCGATCTTGCCGACGACATCTTCACAGAAATGGGGATGCAGCGATGAACCGGGCAATGACCATCATCACGGCAGCATTTCTATTCGTTTCCGGGGCAACAGCGAAGGAAGTAGATGTTTTCGGATATTTCGAACCACAGTACAACGCCTTCTACCTTGACGACACATATCATCAATTCCAGTCGAACAAACTACGCATCGATCTGAAGAGCACAGCAATCGCGCACACCGAATTCGGTGCAGATGTGATCTTCCGGCTTTACCACGGCAAGACATCCTGGAACATACTCGACTTTCTACCGGAAACAGTAACATCGACGATCCTTCCGGAAATGAGGCCCTTATATGAGTTCGAATACGGCGATACGTTGTATCTCGACAACGTATACGTACGGTTCGCGCTCAACCGCCTCGCGGTGACCATCGGCAAGCAGCAGATATCACTGGGAACCGGCTATTTTGCCAACCCGACCGATATCTTCAACACAAAGGATGCGCTCGATCCGACATACGAGCAGCCCGGACATAATGCGCTGCGCGTCGATCTCCAGGCATCCCACCGTTTAAGCATCATGGCTCTCTACTCACCAATAGAGAGCGATTTCGATGATTCGGGTAAGCTGCTTCGAGCGAAATTGGGGCTTGGCCGTTTCGACATCTCTGTCATGGGATCCCAAACCCAGTACACGTTGACCGATTTCTACAACTTCGACCAGACACAAGAGCGCCGCTATATCCTTGGCGGTGACATCGTCGGTGAAATTCTCGGCATGGGAGTATGGGCCGAAGGTATCTACAACTTCTTTGAAGAGGGCGAAGATGGCTACGAGTTATTGGTCGGAACTGATCACACTTTCGATTCTGGACTCTACGCGATGCTCGAATACCAGCGAAATTCGACCGCCAAAACAGACCATGAAGACTACGACCTCAATGACTGGATGCGATTCTTCGTCGGCGAAACAAAGACGATCGCCAGCGACCAACTCTACGGTCTCATCCAGTATCCATTGACAGACATGCTTGTGATCGGCGGTTCAGCGATCTTGAGCATCCCGGATATGAGCGCGGCGATAGTCCCGATCGCGCAATACAGTCTCTTTCAGAATATCGAACTCGCGTTCATGGGCAATATCTACGTCGGCGACGAAGGCACGTCGTACAGCAGGTCTCTCGGCTGGGGCGGCCTTGTCCGTGCATCGGTCTACTTCTAATGGAGGAATGAAAATGAGAGAAAGATTACTCAGAAGTTGGGCACGCATTACAGCTTCACACCCCTGGCGGGTCATCATCGGAGTACTGATAGTCACCGTCCTCGCCGCCATCTCGGCATCGCAACTGAGGATGGATATGCGCTGGTCAGACCTCTTGCCCATGAACGATCCTAAGGCAAGAGAGTTCGATGAAATCATAACCGAATACAAAAGTGCATCGACCTTCCTCGTAGTCATACGTGGCGAGGAACAGCAGATGAAACAGTTTGCCGATGCGATCGCGCAGGATATTCTACATCTCAAGCAGTACTTCAGCCGTGTCGATTACAAACTGGACAAAGAATTTCTATCGAATCATGCCCTAATGCTCGCAGAGAAAGAAGATCTGGAAACCTTTGCCGACATGTTCAAGGACCTCAGTCTGATTCCGCTACTGACGAGTATCAATGACAATTTCGAAGAAGAATACGTTGGTGATGAGGAAGCGCTCAGCACCAAAGAAAAGGAAAACGAAGCCGTACGGACCCTCGATGGATTCCATTCGTGGCTGAAAGCAATGGACACATTCATAACGGACCCCGGCGTCGCGAACAGCACGCTCGCCGATTCGGCGGTCGAACGCTTTCTCTACGGGGATCCCTACTTCATATCTCAAGACAAACGTGTCTTGCTCATGCACCTTAAAACGACTTTCACCGCAATGGAGGTCGATAAGGATATTGCCTCGACCGACAGTGTACAGGCCATTCTGGCCCGACGGTTACCTGATTTTCCCAAAGTCAAAGCCGGAGTTGCCGGAATAATACCGCTCCAGAAAGACGAGATGGAACACATTACCAGGGATATGAAGTTCAGTTCTGTCCTCGCCCTCGTTCTGGTCATGGTCCTTTTCATGTTGACCTTCCGGATCTGGTCCACCCCGATCCTGGCAGGCCTCAACCTGATGATCTCTCTCGTCATCGCGGCGGGCGGATTGGGATTGGCACTGGGCAGGCTCAACATGATGACCTCGATGTTCGCGGTGATTCTTATCGGCCTCGGTATCGATTACGCGATACACATCATTTCGGTATACGGTGAACGAAGGACCATTGATAAGGACGCGGCGACCGCGATGGAGGAGACCATGGTGCGCTCCGGCCCGGGGATCATCACTGCCGCTCTGACGACGGCGGCTGCATTCTTCGCACTGGCGATCTCGGTCACCCAGGGCATAAAAGAGATGGGCATCGTGCTCGGCATTGGCATCATATGCGCCATGGTGACAACCATGATCATGCTTCCGGCCATACTCATTGCCCGAGAGAAATTCATGGTGCGTATGACCAAAAAACCTCTGAAGCAACCGCACGTGGAATTTAAATTCTTGGGCCACATCGGCAGCGTCATCGCATTGCGCCCTTTGATCTTCCTCATTGCAGCGATCTTGATCACGGCTTTCTTCCTCTACCAGGCGATCAATATCAAGTTCGATTACAACATGCTCAATCTCGAACCAGAAGGACTCGAAACGGTTGCATTACAGGACACGATCATCGAGGCATTCGACCTCAGCCCGGATTTCGCAATGGTGACGACGGCTTCGATAGACGAATCCTATGAAATATCCGAAAAACTGAAGCAAATGCCACTCATAAGTATGGTTGAAAACATCGCCGACTATGTACCGCCCCAGAGGCTGCAAGAGGAAAGGATAACCGAGGTCAAGAAGATACGCCGGATCGTTGGGAGCACTGGATCCCACACCATGATCTCCTATCGCAACATCTCGCAACTGACGGACCAGCTTGAACGGCTTGACATCAACATCTATGAACTTTCCCAAATGGCATTCATCGGTGGACAGGACAAGGTAGACGCAAAGGCGAAAAGCATAATCGGCGACCCGGAGATGCCCGATGCCAGAAGTTTCATAATCGACCTTGTTGATAAGATAAAACAGCATCCCGAGAGCGCGATAAGACAGTTGAATAGATTCCAGAAATACTACGAGCCGAACCTCCGCCGCAGGATCTACAAAATGGCAAACCCATCTCCCATCACTCTCAACGATCTCCCGCAACACGTGAAGAGCCAGTATGTCAATGAGAGAGGCGACAAGTATCTCGTCACGATCTATCCCAAGGAACAGGTTTACAACTATGAGGCGCTCACGCGATTGGACAAGCAACTGGAAGCAGTTTCGCCAAAGATCACCGGTACACCGCCGATATTCTTGCACCTCATCCGGCTCATCGGGCGCGACGGCTTGATCGCGACATTACTGACTGTCGTTATCGTCATTCTGCTGCTGTGGGTCGATTTCAGGAGTCTGCGTTTTGCGTTACTCGGAGTGACCCCGCTCATCACCGGCGGTATCTGGATGTTGGGGATAATGAAGACTTTCGGGCTCAAACTCGACATGCTCAACGTCATGGCCATCCCCATGATCGTCGGTATCGGCATAGACGACGGCGTCCATGTTCTGCACCGGTATATTTTCGAAGGTCTGAAGAAGACACCCGTTGTATTGCGGAGCACTGGCAAGGCGGTTTTGCTGACATCCCTGACCACAATGGCTGGCTTCGGCTCGCTGATGACCGCATCGTACCGCGGCTGGGCTAGTTTTGGCGCTCTGCTCGTGACCGGTGTCGGCGCGTGCTTTGTGACGACCATTCTCTTCATCCCATCCATCATCGGCTTGCTGACCAGTAAGAAGTTAAATAACGAGAATGGAGATTAGTTGGACAAAGAGAAGAGCCTGCCATGTATCATCGCTTGCCTACCATCCATAGTTTGGCACTACCGACGGCAGGCTCTTCTGTCTCCATGGTCGAGTACAAACGTAATTGAGAAAGGAGGAACTGTAATTGTTGAGAATCAGACCGAGCATTGATCGGATACCGCATTCACCCCGCGGCATTGACAGACCGCGAGAGGATGAATCCATTGCCCTGCCATCCGATACCAACTGGCTGCAGTGTCATATCTCGTTTGCAGTACGGATTACTAAAATTGGACGTATAAAGAACGACCCGCTGCATCGCTCTCTGATTGAACCGCCATCCTCCATTCGGAGGCAGAGAGCATATCGGGAGGCACATGAGTAAGACGAGAATCCTGGTCATGAATGGTTCGACGAGAGAGAACGGCAACACGGACGCGATCCTCAAGTCCTTCATGAAAGGAGTAACTGAGAGTGGCATTAATGTTCGCGAAGCCGTGCTCCGTGACCTAACAATCAACAACTGTATCGGATGTTGCAAATGCAAGAGGGAGAAGAAATGTAATTTTCAGGACGACATGTCCGAGCTGCGTGATATGGTTATGAAATCGGACATCCTTGTGTTTGCATCACCGATCTACTGGTGTGAAGTCACCGGATTGATGAAAACATTCATCGATCGGCTCTATTTCTTTCATCATGAAGAGAACAAGCATCTGGTCTCTGGCAAGAAGGCATTGATAATCACCACCCTCGGTGAAAAAGAAGCCGAATATGAATCGCGCGTCCTAATCGAGTTTTACAGACGATTCACGCGCTCGCTTGGCATCGAAATCCTGGATTTCCTTTCTTACGGTGGGCTCATGGAAAAAGATGCGATAACATCACGGCCCGAGTTCTTGAAAGCAGCCGAGGATGCCGGCAAGAAACTGGGTGGTGCGACATCTGCTTGATGAAGGAATTTTGGAAAATTACGATCATTTAATAGGGAGGTTGAATGCTACTTGCACTTCTGTTCTTTATGCTCGTAAGCGGCGAAAAATCCGTGGAGGTGAGATTCACCGAAACGGCACCGCACATAGATGGCATCATAGAAGACGTATGGCAGCAGGCTGACTCGGCATACGGGTTTGTCCAACACATTCCATACGAGAAGACCGCACCAACTGAACATACCGTAGTATATGTACTTCAGGATGCCGACAACATATACTTTGCGTTCCGCTGCTATGCTGAGAATCACAAACCCATTGCCTGTTTCACCACAGACGAGGACTACGTCCGCGTCAGCATCGATCCTTTCGGCAGTAAAACGACCGGCTACTACTTCCTCGTTTTCGCCAGCCAGTTATTCTGGGACGGCTGGATATTCGATGACGGCCGAACATACGACGACTCGTGGGAGGGTGTCTGGTATCGCGGCGTAAAAGTATACGAGGATCGTCTCGACGTTGAGATCAGGATACCATTCAAATCCATACGCTATAAGAAAGGATTGGATGAATGGCGTGTTCAATTCTTCCGCCACTTAGCCCACAACCGTGAAGATGACTACTGGACCGAGGTCCCCCAGGGAGAAGGAGACATGGTCTCCCGCTGGGGAGTATTGAAGAACGTTAACCCGCAGTCCTCAGGATACTATTTCGAGCTGTACCCTGAAGGATATTTGCGTTTAGACAAGAGATACTACCCTAACCCGCTTACCGGAGGGATAGATTCCACAAAAACCGATATAAAACCGAGTGCCAGCCTAAATCTAAAATGGGACGTCACACCACAGACGACGATAAATGCCACTGTCTATCCTGATTTCGCCCAGATCGAATCAGACCCTTTTACTGTGAACCTATCCCGCTACCCGACGTACCTCGATGAACGCAGGCCTTTCTTCCTTGAAGGAAGAGACATCTTCCGTATGTCAGATCTTGGCCAGGACGGTATTCAGTTCTTCTTTCCTCTCGAGATATACTATTCGCGCAGCATTGGCAAATCTCTCGATGGCGATATTGTCCCGATCCTCGGCGGCTTGAAAGTGACGAATAATTCCGAGAAATGGAATATGGGCCTTCTTGGCGCATACACTGACGACTTCGCCCTCACCAATAACGGCGATACGCTCTTATATGAACCCGACCGCTGGTTCGGAACCTTAAGGGTTAAGCGCAGCATCATGCAAAATTCAGACATTGGGGTGCTATTCAGCGGCAGTGCCGTCGACGACGACGACTATAACTATGCACTCGGGCTCGAAGGCGTCTACAGGAACGGACCAGATCAGGTGATCATACAGGGCGCACTCAGCGACAGCACCGGTAAACGCGGCTGGGCAGTGACTTCCGGATACCGAGGATTTCTCGGTAGTTTCTTCACGAAAATTGCGGCCGAGATAGTGAGCGACTCCTTCAACGTCAGTGAAATAGGGTTCGTACCATGGGCAGGAAGAAAACGCTTCTATCTCTTCAGCGGACCGGGAAAGGTATTTGATGAAGGTTTCCTGCGCTGGCTCTACATTGCCCCAGGTATCCATCTTCTCCAGGAACCGGGGGATACGAACTGGTCTAAGCTGGCCGGCCTGCAGATCAACCCGGCATTTAGGAACCGCTGGGGAATGTCCCTCGACTTGTACGCCGGGCGGTACTATGAAGCCGACACGAACTACGTGCGCCGCAGCGTCGATTTCGCGATGTGGGGACTGGTCAAAGGTAACAACCTTAATTTCGGATCCAATTATAGCTACAGCTGGAACTACCGCCGCAACTTCCTTGCGCATCAGCTGACGAACTGGTTCTTCTTCGGCTACTCGGTGATACCGCCAATGAGCATCGTACTGTCCGGAAACCTGTGGATTGAGTGGGACACAACGAACACGATCATCGCCATGACTCCAAGGATAAGACCGAGAATCGACATCCGCTTCAGCGCCGACAAGAGTCTGTCCATTTTCAATGACATTCTCCTCGAAACCCCCGGCACCGATATCGGCGAAAGTAGATGGATCAACAACCGGTTCGGATTTCTCTTCTCCTGGAATTTCCTCCCCAAGAGCTGGCTGCACGTTGCGCTCAATGACTTTCGTGAACGCGGTGTAGAGAAACTGGAGCCGATATACACTATCGGCGCAGTGAAGATCAGGTATTTATTGTACTTTTGAGGAAGAACATGAGTGAATGAAGGCGGGCCCTTCAATGCCCGCAGTTTGAACGTCAAACAGGAGGCAACCATGAGACGCAGTATTGTCTCATACGCTATCGCACTATGCTTTCTTGGAATGCTCACGGCTAAGCATGCGGCTGCAACGACCTGGCTTGTTCCGGCAAATGTTCCGACGATAAAACAAGCAGTCGAAGATTCAGCCGCATACGGTGATACCGTGCTCGTCGAAGCGGGCACCTATGATACCGGATCAGGAGAGGTCTTCCCCATCAACATGACGAACGGCGTCGTGCTGATGAGTGTCTCCGGCCCCACGCTCTCGATGATCGACGCCGACTCAACAGGCACCGTGATAAGCTGCAGTAATTGCGATCAATCAACCCAGATCATCGGATTCACCATAACCGGCGGCTACGCGCAGGACGGAGGGGGAATACATTGCAGCCAATCATCCGTGACGATCCGCGATAACGTCATCACGAACAATACCGCCATCAGTTCGACCGGTGGCGGCGGAGGTATTGGGTGCTTCTCGTCAGAACCGACCATCTCTCACAACACGATCATTCGCAATGCTTCGCTCAATCGCTTTGGAGGCGGCATCTACAACTATTACTGCAGCAGCTCCGCAATAATCGAACACAATACTGTCGCAGAAAATACGTCAATGTGGGGTGGAGGTATATTCAATGATCATTCATCGCCTATGATATACTACAATATCATCAGAGAGAACCACTCAATAATGAGCGGCGGAGGGTTGGATTGCTATACTGGTTCGAGCCCCGACATCATGGCCAACGTCATTGTGGGTAATTCGTCCGGCACTGATGGAGCCGGCATTGCTTGCTGCTACAGTTGCGCACCGTATGTGGCGTACAACACGATAGCCCGCAACGTTGGCGACTTCGGCGGCGGTGTGCGCTCGCTCGGCAACTCCTCGCCGGTCGTAACATCGAACATCATTGTCGACAATGTCGATGGTCTTTACCTGATTTCGACCTCTAACACGATGACCGCCAACTACAACAGTATTTACTACAATAGCCATCAGCCAGATGATTATGAGGTGATCAATAACACATCGTTCACAATCGACATAACGAATAATTTCTGGTGGACAACGGATCAACCATCCATCGCTTCTTCCATCAATGGGCCGGCGAATTTCACTCCCTTCTCCACGCTGCCCCATGCCGGCACACCGAACCAACCGCATTCCGTTTCCTCGGTGATGGCAATGAATGACAGCACTTACACAACACCGTTGAACACCAATCTGCAAATCGGCGATACGATCTATGTTCAGCTCATTGGGGCGGACTGGTATGGTGGATTTTTTGAACCTGCGCTGGTAATGATGAGAACCCTAAAGGATCAATACGGCATTGCCGTGGCCCTCATCGAAACCGATACTGCGAGCGGCATCTACCAAGGCTGGGCATGCGTGGCCGATACGAGCAATGATATACTCAATCACATTGCTGCCCACCCGCAGGATATTCTCATCATCGAAGCCCACGTCGATACGACGAAACGTGATACCGTCCTCATCAGCACCATTGGGGTCCACGAAGACAAGCCCCTCCGCGGTAGAGCGGAAGTCTGCCCGACGACGATCATCCGCGGCTCACTTCACCTTCCAGAAGGAACGAGTTGCCGCATCTACGACATTGCCGGTAGGACCGTACAGCGCGACATGTTGACGCGCGGGATATATTTCCTGGAGATCGATGGTACCATTGCCGGCAAGGTAATAAAGATTGAATAGTACTGTCAAAGGAGATGAAAAATGACACGTTCATTATTTGTTGTGTGCGCTGCGTTCTTGTATCTATCACCGATACATGCGCAAATCACGTTCACCGAGCATCCCATTGCCACTAACTATAATAATCCGTGGTACGTCTTTGGGATCGACATAGACGGTGACACTGACACCGACGCCGTGGCGTCCGGACGCCTGGGCCATTGCCTTTCCTGGTGGGAGAACATCGACAACGTCAATTTCATACGCCATGACATCTCCACCACCTCCTACTATGCCATGGGTGTTCATGCAGTAAACATAGACGACGACAATGATGTCGATGTGCTTTGCGCCTCGCAGACGTATGGTGTCGAATTATGGGAAAATGACGGCACCCAGACTTTCATCCGCCACGTCATCGCGAGCTGGGGATATGCGAACCGTCTCGATGTCGAAGATGTCGATTCTGATGGCGACCCGGACGTTCTCGCAGTCTGCTGCGAGGCACTCAGTCCGATGGTTGGGTGGATCGAAAACGAAGGAAATCTGGTTTTCACGCCGCATGTTGTAAAGGACAATTGGGACAATGTTAACTGCGTCTATGCGATCGATCTCGATGACGACGACGATGTCGACATTCTTGCGAGCGCTTCTGGGGCCGGTGACATATCGTGGTTTGAAAATGACGGCGAGGAGGTCTTCACCGAACATGTGATCCTGCATACCACGGCACGTCCCAGCAGTGTCTATGGCGATGACATAGATTCAGATGGTGACAACGATGTGCTAGCAACGATATGCGGTCTTGATCAAGTAGTATGGTTTGCTAATGACGGCAACGAATCCTTCACCTCCTATCTCATCGGCTCGAGTTTTTTCCGCCCACACATGGTCCGAAGCACCGACATCGATGACGACGGCGATATAGATGTAGTTGCAGCCGCCATAAACAGCAATGAAATCGCCTGGTGGGAAAATGACGGTAATATTCCCATCCAGTGGACAAAACACGTAATCACCAATGCTTTCACCGGAGCAACAGGTATTGATATCAAGGATGTCGACAGCGACGGCGATTTTGACGTGCTTGGCGCCGCCCAGTTTGCCAACAGCATAAGATGGTGGGAGAGCGACCTGAACCCGGGCATTAATGAAGGTGAGGTCGATTATCCCCCAATGGTCGATTTCGGTCCCACGATCATAAGCGGTCAGCTCAAATTACCTGAAGGCAAGAACTGCATTCTATACGATATAACAGGCAGACAGGTCGAACCGCTCAGTCTGAAACCTGGTATTTATTTCATAAAGTACGACGAGCAGATTGTGAGAAAAATCGTGAGAATAAAATGAGTAGAGCTCTTTTACTGAATAATCTAAGGAGGAACATGAAGAATTATGCGTCTGTTCTTTTCGTTTTCATCACCGTTCTCCTTCCACGCCATGCATTCGGTCAGGTAAATTGGACAAGACATACTGTCACTGACAACTTCGGAGGCGCGTGCTCAATACACGCCCAGGATATCAACGGCGACACCCTCATCGACATTATCGGTGCGGGAATAGATAGCGACCGCGTTGCTGTGTGGATAAATGAAGGCGGCAATCCAATATCGTGGACCATGCAAATGGTCGATACCATGTTCAACGGCGCTGTGTTCGTCTATGCCGAGGATGTAGACAGCGATGGTGACCATGATATACTGGCATGCTCCTGGTATGGCAACGAACTCGCATGGTGGCAAAACGGGGGAGGAAGCCCAATTGCTTGGACAAAACACAGTATAGCAACCGGCTTCTTTAACGCACATGAAATAACTGCAATCGACATGGATGGTGACAATGACATCGATGTCCTCGGCGCAGCTGCACTCACCGATGAGATCGCCTGGTTTGAGAACGACGGTCTGGTTCCACCCGGCTGGACAGAACACACGATCAGCAATAGTTTTGACGGGGCGCGATCGGTAAAAGCGGCCGACATCGACGGCGACGGATTGCTCGATGTCGTCGGCGCAGCGCTGCTGGAGAACGCCGTCACGTGGTGGCGTAACAATGGTGATTCAACATGGACCGAACACGTACTCGATAACTACTTCGGTATGGCACATATGGTCTATGCCCTCGACATCGATGCCGACGGCGACAGCGACGTCGTTGCGGCAGCCTACACGGCTAATGCCATTGCATGGTGGCGTAACGACGGAGGCACCCCCGTGCAATTCACAAAACAGATAATCGATGGGGCATTGGCCGGCGCACTCGGTGTCTTTGCCAAAGATATCAATAACGACGGCCACACGGACGTTCTCGGAACGGCCGATTACACCGATGATGTCACCTGGTACAGCAACAGCGGCACCTCTCCGATCAGCTGGACAAAAACGATCATCGACGGCGGCTGCGACGGTGCATGGCCTGTGTACGCAGCAGACCTCGACGGTGACGGAGACATCGATGTACTCGCGGCGGCGAACGCTTCCCATGATATTTACTGGTATGAGAACGACCTCATCGGGATCAACGAAAATGGTAGTGTCTGCTTCGACACGCCTCAACTGCGTGCTACAATAATCCGCGGACCCTTAAGATTACCCCCTGGAACTAATTACAGGATTCTCGACATAGCCGGAAGAGATGTTGCGCCCCAGGAGATGGCTTCCGGCATCTATTTCATTCAAAATGAAGGGGTCATATGTCAAAAGATAGTAAAAATCCAATGAGTTTCTCTCTCGTCATCTCGTGTATCATGCTATTCGTTTCTCTCTCGTTTGCCCAGATTTCCTGGAACGCTCACGTCCTGAACAACAACACGAATGGGACGGCGAGTGTCCACGTTTGCGATGTGGACAACGACGGCGATCTCGATGTAGTGGGCGCCGTTCTCGAAGATAATCAGATGGTCTGGTGGCGTAACGAAGGTGGTAATCCCATCGTATGGACAAAATTCACCATCGCCTATGGTTTCTTGCAGGCCTTCTCAGTATACGCCGCTGACATCGATGGCGACAGTGATCAGGATGTCATTGGCGCGGCTGGCGCGGGTGACGAGGTCGCCTGGTGGTCGAATGATGGCGGCAATCCCATTCAATGGTCAAAAAATACGATCAGAACCGGCTACGATTTCGCCCACGAAGTATATGCACATGATCTCGACGAAGATGGAGACGTGGATGTCTTCGGTGCGTCGACGGACCTCGATCTAATAAGTTGGTGGCGGAACGATGGCGGAACCCCGGTCCAGTGGACCGAACAGACGATCGGTGCCGGTTTCGATGGTGCAAAATCAGTCCGCGTCGCCGACCTTGACGATGATGGTGACAATGATGTCATCGGGGCATGTCTCTACGGCAACGATATCACCTGGTGGCGGAACGATGGAGGGAATCCAATCCAATGGACAGAATTCAACATAGATAGTTATTTCAACGGCGCTCACCGTGTACAGGCCGTTGATATTGACGAAGATCAGGACCTTGACATCTTAGCCGTTGCCTATCTTAACAATGAAGTCGCCTGGTACAGCAACAATGGAGGTAATCCGCTTACCTGGACCAAACATACGATCGGCATCGGCCTCTTCGCTGCTTGCATTGCCCAGGCTGCGGATCTCGACGGCGACGGAGACCTTGATGTGGCCGCCACCGGGCAAACCTCCAATGAAGTATGCTGGTGGCGTAATGATGGAGGTAGCCCGATCGTCTGGACAAAATTATACATCGATGAAGACTTTTCCCGCGTATGGCCCCTATACGTCTGTGATCTTGATGATGACGGTGATCAAGACGCCGTTGCCGCAAGTGGCTGGGCAGGCATTAGCGAAGTGAGATGGTACGAGAATACCGGTACCGGAATAGCCGGCAACCTCAAGACGTCGGAAATTCCGCAGAACTCCGGTCCGACGATAGTAAGCAGCTCGGCAATATTCCCCTTGGGCCATGGTGAACGATTGCTCGATATCGCCGGGCGAGCAGTCAAGTCGACCTCCATCAATCCCGGGATCTATTTCACAGAGATCGACGGCAGAATAGTCAGTAAGATAGTGGTCGTAAAATAAGAAATGGAGGAACATTGAGTAATAGTTTATTCGGATGCCATCCTATGAAGATTCTGTGCAAGAGAAATATGGCATTATTTGTTATGTGCTCGCTGTTTTCATCTTGCATGATCATACACGCCCAGGTGCCGGACACTGTCTGGACTCACACCTATGGCGGAGTCAACGCGGACATTGCATATTCGGTATGCCAGACATCTGACGGTGGCTTCATTGCAACCGGCTACACCTCATCCTTTGGCGCCGGACTCCAGGACGCATACTTGGTCAAAACGGATGCAAACGGAGACCAAATGTGGACAAGAACGTTCGGAGGCTACTCCATGGACGGCGCTCATTTTGTGCGCGAGGCAGCCGACGGCGGCTACATTATCGCCGGTTACAGTGAAACCTTTGGCGGCGGCGGCAAGAACGTCTACCTCATCAAGACCGATACCCTGGGCATCGCCGAGGTGACCACAACGTATGCGACGCCGCTCATGGATGTTGCATACGCTTTTTGTGAGACGCCGGATGACGGTTACATATTCGTAGGCTACAGGGACGGACCATCGGGCTGGGCAAAAGGCGACCTGTGGATCTTGAAGACCGACGCTCTGCTCGATACTGCCTGGTCCAAAGAATACGGCGGTGGAGGTGAAGACTATGGGATATCGGTCAAGCCGACCCCTGACAGCGGGTATATCATTGCCGGCAGCACGATGTCGTTCGGAGCAGGAGGCAAGGATGCATGGCTGGTCAAGATCGATGCGAATGGTGACACAATGTGGACGAAGACCTATGGCGGCACCCTCGAAGATGTCGCATACGGAGTCAGTGTGACCGCGGACAGCGGATACATATTCGCCGGTTACATAAACGGCACCGGTGCATGGACCGCCGGCGACGCGTGGCTTATTAGAACAGATTGCATGGGCGACACTCTCTGGACCAAGGTCTACGGCGCATACGGTGAAGATTACGGTTTTGACGTCTACCAGACGCCTGACTTAGGTTATGTAACTGCGGGCAGATATGCACAAGATATATGGCTCATCCGTACTGATGTTCTCGGCGACACGCTATGGACGAGGAGGTATGGTGGTGCCGGCACTGAATCCGGTCTTGCGCTCTCCCTAACCTCAGACGGAGGCTACATCATCGGCGGATATACGACATCTTTCGGCTCAGGTGCACAGGACTTCTGGCTGATCAGAACCGAACCTGATGTCGGGATCGAAGAGAACACAGGTACGCATTTCGATAACGGTCGCTTACCCGGAACCATAATCACCGGTCAGTTAGATCTACCTGCATTCGGTGAGTACAGGGTTTACGACATTGCCGGGAGAAATGTTGACCAAAACCGCATATCGCCTGGGATCTACTTCGTCGAATCGAACGGTCAGATCGTGCAGAAGATCATCAAGGTCAGATGACCAGAAATTTGGGACACAGTATTTCTTCTCTCACTCTACTCATGTTGAATATTGCGTACTGCTCTGAATCACACCGACCCATTGCCGGCAGCAAAGTCACTATCGGAGTATATGCTGACTCGGGCGCGGCCGCCTCATGCGTCACCGCGGCAAGGAAAATGTTCGAATGGATGGGTCACGAAGTTCTCCTCATGAATGCAGACCTCATAAACAACGAGGATATTCAACATATCAACATCTTCTACTTTCCGGGTGGTTCTCCGTTTCCATACATGCACAACATAACCTATGAAGGTCGGGAAAAGATGAGGCGCAGGATCAAAGCAGGCGGAGGTTACATCGGTACGTGTGCCGGAGGCATATATGCCGCCGAAATACAGACCTGGCACGGCCAGCAGTACTCGGCCGGTCTGCTCGGCGTCTTCCCGGGCACGGCGGCTGGTCCGATACCGCAGATCTACCAACTCCCCGATATCGGAATGTGCCAGGTTAATCTCAACAAATCTCACCAGATCACGCGGTCCGATTCGGATTCGCTCTGGATAATGTTCTACAACGGGCCGTATTTCATACCGAACGAAACGTCAATGGTCGATACGATCGGAACGTATGAAATAACCGGACAAGTCGCGCTGGTTGCTTGTGAATACGGCAAGGGACGCGTCTTCCTCACCGGGCCGCATCCCGAATGGGAGGAGGACGATGACCGGGACGGCGTTTCATATTTCGAAAAGTTCGACGACATGGGTTCGGACTGGACTTTGATGCAGCATGCAGTCCGATGGTGTCTTCACGAGGAATAATATCTGTGTCGGCGTAATGTAAATGTAAATAAGGAGGAAACAATGAAATCTCTGACTACTGCTCTATTGTTATGCGCCTTATTTTTACTGATCAATCTCGCAGGCGCGGAGCCCGTTCTGATTGCCGTGGATCTAAATGGCACAGATCAGATCAGGGAATGGCATGTTCTTAAATATCCTACCTACGAATTCATCGGTAAGACTGCGATCGCCGAAATTGACGATGCGCAGGTCGTACGGTTGAGTAAAATTGGATTTTCTATTGAGGTGATCGATGTATCACCCTGGACCGAGAACTACTTCATCGGCAGCGTACCCCAACCCAATACTGAATTGCCCGGTCAGGTTATTCTCGAGAGAAACAACGTGCGTTTGGTGAAATCCGCGACCGCTCGCATCTCTGACTTCATGGATCTCCGCTTGAAATTCCGACCTCTGAAAAAGAGAGTATTACCCGAGCGATTCTGGGAGAACATGACCGTAAGAAAAGTGCCGCTGCGTCATTTAGAATACGACCCCTTCATTCAAAGCCTTGTCGACCAGGTTAGAAGCGACTCTCTGCGTTCGTATACGCAGCGCCTCCAGGATTTCCAAACGAGGTTGCTCTTTTCTGATAGCGGGTTTGCTTCCTCTGAATGGATAAGGCAAAAATTCAACAGCCTGGGCTACACTGCGGAGTTTGACAGCTTTTACATCGAAGCGACCAATTATGGCACCTGGCCCGACACGGGCTTCGAGCGCAATGTCGTGGCACGCATCCAGGGAACGGTACATCCGACACGTTATTTCCTGATCAGCGGTCACCATGACGGGATAATCTGGCCTGACACCAACAACGCCTGGACGTATGCACCTGGTGCCGATGACAATGCTTCTGCCGTCGCTGCAATATTTGAGGCCGCCCGGATCTTCCACAATTATTCATGGGAATCCTCTATTGAATTCATCACCTGGGCTGGTGAAGAAGTCGGGCTCTTGGGCAGCGATGACTACGCGCATCGTGCAGACAGCCTTGGCCTTGATATCGACGCCGTCATCAACCTGGACATGATCGGCTGGACCGATGGAGGTTTGCTCAACTGTAATTTGCACTACACATACGATTATTGCCTCTGGCTGGTCAACATCATCGCTCAAGCAGGACAGCTCTACGCTCCCGAACTCACTTATTTTGAGGAATACTTTGCCGGTGGTTCGGACGACCTGTCTTTTTCATCACGAGGTTTTCCTGCCACCTGGATAGCGGAGAGATGGTACTTTCTGAATCCGAACTGGCACACAACGACCGATATTGTCGCCAACATAACACCTGCCATGCATCTCGGCGCTGCAAAAGCGGCAGTTGCCACCCTCGCCATTCTGGGACTTCATCCGGCGCAGGTCAGTGACGTCGTAGTCAATGACTTCGGCGACGGCACCAACCTGCAGGTCAGCTGGTCAGCGAACATCGAGCCCGACGTAGCTGGTTACCGCGTATATTGGGGTCTGACCAGTGAAGTCTATACAGACAGCCACTTCATTTCCGGCATTTCGACCACTGCAGATACACTGAGCGGCCTGCTGACCGATTCGACCTACTACATTACGGTGCGGGCACTCGACGCGGACAACCGCCTGAGCTGTCTAGCAACCGAAGTGACCGGCACACCCGGCGTTGTTCCGGCCGCACCGACCGGTGTAGTTGCTACTCCAATACAATCCGGCATCGAGATCACCTGGCTCGGGAACACAGAACTCGACTTCGCCGGCTATCGACTATACCGCCGGCTCAACGACGATCCGACCTATGACAGTCTCAATACTACGCTAATGACCGATACCACCTATACTGACTATCCGCTTTCCGGTGCCAATCGCTATTACTACGCGGTGCGCGCCTTTGACCTAACCGGCAATTTCAGCGTGCTCAGTGCTGAAGCATACGGTCGTCCGATCACGCTTGATCAGGGCATCATCATCGTCGACGAAACGTTCAATGGCACCAACCCGCCCGATTCATTGCAGGATGCGTTCTATCGGTACATCATGGATAACTATCAGTATGATGAGTACGAGTTTGGGTATCTATCGCAGAAACCCGTATTCGCGGACTTCGTACCCTATTCTTCGGTTCTGTGGCACGCCGATGATTTCAACTCTTATCATGCATGGCGTTGTCGCGAGGAATTCTGTGACTATCTCGACCTTGGCGGCAATCTGTGGCTTGTCGGCTGGCGCCCGACCGCGAATCTCCATAACGTGAATGCCTATCCTTTCAACTTCAGCGCCGGTGATTTCATGTACGATTATTTCAAGACAGCGCATGTCGAGATGACGCTGCCGGTCGACTCGTTTCAGGCCGCTGACGGGCTGTTGGGCTATCCGCGTTTAGAAGTGGACTCGGCCAAGGTGCCTTATGCGTTCTGGAACGGTGTCATGCGCAACCTTGAGGCTCTGACTTCTACGGGTGGTCTGGCTGAGGACATCTACACCATGGACATGCGCAATAATTCGAGTTCGTATGAGGGTGCGGTCTGCGGCTTGCGTTACCTGGGCACTGATTACAAGTTGGTCATTTTCGGCTTTCCGCTGTATTTCATGGATCAGGATGATGCCCGTCTTGTGGCGCAGAAGGTGATGGACGACTTCGGTGAGGTGGGCATTGCCGAGGTGCCGAAGGATGCTGGGGTGGTATCGGGTCTGTTGCTCGCGCCCAATCTACCCAATCCGTTCCGGGATCAGACCGTGATCAGTTATGGGTTAGCGAACAAGAGTGCGGTGCGATTGAAAGTCTACAATGTTGCCGGCCAGCTGGTCAGGACCCTGGTTGACGTCGCTCAGGATCCCGGTTACTATGAAATCACCTGGTCAGGGTCTGATGAACGCGGCCGCCGGGTATCGAGCGGTGTCTACTTCTGCCGGCTCGAAACCGAAACCGAAAGCACCATCATAAAGATGACCATGCTAAGATAGCATAGGACATTAATGCAATGAATATAGGAGGTTAAGTGAAATATCTCAGGATGATGACTCATCTCTGGGCCGTGTTGGCAGTAAGCTATTCATTCGCGTCGGCCGCAGAGATCCATGATGCCGTGAATGATAATGACCTGGAGAGGGTGACGGTGTTGCTCAACGAAGATCCATCACTGCTCAATGTCCGTGACGGTGATGGTATGACACCCCTCGCTCTCGCCACAATGAACGGCAACTATGACATCGCACGCGAACTCCTGAACATGAACGCGGACATTCACATCGGAGATGTCGACAACAGCCAGCCCATCCATCTCGCTGGAGTCAGCGGGAATGTACAGATAGCCGAACTCCTTATCGCCGGCGGTGCCGATGTCAATGAGCAGGACAACAACGGAGCGACCCCGCTATCCTTTGCCGCAGGCCGGCGACACATCGATATGGTCAGATATCTGCTGAGCAAGGGTGCCGACCCACTCCTTCAAAATAACCGAGGCATGGCCGCCATATTCCTTGCCGGTACACCCGAGATCGCTGCACTCATTGTGGAAAAGGGCGCTGACGTCAATGCACGGTCAAACGACGGCATCACACCGCTCCATAATGCAGCCGGCCGCGGTCGCGTCGAACTGGCGCGATTTCTATTGGAGCATGGTGCTGATCCGAACGCAAGCAATGATGAGGGGATCACGCCTCTTTTCTGGCTGAGGGGTGATAGTGCCCTCGCCATTACGCGACTGCTACTCGAACACGGTGCGCGCGCAGATGTGAGAGATAATGAAAACAGCACGCCGCTCCATTCGATCGCAGCCACGGGCTCCGTCGAAGCGGCTGAATTGCTGCTGGCAAAAGGCGCAGACATCAATGCGATGTCCGACTTCGGGTGGACACCGTTGAGTATGGCAGCATTGTGTAACGCTGAGATAACCGGGTACCTTTTGTCCAGAGGGGCTGATGCCAACCCGCACGAATGCGAGAAGAAAGAAGGGTGTGCGTCCGCCGGATTCCAGACCCCGCTGCACCATGCCGTCAGACACGACAGCATCAGCACGGTAAGAGTACTCGTCGAGAACGGCGCGTTAATAAATGTGACCGATGCGAACGGCGTGACGCCCTTGCAGATGGCAGTCAACAACGGCAACGGTGAAATCACTGATTTTCTGATCGAGAAAGGCGCCCAGTTGAACATTAAGGAAAGCAAATACGGTTTCTCCGAACTACATATCGCCGCAATAAGAGGTGAAGGCAATTTGGCGGACCGCCTGATCACAGAAGGCGCTAAGCCGTCTATCAAAGACAACGAAGGTCTGACCCCTCTCGATTACGCTCGCTACCACGGCTTCCGCAGCGTGGCGAAATCACTGGAGGTCCGCAATGCGCCAGCCGCCAAGTACTCATCGATCGCACCGGATATTCTGCGCACCATGAAGATAAAAGAAAAAGAGGCGATCGTGTGGCATCTCGGACACAGCGGTTGGGCCATAAAGACACAGAACCATTTATTAATTTTCGACTACTTCGAGGCCCAGAATCGCGCGTTACCCATCGATGCATCACTCGCCAGCGGTTACATAGTTCCTGCAGAGATTAAATCCGAAAATGTGATCGTCTTCGCTTCGCACGATCACGGCGATCATTATGACCCACGAATATTCGGATGGAAAAACGATGCGCCGAACATCGAATACATACTCGGCTTCAGACCACGTGATATTGAGCATGAGTATACCTATACCGAGCCGCACACTACTACGGAATTGGAAGGGGTGACAATAACGACCATAAGATCGAATGACAGCGGCGTCGGTTTTCTCATCGAGTTAGATGGAGTGACGATATTCTATCCAGGAGACCACGCAAACGGCTCCATGGACATGTCACCCAATTACACAGCGGAGATTGACGCCATTGCCAGTATGAATAAGAATGTCGATCTTGCATTCGGCCCAATCCTCGGCTGCAGTCTCGGCACGCCCGAATCAGTACAGCTCGGCGCACACTACGCCATCGAAACGCTCAATCCAAAGGTTTTCATGCCGATGCATTCGAGCCATGCAACATATCTTTACCGTGACTTTGTCGAAGAGGCCGCTGGAAAGAATTATGACACGCAGCTCATCTACGCGACAAATAATGGGGATAGGTTCATTTACAGAGGTGGCGCAATAAAGAGAATCGAAATAAAAACTTTCTGATTGAAGTTCTGAAAACGCCGTATCTATCCGTTCTCCGCTGAAAGCAAGGAGGTATTAGATGCACGCGCAGAAAGTGTTTCTTGTATTCTGCCTTGTATTACACACGTCTGCTACCGCCGATACACGGGTGATAGATTTTGGCTCGGACCGGTGGGTGACCGACAACGCACGAATCGTGGAACATCTTGGGCGGCAATCACTGCTCGGCTTCGCCTATCTCAGAGACGTCGAATTTGACAACGGCATAATCGAAGTCGACATTGCCGTTACCGGACAGAAAGTACGTGCATACCCCGGCATCATCTTCCGCATGCAATCCGACGACGACTATGAAAGATTCTACGTTCGCACGCACCGGGCGAATCTTTACGCGGATGCTCTCCAGTATGCGCCGATCACTAACGGAATTACTGGCTGGCAGCTCTACAACGGAAATGGATTTACTGCCGGCGTAGACTTTCCTTCGGATCAGTGGGTGCATGTCAAAATGGAAATTCTGGGAAAACAGGCACTCGTCTATGTGGGAGACATGGAAAGACCCGCCCTCGTAATCAACGAACTGATGCACGGAGCGAGCAAAGGAGCGATCGGTATCATGGCTGAGGGTACTGCCTATTTTTCAAACTTTAAATACACAATCACAGATGATCTGAAGTTCGAACCGCCTCCACTCGTCGACACACTACCCGGCATCATAACCGACTGGCAATTGTCTCAGCCATTCAAGCTCACAGAGGTAGACATGCAGCAGTATCCGGATAAGAGAATACTGTCAGGAATCGAGTGGCAAGATGCAAAGAGCACACCCTCTGGCCTCGTTGACATCGGACGCTATGCAGGAAGACTGGGTCAAGAACCGGATTGCATCCTTGCGAGGAAAATCATCTACACCGATAAGGACAGAATGCTCCACCTGAGTTTCGGATACAGCGATGCAGTGAGTATTTTCCTCAATGGCGAGCGGTATTTCCTGGGCAACAGTGCATATCAATCACGCGACCCGTCTTTTCTGGGGATCATCGGGTATTTTGACGAAGTCTCCCTGCCCTTGCGAAAAGGAAGAAATGAACTGCTGCTTATTGTCGCGGAGGTATTTGGCGGTTGGGGCTTCATGGCTCGAGATGGCGATGCAGTTCTTGAATACGAAGGTCTAGTAAAATGCTGCGAAACAGAAAGGGAATTCCGTGTACCCGAGTCCGCCGTATACGATCCCGAGAGAGACATTCTCTATGTCTCAAACTATGATGTCTATAATCCAAGCAGGAACGACGGAGGCCAGTCTATCTCGCGGGTATCCTTGGATGGCACGGTAGAGAACTTGGACTGGGCAACCGGCTTGAAGAACCCGCTGGGCATGATAATGAATGAAGACAGGCTCTTCGTCGCAGAGCGGGGAGGTATTGCAGTGATCGCGCTGCAATCCGGCGAAATAATTAACCGATATCCCATTGATCAAGCCGGATTGCTCAATGACATTGCCATCGACGCGAATGGCAGCATCTATGTCTCCGATTCGCGGAAGAATATTATTTACAAGCTGTCTAACGGTGAATATGAAGAATGGTTGTCAGGCGATGAAGTTGACGACCCGAACGGCATGTTGATCAACGAAAATAGCCTTATCTTCGGCAACAGTGGCGACCATTACCTTAAATCCGTAGATCTCACCACAAAAGAAATCAGCAAGATCGCAAATCTCAATCCTGGTTTTATTGACGGGATAAAACTTGCAGAAGATGGTAATTACCTGGTTTCGCATTGGCAGGGTAGAGTCTTCAGAATCGCGCCTTCTGGAGCGGTCACAAAAATACTCGACCTTTCCGCACCAGGCATCTACTGCGCCGATTTCGAATACATCCCGGACAAGGATCTCCTGATCATTCCAACCTTTTTCGACAATCGACTCATAATCTATCGATTCAAGGAGGAGCAACAATGAACAGCCAGCTGTTACTCTGCACTGCGTGCCTTATCAGTTTCGCATTCTGCGCGCAAGAGTACGCACCAGCTTTTACAACATATCAGGAAATGCGAGAGCACCTCACCAAACTCTACACACTGGAGAAGTACAGTGAGGCAGCTGAACTCTTACTTTGGGCTCGCGAAGCGTTCACTGACTACCTGTTCAACAATACATACAATCTTGTAGTCATGTATGCACATTTGAATCAATATACAAAATGCATTGACGCTTTGCAGTATGCGTTGGACCGCGGTATCTGGTTCGCTCCGTATTTCTATGAGATCGAAATCTGGAGACCATTGAAGGAACAGCCGGGGTACAAAAGGATCATCGATCAAACCGACGCGCTCAAGAAGAAAGCACAGGAAATGGCGAAACCCGAACTCCGAATTGTTACGCCCGATCACTATGATCCTAAAAAGAAGTACCCACTCTTCATTGCTCTTCACGGCGGGAGCGAAAACATCGAAACGTTCAAGGATCGCTGGAGGTCCAGTAAGATGTCGAAAACATTCATCACCGCATACGCCCAATCGTCGCAAGTCATGTCATGGAATGGATTCTGGTGGCACGGAGACATCGAGCTCGCAAAGAAGGAAATCGCCGATGCTTTCGAGCAAGTAATTAATGCATACCCCGTCAACAAGGACAACGTGATCATTGGTGGCTTTTCGTCAGGCGGCCTGGCTGCACTTGAAGCTCTTCTTACAAACACGATACCGGCGACCGGATTCATCGTCTTATGTCCGGACTGGCCGGGGAGTTTCACTGCTGAACGAATAAGGAAGGCAAAGAATCGTGGTGTACGCGGCACTTTGATCACGGGCGAACTGGATGAAAGATATCCTCTCCATGACAAGATGGTCGCGATTTTCGAGAATGAAAGTTTACCTCATCAGTATGTCGTAATTCCGGAGCTCGGGCATGACTACCCTGAGGATCTTGACATCGAGATCGACGGCGCCATTGACTATATCCGTTCAACTGCTATAATCGAAGAGGAGTAACAGGAGGACTGATATGAAGGAAATGATTGCCTATTGCGGTATCGTGTGCACTGGTTGTCCTGCTTTCATTGCCACCCAAAACAATAGCGACGAAGAACGCAACAGAGTAGTAGAAAAGTGGTCATCCGACCAATACCCGCTCGAGACGAAAGACATAAACTGCGATGGTTGCCTCAGCACAAGCGGAAGACTGTTAAAATTCTGCAACGAGTGTGAAGTACGCGCTTGCGGCTTGGAGCGAGGCGTCGAGACCTGTGCCCATTGTGAGGATTATGGTTGCGCCAAACTCGAGAAACTCTACAGTATGATCAGCGGCGACGAGGCAAGACAACGCTTGGAGGAAATAAGAAAAACCCTGTAATGTCTTGACTCCCGAACCCCTTTAGTGTATACTACACAATATTTCCGCCAGAGGAGGTTGAGATGAAAAAAACGTTCTTCTTAGTCGCCATCGTGGTTTTGACCGTCGGTGCTTTAACCTGTGGCCGAAAAGTCATGGTTCCGCCGCGGATTGACCTCAAGCAACACGAAGTCGTCGGCATCATCCGATTCGAGTGCCCGAGTAAGGGTAACCTTGCGCCTTACACGACGAAAAAATTCACCGAAGCCATCCGCCGCGACCAGGAAATGATAAGGATAATCGATCTCGGCACCGCAGAAGAGGTGCTCGATCAAATTGGATTTGACAGACTAAGTAAAGCTGCCTTCCAGGCGATCGGTGAGGAATACGATGTCGCAACCGTCTTTACCGGTGAGTTGTTAGTATCCGACGTCCGGCCGAACATCTCGATCGGGATGATCTTCCGAGGCATGTCGGTTTCAGCTGAAGTCGACGCAACGCTCGATGCTCAGATGGTTGAAACAGAAACCGGAGCATCACTCTGGAATACGTCGGTCACGAAAACCAGGGAAATCGGCCATGTCAGTATCTGGGAAGGCGGGATCTTCGTCTTCGATGCTGAAGATCCGGATCGGGCGTACGGCAAATTGGTCAATGCTCTGGTCGAAGGCGCATCACGTGATTTCCGGGTAACATGGCGAAGGGAGTAGGAAGAATTTAACGCATCAATAACACTTTCGCGGTAGTGCTGTAGTAACCAGTCTCCAATCTCAGGAAATATACACCGGCGCCTAACTCTCTGTCATGATCGTCCCGGCCATTCCACGAGACGACTGATTCACGATCCACGAGACCTGATC
Organism: Caldifarciminota bacterium; assembly: GCA_020349965.1. Taxonomy (GTDB): domain Bacteria; phylum Hydrothermota; class Tepidihabitantia; order SM23-42; family SM23-42; genus SM23-42. Next base: position 40,812 of record CP070705.1, on the reverse strand, counting down.
CATGATACAATGATTTCACCAAACGTCCACTCGCATCATAGACATTGAGCTCCATGCGCTCTGCGCTTTGCTCTATGTCAAAGCTGACAGTAGCCAGTTTTGTAAACGGATTCGGGCTAACAGTCAGCGTGAATCTTGTATCATGTATAGTCAACCCTGTTTCTTCGCTTATACCGGTAACGGTAACATCCAAATTACCCCATATATTACATGCCGAACCAGCACCCTGACCCCAGACCGTGCAAAAGTTGCTGTCCGATACAGCCACAGCCGGCCACCAACGCTCCTGGTACGTGTTGTCACAGATCATGAATGCACCATCCAACAGTGAACCATCTGTGTCGATGAACTGTCCATATATTTTCTGACCAACATTGTTCTCTCCGACCTGCCACACAACCAGGTACTTTGTGCCATCAAAGGCGATATCAGCCCACCTATGGCAACCACCACCCAACGCAATACTGATAGGACCACCCACTGGCGCGCCCTGCGTCGAGAAGAGCTGACCGTATAACTCAAGCGCCGGATAGACGCCGGAAAACCAAACGACTAGATAGTTGGTGCCGTCAAAGGCAATGTTCGGTCCGCCGGCTGGAGCCGATGCGATGGTGAAAATACCTCCCTCGGGTTGGCACTGGGTGTTGATGAACCGTCCATATGTCGGACCACTTGACTTCGGCCAAACGACAAGGCAGCGGGTGCCGTCAAACGCGATCTTTGCCCGATATTCGCTCGTACCGGTACCCGAAGAAATACAGGCTCCCGTATCAAGGACCGTACCTTCCGGTGTAACCCTTGCCGCAGCAACGTAATAGTAATTGCCGCCGAAATTATTATCGCTCCATACTACTATGTAATTTTGGCCGTCAAAGGTTATCGCCGGGTATGTCTGTATAAGTGGTTTAGGACATATTTCGAACGAGTTTATCGTATCCATGTCCGGAGTGACACGCACTCCTATTATTTCACCGAGGGTTCAGCAGTGGTTGCGTGTCACCGCGAGCATATTGGTGCCGTCGAATGCGACATCGCAATTGTAACCGGCACTATCCGTATAAAGCTCTCGCCCAGACGGATCAAGAACATTACCATCGACAGTAACACGAGTTCCATAGAGCGACATCAACGGATAGTCCCGCTGGTCGATCCAGAAAACATAGAATTGGCCGTTCGCAAAACACACAGACGGGTAACCCGTGAAGTTCGGCGCTGTGCAGATCTGAAAATCACCGCCAATGAGCAAAAACATGATTGTTAATACCATACAATAGTCTACGTGCATAAATCTTCTTGTCAACTATATCCATGCATCTCACTGGGGCGATGCGTTGACATGCATGGCGACAGCCATATAATAGTGCACGCTCACTGCAGCACACAAACAAGGAGGTGTTTCTATGAAGGGACGAAAGAGCAATGGCATGTTAATATGTTCTGTCGGTTTGATCCTCTGTCTTGCCGGATTCTTGTCCGGGCAATTGCCGAGCCTGCCGAAAATTCCAAAGGGCATTACAGACAAAATCCCGGACCTGAGCAGGATAACCGAGGGTGAGCCGCCAATAACCTCAAGCATAGATGAAGCGGTGACTGCCATATCTTTTCTCGATGATTTTGACCCGCCCGTGTTCATACCTATGACCGTGCTGCCCCGCACTACGCAGGGTGCATTTGTCCTTGAGCGACCTGGGTTGTACGCTTTCAAAGCAAAGAGTTATTGTCTGAAGGCGGGAACGTACGCGCCGACAACTGGTGACGGCTATATACTCGCGCCCCTCGCCGGACCGAGAAGCGATCCGGTGCGCAAGCTCCTCCATGCCACATATACCCATCCCGATATCACACAGCGAGAAATACAAGTCCTGTTGTGGGCGATCATTGCCCGGACCAAGATCAGCGATATGCCGCGGGCTTATCAAATGACGGCGGCGAAGGTTCTATCACCAAAAGAGGTCTTCGAACTCAACAATGGCGCGCTCGGTCTCATCCCTGAAGACATGATGGACAAAGCCTTTGAGGGAGTACCGTC
>CP070705.1:0-38683 GCA_020349965.1 Caldifarciminota bacterium | reverse complement strand
GTGAGCGCCGGGACTTTTCACACATTGAAGGTGCAGGCGACTACGGAGTGGGGAGATGATTATCAGCGGTTTGTGTGGATAAATGAAAATGGGGTTATCAAAGATAGCGTATCCATGCGAGGAATTGCCATGAATGCCACCGGTGACACTATTGGCTACGTCGAAACATCTATTTTGTATGAATTGACTGCGTACGACCTGGAATGATTGGACTCACTCGTTAGGGAGTTGCCAAGCTAGTCAATGTGTATATGATGTTATACATGGTGATCACTGCAAAGGATTGTATTAACAGAAGCCGTTTGGTGTTCAAAAAATACTGCAGAATCCGGATAAGAAGGGAGGAGAAGGAGATGGGACAGCGATTGTCATTTAGATGGGTCTTACTTTTGCTGATGGTTATTGTTACGGTAGGCCATGCCGATTGGAAACGCGATACCGTTGGTTTGTATTCGAGGTATTACGAGGTCAAAGTCGGTGATGGGCGAAACGATGGCGTCCAACGTGTCTACTGCTGTTGCTACAATGGGCACGTCGTCGAGTGGTCATTCGACGGGTATGACTGGACAATGGTGGATTGCGGTTCTGTACCGCTGAGTGCTGATTACCGGTTGATCAGTTTGCGTATTGGTGATGGCCGAGGAGATGGTTTGAATCGAATATATAGTGCTTGTGCCGACGGTAATATCTACGAATTCTCATATGATGGCGGCGTCTGGTCTCTGGATACTGTGGGCATCCCCGGCGTCTTCTACGCAGGTCAAGACATAGGGTACCCCAGGAATGACGATACAGTGCGTGTCTGCGCCGGTGGATGGAATACTCCGGTACGCGAGTACACGTGGAATGGAACGTCCTGGAATTCGGTTGACGTCAGTCCGGGCAATCGATATATCTGGCCGCTTGATATTGCTCAGGGTAGAAATGACGGGATCAACCGTATCTATGCTCCTGACTGGTATCTATACTACTTACGTGAGTATTCATGGAATGGGAACGGATATGATGAATTGACAATAAGCGCCCCGCAGCCGTTGGTAAAAGCCATTGTTGGGGACGGCAGAAATGACGGTATGAATCGTGTATATGCTTCAGGTAAACTCGGGCATGTCCATGAATACACCTATCAGTCCGAGGACTGGCAGAGTGCCGATATACATCCTGCGGCGCCGCTCCGGTCCCGATACGGGCTCTGCTTTGGCCAGACAAGGAGTGATGGTCTTCTGAGATTATACTCCGTTGCCCAGGGTGGTGATATTCGTGAGCATTCCTGGGATGGAATGGCGTGGGCTGATACTGTCATTGATGCGATTACGGGTGCCACCGTCGACATCGCGGTAGGGCGTGGCAGGAACGATGATACGGCAAGGGTGTACGTGACAACCGCGAGCGGTCTGCTTTTCGAGTATACCAATACGTTACCCTTTGTCGGAATCGAAGGGTCCACATACGGACCATCGGAGATCCTCATGGCTGTCCACCCAAACCCTTTGGCGTTTGTGTCTTGCATCGCGTACAGTATTCCACGGAGCGGGAGAGTCGTAATGAGCCTCCATAATACCCTCGGCGTAGAAGTGTGTCGTCTGGTCGATGATTTTCAACCTGCCGGCTGCCATACGATACATTATGATATGCGCGATAAGAGCGGTATCGATTTACCGGCGGGTGTTTACTTCTGCCGACTGAGGCTGGAAGACAGAGAAACGATCGAAAAGATAATAAGGGTGAATTGATGTTGGTCAAGATGATTGTGCCGTTTGCCCTCATGACGGTCTTCTCATTGTACGGAAGTGACTTTCCGATCTGCCAGTCGTTTGATGTGCAGGCTACACCGGAGGTGATCTATGCCGACGGTTGCTTCTATGTTTTCTGGAGCGACTTCAGGTACAGTAGCATTGATACCTACTCGGTATATGGTGCTCGGGTAATGGTCGATGGAACAGTCCTCGATCCGGAAGGAAAGGAGATATTCGCAAATAAGGCTGAAACACGCCCTGCAGCGGCTTATGACGGTTCTAATCTTCTGGTGGTCCTACAGGATAGCTGTTGAACGAGCGGTAACATCATTGGAGTGGGTCTCACTCCTCTATGTGATACAATAGGAAGTTTCTATGTGTCGGATGCTCCAAACATTCAGGAAGTACCGGATGTTTGTTTTGGAACTGCCAATTATGTCGTGGTGTGGACTGATTTTCGCAACGGAATTGACAGGATCGTGAGAGCGGCGCGTGTTACGCCTCAGTGGACTGTTTTGGATACCGGTCATGTAGTGCAACCTACACCGGATTACCAGGTTACGCCGGTGATCGCATTCGACGGCACGCGGTACCTCGTCGTCTGGCAAAACCTTGCCCATCCGTTTGGTGTTTACTGCCGTTTCATCGGTGCAGATTGTCTGCCGCAAGGTCCGGTAATCGCTATGTCAACGGCGCTGACGGCGACAAACCCGAGGATCGTTTATGACGGTGTGAATTACTTCGTTGTATGGCAGGAATACACGGCGACGAACAACATAATAGGCCGGTTCGTTTCACCCACCGGAACACTCGTGGGTGACACCGTGGTCATAACATCGGGTGCAGCGAACCACGTATCACCTGCCGTATGCTATGATGGTGATCGTTTCCTCGTTACCTGGTCACAGGACCAAATATGGGGGCAGTTCGTTTCGAACTCAGGCATCCCTGTCGGAATGCCGTTTCAGATCTCTACGTCGATGCACGAGCAGGTCGACCCGGAGGTCTTCTTCGGTGGTGGCAGATACTTGGCCGCATGGAGCGAATTCCGCATAGATTACGATGTCTACGGCAACATTGATCTACAGTCTGCAGTGAAGGGACCGAATGGTGTTAGCGTGGCAGACCGAGATGCCTACCCTGATAGGACCATCTTCAATGATAGGGTACGGGTAATCAACGGTCAGGGGAGAAAAGTGACCGTCTTCGATGTTCTCGGCAAGAAGGTGGCTGAGATCGAAGATGGCGTGTGGAAGGCACACAGCGCTCCGGCAGGTGTGTACTTCTTATCGGTTGTTGATGAATACGTGTTCAGGGTGATCAAGATAAAATGAATCTATGATGATCAATAAAGTCAGGTCAACGCAAGGAATAGCGAAGGAGGGAGTGGGTGCAGGAGATCGTTTATCATTCAATCCAATTGAAGTGTGACGCCAAGAAGGCATTCGATATGTTCACGCAGAATGAGAACCTACGATCGTGGCTTGCCGAGCTTGCAGATGTTGAGCCAAAGCCGGGCGGTAAGTATGAATTGTTCTGGGATCCCGACGATAAGGAAAACAACAGCACAATAGGCTGCAGAATAACAGCCATCGAAGAAGGTAAGTTCATTGCTTTCGAATGGAAGGGACCGAGACAGTTCAAACATTTCATGAACAATACCGTTCCGTTGACACATGTTATTGTCTTCTTCTTACCTTGCGACCGTTCCAGTCTCAGTCCGTGTACTGAGGTTCACCTCGTACACACGGGTTGGGGAGAAGGGAGTGATTGGCAGGAGGCAAGGTCATACTTTGACAAGGCGTGGCTCATCGCTTTGAAGAACCTCGAAGGAAAATTCGATACAGATGCGCGATGAAGAATACCGAAAGCTGTGATTGGCTCCTGCAGAACGGCGGTCCGATCGTCCGCTATCTCACGGAGAAGGAGATGACCAGGCCGTGTGCTTCGTCGGCAGGTGAGATGCGTGAAGAGTTACTGCAGTCGTCAGTCGTGCGATACTGGATGGGTTGCCTGACCGGTCGCACGACATTCAGCGACATACATGGCAGCCGCGATACATGTTTCGAGAACGTGATGGGAAAACTCACGCTTTTCGGGCTGCGGAAGGGCATGGGGGATCTTGACCGTCGGTGTGAGCCGTATCTGGTGTGGTTGAAGAAGGTTGGTGAAGAGGAACAAGATGTTCTGACGGTATTATGCCGTTCTATAGTGGTATCTTTTCTTTCCGCCGCCGGCTACAGTACAGAAAAGGAGGTTCGCGATCTGGTGATCGAGAGAATCGAGCAGATACATGAATTCACAGGGAGGAGGAACTATTCGATATATGTCGATAGATCGAAATTCAAAGGTATTCCACGTGCATACGATAATTACCCCCTGGTGGACCCTGATCTATACCCTGATGGTGACTTTCCCCTGCCGTGGATCTACGACATCTTCGCTTTCCGCGCCATTTTCCATTACTCCTGCGGCAACCGTATAAGGAACATGATAGAGGATATAGTTTCCTATATCTTGGACTTACGATACCAACAGCTTCACGAAGGATATGGTATCGTCCGTACCGGTAACAAGCGCTATCACGTGATGGGATGGGGCGTTTGGCTGCCAGGTTACGGTCGTTTGCACACGAGTGCCCATAAGATGGCTTGTCTCGTTCAGCGACTCGCGTTGATGTCGAGCTTCGCAAGGGTCCGATCGAGCAAGTGGTTTTCTGAAAACGTGAATATGCTTGCAGGTTATGAAAATCGGCCCGGCCGGTATTCATTTCCCAGAGAATACATAAGAGAGAAGAGGAACTCGTACTACGTAACAGGTGCTCACATGGGATTAGGCGAAGATCGCAGGTTGGCCAGTGCCCTTGAAATTGAATCGACTTGGTGGATGAGGAAGATTCTCAACGACTTTGACGCAACTGAGGGCGTGAAAAATGCGTAACAAAAACTATGGAATGATCTGTCTTTTCGCTATTATCTGCCCAACTATACTATCTGCGCAGGGCGGTGACATTTCGCTGAAAGCGATCGGACAGCAGTACTCTGAATTACGGCAGGTTTGTCTCGATCCAAATACAGTTGTTGAGGTGGACGGTCTCGTTATAGGAAAAGATGTTGCCTCGTTTGAGTTGACGTCGGGCCATCTTTATTTCTTCCGAAGCGTAGCTGACAGGACGGTGGGAGGTTATTTCGAGGGTCAAGGTATATTTCGCCTTTCTGCTGAAGATGAGATTGAGAAGGGTCAGCTGGTAAGATTTTCAGGTGAAGGTGAACTTTCCATCGGGTTCCAGCGTGCGCTATTCTTCTTTACGGATAGTACTTATGAACAGATTGCGGCTGTTGGGGAAATCGGCGCAACGGGCGTGCCGGATTCGACACTTCAGACCTGTGATTCTTTCCGGAAGAAGATACATGAAAGGTTCGAATGGAATTTCGATGCGAGGATTATCTGTGATCTGGCAGCGGCGCGGTTCGGCGGATTTTTCTGCTCGGCAATAGAGTGTTCAGACGGCAAAGACATGCTCTATATAGTCGACCCTTTTGATGATGAAGGTGTGACTCTCCTGAATTACGAGAAGATAAAACGCTCGAAACGCGCATACTTCGAGTACTGGTATTCATCTCGGGTACTATCTCCATTTTCTGCCGAGAGCCCTTCTTTCGACATCGAGAATACGGATATGGACATTACCATAAATGGACGGAATGAGATATCTGTGCGTGCGGATATGGAGTTTATCTGCTCGGTCGAAGGAATAAGGATGACCGCCCTGGAATTGGTGCCGCTGATGCGTGTTGAGAGTGCTGTTCTGGACGACCTGGATACCTGCTTTGTAATACAGGAAGACGCCAAGGCCGATGGCCAGATCTGGCTCGTTTTCCCGCAGAAGATAGCGAAAGACAGAAAATATAGGTTATCGGTCGTATACGCGGGCGGCGGTATTGTCGAAGACCTGGGCGGAGACAATTTCGCCGTCATGGCGAGGACGTCATGGTTTCCCAGTTTCTATACTAACGCCTTCGATCCGCGCCGTTTCACCATGACATTTGCTGTGTCATCGAAGATGACATTACTCGCTTCCGGGAAATTGGTCGATTCATGGACCGAAGGAGATGTCAACTACTCGAGATGGGACAGTGAAAAGGAATATGACTTTGCCGGTTTCAATTACGGCAAATTCTCTGCGGTAACGGAAACGAGCGACAAATGCAGGATCGAGTGCTTTACGAACGTGAAGCTCTCAGACGGTTTGCTGAGGGTCAGGAGATTGCTTGAAGAGTACAAGGACCTGCAGAGTATACTGATGATATTGCCGCACGAATTGACCACCGATCGGATCGGCAGAAATGCGGCGATAGATAGTCGGAACGCTTATGAAATATATAGTCATTTTTTTGGTGAGATTCCCATCCGGGAGATCAGGGTGTCGCAGCAGCCAGACATATCTTTTGCTCAGAGTTGGCCGACCCTTATCTACCTTCCTTTTACCGCATTCTGGGATGAATCGGTGAGGGACAGACTCGGGTTGATACGTGGTGATGCTTCGGTACTCGGATATGAGACCGTGGCATCACATGAACTGGCGCATCAATGGTGGGGAAATACACTGATGCGAGATTCGTATCACGATGAGTGGCTGATGGAAGGATTCGCAACCTACTCATCGGCACTCTACCTGCAGGCTACGAACGGAACGAATAGGTTCAAGGATTATATGAACATACAGAGGCGATTGATCCTCTCCAGGTCCTACGGAGAGCTCACCTACAATGATCTTGGTCCGATCTGGTTGGGATTACGTTTGAGTTCGCTTGACTTTCCAGAGGGCAGGCGACTCATGTATGCCAAGGGCGCGTATGTGCTTCATATGTTAAGGATGATGCTTTTTGATTACGACAAAAAGAGCGACGAGCGTTTTATCGGGATGATGAATGATTACGTGCGTACGTATGCGGGCAAGATCGTGACGACGGATGACTTCAAGGCGATCGTTGAGAAGCATTTCGGGAGAGAGATGGATTGGTTCTTTGACCAATGGGTATACGGTACCGATGTCCCGGTATACAAATTCAACTACGAAGTCAAAGAAGTAGATGATGGATACATCCTGACGATTTACGTACAGCAGTCCAATGTTTCGCCTTCGTTCGAGATGCCGATTCCATTTGTGGTGAATTTTGACGACGGGCATGCTGTCGTGCATTTGACCGTTGAAGGAAATTCCGCGATCGGTAAGCAGTTCCATTTACCAAAGGAACCGAAAACGATTGAAGCGAACCCATGGAACGCCGTATTGTGTAATGTGGTGAAATGATTAATAAGGATGGATGGGCAGCATTGACATACGTTGACGCGCGCGTAGAATCCTTCTGGTGGCAAGATTCGGCTTCCCGCAAGTTGCGGGAGCCACCCTTGCACGCAAATCGAGAAGTGTGATATGGCGAGAATGAAATTAGACCTTCCGCAAAAATTCGATTTCGCAACTGATATTCCTGTGCAGATCGCAAACATAAATTACGGCGGCCATCTCGGCAATGATTCGCTGCTTTCGCTAATACATGAAGCGCGGATAAGGTTTCTCAAGGTGCACGGGTTCACCGAATGGGATATTGGTGGTGTCGGGATCATAATGGTCGACACAGTAATACTCTACAAAGCGGAAAGTTTTCAGGGAGACGTGCTCACGTTTGAAGTCGGCGTGAAGAATGTCGGCAGAATGGGGTGTGATTTTGTCTACAAGGTTACCAACAAGGAAAAGAAGAAGGATGTTGCGCATGTGAAAACCGCTGTCGTATTTTTTGACTATACGGAAAGGAAGGTTGTGAATACGCCGGATGTTTTCGTTCGATTGTTCAAGCAATGATCCGTAAAATGCGGGCAACATCAAGCCACGCACGTTGGAGGTATATATGAAGATAGTGCATGCAAACAGCCTGGCAGCGACGCTTGATGCTCTCAACGAAGTATTCTTTCACGGAGAAGCGCTGTCAAAAGGCGAGCGCAGTGAGGCTGCGCGATGGCTCGCGAGCCGGCAGGGTTCGAAGGATTCTTATCGCGGTATGTTCGCGCCAACCTCCCTTGATTACAGGAGAGGGATCAAGCTCTTCACCGGCGAGAGAGTGGTATCCGGTGCTGCCGTAGGCCACATCCTCGGCGAGGAAGCGAGCCGCGCCTTGATTCTGTTAAATGGAAGTTCGGTGGCGCGCGAAGCCCTCAAAAGGTCGAACAGGGGAATGATCAAAGCGTTGGCGAGTTGTGAAACACGTTCACGAGTAAGAGGTTTTTATTGCTGCGGTATCTGCACGGCTGCCTTATGGCGGCACCTGGCAGTGGGGGGGTTGAACAGGTCGAGCGAGCGGCTCAGTGCCGGGCTCAGAGTTCTGACGAAGTACCGTGATGGCACCGGGAAATGGAGGCGGTTTCCGTTCTACTATACATTGCTGGCGCTCAGTGAGATTGATGGTAGACAGGCGCTCGATGAATTGCACTATGTGGCGCCGCAGTGCGAGCGTCTTCTGGGTCGTTACCGGGCAAAGAATAAGATCGCCACGCGTCGCCGTATGCTGCTGCAGCGGATTCTGGCAATGTGCTGATACAGGAGCGTGCGATGTTTCATACGATACCGTCTTCGATGAAGAAGCGGATGGCATATCTCGAGGAACTCGATAGGGAACACCGTTCTAGTGACGTTCAGCCGGATGTGAGACTCAGGCAGGTTCCGCCAGATACGGGAAAGTTCCTCGCCTGTATGGCGATGATGGCACCGGCGGGAACATATCTTGAGATCGGTACGAGCGGCGGCTATTCGGCACTCTGGATATCCCTTGCATGCAGGGAACTCGGCAGGAAACTGATTACCTTCGAAGTACTGCCGAAGAAGGTCGAACTCGCCCGCGAGACTTTTCGTGTTGCCGGAGTGGATGATGTCGTCGATCTCGTTCCAGGAGATGCCCGGGTTCATCTTGACGCATACAAGGAAGTATCGTTCTGTTTCCTCGATGCCGAGAAGGAGTTCTACGCCGAATGTTACAATAGGATCGTGCCCAACATGGTGCAGCTGGGCATTCTCGTTGCCGACAATGTTCTCAGTCATAGAGAAGTCCTGAAAGAGATGGTCGACGGCGTGTTGAGAGATCAGCGAGTATGTGCGATGGTCTTGCCGATCGGCAGTGGTTTGCTCTTGTGCGTAAGGAGATGACGATTAAGGAGATGTTCGTCAGCGAGGTGATCACCCCTGGGAAGGGCACGTTCGACACAAAGGCGATGTCCCGTGGTGAGCCGGGTTTTCCATCGAAATTCAGATGGCGAAAAAAAGAATATGTTGTTGCAGAGGTTGTCGAGAAGTGGAAAGAGACAACGCCGTGCAAGAGCGCCGGCAGAGAAAAATACGTACGCAAGCATTGGTACAAAATAGTCACCACGAATGGCATGACCATGAAAGTCTATTTTGAACGGAAGTCAATGCCGAAAGGACAAGCAAAAAAGAGATGGTGGCTCTTTTCGACACTGAGCCAGCAGTAATGGAGGTATCTATGAATCGCATGAGCGAAGGGCGTGGATCTTTGGTGTTTGCCTGTGCCTTAGCGATCGCGTTTGGCACTACCTCGCTGTTGTGGGGACAGTGGCAAAACCCAGTGATCGATACGATCACCAATACGCAGATCCGGAAAGAGACGACGATTCAATCGCTGTGCCTTGACGACTCTGACATGGTACATCTAGTGTGGAAAGATCAGGTTACAGGGGGATGGCGTATCTTCTACTGTACGAACAGCCCGGCTGGGATATGGGGCACGCCACAGTATGTTGGCGATACAATGGAGGTGGCCTTTGATCCCGCAGTGTCCTGGTCGTCCGTCGTCGGGGAAGCTTTCGTCGTGTATGAACAGAATTCGGATATCTATGCAGCTCACGGTTCAGTCGGGTTGTGGCAGGCAGAAGCCATTGTCGCCAACGCACAGCTCGACTGCTCACCAACCATTGCCATTGACGGCTGGGGCATGCCCCATGCATCATGGATAACCGATGATCCTAACACCGGCCAGTATAAGATCGCGTATGCTATGGGTGCTTTTGCCGGCCCTTATCTCATCTGGGACGTTCAGACATTGACGGCGAGTGATCTCGGCCCGTATGGCACCGGTGCGTCGCCCTTCATCGCGGTCACGCCCGATGGTGTTGCGCACATCGTTTACCGCGGCGGCGATTACGGCAATTACCATATTCATCATGCTTGGAATAGTGTGCAGGGTCCTACGGTCTGGGATTATGAAGTATTATACAGCGGCAATTTGAACGATTTCAGTGCTTCGATGGTCATTGAAGACGACGGTGCCTGTCACCTTGCCGTCGGCGGGAACGATGGCTGGGGGTTTCCAGGCCGTATCTATTACCTTTACAAGCCGTCGGGTCAGGCTTGGCAGCAGTACGAATTAGCATCATCGGGCAACAGCGCCGCGAATCCATCGATGAGCATCGATCTCAATGGACGACCGCATATCGTGTGGATGGAGACGAGCGGCAATATGTATACGGGGAACATCTACTACTCCCGTAAGAACACGGTCGGTAATTGGCAGGTGAGTTCTGTCATCGGTACTGACCATTTCACGCCCTCTTTCGGGATCGACGGAGAGGGATACGGCCACGTTGCCTGTCACACGGGAGGGAATACGGGTCTGTATGACATCTATCATGTGAAAAGCAGCGGCGCGCTGTCGGTGGACGAGGGATCCAGGTATCCAACCGGGGACGCGCATACAGGAACCATTTTGAAGAGTTGGCCAACCCTTTTTCAGACATTTACGGAGATAACTTACGGTAACTCGTGTTACGGTCGGGTGACGCTTGGGGTGTACAACAGCATCGGCGAGAGAATATCCGTGCTCGCCGACGGATTGATGGCGCCAGGTGTTCATAGTGTTAGGTGGCATCCCAGAGAGTTGAGCGCTGGTACATATTTCATCCGTCTCATTGCCGATGGATTCGAGCGGAATACGAAGTGCGTATACCTGCCGTGAAAGAGGCGGATGAGAATTGGGGTTTGCGAAAGCGAGGAATGATGAATGAACAGCTGTTCACACGGACGCTACGTTTTCTGCTCGTTATCGTCGGTATGTATGGCTTCATTGTGGCGGACGGCAGTGAGTCACTTAAGCTGCCAGAGCCGAGGACCATGGGTGGCCGCCCGCTCATGGAAGTCTTGGCCGACAGAAGATCGTCACGGCAATTCAGCCGCAAGGAAATTTCGCTACAGGTTCTATCAGACATGCTCTGGGCAGCGTGGGGCGTGAACCGCCCGGAGTCTGGGAAGCGTACAGCACCTTCTGCGGTTAACTGGCAGGAAATAGACATATATGTTTCAACGGCAAATGGACTATATAGATATGATGCATTCAGGCACGTGCTGGTGCACGTATCGCCTGATGATGTGCGGGGCGCAACCGGTACTCAGGAATTCGTGCGAGATGCGCCGATCAACCTCGTCTTTGTCGCTGATTATTCACGTATGGGTAGGGTGTCGCAAAGAAATAAAGATTTCTACTCGGCGGCAGATGCCGGCTTCATAAGTCAGAATGTGTATCTGTACTGTGCTTCCGCGGGTCTTGCAACGGTCGTGCGCGGCGCTCTCGACCGAGTCGAGTTGGCAAAAAAAATGAAGTTGGCGCCGGAACAGAAGATCATACTGGCGCAGACAGTGGGCTATCCAATCGACTAGAGGTACACTCGCCACGGTCGATCCTCGTTGATGAAACACTACACTACTTATCTCTTTGATCTTGATGGTACGCTGACCGACTCCAAACCCGGCATTACCAATTCCATTCTGTACGCTTTGGCAAGACTGGGCCTAAAGGAAGAAGACCGAACACGACTGGAGAAATTCATAGGTCCTCCGTTACTTGAGTCATTCATGAAATACTACGGCCTCGATGAGAGCAGAGCACGAGAGGCAGTGGCTCGATATCGCGAGTACTATGGAACCCGGGGTATCTATGAGAGCGAACTCTATGACGGCATTTCGGATCTGCTGGCGACTCTCGATGCAAAAGGGTGTCGCCTGATCCTCGCAACGTCGAAGGCTTCGATCTACGCGCTCAGGATACTCGAGCATTTCGGAATAGATGGTTACTTTGATTCTGTCTTTGGGAGTAATTTCGATCTGACGCGGGCCTCAAAAACCGAGATCATAGCAGATATCCTCGAAGAGATATCGCCCTATTCGAGAGATTTCTGTTTGATGATCGGTGACCACCGGGATGATGTCATGGGAGCAAGAGAAAATGGGGTCGACTCGATTGCAGTGACCTATGGCTATGGATCAGCACAAGAACTCGCCGAGCTGGATCCGACTTACATAGCGCACTGCGTGGGCGAGCTGAGTGCCCTGTTATTTATCTCGACCTGAGAATGATCACGCGTCACACTCTCACGCCTTGACAAGGGGCAGACTACTGGTATAATGATATATGTCAATAAGAAAACGTATCACGGTAAGTAGACATAAGAAGATACAGGCCCCCCTTTCCACCGTTGTCTATACACTTTTCGGAGCCTATTTGGTGCCGCGCGGAGGAGAAGTACACGTTGCCAATCTACTGGAACTTGTCGTTCCGCTCGGATATTCCGCCAATGCTGTACGTCTCGGGCTATCGCGGATGTCCAGACAGGGTGTTTTCAATATCAGACGGTCGGGAAGGAATAGTTCTTATTCTTTGAGCGAGAAAGGAATGAAATGGATGGAGCAGGGTAGGGTGCGGGCATTTGAGACGGAACACAAGCAGTGGGACGGCAAATGGCGGCTCGTTGTTTACTGTATACCGGAGAAATATAGAAGTTTGCGTGACAAGCTCAGAACTAAACTAATAAGCCTTGGTTTCGCAAGGCTATGCGGTTCGGTCTGGATTGCGCCGCATGATGCGCGCACTGAAATCGACCAGTATGTCAAAGATAGAGGGATGTCAGGCTTCGTCCAGACATTCATTGCCGAGTATGCGGGGAGGCAAAGCTTACGGGAATTCGCGGCGCTCACATGGAACATAAAGGCTCTCGCCAGGAAGTATGGGCATTTCGTTCGCAGCCACGAAGCCCTTTATGCCTTGTGCCGGAAGGCACAGCAGAGTGGCAAGGAATTGACTTTAGCCGAGTGTTTTGCCCAAAGGTTTTTCATGACTGTAGAGTATGTCTCACTCAGGTTGAAGGATCCCATGCTTCCGGTGGAACTCTTGCCAGATGACTGGATTGGACTGAGAGCGCAGCAATTACATGACGATCTTCTTAAGCTCCTCAAGCCTAAGGAGGATGCTTTCATAGATAGTGTATTGAGGAAATAACGGAGGTACGATGAAGTTGTATGTCGTTTGGGTAATTATCCTATCTATTGACATGGCGTCGTCGGCCGGTGGCGGAGAAATGAGATTCGTGGTGATGGGGGCTCGAACCAGTGATCCCGTTGAGGGCATTTTCGACGCGGTCGTTGACGAAATATCACTGCTGCGCCCTGATTTTGTGATAAATGTTGGGAATTTGATTGAGGTACAAGGCGCGGACAGTAGTAATATACATGTACAATGGTCAGACGTTAAGAATACTATGGCGATACTCAATTGTGCGAAATATTTCGTGCCGGGCAGCAACGATGTCAACGATGATCTGACGCGCACGATCTTCGAGAATGAAACTGGCTGCAAAAGATATTACTCCTTCGATAAAGGGAATTGCCATATCGTTGTTCTGGACAATTCTATGACTGCCTGGGCTCCCATGCCAGAGGTTGACACACTACAGTACGCCTGGTTAGTTAGTGATCTCGAACGGAACAAGCATGCAGGTCACATATTCATTTTCTTCAATACACCATTCTATCTCACTGCTCTCTCGAGTGGTCAACCCAGTACCTTTGTTGACCTGTGCCTTGAATACCGGATACGTGCCGTCTTTAACGGTGGATTGGGCAGCTATATGTATCTCAATGAAGATGGCATCGACTACATAGCAGTTGGCAGTTCTGGTGCTACTATGCGAGATCAAGATACGGGGAAAGGTAATTTCTATCACTACTTGTTTGTGTCTGTCAAAGGAAATGAGTACAATGTTGCCGTCATCAAACATGGAAGTGTTTTCTACCGTAATGTATTCACAGGCAGTGATTACTACTCTGTTCAGCAGGCACAGCAGGAGGTCGTATCCATGACCGGCGCAATGGTCAGGGAAGGGGAGAAGAATGTCTCGAGTAGCTGCCGGATGACAGTGAGCAATGCCAGCACTGATTCGATATCCGGGCCAATTGCCTGGCAGTTCGATTCGACAAGATACAGTATTGTTCCAGCAATTATACCATTGGCCCTGGCTGCAGAAGAGTCGAGTACTTGTGACGTCAAGGTCCAGATTTTCGATGGGTCTCACTTGTTCCCATTGCCAAAATGTGGGCTGGAGTATCCCTATGCTTTTGACAAGGTTTGTACGTTGAACACCATGTTGAGCGTCAAGCGTGTCAAAGCGGTGGAGCTCATGGATGAGCCTCCGGAAATCGACGGCCGCCTGGCAGACTCGGCCTGGCAAAGATTGATTCCAATCAAATATCTCGGAGATGACCTCGGTATGCCGTCTTCAATGGAAGATACCGAATTGTATCTCGGCCATGACCAGACGAATGTGTATATCGGGGTACGTAGCCGTGAAAGAGATCCGAGCAATATCCGGGCCACGGTCGTAGAGCGCGACGGCGCAACATACACTGACGACAATATCTGGTTCTTCTTTGACGTGAATCATGACGAAAGAACCTACTACCAACTCATCGTGAATCCCAACGGTGTTGCATTCGATCGAGCCTGCAGTATAGATGAGGGTCGTATCAATACAGATGTGGCATGGAATGGACCGTGGGAAATTGAGCACGGTCGTGAGCCAGACTCCTGGGTTCTTGAAATAAAGATTCCCAAAGTTGCGTTTGCAGAGCGAAATGATGAACGCTGGGGTTTCAACTTCAGGAGGCTGCAGACGAGCAGCGCGAGTGCTGCATACTGGACACTGCCCTTCGGCCATTCACCCGCCAACTTCGGCATCATCGAATTCGAATAGATGCCTAAGAAGAGTAGAGCAGGTTATGGTTCGTGGAATTCGCCGATCACGGCTGATAGCGTTGCCCGTCAGAGCACAAGATTCGGCGAAATAGTCGTCGACGGCGATGTTATTTACTGGGTCGAGAGCCGTCCTGTGGAAAAAGGACGGAGCGTCATTGTACGCTTCGATACTCGGGGAGAGATCTCTGACGTAATCGTTCCTCCATACAGCGCACGCAGTCGTGTCCATGAATACGGTGGGGCGGCGTTCATTGTTCACAAAGGCGTCGTTTTTTTTTCTAATTTCTCTGATCAACAAGTTTACCGTCAAGGTTCGGATGGTGTGCCGATTTGCCTGACACGGGAAGAGGACAAGCGGTTTGCAGATTTCGCTTTTGATGCACATCGCGGCCGCTTGATCTGCGTGGCGGAAGATCACGCTTATGAAGGAGAGCCTGCCAATGTCATCTCTGATATCGACATCGAAGGGGTTCGGAGCCCCCGCACCCTGATATCTGGGAATGACTTCTACTCCTCACCGCGGCTCAGCCCCGATGGTTCAAAGATCGCATGGTTGACATGGAATCACCCGGATATGCCGTGGGACGGTACTGAGTTGTGGGTCGCTGAGGTTGGTGCCGACGGTTCTTTTTCGGATCCATTCATTATTTGTGGTGGCCGCTCAGAGTCCATATTCCAACCCGAGTGGTCGCCCGACGGGATCTTATATTTCGTGTCAGATAGAAACGGTTGGTGGAACATCTATAGAAGCATCGATGATGGGGTCGAGAGCGTGACTGATTTGAATGCGGAATTTGGCTGGCCTCAATGGAATTTTAGCTTGACCTCGTACGGTTTTATCAGCAGAGACATTCTTGCGTGTGCTTACAATCGGAAGGGTATTTGGTATGTAGCGATTGTCGACCTCAGGACGAAAGAGCTGAAGCGAATTGAAAGTCAATATACCCGTATTGCGAACTTGAAAACGGCCGGCGATTGGCTTGTGTTCCATGGCGGTTCGCCCACGAGAGGCCTCACGGTCGTCAAGCACAACATATCGACATTGGAGGAGACGGTAATCAGAGATTCGACAGATACGTGCATAGATCCTGGCTATATTTCAATACCACAATCGATTGAGTTCACGACTGCAAATGATATGAGAGCATACGGTTTCTACTATCCTCCCCAGAATCGAGATTACGATCCCGCACCTGGTGAGATGCCGCCGCTGCTCGTAATCACACACGGGGGGCCAACTTCGTGCAGTTACACTTCTCTTGAAATGAAGATCCAATACTGGACAAGCCGGGGTTTTGCCGTGTTCGATGTCAATTATGCGGGCAGCACAGGATACGGTCGTACATACCGCGAACGGCTGAAAGGAAACTGGGGCGTCGTCGACGTCGATGATTGTGTCAACGGTGCCAAGCACTTGGTGAGTAAGGGATTGGCCGATGGCAATCGCGCCATTATCCGCGGTAGTAGTGCCGGCGGTTATACCACACTTGCCGCCCTGACGTTCCGTGACTATTTCAAAGCCGGTGCGATTTATTATGGTGTGAGTGATCTCGAGGCGCTGGCAAAGGAAACCCATAAGTTCGAGTCACGTTATTTGGACAGTCTCGTCGGTCTGTATCCAGACACGAAACACATTTATCGGGAACGGTCACCATTATACCACAGTGAGCGCTTGTCGGCGCCCGTAATATTCTTCCAGGGACTTGAGGATGAAGTAGTACCTCCTGCCCAGGCGGAGAAGATGGTGGATGCGCTGCGCTGCAAGGGCGTACAGGTTGCCTACATTATGTTTGAGGGTGAACAGCACGGTTTCCGCAATGCCGATAATATCAGTCGTGCTCTCGAAGCCGAATTGTATTTCTATTCACGCATATTCGGATTTGAATTGAGCGAAGATATCGAACCCGTGAAGATCGAAAACATGTGATAGTCCTTTAATGACAGGGATACACTTTTTAAATTCTTTGCATGTTCAGTAGTAGGTACAACAATAGAAAGTGCAAGAGTGTATGCCTGTCCCCTGGGTATGGGTTGACAGCTTCGGGTAAATCGGTAGAATGTTGCAGGAAACATAACACGATTGCTCAGGCACCGGAGAAAAGAATGATAAGAGAGATATCGACGAGGTTGCACATCAATAATATCATCGACCACTACCATGCGGGCAAAAACGGTACCGTGCTCGAGGTGGGCTGTAACAGGGGCTTCATGATGTCTGAACTCCGTAAAATCTCGGGTTATGTCTATGGAGTGGACATCGATGAAGACGTTGTGGCGGCA
This sequence comes from Caldifarciminota bacterium, assembly GCA_020349965.1. Lineage (GTDB taxonomy): Bacteria > Hydrothermota > Tepidihabitantia > SM23-42 > SM23-42 > SM23-42. Next base: position 21,582 of record CP070705.1, on the reverse strand, counting down.
GCGCGGCAGAAAGGGCATCCGGTATTCGTATGTAACGCTGAAAATCTGGCATTTTCTGATAGCAGATTCGATGCGGTTTTTTCGATACACACCATCGAGCACATACCCGATTTGCAGAAGGCAGTGCGGGAATTCTGCAGGGTGCTGAAACCGGGCGGGACGTTGATCCTCGTCTATCCGTATGAGCCGGTCGCTGGGATTACGTGTCTTCCCTTCTGGTCCTTGAGCAAGAAGGGCAACATCCATCTGAGGACTCTGAATCCGAAGGACCTGATGTCTATTGTCAGACAAGGTGAACTGAACCTTACACAGGTATATTCCGGAATGTATTATGGACTGAACCCGAACTACCTGTCCGTTTTCATAAAACCACCGGCATAATCAGCTGTAACAGACAGTACATCGCACCATCGTTGGAGTATTTGGCGACATGGAGTACTGGTCATGCTGAGCTCCTTGACTTAGCGCGATATGTGGCTAGAATATTATCTGTGTATTTAACCATGCTGCACCGAGGAGGAAATTCATGGGACATTTGAGTGGCATTCTAATCTCTTCCTTTATGGCAGTCATTCTTTTTAGTGGTTGCCAGTCAAAGGAGACTCGATTTGTGACGATCGGTACTGGCGGCGTGACGGGTTTGTATTATCCTACAGGCGGTGCGATCTCCAGACTTCTTAACAAGAGATTCAAGGAGTTCAAGGTCAAGGCGACGGTCGAATCGACGAGTGGGTCGGTATTCAATATCAACGCCGTTCTGAAGGGTGATATGGAATTCGGGATCGCTCAATCAGATAGGCAATATCAGGCATATAAGGGTCTTGCTGAATGGAAGGAGACGGGTCCTCAGCCGGAATTGAGGTCTGTATTTGCTCTTCACGCCGAGCCCATTACGCTGGTTGTGTCAGAGCAGAGCGGTATTGAGAAGATAGCAGATCTGAGGGGAAAGAGGATCAACCTTGGCAATCCCGGGTCTGGCCAACTTCAGAATTCCAAGGACGTGCTGGCGGCTGCAGGTTTCTCGGAAGGGGACTTGCTTGCGGAGTTCGTAAAGGCGGTTGAGGCACCTGGTCTTTTACAGGACGAGCGGCTCGATGGCTTTTTCTATACGGTTGGCCATCCCAACGGCAATATCAAAGAGGCGACGTCGGGCCGGATCAAGGTTTACATTATCGACATCGAAGGCGAAAACATAGACAAGATGGTCGATGACTATCCTTACTATGCCAAGGCGATCATCCCGCACAGATTCTACGAGCGTGCCCTCAATACAGAAGATATCCAGACGGTCGGTGTTAAGGCGACATTCGTTACCTCGACAAATGTCAACGAGGACCTGGTTTATGCCCTGGCAAAGATGGTTTTTGAAAATCTCGAAGAATTCAAGTCGCTACACCCTGCCTACGCATCTCTTACCAAGGAGAATATGCTTCAGGGACTTACTGCGCCAGTACATCGTGGTGCCTTGAAATACTACAGAGAAGCGGGTCTTGTTGCCTTTATCAATGAGGGTCTTATTTTAGAGTAGGAACTTTAGTCATGTATGGTTGATGTGCAGACAACAGTTTGCCAAATAATAGGTGGGATTTCAGCGCCCACCTTTTTTATCGTTTTGTAACCAGCCATGCGCAAAAGCAAGGAATACAAGAGAGCCCAGGAAATCCTTAGAGAGGAAACAGGGCGAATAAGGAATAAGAGGCCTATCGATAGGATTATCATTTCCTCGGTCGCAGTATGCTGGGCTCTTTTTCAACTTGCACTGCCGCGATTCATCATACTGGACAGCGTGACAATAAGGGCAATCCATCTTGCATTTGCGGTTGTGCTGGTTTTCCTCACGATCCCGATGTTCAAACGAAAGACCTTTATCAGATCGTTGAGCACGACAAATTTCATTCCGCCGATCGACTTCGTTCTTGCAGCAGTTGCTTGTCTAGCCGTGTTGTATATCGTCTTTGATTGGACAGGGATTGCGATGCGTGCCGGCGTGCCCAGTCTAAGAGATATAGTGATGAGCATTTGTTTGATTCTCGTTGTTTTCGAGGCTTCGAGGCGGGTCATCGGATTGCCGCTGGTAGTGATCGCCATTCTTTTCACGTTCTATTCTTTCTTCGCCCCTTACATGCCATCGGTTTTTGCCTTGCGTGGTGTGTCTCTGGAAAAGTATCTGAGCCAGGTCGCTCTATCAACCGAAGGTATATATGGGATCCCTCTCGACGTTTCTGCAAATACCGTGTTTCTCTTCGTGCTTCTCGGCGCAATGCTCGAACGCGCGGGCGCGGTTCATTTCTTCAATGACCTCGCGATTTCACTGCTTGGTAAATTCAAGGGCGGTCCGGCAAAGGCGGCAGTCGTGGCGAGCGGGTTTACGGGCCTGGTGTCGGGTTCGAGCATTGCCAACGTTGTAACGACCGGCACATTCACGATACCATTGATGAAAAAAGTGGGTTATCCAGGCAAGATCGCGGCGGCGACTGAGGTTGCCGCAAGCACCAACGGTCAGTTGATGCCGCCGATCATGGGCGCCGCGGCCTTCATCATCGCCGAGTATTTGAGCGTACCCTATCTTACGGTCGTAAAGGCGGCCGCAATACCGGCATTCGTGTCCTATTTTGCACTGTTCTATTTGACACATCTTGAGGCTTCGAAATTAGGGATGAGAGGATTGCCAAAGACTGATATCCCGCGTTTTGGCGCAGTGATGAAGAGCGGTTTCTACTATTTGATCCCGTTGTTTCTCTTGATCTACGAATTGATGGTCGTGCGACATACTCCGAAGCTCGCGGCATTCAATGCGATCGTGGTTCTGATGGTCATCATCGTGCTCAGAGAAATGAATAGAGCACGGTTAGAGAAAAGCAGCGTGACGCAATCGCTGGTGACCGCAGTGAAGACCATCGGCAGGGGGTTGATCGCAGGCTCACGTAATATGCTTACCGTTGCTTTAGCTACGGCATGCGCCGGAATTGTTGTGGGCATTGTGACGATGGGTATCGGAAGCATGATCGTGCAGGTCGTCGAAATTCTGTCGGCAGGTAATCTATTTCTGCTGCTTGTCATCACGGCGATTGCCAGTTTGCTGATCGGTATGGGATTGCCAACTACGGCAACATATATTGTCATGGCATCGATCACCGTACCCGTGATCATAAAGTTGAGTGCACGCGGCGTCGTCGATTTTGTGCCGGCGATGGCGGCACATTTGTTTTGCTTCTATTTCGGGATACTTGCCGATGACACGCCGCCTGTCGGCCTTGCTGCTTACAGCGCCGCTGCCATTGCCAGATCAGACCCTATCCCTACCGGTATCAAGGGCTTCATGTATGATTTGAGGACTGCGGTGATACCGTTCATGTTCGTATTCAATGCCGAACTCATACTGTTTGGCATTCATAGTTATGCCCAGGCGATGTTGATCTTCGTGATGGCGATTTTTGGCGCCTTCGCTTTTGCCAATGCCGTTCAGGGATGGTTCATTACCAGGAACAGAATATACGAAATGCCGTTATTCCTCATCGCTTCTGCAATATTCTTCTATCCTGCCCTGCTGACGAACCTGTTCAATCTGAGCCATGACTTGAGATACTACATGTATTTTATCGGATTTGCAATTTATGGTATAGCATATTTGGTGCAGAGATCGAGGCTGAGAGTTGAGAATCGGTCATGAATTTCTATGTCTGTGCTTTCATTGAGGGGGATGTTGTATGCCAAAAAAATTGAAAATTGGGAATAAGGCACCCGAATTCTGCTTACCGGATGCCAATAACAGAAGAGTCTGCCTGAAGGATTTCAGGGGCGAATGGCTTGTTTTGTATTTCTATCCAAAGGACAATACGAGCGGTTGCACAAGGGAAGCGGTTGATTTCAGCTCAATTATCAAAGACTTCAGGAAGATGAATGCGACCGTCGTCGGCGTCAGCCCAGACTCGGTCACCAGTCACATGAATTTCATTAACAAGCACGCCCTGGAGATAGTGTTATTGAGCGATCACGAACATAAAGTTTTGAAAGAGTACGGGGTTTGGCAGAAGAAAAGCATGTACGGTCGGGAATACTACGGTGTGGTTCGTACGACATTCGTGGTCGACCCAAAAGGCAAAATAGTACAAAAATGGGAGAAGGTCAAGGTTGCTGGCCATGCCGATGCGGTAAAGGATTTTGTCGGCGTGAGCTGCCAGAGACCAGTAGGCAAGTAAACTGACATTGAAAGGGGGCACATTGAAGGTTGTAGAAAAATCGTGGAATGAATTCTGGGCATACTACTGGCGTGTTGAAGACCGCCACCGTATCCCGGGTATCTTTGAATGGGATAAGAGGATTGTCAATTTCATCGAGTATGTATGTGGACTCAAACCGCCGGCACACATTCTGGATCTTGCATGCGGCGGGGGTGACCAGGCAAAGGTTTTTGCCCGGAAGGGCTATGAAATAGTCGGCATTGACATTGCACCTTCGCTTATCGAGTTTGCACAAGCGCAATTCTTAAAGGAAAATCTGAAAGGTAATTTCATCGTTGGTGATATGCGAGATATTAACTACAAGGAAGAATTTGATACCTGTGTCATCTTGAGCGGGTCTTTTGGGTTCTTTGGTGATATTGATGACCAGAGACTATTAGTATCGATCCGAAAAGCGCTTAAAGTTGGCGGTAAGGTTTTTATCATGTTCATTTCGGCGAATGAACATGTCGATCATACGAGAACCTGGAGGGATCTGGAATACGGGTGGGAACTCGGAGAAACTTGGTTTGATAACGAGGCATGCGTCCATTGCGGCACGAGTGCAATCATACGAAGAGATGGTACAATGATCGTCCCCAAGAAAGAGCCCGGGTATCACGCAAATGAACGGATTCGCTGTTACACGATACCCGAGATGCGTACGATGTTTGCGAAGGCCGGTCTTGAATACTCGGCCTCTTATTCTAGCCGGTATCTCGAGGTCCCGCCGAAAACAGTACCGAAAGGCGCAATACGCAATATAGTAGTTGGTGAACGAAAGGTTTGATAAATGGAAAGGGAGGAGTGTTATGGGTGGCATCGAAGATATCAAGAAGGAAGTATGGTCATGTTTCAAGGATATGCAGGTCATTTACTTGGCAACGGTGGATGGTGATGTGCCGAGGGTGAGACCGGTTACACTGATCCACTATGATAAAAAGATGTGGATCACGACCGGTTCAGACAACAACAAGATCAAACAGATCATGGCCAACAACAAGATCGAGTTTTGCCTGTTATTGAAGGCGGAAGAGACGAGCGGGTACATCAGGGGAACGGGCACTGCTGAAGTCATCACCGATGTCAAGACGCGGACATTGATCGCGGAGAATACGCCATTTTTCAAGGAATTCTGGAAAGACACAAATGATCCAGGATATGCTCTGCTTCGTATACACCCTCGTGATATTGAGTATCTTAAACCCGGCGCAATGCAGGTGGAACGGTTCTCGGTAGTGTGAGTGCAAGATTTTTAGAAGTAATGCTGTGTGAGTACACATGAAAAGAGTGCTGCTTTTCCACAAGGACCCGCATGAAGTCGACGAAACGGTCCGTGAGCTAAGCAAGGCAGGATACCGTATCGTGCACGCAGATGTCAGTCCATCTGCCCTGCGTAGTATGAAGGAGAAGCCTCCTTTTGCCGTCATTATCGATTTGACGCATGCACCATCCAGAGGTCGTGATGTAGGTATTTATTTCCGCCATTACAAATCGACTCGGGGTGTGCCTATAGTATTTGTAGGCGGCGCGCCGGGCAAGGTTGCCGATGTCAAGAAACACTTACCCGATGCGATGTATACCGATTGGCGCACGCTCAAGCGTGATCTGAAGCGCGCCATATCAAATCCGCCCGTGGCACCAATGGCTCCTGGTTCTCTGCTCGCCGGGTATAGTGATACGCCACTGGTGAGGAAATTAGGTATAAAGCCACGAACAGCGGTTACTCTTATTGGCGCACCACATGATTTTGAGAAATTGCTAATTTCGATGGCAGAGGGTGTAGCAATTCGAAGGCGATTCGGTAAACGAATGAACCTGATCATCTGGTTTGTGACATCGAAGAGAGTTTTGCAGAATCGAATCGATGATATATCGAGAAAGGTAGGTGATCCTGGATTGTGGATCGTCTGGCCGAAAAGGGGTTCGCATATTTCATCTGATCTTACGCAGCGTTCTGTGCGGGCAGCCGGCTTGAGTCATGGCCTCGTTGACTACAAAGTATGCGCCATCGATGATAAGTGGTCGGGTTTGAAGTTTTCGATCCGTAAGGTCAAACGGTAGGGTATGCTGTGTTGCTCATGAGGGAGGTTGAATGAAACATTGGACAGAAAAGTTCTTCGTAAGGCAAGCGGAGTTGTGGTTGCATTTCCTCGATCGAGGCTGGCGGCGTAACAAGATGACTGTGAGTGCGATCGTCAAAATCCTGAGGAAGCACGGCATCAAGAAGGGACGACTGCTCGATATTGCCTGCGGTAATGGCCGGATATGCATTCCTCTGGCCAGGAAAGGTTTCAGCGTTACCGGCATTGACATCGGTTCCGTCTATATTGATGATGCAAGAAGAAGGGCAAGCAGGAATCGCCTGAGGGCTGATTTCATCTGCGGTGACTCAAGAAGACTCGACCGCCTGGTTGCCGGCACCTTCGATGCCGTTCTGAGTGTCTGGACATCGATCGGTTACTACGACAAGAAGACGGACGAAAGGTTATTCAAGACAATCGCCGGCCTTATGAGAAAGGGGGCGTTGTTTTTCGTTCTCAACACGATGTCGCAAGAATACTTGCTGCAGCATTTTTGCACGAATCTTTTCGATGAGACCGATCGATACGTCGTTCTCCATTCGGGCAATGTATTCGACCATTCCCATTCGGTCAATAGAGTGAAATGGATATTCTACGAAAAGGTGGGAAGAGATCTGAGGTTCATTGACGAATGTAATATGCACTTGAGGATATATTCGCTGGCTGAAATAGTAGAGATGGCCGAGAAGACCGGTTTGAAATTCGTCGAAGCTTATGACAGTCTGGCAACACTCGATGCGGCAAAGCCGGACAGCAGGCTGAATGTGGTATTTCGGAAAGCGTAGCACAGCGATCATAAGGGATCGGGAGGGAGTACTATGAAAAAGGAAAAGATGCCGTCGCATCACGGATACAAAGAAACAAGATCCGGAGCATATCCGAACGAAACGATGAAACTACTAATGGAAAGGGCGAGCTGCCGTAACTTCTCGGATAAGGAAATCCCCGGGGAGATCATGAACCACATCCTGGACGCGGGCATCCATGCCGCGACCGGTGGTAACCTGCAGCCGTATTCGATCATCAAGATCCAATCGAGAGAGGCGAGTTGCAGGCTCGCCGAGATGTGCGGTCAGGAATTCATATCCAAAGCGCAGATAAACTTGCTGTTCTGCATCGATTGGCACCGTCTGGAGAGGTGGGCGCGTCTGGAGACCGCACCCTTCAGTGCGACAAGTAGTTTCCGCCATTTCTGGATATCGTTCCAGGATACATTGATCTGTGCACAGAATATATGCACGGCAGCGGATTCGTTCGGCATAGGGTCAGTGTATATAGGTACGGTGATGGACCTAATGCGCGACGTTCATGATATGTTCGGTTTGCCCAAAGGAGTGTTGCCGGTTGTCTTGCTTTGTTTGGGTTACCCGAAATCCGAATTGATGGTGCGCAGAAAACTGAAACGCGAGATCGTCGTACACGCGGAGAAATACCACGAGATCAGTGACCGTGATCTGAAAGATGCGTACGATGATAAATACCACCATGCAAAGATAGAAAAGACCGACGAGAGGCTCGAGCGGATTCGGGAAGTCTGCGAGGAAGTGCACGGAAAGACCTTCGCCGAAGAATGTCTTGCCGATATCGAGAAGAAAGGATATATCGACGTTGCTCAACGCTATTTCGGACTTCACTATGCGGCCGATATTATGCCTGGAGGTAATAGAGAGTTCATCCAGATAATGAAAGATTTCGGATTCAATTGGTTTGACGAATTCAAGCCAGTGAAACATGATCGTAAATGAATATGCAAGGAGGCAAAGATGAAGGGACAAAAGAATAAACAAGAAAGATACGATAGTGCGAAGAAGCGCGTGGAGGAATTGAAATCATTCTATTCCCATCTATCAGTATACCTGGCAGTGAATACAGGTCTGTTTCTTCTGGACATATTGACCTCGCCGGAGGATCTCTGGTTTTACTGGCCGCTCATTGGTTGGGGCATCGGATTGAGCATTCACTGGTTGAGTGTATTCGGGATGCAGAAGATACTTGGCAAAGATTGGGAAGAGAGGAAGTTACGGGAACTCATGGACAAGGAGAAATAATTAGCATGAAGGCAATAATAGCGTATGAAACGAAAAGCGGCGTCACAGGTGAATCATCGAATATCATCGCTAGCGTCCTGCGTGAGAAGCACGGATTTAATGTTGACGTTGTGAATCTGAAAGAGAATCCGAAGCCTGACCTTTCTTCATACCAGACTGTATTCATCGGAAGCGGCATTCGTATGGGTAGATGGTACGGAAGGGCGAAGAAACTTCTTCGAAGTGATTTTGAGGGAAAGAAGGTAGTCATTTTTGTATCGGCATGTTCGGCAGGTGACCCAAAGAGTCATGATGAAGCAGTCGGTAAATACCTGAACGAAGTTCTATCCAAATACCCGAATGTGAAGCCTGTAGCGACTGCGGCGTTTGGTGGTCGAATGAAGATGTTCGGCAAAGTCCAGGCAGACACGTGCGATCAGGACAAGGTTCGCGCATGGGCAGATCAGGTGGGCGCGCAGTTGGCAAGATGACATCTGTTTGCTCCTCACCATGGTAGGCGATCCAGTTGTGTTTAGTTTTCGGGGGTTTCATGGATATTGAATCGAGGGTATTCCCTGTCATTCAGGCGATGTTGTCGCCAGCAGTGATGATTTCATGTTCAGGTCTGTTGCTCCTCGCATTGACGCCAAAACTTGGCAGGGTGATAGATAGGATCCGTCTCTTGAACCAAGAGAAGACCGGTCTTGCCAAGAAGATAAAGCTCGCCGATATCGATATGGAGCGACTCCACAGCGTCGAGCATCAGATAGAGATGCTCGTGTCGCGTGCACAGCTCCTGAAAAGGTCGAGCGGTGCAACGCTTTTGGCTATTTTGTTCTTCGTTATCACTTCGGCGTTCATAGGTTTCTCACACGTTTCCCGATTACATTTGGTGACGATGACACTCATCGCTTTCATGGTCGGTATGTTTTTTGTATTTGCTGGAGTCGGTTTTGCCTATTGGGAGATTCGGATCTCGCACAATACGATAACGGAGGAGATCGAGGCATCGAAGGCAATAGCTGCCCGTCTCCTGAAAAAGCCCGAGTAGAGGGTGTTACGCAGGTGTCTTGTTATCTACGTGTTCAGCCGCCCAGGATCCGCGCAGGCATCATGATCACGGCTTTAAAAATGGCCAGCACTCCGTTCACTGCAATACCGAGAATCCGGAAAGGAAGCAGGATAAGCCAGATCAGCGGGTAAAGCAGCAAAGCAAGAATTGCCAATGGCCAACATAGTGCAAAAAGAATGAGCCAAAGTAGGAATTTGACCAAGTAGAGCCTCCTTCTTTGCATTCTATTCCTTTTCAAAGAAATGTCAACAGTCGATTGTGTTAGGAGATGATCGACTTGACTCCGTAGGGTTGGCGGTTAAAATCAAATCCATAATGATGAAAGGGAAAGGAGTATTCGGTGTCCGGTGCGGATAACGGTAGCGCAAAGAAATTGATTTTGGCCTCAAAGTCACCGAGAAGACTGGCATTGTTGTCGACGATCGTGCCCGCGGACCGAATCATTGTCGTTGAGAGTGATGTCGATGAAACGATCGCTCAGGGAGAGACGGCAGAGGCTTATTGTCTCAGGATCGCACAGAAAAAGGCACTCGCAGCTTGGGATAGGTATGACGGTAACCGAAGCGATATAGCGGTCGTCGTCGGCGCCGATACCGTGGTCCTTTTTGAGGACGAGATCATCGGACAGCCGCGCGATGAAGATGATGCAATGTGCATCCTTAAGACATTGGCTGGCCGTCGTCACGAAGTAATGACCGGTGTTGCCCTACTAGGCCAAAAGTCGTGCAATGTCGTCACTTTCAGTGTTAAGAGTGTAGTCTGGATGAAAGAACTTGACCTGGAAATGATCAGGGAATACGTGGCGACAGGAGAACCGTTTGACAAAGCTGGTGCCTATGCGATCCAGGGAGAAGGCAGGAAACTGATTGCGAAATACGCTGGAAGTTACTCGAATATTGTCGGGCTACCCATGGATGAACTGACTGCCGTGCTATCACGGGTGCTCATATGAAGAATCCTCTTATCGTTGTCATCGGTGGTGGTCCGTCTGGCATGATGGCGGCTGGAAGGGCCGCAGAAATGGGCTGCAGAACATTGCTGCTCGAAAGAATGCCACGCCTCGGTTCCAAGTTGTCGATCACGGGAAAGGGGCGCTGTAACATCACCAACATGGAGGAGGTGGATTCATTCCTCGAACACTACGGAGAGTATGGTAAATTCCTGAACAACTGCTTTGCGCGGTTCTTCAGCCAGGATTTGATAAGTTTCTTTGAGACGAGGGGTGTGAAGATGGTCGTTGAGAGGGGTAGACGCGTTTTCCCGGAATCGAGCAATGCAGATGACATAATCCAGTGCATGGAGAGATTTCTCGGTGATGCTGGTGTCGATGTCAGACCTCATTTCAGAGTCGATAGCATACTTGCGGCGAACGGTCGTGTTACCGGCATTCAGGGTGAGGGTGAAGACATACCATGCAAAGCAGCAATAGTGGCAACAGGAGGTCTTTCATATCCACTGACCGGTTCGACCGGTGACGGATACCGTTTTGCCCAGGACCTGGGTCACCGAGTTCGAAAACCCGAGGCCGGTCTCGTCCCGATCGAAATCGAAGATGATTTTGTGGGAACATTGCAAGGCTTGGGTCTGAAGAACGTTGAGCTGAGTGCCATCGCCGATGGGAAAATCTTTGCTCGCCTCTTCGGTGAGATGCTTTTCACGCATTATGGAATATCCGGACCGATCGTACTGACGATGAGTCATGAAATCGTGAAAAGGGTAAGAACAGGCAAAGTGATGGTGTCAGTAAACTTCAAGCCGGCTTTGTCGAAAGAGACTGTTGAAAAAAGGTTGCTGCGTGAGTTCGATGAGCATGGAAAGATGAGTTGCCGTAATGTTCTCAAACACCTCTTACCCGCCGCGGCGATCGATGTTTTTATAACACATTCCCGTATTCCTCCCGGCAAACGCGCCAGCGAGGTCACTCGTGAGGAGCGCCAACGACTGGTCCAGTTGCTCACCGATTTCAGGATGACCGTGAAAGGACCCCGCCCCATCGACGAAGCGATCGTCACCCAGGGTGGAATTGCGCTTGATGAGATCGATCCGTATACGATGGAGTCACGGATAGTCAGAGGTTTGTTCTTCTGTGGTGAAGTGATCGATATTGCAGGCGATACCGGCGGCTACAACTTACAGGCTGCTTTTTCTACCGGCTACCTGGCCGGTGAGAGTGCTTGCAATGCGTCTCGCACTCCCTAAGACAAGATTCCGAAATGCGCTTCTCTGGTGTGTATCATATTGAAACGTTGACCCCAGTCGATGATTCTATATAATTGCAGGTGATTGACGGGCATTGGAGGAGAGGCATATGACCGATACAGTATTTGAGAAACTTGCCGATGCGCTGAATCGTTTACCCAACGGATTTCCGAGAACCGCAACAAATGTCGAGATACGGATACTGAAGAAGATATTCACCGAAGAAGAAGCAGCATTGGCAAGCGATCTTTCTGCTGCACCTGAGCCGATTAGCGAGATCGCCCGGCGTTCTGGTGTGGTTGAAGAGGAGATGAAAATGCGGCTCGTCGACATGGCAAAACGCGGCCTTTTGAAGATGTCCCGTAAGGATGGGCAACTGAGGTTCCGTCTTGCACCTTTCATCGTAGGCATATACGAATCTCAAATCGAGAAGATGGACCATGAGTACGCACATCTCATCGAAGAATACCTGGCAGCGGGCGGCGCCGAGGGGATCATGAAGCCCTTTCCGGCATTACATCGTGTTGTGCCGGGCGGCCACGCGGTCCGGCCGGAATGGATCCTTCCATATGACGATATCAAATCGATGTTGGAGAATTCAAAATCATTTCGGGTCGAGGATTGCATCTGCCGTGTGCAGCAGGATATGCTGGGCCACAGGAGATGCGATTTTCCTGTGAGGTTCTGTCTTAATTTCTCGCCGGCACAGCGTAAGCCCAGCCCCCACGATATTTCGAAGGACGAAGCGCTTGCACTGCTGGACCGGGCAGAGGAGATCGGTCTGGTTCACTGCGTGAGTAACGTCATCGAGGGGATCTTTTACGTCTGCAATTGCTGCGGCTGCTGTTGTGGAATATTGAGGGGGATTACAGACTGGGGCTTCGAAAATTCAGTGGCACGCGCGAACTATTATGCCGTGATCGATCCAGAAGTGTGTAATACTTGTGGTATTTGTATCGAACGCTGTCAGGTAAAGGCGATCGCTGAAGTGGATGGTGCGGTCGCTGTCCGGCGCGACAAATGCATTGGCTGCGGTCTTTGCGTGACAGGTTGCTCGAGCGATGCAGCGCAATTGGACCGCAGACCTGAAGCGGATTTTGTCGACCCACCCGAGGATTTCAGCGCGTGGGAGAAGTTGCGGTCCGCGCATCGAGGTTCGACAGATGGAATGGAATGAAGGGAGGGTGAGATGCGCATGCGTATACAGTATATCGATCTTCTGCGTACCTTGTCGTTCGTACTGGTTTTCATTTTTGGTACGAGCGCCGTCGCTCAGACCATGACATCGAAGACAGAAACAGAGAAGGGTCTTTCCAATATGCTTGATTACTACAGGCAGTCTGGCATAATTACGGCCCTTGGTGAGTATTCGTATCTGCTGGCAGAACTGCCAGATGATATCGCCGGTCTATGCAAGGTAGTGCAAGGAGTAATGCTCCATGTTTTTTGGTCAGAGGCGTATGGGGTAAAGCTATCAGAAGATAGAAAAAAGGAAGTGAATCTACGCAAAGTTGAAAGGATTTTGTCTCGGATCGTTGAATTGGATGGCCGGCCGATAAAGGCGGCACGTGAGCCGGAAATGCGCGTCGTTGGAAATTGCCGGGACCACTCGGTCTTGCTCTGTGCTTTATTGAAATATAAAGGCATTCCTGCACGGGCGCGTTGCGGGTTCGGTACGTATTTCGTTCCTGGTAAGTACATGGATCACTGGATTTGCGAGTACTGGAGCGACCGGGAGCGGCGCTGGGTACAGGTCGACGCCCAGCTCGACAGCCTCCAGGTCGTAACTCTCAAGATCGATTTCGACCCGAGCGACTTGCCGCCACGGAAGTTCTTGAGCGGAGGGCAAGCCTGGCAGCTTTGTCGCAGTGGGGAGATCGACCCGGATCTTTTCGGGATATTCGATATGAAAGGTCTGTGGTTTGTGCAGGGTGATCTGGTACGCGACTTCATGGCATTGAACAATCTGGAAGTCTTGCCGTGGGACTGCAACGCACTCATGACAGGACCAGATGTAGAGGTCACCCCGGAGGATTATGAACTTCTCGACAAGATGGCAGAATTGATAACGAATGGAGATCAGGCATTCACAGAGATCAGATCAACGTATGAATCGGATGAGCGGTTACGGATGCCGGCAGACTGGTCTCCTTAGACCTCAATGGATCTCCAACGCGCGAACGGCGGTCCACATAAGAGATGTGCATCGAATAACATGATGGAAGAGTCGGTCATCATTGAAAGAGAGAGGAAATTGCGGGATTGGTTCACGGAAGATTGTGACCCGACGACGAAGATCATAGACGGCCTGGACATTGGCTGGGGAGGTACACAGAGATGGGCGACGGCAAATATGTCCATATCACCAGCAGGTCCGCATCTTGATTTCTGCTGCGGATATGGAACGTTTCTGGCGCAGCTCGGCTGGCGCTTTCCGGACAAAGAATTGTTAGGCTTGAATATAGACTTTACTGGTCCGCACGGTATGATAAGATCGTTGCTAGTCGAGGCTGGAGTCATGGCATCCTTGGTGCAAGCGGATGCAAGGGATATACCTTTTGCCGGAGGTGTATTCTCTTCGGTGAGTTGTTTTCTTGGTCTGCAGGATATAAGGATCGGGTTCGGTGACAGCGGTATCTATGAAGCCCTCAGGGAAGCGACGCGCGTCCTGCGTCGGGACGGTGTGTTGGTGCTCCTCGATGAATTCCCCTTCGAGGAGTTTGATACGTTCCTGCAAGGGATGTCTCTACGAGTTATGAAGCGTTGTGAACGTGACCTTGACGTACGCTGGGATCGCGTTACCGCCGAAAAAGCCATCACACTGTACGCTCGAGGCTATGTGAAACAGAAACGTACCATTGATGAAGAGGAAAGGGTACGGATTTATGATGAGGTGTACACCGGGATGAAAGGTGAAATGGAAAAGCAATTGCTTGACAGTGGCTACTATGTTCCATTCAACTCCGTACGAATGGTCATTTGTAAGAAGACGGTTCGGGCATGAAGCAGATTTGTCCGCAGATTATGCAAGGGGATGACACTTAGAGACGCTATTTCAGGTGTCGGTCATCTTCCTGCTTGGTAGTGAGTGAGGTATGTTTGATCTGAAATTTTCGTCATGGTTATTATGAAAATCGATCTCAACGAGTTTCAGGCCGTCATATTCGATCTGTTCCATACCTTGACATCGGCCGATATCATGCGCCTGCCCGGTAGGGGTACAAGTGAGATGCTCGGCGTCTCGCGGCAAGATTGGAACGAGCAACTTCTGCATCATTCCGAAGAGCGACTGCGCGGAGAAATGATCGATCCTTTCAAGATCATGGAAAAGATGGCTCACGCTATCGATCCTGCGATACTTAGCCAGACGATCGAGATTGCGGTGAAAAACCGCATTAAACGTTTTCGCTATGCACTGACGAATATCGACGAACCGACATTGAATACGCTGCGCACGTTGAAAAAATCAGGAAAGAGGCTCGGGCTCATCAGCAATGCCGATGTGACCGAGATAGACGGTTGGGAACTTTCGCCGCTGAAACCGTTTTTCGATACCGTGATCTTCTCGTGTCGGGTTGGGTATTTCAAGCCTGAACGGGAAATATATGAGGCGTGCGTGAAGGCGTTGAACGTGCGCCCTGATGATTGTCTGTATGTGGGCGATGGTGGCAGCGATGAATTGCGTGGTGCAAAAGAGATTGGGATGACGACGGTGATGACGGTTCATGTCATCAAGAATTTCTGGCCCGAACGCATTGAGAGGGCTGGTCAATATGCCGATCTTCAGATAGACGGAATACATGAACTACTGGCATTGGGTAACTAAGGGGGTGTTATATGTTCAAGGAATTCAAGGAATTCGCCATGCGGGGCAACGTAGTCGACATGGCAGTGGGGATTATCATTGGTGCGGCATTCGGAACGATCGTAAAATCGCTTGTGTCAGACATGATCATGCCGCCGATCGGTTTGCTATTGGGCAATGTTGATTTCTCCAACCTGTTCGTGGTACTCAAGGAGGGGCCTGTTGCTGGTCCCTATGCCTCGCTGGCTGAAGCACAAGCAGCGGGCGCAGTATCGATTAACTACGGCACTTTCATTAACACCATCATCAGCTTCATTATCGTTGCATTTGCCGTCTTCCTTGTCATCCGTGGTATCAATAAAATGAAGAGAAAGATGGAGGAACCGGCTGCTGAGCCGACGACGAAGACCTGCCCGTTCTGTCAGTCCTCAATATCAATCAAGGCCTTGCGCTGTCCGTTCTGTACATCAGAGCTGAAAGGTTAACGAAGGGATATTTCCGGTAAAGGTGTGAGATGTTGCTAATAACCGAAGCATCTGTATTTCCTTTATTGACATTAGTTGTGTGCATTTTCTTAATGTCGTGCTCGAGTGATCTATCTGAGCGCGTGCTTGAATACGCCGCAACCTACAATGCCCATGATAATGAGAAGTTGATGTCGTTATATGCTGATGATATCACTTTTGAGATCGTGGGCGTGTGGGTAAAGTATGGGAAGCGAGCAGTACGTGAGCTGGCTGAATGGGACAAGGCGACCAATATGCACATGACGGTTTCTAACATCAGGGTCAGCGGTGATACCGTAACCTTTAAGTTGCTGGAGACGAACGATTGGTGGAAGCTCGCTGGCATGGGCGAGGTACAGTACGACCCATGCGTTATGGTTTTTCGCGATGGCTTGATCAGTGAGATGCGTGCCGCAATGACGCAGGCAAGTGTCGACGCGTATGCAAGAGTATGGCCCTCAATAATCAATTGGGCAAAAAAACACCGTAGTGAGGCGTTGAGGGAACTGTTACCTGACGGTCATTTCATATATGGCGGTGAACAGGCGCGAAAATGGCTTGCGTTGTTGCATCAGTGGCGTTCGACCCATAGCAGGTCAGTGGCGATCGACGAAGAAATTAATTCGTAGGTATGTTAGCAATCAGTCATACGGCAAAGACCAATACCGAGTGATGGTTTTGCATGAACTTCACGACCTTGGAAAGATGTGCAAGCATGGCGAAGAGATGGGTCTTGTTGGTTTCATAGGATAGAAGAGAATCATGATTATGCTACACGAGGTTGGTTTTCAGATAGTTCACGAATATGGAGTATATGATTTGTCTGACTATGCGGAAGGTGGAGAAGTGTCAATCATTGAAGCATTGAAGAAGCCTGATATCTGAGAAGCCCATTGAGTTGGCCTATTTTATCCGTATAATGTAGTCGGTGAAGAGCAGAGATAACGAGTCTTGGGGTCACCTCGACAGGAAGGGAACCAGGGATGCAGTTGTGCGCGAGTTAAAAAAGCACGTTGACGAAAAATATCGCAGAGGTGCGGAGGCATATTTCAAGGAAGGTATTTTATTGTACGGCGTCAGGGCTAATAAAGTACGCAAAATCGCTGCCGATTCCTTCAAGAAGATAAGAAAAGAGAATAAGAAAGCGCTATTTGGCATTTGCGAAGAGCTGTTGCGGTCCAAGTACAGTGAAGAAAAGACAATTGCGTTTGCGTGGGCTTATCGTGTGCAAAGACAGTATACTCCTCGGGATTTTCGATTATTTGAACTTTGGCTTAAGAGGTATGTCGGAAATTGGGGTTCGTGTGACGATTTTTGCCGTCATGCATTTGGAGTGTTCTTGTATAGATTTCCACAATTCCTGCCGGACGTTCTTGCGTGGACGGATTCTAAGAATAGGTGGCTGAGGCGGGGTGCTGCGGTTATTATGATATACTCACTGCGAATGGGCGAGCATTTGGATTTTGCTTTCAATATAGCCGATGCGCTGGTGAAAGATGAGGATTACCTGGTGCAGAATGGCTACGGTTGGATGTTGAAGGACGCGAGTATACGCTTTCCGTCACAGGTACTACGCTACGTGGAAGGGCATGCGCGTGAAATGCCCAGAAGGGCACTCAGATATGCCATTGAGCGGTTCACACCTGAGCAGAGACACAAGGTAATGGGAAGCATATGACGGCTATTGGCAAGAAGAGTCCTATCACGGATCATGATATTTACTTGTTCAAGGAAGGAAACCATTTCAGGATATATGACAAACTGGGCGCACACATTACAGAGAGCGGACAGAAGGAGGGAACGTATTTTGCGGTCTGGGCGCCGAGCGCGGGGTCTGTGTCGGTCGTGGGAGATTTCAACAGCTGGGATCCCAAGGCACATCCTCTGGGTGTCCGGTGGGATGGTTCAGGCATATGGGAAGGATTTTTGCCCGGTGTGGGTCAAGGTGCTCTGTACAAATACCATATCGTTTCAAAGTATTGCGATTACAAGAGAGACAAGGGGGATCCCTTTGCTTTCTTTTGGGAACAGCCTCCAAGAACCGCGAGTGTTGTTTGGGATCTCAAGCATGATTGGAAGGACGATGTGTGGATGAAGAACAGAAAAGAATATAATGCACTTGACAAACCCTGTTCGATTTATGAAATGCACCTCGGTTCATGGATGCGCGACGGTGAAGCGTTTCTAAATTACCGCGATATCGCCCGGAAACTGGTAAAATACATAAAGAAAACAGGTTTCACTCACGTCGAACTCCTCCCGGTGATGGAACATCCATTCTACGGATCCTGGGGATATCAGGTGCTAGGATATTTCGCTCCGACGAGCCGATACGGTACGCCGCAGGACTTCATGTTTTTCGTTGAACACCTTCATTCGAACAACATTGGCGTGATACTAGATTGGGTTCCGTCCCACTTTCCTTCCGATGACTACGGTTTGGCCTACTACGATGGCACGCATTTGTATGAACACGCTGATCCGAGAAAGGGATTGCACCCCGACTGGAACAGTTATATATTCAACTACGGTCGGAATGAAGTTCGGAATTTTCTGATTAGCAGTGCGCTTTTTTGGCTCGACAAATACCACATCGACGGTCTGCGCGTCGATGCAGTTGCTTCGATGTTGTACCTCGATTACTCACGAAAGGATGGGGAATGGATTCCGAACCGGTATGGAGGGCGTGAGAATCTTGGGGCCATTGAATTCGTGCGAAGGTTGAATGAAACCGTATATAAGGAATATCCGGATGTCCAGACGATCGCCGAAGAGTCCACTGCGTGGCCAATGGTTTCACGTCCGATCTATATTGGCGGCCTCGGGTTCGGTATGAAGTGGAATATGGGGTGGATGCATGATACACTCGATTATCTTTCGAGGAACCCGATCCATAGAAAATATCACCACGAACAGTTGACTTTCAGCATATGGTATGCGTTCTATGAGAATTTCGTCCTGGCGCTTTCCCATGATGAGGTAACTCATGGCAAAGGTTCGTTGATCACTAAGATGCCTGGTGACGATTGGCAAAAGTTCGCTAATATGCGGTTGCTATTGGCATATATGTACGCACATCCGGGCAAGAAACTTCTCTTTATGGGGAGTGAGTTTGGCCACTGGCGTGAATGGGGGCACGATCGCAGCCTCGATTGGGACCTGCTCGAACACGCCTCACATAAAGGAATTCAAGATTTGATCAGGGACCTGCACAAAGTATACAGAGAAGAATCTGCCCTGCATGCCGTTGATTTTGAAGACGTCGGGTTCGAGTGGATAGATGTGGGGAATTGGGAAGAGAGTGTGATCACCTTTCTTCGTAAGGCGCATAACCCGGTAGATAACCTTCTCGTCGCCGGAAACTTCACGCCGGTTCCGAGGCATAACTACCGGATCGGCGTACCATCACGCGGATATTGGCGGGAATTACTCAATAGCGACGCAAAGGAGTATGGCGGAAGCGGCCTTGGCAATCTCGGCGGGGTTGAGGCGAGGGAGGAATCGAGACACGGTCTCCGATATTCGATAACGGTCACTCTTCCTCCTCTATCGGTCCTGTACTTAAAAAAGCAGAACGATGAAAAATAATAAGGGGTGCGAACCCGGGGCTATCGGAAAGAGGGGCAGCGGTATATTGCTTCACGTGACATCACTGCCTTCCAGATTCGGGATCGGGGATCTTGGGCCCGGAGCGTACAGGTTCGCGGATTTCTTGATCAGGTCAAAGCAGCGTTACTGGCAGGTTCTGCCCCTTACACCTGTCGATTACCCGCACGAGCAATCACCCTACAATTGTATGTCGGCTTTCGCCTTCAATAAGTACTTGATCAGCCCTGAACTGATGGTGCGCAACGGCCGACTGAAGAATGCCGACCTTAATGCTGTACCGCGGTTCTCTCAACGCAAGGTGAATTTTGCTGCGGTGATTCGGTTCAAGGATCGAATATTCGAAAAGGCATACGAGCGGTTCAGGAGTAAGAGAGGGAGGTCCGACGACTACGTACGGTTTTGTGATGATAATAGCATGTGGTTGGATGATTACACACTCTTCAGTGCCCTGAGAGATGGCCAGGAGCGCAGATCATGGATACAATGGCCGGCCAAGATAAAAGACCGTGATGCGAAAGCGCTTGAATTTTCGAGGGAAACGCTCAAACGAACAATGGAGAAGGAGAAATTCCTTCAGTATGTATTCTGGAAACAATGGGTAGCACTCAAATCTTATTGCATTGACGCAGGCATAAGTATCATTGGTGATGTCCCGATCTACGTCGATTTTAACAGTGTTGATGTGTGGTCCCATCGTGAAATCTTCAAACTGAGCAAGGATTCTAAACCACTCTTCGTATCAGGGGTACCGCCTGACTACTTCAGTGAGACCGGGCAGTTATGGGGGAATCCTGTATATGATTGGCATGCACTTAAGAGAAGAGGCTATGAATGGTGGATCCGGCGCATAGAGCACAGCCTGAAGATATTTAACTGTGCAAGGCTCGATCACTTCAGAGGGTTTGTCGCCTTCTGGCAAGTCCGGTCAACGGCGAAGACGGCAAAGAGCGGCAAGTGGGTGAAGGTTCCGGTCGATGGATTCCTGTCTATCCTTCGAAAGAGGTTACGGGGGTTCCCGATCATTGCCGAGGACCTTGGCACGATCACACCCGATGTGCGTGAAGTCATGGGGCGTTATGATATTCCGGGAATGAAGGTGATGCTCTTCGCCTTTGGTGATGGTGGCTCAACAAATCCATACCTGGTGCATAATCACGTCCGCAATTGTGTAGTATATACAGGTACCCATGATAACAACACGGTGCGGGGTTGGTTCACGAACGAAGCGTCGAAGGCTGAAAAGCAAAGATTCTTTGTTTATCTGGGCAGAAGGGTCAGCGCCCAGGTTGTGCATGAGGAGTTTGTCCGCCTGGCGATGTCGTCGGTGGCCGATACTACGATCATCCCGTTGCAGGATATTCTCGGTCTTGGCAGCAGCGCACGAATGAACCGTCCGGCCAGCCAAAGAGATAACTGGCAGTGGCGGCTATTACCTGGTCATCTAAAGACGTCTGTAGCTGAGTGGCTTGCGCGAACGACTACTACATACGGGCGGGCATAGTTCTTATTAGTGTAGTAAGCATAAGTATTGAATTCAAACCGTCATTAACCTGTTTGCGTCTCGAAGAAATTAATACTTGACATCATATGATATTCTTCTATACTCGATTAAACATCAAAGGGAGGTGGTATGATCAATTTTCGTAGGTCGATCCAAGGAAAAGAAAGATATTCATGTGTCTTGTTTTTTCTTATTATAATACTGCTGACGATTCCAGTGCGTGTCGAAGGTGCGATTTTCACGGTCACGCGGACAGCGCCAGATGATAACAATCCGGGGAGTCTCAGATGGTGCATGAACGGTGCCAATTTCAGTCCGGGACCTGATACGATTGTGTTCAATATCCCGGCGGCACCGCCTTATGTCATCATGCCCGATTCTCAACTACCGATCCTCACTGACCAAGCAGGTGTCCTGATCGATGGGTTTTCAGTGCCGGGAACCTGGGCCGGAGCAAACCCTCCGTCTACGGCCAATCTGCTCGTCGTACTGGACGGTATCAATGCCGGAGCTTCCCATGGCATACATATTATTTCATCCAATAATACCATCCAAGGGC